>NZ_CP099391.1:1323991-1985987 GCF_023913515.1 Natronococcus sp. CG52
CGGCCGCCCACTCGAGTGATGACCGAGATCATCGACGGCAAGGCCGTCGCGAGCGAGATCCGTGACGACCTGACGGGCGCGATCGAGAACCTGGCCGACGCCGGCGCGCGACCGGGGCTGGCAACGGTGCTGATGGGCGACGACCCCGCGAGCCAGACCTACGTCAACATGAAGCAGCGCGACTGCGAGGAGGTCGGAATCGAGAGCATCCACGTCGACGTCGACGGCGACGCCCCGCCCGAGGAACTGTACGACGCGATCGCGGACCTCAACGACGATCCGGCGGTCCACGGCTACATCGTCCAGGCCCCCGTTCCGGACCACGTCGACTACCGCGACGTGATCCGCCGGGTCGATCCGCGCAAGGACGTCGACGGCTTCCACCCCGAGAACGTCGGCCGACTCGTCGCCGGCGACGCTCGGTTCCGTCCGTGTACCCCCCACGGAGTCCAGAAGCTCCTCGAGTCCGCCGGCGTCGACCTCGAGGGCGCGGACGTGACGATCGTCGGTCGGTCGGACATCGTCGGCAAGCCGCTGGCGAACCTGCTGATCCAGAAGGCCGAGGACGGCAACGCGACGGTCACCGTCTGTCACTCCCGGACGAAGAATCTCGCAGAAAAAACCCGACGCGCAGATATCGTCGTCGCGGCCGCGGGTGCCCCCGAACTGATCGACGGCTCGATGATCGGCGAGGGTTCAGTCGTGATCGACGTCGGCGTCAACCGTGTGGAGGCGGACACCGAGAAGGGGTACGAACTCGTCGGCGACGTCGAGTTCGAGAGCGCCGAGGAGCAGGCCAGCGCGATCACGCCCGTTCCCGGCGGCGTCGGCCCGATGACTCGCGCGATGTTGCTCTACAACACTGTCAGAGCCGCGAGCCAGCAGGAGGACGTGGCCGTCGACCTTCCCTGACGACGACCGTTCACGCGTCGACGCTTTTCTTCACTCGACCCCGAACTCGAGTCCCTCGAGTCGTTCCTGCGCCTGCGTGAACGCGAGGTCGTCGCCGCGGAGTCCGTTCGCGAGGTCGCGGGTCGCGTCGACCAGCCGCTCGGCCGTTCGGGGATCGACCTCGCCGTCGAGCATCCGGATCCGCTTGACGTGTTCGCCGAGCGTCTCTACGGCGGCGCGCTCGGCCGGCGTCAGCTCCCGGTCTTCGGTCCAGGTCCGGATATCTCGACGGTACTCGCGAACCGCGTTCGCGTACGCGAGTCCGCGAGCGCCCCGGAGCGTCGGCGGAACCCCGTCGATCGGCGGCCGCTCGCCCTCGTCGGCGTCGCGCAACAGCGAGAGGAAGTACAGTTCCTCGCGCTCCTCGAGGCGGACCTCGCGGCCGACGACGTCGGCGACGTGAAGCAGTTCGGCCGCCGCCAGGTAGGTGTCGTCGAGTTCGCGGAGGTCGCCGGCGCTGATGAAGCCGCGACGGCGAACGTATTCTCGCGCGTGCTCGCGCGAACGATCCGCGAGGTCGTCGGTCGAGACGTCGTCGATGGCGTTTCGCACGCCGGTGAGGTCGAACTCGACCGACAGGTCGGTGTGTTCGGTTCGGTCGTCGAGTCCGACGCTGCGGAGACTGCCGCAGGCCGGACAGCCGACGCTGCCGGTCTCGTAGTACGACCAACGCGTCCCGCAGTCCTGACACTCGCGCTCGCCCCGGATCTTCATGTGCGAGGCTACGGTCGGAACGCCCAAAAGACCCATCGACCTGCGCTACGGCTCGCGGAGCAACAGGACGCCGGCAGCCGCCCCGCCGACGCCGATCGTGAGCCAGTACGTACAGGCGCGGTAGATGAGCGCGACGGTCAGGGCGGCTGCCGGGCTGAGACCCCCGAGGGTCGTGAGGACGGCCGTAACCATCGCCTCGACGCCGCCGGTGCCGCCGGGTGCGGGGACGGCGGAGCCGAGCTTTCCGAACGCGACGGCGAGGGCGACGACCGAAAGCGGGAGCTGATAGCCGAGCGACGCCGCCCCGACGTACACCGGGAGCATGAGAAAGGCCATCCCGAGATGGGCGTACGCGGCCGCGACGACCACGGTTCGTCTGTCGGCCGTGATCGTGCCGACGGTGGCGTAGAACCCCTCGAGACGGCTCCGAACGGATTCCGCGGCGAGACGGTCGTCGAACCGGGTGGTGAATCGACCGATAAGACGACGAACGACGTTCGCCACGCCAACGACCAGCGAGTAGACGAGTTCGGGTTGCCGCACGACGAGGACGACGACGGTGGCGATAACGAGAAACAGCACGCCGAAGGCCACGAACTGGTTGATCAACCCGTCACCGAGCGCGTCGTCGGCGACGATCAGTCCGAGCGCGGCGAAACCGAACGTGTAGTAGGGAGCGTAGTTCAGGAGGTCCGCGGAGAGAACGCTCGCGAGTCCGTCCTCGTAAGCCATCTCCTCGTCTCGAGAGACCAGGTAAGCGACGAATGGCTCCGTCGCGATCTGTCCGTACGGCGTGACGTACTTGACGAACATCGCGGTCAGGAACAGCCCCGCGATCTGTCCGCGGGAGAGACCCTCGTCGATCAGCGAGAGGAACTGTTCCCAGACCAGTCCGCGAAACGTCAGCGCGAGGAGCCCGGAGAGAACGCCGAACGTGAGGAGACGGTAATCCGCCCGTGAGAGCTCCGCGAGAAGATCCTGGCTGCCGACGACACTTATCAGGACTACGAGGAGAAACACGGCGAACGTGAACCCGACCGCGATCCGTCGTTTCACAACGCTAACGTCGCACCGGGTATTCAATTGTGTTGTCATCTTCGTGCGGCTGTCGCCGCGGAAAATCACTCGTTGCGTTGTGGATCGCACTCACGATGCGTGTTTAACCGGGCAACACCCCGCTATTGGTTCGCCGTTCCCGGAGACGAGCGTTCCGCCAACCGATTCTCGTTCGATGACGTTCTCGATCGGTGAACGATACGTGTCCGATGAGAGTCATGAGATCCTGTCTACTTTTCAATAGGTCATTAACGTACGGCAGGTGCAGGCCACATCGAAACCAATGTGAGCGTTCTATCTGGAGATATGTCACGCCCAGAACTCAACCGACGTAAGTTCGTTGCTGCAGCAGGTACCGCAAGTGCGCTCGTGCTCGCCGGCTGTGCCGACGAGGGCCCTGGCGACGAGGAAGACGACGAGATGATGAACGACGACGAAGAGGAGCCGGGTGCTGACGGCGAGGAAGATAACGACACGATGGGCGACGACGAGGACGAGACTTACACGCTGACGGTAACCGTCGAAGACGAGGAAGGTGAACCCGCCGAGGGTGCGACCGTCACCCTCGAGGAAGCGGACATGCTGGACGATGACGACGAGATGGAAGACGACGACGGAACGGGCGAAGACGGTAATGAGACGGAAGAAGACGATAATGAGACGGAGGAAGACGACGGAATGGGCGAAGACGGTAATGAGACGGAAGATGACGACGGAACGGGAGAAGACGACGAGGAGATGGACGAAGACGATTGGGAAGACGAAACCGACGAGGACGGTGAAGTCGAGTTCGAGGACCTCGAGGACGGCGACTACACCGTGACCGCCGAACACGAGGGCGAAGAAGCCGAAGAGGACGTCGAGATCGACGGCGACGACGAGGAAGTTACGGTGACGCTCGGCGAGGATGGCGAAGACAGCGAGACCGACGAAGAAGAGGAGGACGACGACGGCATCTGATCGGCCGGCCGCGCCCGAATCGACTCCGAACCGACGCCGTCGATGTGTCCTATTCGCTTTTTCGAGCCGAACCGAGACCGGAAGCGGTCCGTAGCGTTCGAACTGAGTCGATCTGGTCGACGGAGTTGAAACCACGCCGCTGTTAGGTCTCCCCTTGCGATTCGGTAACAAGGGTCTTTTGTGAAGGCGAAAGACACCACTTACCCCTGAAACGGATTCGAGTGGCGATTACGGATCGAGCGCGGGCGTGCTAACGACTCACTAGCAGTCGGTCACGGCGAGCTTTTTTGCGTGTCACCGAGGTAGTGGGGGGTATGCGTGACGAGGAAGAAATCCGGGAGCAGTACGAGTTCCTCGAGGAGCAACTCGAGAGCGAGGAGATGCGACACGACGGCGTCAGAGAGATGTTTACCCACTATAAACGTGCGCTCGGCTGGGTGCTCGAAGAGGAACACATCTGAGCGTCCCACAGTCCGGCGAGACGTATCATCTGGTCAGCCGGTTGCGACATGTTTAAGTACAGGGAGCGGAATCTTTCAAGTGACGCTTCGCTTGGAGGGCCGAAGCGTCAGCGGGGACCAATTCAGGGCGGCAAGCGGTCGTGCGACATTTTCCGTCGTACGACTGCTTTCCTGTTTCCTGTTGCTGACTCACGTCCGAGCGGTTAGCAACTCGTTTGCAGCTGTCCGAGTAGTGCCAGATAACAGTGGTACGGACACCGGTACAAACGAGACGCACTGTAAACATGAAACTAGTATTATGTATCCAGAGCCGTCCGATCCATCACTGAGATTACTATTTAAAACTGGCCGAAACAGCTATCTTCGATGGTAATATCCCTGTTTCGACCGAAACAACCCGATAGCCTTATTAAAATTCGACAGTAAGAACAGGTGGTACTTTCCCAATGTACGACCTGACAGGATTCCAGCGTGATCTACTCTACGTCATCGCTGGCGAGGACGAGCCCCACGGACTGGCGATCAAGGAGGAACTCGAACAGTACTACGAGAAGGAGATCCACCACGGCCGCCTCTATCCGAACCTCGATACCCTCGTCGACAAGGGTCTCGTCGAGAAGGGGCGCCGAGACCGGCGAACCAACTTCTATACGCTGACTCGCCGCGGTCGCCGGGAACTCGAGGCGCGCAGGGAGTGGGAAGCCCAGTACGTCGATCTGTAGGGCGTGGTCTCCTCACGGGCGGTTACCGCGATCGTCGGACTGGGGGCCGGACTCGCCGTGAGTGTCATCGCCTGGATATACCTCGACACGTTCCTGCTGTTTCTGTTCCTTCCGTTCGTTCCGTTTCTGTTTCCCGGCGGGAGCCGCGGTACCGAACCCGAACGCGAGTATCGCCGGTGCCCCCGCTGCGGGTTCGAGACGACGGACCCGGACCACGAGTACTGTCCTCGAGACGGGGAGCGACTCCGGGAGCGAACGACCGACGATCGCGGTGGAGTGCGGTGAGATCCGAGGTATCGCTCGGCGGAAGAGGTCCCCAGCCCGGGCGCCGATGAGGTTCGAAATCCGGCAGACCGTTTATGTGCGCCCGCGGTGAACTACGTGGAGTGAACGAGGTCACGTTGCAGGTCGCGGAGGGGCCGCTCGACGAAACCGTCGTTCGGATCGCGCTCGCCGGCGCGCTCGGGCTGTTCCTGGGACTCGAGCGCGAGTGGTCACAGAAATCTGCCGGGATCCGGACCTTCTCGCTGATCAGTCTCCTCGCCGCCGTCTTCACGATTCTCGTACTCGAGACGGACATCGGAGAGAGTTTGCTGATTCTCGGTGGACTGCTCGTGATCGTCCAGGGAATATTGCTCGCCACGCAGGGACTCATGGGCGACGAGGAGGCCGGGCTCTCGCTGACGACGTCGGTCTCGATGCTCGTCGCCTACGGCGTCGGTGCGCTCGTGGCAGCCGGGTTCATTATCGAAGGCATCACCGTCGCCGTACTCTCGTCGCTGCTGCTCGTACTGAAGCGGGAACTCCACGAGTTCGCGTGGGGGCTCTCTCGGGAGGAGATGCGCTCGACGGTCGAGTTCGCCATTCTCGCGTTCGTTATCTATCCGCTGCTCCCGGCCGAGACGGCCCTCGATCTCGGCGGCCTGACGATCCCGCTCGAGCCGCAGGTTATCTGGCTGATGGTCGTCGCGGTCGCCGGTATCGGGATCGTCAACTACGCGATCGTCTCGACGTACGGCGGTCGCGGTATCGCCGTTACGGGCTTTTTCGGCGGGCTCGCCTCGTCGACGGCCGTCGTCGGGACCATGCTCGATCACGTTCGCCAGCGACCGGAGGCCGCTTCGTACGCCGTCGCCGCAATCTTGTTGGCGAACGCGGCGATGGCCGCGCGGAACCTCGCGATCGCCGTCGGTTTCACGATCGGCAGCGGCACCGCCGTTCTTCTCGAAGCAATCGTTCCGCTCGGAGCCGTCATCCTCGTGGCGTTCGCTATCGCCGGACTCACGGCCGACTGGAGCGAATCCGGTGCGATGGAGCTCGAGAGTCCGTTCTCGATGAAGAACGCGCTCGCGTTCGGCGCCGTCTTCCTCGTCGTGCTCGTGTTCGGGTCGCTCGCGGAGACGTGGTTCGGGACGCTGGGTTTCTACGCGACCGCCGTCGCGAGCGGTTTCGTCTCGAGTGCGGGTGCGACCACGTCGGCCGTCGTCCTCTACCGCGGCGGACAGCTCACCGCTCCGGAGGCGACGATCGCGATCCTGCTGGCGACGGTCTCGAGCATTCTGGTCAAGGCCGCGCTGGTGGCAACCTCTTCGAACCACCGCTTCCGCAACCAGGTCGCAGCCTACAGCGCGTTGTTGCTGCTCGGCGGTGCGTTAGCGACCCTGGTCGTCGTCATCTAACGGCGACGAACAGGTCGGACATGTTTAATTGATGCGGTCCAACAGGACTGCATGGACCGCGATACGGTCGAACCCGAGGTGGAGACGATTCCCGGTGAGCGAGCGAAACGGTGGGCCGAGTACCACCACCAGTACGCCGCTCCGAGCACGTACGTCTACGAATTCGTCTGGGACGCCCAAGCCGAGGCGACCGGTCCGTTCTGTACGGACGTCGACGGCAACGTCCTGCTCGACTTCACGAGTCACGTCGCCGCCGCCCCGCTCGGCTACAACAACCCCGTCATCCGCGAGAAGCTCGAGGAGTTCGATCTCGTCGATCCGCTGAAGATCGCCGGCCAGGACTTCTACGTCAGCGGCGGCTGGCCGCCGGAGGAACCCGAGTTCCCCGGCCCGACCCAGCTTCAGGATCGACTGATCGCGATGACCGACCACTACGACATGGATCGGGTCTTCCTCTCGAACTCCGGCGCGGAGGCCGTCGAGAACGCGATCAAGAGCTGCTACGCCGCCGGCGGCCACCGCGCGTTCACCTTCGACGGCGCGTTCCACGGCCGCACCCTGGGTGCCCTGTCGCTCAATCGTTCGAAGGCCGTTCACCGCACCGGCTACCCCGAAGTGCCCGGCGTGATCAGCGTCCCCTATCCATCCACACGGGAGGCCTACGAGGCAGACTGGCGGACCGACGGTCCCGGCGGGAACGTCATCGCCGACAAACTCCATCCCGACCGCGGCGTCGTCGACCCCGCGGAGGTCGCGTACATCATCCTCGAGCCAATCCAGGGCGAAGGCGGCTACCGCGTCGCCCACCCCGAGTTCGCTCGCGACCTCGAGGAGCTGCGCGAGCGCTACGACCTGAAGATCATCGCCGACGAGATCCAGTCCGGGCTGGGTCGAACCGGCGAACTCTGGGGCGTCGATCACCTCGATCTCACGCCCGACGTCATCACCAGCGCGAAGGGGCTTCGCGTCGGTGCGACCATCTCCCGGTCGGACGTCTTCCCCGAGGAGACGGGACGACTCTCGTCGACCTGGGGTGCCGGCGACGTGATGGCCGCGATGCAGGGCGTGCTGACGATCGATACCATCCACGAGGAGAACCTCCTCGAGAACGCCCGCGAGCGCGGCGACCACCTCCGGAGCCGTCTCGAGGAGTCCGACGCGCCCGGACTGATCGACGTCCGCGGACGCGGGCTGATGCTCGCCGTGGAGTTCGATACCAAGGAGCGACGGGAAGCCGTCGTCGAGGCCGCGTTCGAGCGCGGGCTGCTCACGCTCGGCTGCGGCTACAAGACGCTTCGACTGCTGCCGCCGCTCGACGTTACCGAACGGGAGATCGACCTCGGTGCGGATCTCTTCCTCGAGGCGATCGACGACGTCGCCGCGGAGATCCGGACGCCATCCTCGTAGGATCGCGTCGCTTCGTACCGATTCGCTTCCCCACGAAAGCCGCACGCTCTTGCCGTCACCGGTGCTACAGTAGCCACTATGATCGGTGCACTCACCGTGGGGCAGAAAGCAGTAAAATTCGGCTACAAACGCTACGGAGTTCCGGGTGCGGTCGCCGCAGGAGGGGCCGTGCTGGTCGGATACGTCGCCGTCCGGCGGGCGCTGAACGCGGCCGCCGACTCCGATCGCATCAACGAATCCGTCGACGTCGAACTGCTCCAGTCCACGGCCGAAAACGAGGGACTGGAGGCGATAGCCGATCCCGACCTCCTCGACGAGGCGATCGATCCGGAGGGACAGGGCTCTTCGGTCGCGATGAACGACCTCGAGTCCGAGAACGCCGACGACCTCGACGCCGGTTCGATCGACGATATCGACGACCTCGACGACAGGTCGACCGACGACGCCTCCGACGACACGCGGGACGACTCGAACGGAGAGCGATAGCGACCGGCGCTAATACCGACGCAGTCGGCCCAAAAAGGCGTATTCGACGGCCGGCGAGATCGGTTTCCGGGCGTCGAGGGTGGCGTTCACTGCGACGAAGGCGTCTTCGTCGGCTATCGGCACTTCGACGCCGCCGGCCGGGAGCCGACGTATCCGTTCGATCACGGTCACAGCTACGCCGAGTTCGAGGACGCCGACGCGCGGATCGACGACGGCATCGTTCGCGTCACCGTCGAGAACACGGCGGAACGCGACGGACGGGAGGTCGTTCGAGTCTACGTTCGTCCGCCGGCGGTCTCGAACGCCGACCGACCGGTTCGCGAACTCGCCGACTTCGAGAGCGTTGCGGTCGCCGCTGGCGAAGGCGAATCAGTTGCGATCGATCTCGACGAACGAGCGTCGACGAGCGAGCGCTGGCCCGCTACGACGAAGCTGACGGCTGGACGGTCGATTCTGGCAAGTACGCCCTCGAGATCGGCCGTTCCTCGCGGGACGTTCGTGGGACGCTTCGGATGGACGTCGACGGTCGGTTTCGAGAAATGGTTCGTCGTTCGCTCGCTCCGGCGGCTGACTCGAGGGACGACCGCCGCTAACGGTCCCTGAGTTCCGCGACGTGATCGATCCGCTGCTGGACGAGGTCGGGTTTGCCGATGTCGTGGCGCATGTGGAGTCCTTCTTCGCCGGCGACTGCGAGCGCGTCCTCTGCAATTTCCTCGGCCTCAGTGATCGAGTCGGCGAGACCGACGACGGCGAACGAACGCGAAGTGGTCGTGTAGACGCCGTCGTCTCGCTCGTCCACGCTGGCGTAGTACAGCAGTGCGTCGCCCGCACTCTCCTCATCTACTTCCACCTTCGCGCCCGCCTCAGGATCCGTCGGGTACCCCTCCGGTACGGCGTACTTGCAGACGGTCGCCTGGGAGGCGAAGGAGAGGTCCGGCAGCCGTTCGCCGTCCCGGGCGGCGGTCAGGATCTCGAGGAAGTCGGACTCGAGAACGGGGAGCGTGTTCATCGCCTCGGGATCGCCGAAGCGGGCGTTGAACTCGATGACCTTCGGCCCCTCCGCGGTGAGCATGAACTGGCCGTAGAGGATCCCGCGGTAGTCCTCGAGCGCGTCGGCGGTCCCCTTGATGATCGAGACGGCCTCGGCGTAGTCCTCCTCGGTCATGAACGGAAGCTCGAAGGTGGCGTCGGAGTAGCTCCCCATCCCGCCGGTGTTGGGTCCCTCGTCGCCCTCGTAGGCGCGTTTGTGGTCCTGCACCGCGGGGGCGGTCCGGACCTCGTCGTTGGCGACGAACGCCTGGATCGTGAACTCCTCGCCGACGAGCCGTTCTTCGAGGACGATCCGGTCGTAGTCGGAGTCGCGGATGTACTCCTTGCCCTCCTCCGGGGTGACCTGGTCGCCGATGACCTTCACACCCTTGCCGCCGGTCAGTCCGGCGGGCTTGATCGCGAGGTCGCCGTCGTACTCGTCGATGAAGTCGCAGGCGGCGTCCGTGTCGTCGAAGGTCTCGAAATCCGGACAGCCGGGGATCTCGTTCTCGGCCATGAACCGCCGCTGGAAGGCCTTGTCCGTCTCGATCCGGGCGTCGGCTTCCTTCGGTCCGAAGGCGTAGATGCCCGCGTCCTCGAGTTCGTCCGCGACGCCGGACTCGAGGGGCGCCTCGGGGCCGACGACGGCGATCGTCGCCTCGACTGACTCGGCGTACTCGCGGACGGCCTTGGGGTTGGTCGTCTCGAGCGTCTCGAACTCGGTCGCGATCCGAGCGATACCCGGGTTTCTGTTACCGGCGCAGGCGTAAAGGTCGGCCTCGCTTTTCTCGAGCGCACGCGCGATGGCGTGTTCGCGGCCACCGCCACCGATCAGGAGCACCGTCTCTGTCATGGTCGATAGCGGAACGCACGAACCTGTAAACGTTGCTCTTTCTTCGAGTGCGTATTATGCACGAACGCGACCAGGGCCGGACAGTCGAATCAACGAAACGACTATACAGCCGCCCACAACTGTCACGTGCGTGAAACGCCGTCCGTTCCTTCAAGCGATTGCAACCGGAGGTGCCCTCCTCTCGGCCGGCTGTGTGGAATCGATCCCGTTCACGACGACACGACTCGAGTCGGAGGACGTGTTCGAGGAGCACTGGTACGAGGAGACGGAACTGATCGTCCAGTTCCGCGAGGACGTCGACGTCGAACGCGCAGTCCTGACCGAACTCGGGACCGACGAGGAGTACGAGACGGTCGAACGGCCCGGTTCGACCGTTCGATTCCCGGTCGTCTTCCCGGAGCGACGGGAGACGTACCTCTCTCGTTCGTTGCGCGTCGCAGCCGAAACGCCTGACGGAGAGGCTCCGCTGAGGGTGGGAGGCCCGGTCCACGCGTACGTAGACGTGGTCGAATCCCTTCTGGACGGTCGAGCCCGACTCGAGATCGAAAGCCAAACCGACGCACCGCTGCTCGTCGGGTTCGTCGGCATCTACGGCGACGTCCCGAACCCGACGGCCGACCCGCAGAGCGATTCGTTCGACCGGTCGACGCTCGAGACAGGACCCGGCGTCGTCGGCGTCGGCGAGAACCGGCCAATGTCGCCGTCCAGAACCGATCTCGTCGTTCCGCCCGGAGAGACCCGGTCCTTCGAGACGACGTACGCGCCGTTCGCGTTCCCGAACGACGCCGACGAGATCGACTGCGACGGTACCGAACGCCGGGGGCAGATTGCGGTCGTCCACGGCTCGGGGGGCAGCGCCGCCTACGGCTTCACGTACCGTCTCGAAGGCGACCCGGAGGCCCTGGACGGGGACGCGACGGTCTGTGACGGACTCGATTCCGGGTGATCGGCGGAAACTGCTCTCTCGCAGACGCCGACACGGCGGTTCCGCGACCGGTCGGTTCAAGGTATCAGCATCAAATACGGTCGATATGAACTCGGCCGGTCCTCCGCCGACGAAACGCGAGAACACGAGTTACGAACGACACGGCGACATCGTCGAGGATCCGTACCTCTGGCTCGAGAACGGCGGCGAGGCGGTCGACGAGTGGGTCGATCGACAGAACGAGTACGCCGACGCCTTCCTCGAGTCGGTCGACGTCCGCGAGGAGTTGCGACCCCGGTTCGAGTCGCTCGCGCGGACGATCGACTACGGGACGATCACGGCCGCTCCGGCGGGCTACTTTCAGGAGGTCGAACACCCCGAGGACGACCAGCCGGTCCTGTACTTCCGGGAGTCGCTCGAGGACGAGCGGGAGGTCCTCGTCGACCCCAACGAGTTCAGCGAGGACGCCACGAAGTCGATGGGGTGGTGGACCGTCTCGCCGAACGGCGAGCGCCTCGCGTACGGCGTCGACGAGGGGGGCAACGAGCTGTACGACGTGGCCGTCGTCGAAGTCCTCTCGGGAACCGTCGTCGAGGAGCTGTCAGACCTCGGCCGCGTGAATCCCGGAATGTTCGCGTGGACACCCGAGGGATTCTACTACGGTCGCACCGGTCTGGTCGACGAGGCCCAACTCGAGAAGGCGATCCGCTACCACGAGCACGGCGACGATCCCGACGAGGACGAACTCGTCCGCGAGGTCGACGAGCCGTCCACGTGGCCGCTTCTCTCGACGGATCGGGACGGAACCCACCTGCTCGTCGCGCTCGTGACCGGCTGGGAGCGAAGCGACCTGCTGTACGTCGAGGTCGGCAAAACCGATCTGACGTCCGTCATCACCGATTCGGAACACTTCTACACGCCGTTGATCCACGGCGACACGGCGTACGTACGAACCGACCTGGACGCACCGTACTACCGATTCCTCGAACTCGATCTCTCGGGCGACGTCGGCGAGGTCGACCCCGCGGAGTTGCCCGAAATCGTCCCCGAACGCGACGCGATCGTCACGGGTGCGACGATCGCGGACGATCGCCTGCTGGTCCAGTACGAGCGCGCGGCGGTCTCCGAACTCGAGGCGTTCGACCTCGGGGGCGACCACCTGCGCTCGATCGATCTGCCCGGGACGGGGACGGTGACCGGGCTAAGCGGCAACCGCGACGCGCCCGAGGCGTTCTTCAGCTACCAGTCGTTCGACCACCCGCCCGCGGTGTTCCGCTACGACCTCGACGCGGACCACGCCGAGGAACTGGACCGACCCGACGTCGCCCTCGAGTTCGACGTGACCGTCGAACAGGTCCGGTACGAGTCGGCCGACGGGACCGAGGTCCCGATGTTCGTCGTTCATCGCGCCGGCCTCGAGCGCGACGGCGACAACCCGACGCTGCTGTACGGCTACGGCGGCTTCGAGAACAGCCTGACGCCGGGCTTCCAGAAGTTCGGCCGCGAGTTTCTCCGCTCGGGCGGGGTCTACGCCCAGGCGAACCTCCGCGGCGGCGGCGAGTTCGGAAAGGAGTGGCACGAGGCGGCCCGCCACGAGCACAAGCAGAACACGTTCGACGACATGATTGCCGCCGCGGAGTACCTGATCGACGAGGGGTACACCTCGAGCGAGCGGCTGGCGAT
This sequence comes from Natronococcus sp. CG52, assembly GCF_023913515.1. Lineage (NCBI taxonomy): Archaea > Methanobacteriati > Methanobacteriota > Halobacteria > Halobacteriales > Natrialbaceae > Natronococcus > Natronococcus zhouii. The sequence goes on from NZ_CP099391.1 coordinate 1,336,918, forward strand.
CCAGGGCGGCTCGAACGGCGGGCTAACCGTCGGCGCCGTGCTGACCCAGCGGCCGGACCTGATGACGGCGGTCTGCTGTCACGTTCCCCTGCTCGATATGCTTCGCTTCCACAGCTTTCTGCTCGGCGCGTCCTGGACGAGCGAGTACGGGTCGCCCGACGATCCGGAGGCCTACGAGTGGATCGAGGAGTACTCGCCGTATCATAACGTATCGGGCGGCGAGGACGGCCCCGAGTATCCGGCCGTCTTCTTCAAGACCGCCGAGGGCGACACTCGCGTCCACCCGGTTCACGCCTGGAAGATGGCCGCCCGCATGCAAGCCGTCGCGGACGGCGGCCCGTTCCTCTGCAAGACCAACCGCGACACCGGTCACGGGACGGGCAAGCCGACCTGGATGGTCGTCGAGGAGCAACTGGACGTCTGGTCGTTCGTCTTCGACCGGCTCGAGGGCGACTACGTCGAGCCGTAGTCCGGACGCGGAGTCCCACGGTCGTCGCGTTTCGAACGCCCGACGCCTCCACGCGATCGATCGAATCGACTACAGTCGGTCGCTCGACGCATTCTGTTGCGACCCCCGGTACTATGACGGCCACAGGTGTAGGCCGGGTACATGTCCGAGGGGGCCTCCCGCTATCGGTGGCGATTCGTCGTCGCCGCGGCGCTCGCCGCCGGTCTCGCCGGCACCTACCAGTTCGTCTGGCCGGTGCTCCGGGATCCGATCGTCACCGAGTCCGGCGCCTCGAGCGTCACGATCGGGACCGTATTCACCGTCCTGGTCGTCACCCAGACGCTCGCGGCGTTCCCGTCGGGGTGGGTCCGCGACCGCGTCGGGCCGCGGATCCCGATGCTGGTCGCGACGCTGTTCGTCGTCGTCGGCTACGCTGGCGTCGCGCTCGTCCCCGGGGTACCCGAACTCTACCTCTGGTTCGCGATCGGCGGCGCGGGCGTCGGCATCGCCTACAACGTGGCGATCAACACGCCCGCGGAGTGGTTCCGCACCCGCCGCGGGCTGACGACCGGCGTGGTGAGCATGTCGTTTAGCCTGACGAGTTTCGTCCTCGTTCCGGTCCTCCGCTGGAGCGTCCACGCCGACTACGCCGCGACGATGCTCGCGCTCGCGGCCGCGGCGGGCGCCACCTCGCTGCTCGCCGCGCTCGTCCTCCGAGACCCGACGCCCGGAGGCGGAGCCGTCGACGCGACCGCGACCGACGGCGGAACCAGGCCCGTCGGTGACGATGCCTCCGCCGAGCCGGAACGAGTCGTCCCCTGGAGGGCGATGATCCGAACCCGTGAGTTCTGGCTACTGTATGCGATCTTCGTCGCCGTCAACGGCGTGGGGCTCATGGTCCTCGAGAAGGCGGTCACCTACGGGAGCCAGCTGGGTTTTACCGGGGCCCAGGCGACCGCTGCGGCGGCGGTCATCGCGCTCGGGCAGGGGATGGGCGTGCTCTTCGGCGGGGCGGCCTCCGATAAACTCGGGCCGAAACGAACGATCGCCGGCTCGCTGTTCCTCTCGGGGATCGCCGTCTGCGGGATCGTCTCGGCGGACCAGCTCGGCCTCGGCTGGGTCTTCGTCGCCTGTGTCGGGCTCGTGATGTTCTTTCGGAGCCCCGCGTTCGGCATCCTGCCGGGCGTGGTCAACCAGCGCTACGGACAGGCGTACGCCTCGGAGAACTACGGCGTCATGCTCACGGCAAAGCTCTGGGGCGGCGTCTTCGGCGGCACCCTTACCAGCCTGCTCGTCGCGCGGGTCGGCTGGTCCGCGACGTTCCTCGTCGGCGCGGCGCTGGCCCTCGGCGTCGGTGCGCTCGCGCTCGTCGCGTTCCACCGTGAAACCGCATGAGCGGGACGGCCAAGAGCTACGAGTAGAACAGTGGCGGCCGGCGATCGCCGCCGTACTCGCCGTCAGGCAGGTAGGCGTCCAGCACGTCGACGTCCTCGTTCCCGAGAAGTTGATCCAGCACGTCGATCGCACACGCCCGGTGTAACGGCTGGTTGTCGTTCCCGCACTGGTCGTCCATCACGCAGGCCGGACAGCCGTCGGCGCGGCCGCAGTCGCAGTCGGCGATCAGGTCGCGCGCCCGCACCGCGACCGCCTCGAAGTTCTCGTAGATCGCCCGCGCGAAGCCGAGCCCGCCGTCGATCCCGTCGTAGATGAACCAGCCGCTGACCGGCTCGCGCTCGAGGCCGTTCGCGATCTCCCGAACGGTGGCCTCGGCCGCGGCGACGTTCCGGGGTTCCGCACCGCTCGCCGTATCTCCGGATTCCGCGTTCGGCTCCTGCTCGAGGTGCGAGTCGATCGAGAGCGTCGCGAGTCCGCCGAGGTCGCGCTTGTCGACCATCAACTCGAGCGGGGCGACGCCGATCGTCGCGTGCTCGGCGGCGTGGAGGCCGCCGGCGTAGCCGAGGTGTGCGGTCTCGGCGAGGTCGCCGTCCATCTCCGGCACCGAAAAGTCGCGATACTTCTCGACGAGTGCGGTCTCGACGCGGTCGGGCACCTCGAGCCAGCAGAGCTGCGTCTCGATCGACAGCGGCGGGTTCTCGGTCGGGATCCCCTGCTCCTTCTTCTCGCCGCCGTGGACGGCGACCTCGTCGTAGGTGCCGTGGTAGACCAGCACCCGGCCGGAGCCGAAGTGGAGCGTGAACGCACCGACGTCGCGGGACTCCTCCGAGACGGCGTCGAGAACCGTCACGTCGGTTCGGGTCCGCGTGTAGTAGTCGACGTCCGTCGGCCGGAGCGTCACTGTGGGTCGCGGCGAGCTACGGTCGACCTCGCACACCTCGTACTGCTGACCCTGGTGAAGCCTGACCGCTCCTTCGTGGAAGTCCCGCAGAACGCGCTCCTCGGCGAGGGGCTCCATCCCCGGGTCGTGCGCCTCGTCGACGCCGTCCGCGAGTTCGACCTCGTACTCCTCTCCCGACGTCGCGTACAGCGAGATCGATCCCTGCGGCCGCGGCGGGCCGACGTACGAGACGCCCGTCTCGAGGTGGCCCGCAAGCTGGCCCGCGCGCCGCCACATCTCGACGGCGCGCTCGAGGCGCTCGCGGTCGGCGAACTCGTCGGCGTCGGCCTCCTCGAGCGCGAGTTCGTCGGCCGCACACCGGAGATGTCGAGCGAAGACGGCGTCGTTGTCGACGTCGACGACCGCGTCCTCGACGTCGCTCTCGAGCAGGTAGTCGGGATTCGAGACGACGTACTGGTCGAGGGTTCGGTGATCGGCGACGAGCACCGAGAGCGCGCGCTTGGTGCCACGGCCCGCGCGGCCGATTTGCTGCCAGAACGACTGTCGCTGACCGGGATAGCCGAGCTGGACCGTCGCGTCCATCTCGCCGACGTTGATCCCCAACTCGAGGGCGTTCGTCGAGGCGACGCCGTCGAGGATGCCCGTTTTGAGCTGGTGTTCGGTGCCGTGGCGGTTGGCCCGCGAGTGACCCGCGTGGTAAGGCTGGATCGCGCTGCCGCGGTCGGGGTTCGTGTAGTACCGCCGTCGGTCGCGGCGGTGTTTCGACGCGCGCTTGACCGAGAGTTCCGCCAGCTTTCTCGAGGGCGTAAACAGCAGCGTCTGGGCGTCGTGGTAGGTCAGGTGCGAGAGCAGTTTCGGCGCCTCGACGGTCGCCGGGACCCGCTCGACGATGGCGTCCTCCGTCTCGTCGGTCTCGCCGCCGCCCTCCTCTCCCTCCTCACCGTCCTCGCTCTCTCGCGCACGAGGCGGGGGATTCCAGAGCACGAGATCCCGCGGCCCCGTCGGCGAGCCGTCCTCGTCGACGACGGCGACCGGTTCGTCGATCAGCGCGCTCGAGTGCGCTCCCGGATTGCCGATCGTCGCGCTCGTGAGGACGAACTGCGGGTCGGCGCCGTAGTAGTCGAGGACGCGCTTCAACCGGCGGACGATCCAGGCGACGTGCATGCCGTGGACGCCGGTGTAGGTGTGGGACTCGTCGATCACGAGGAGGTCGCAGGCCGAGAGGAATCGCGCCCAGCGGTCGTGATCGTGCAGGTAGGTGTTCACCCCCGCGAAGTTCGAAATCACGACGTCGGCGTCCTCGCGGATCCGCCGGCGCGTCTCGCCGGACTCGGTGTCGCCGTCGTAGACCCGAACCGAAATATCGAGTCCGAGATCGTCGAAGAAGTCGTTCAGTTCCCGCTCCTGGTCCCGCGAGAGCGCCTTCGTGGGGTAGAGCACGTACGCCGTCGCGTCCTCGTTTCGAGCGCGCGCCTCGAGGTAGTTCCGGGCGATCTGGAGGGCGTAGATCCGGGTCTTGCCCGATGAGGTGCTCGTCGCCGCGCACACGTTCTCGTCCCGTCCGAGCGCGGAGAGCGCTTCGGCCTGGTGAGAGAAGAGGTCGTCCTCGAGCGGCCCGGCGAGTTCGGGTCGGAGCACGTCCGCGTTCGGGGCCGTCGCCGCCGAACGGCCGGGAATCTCGAGGACGGAGACGTCCCCCTCCTCCCGATACCGGGGGAACGTGTCGATCAGCTCCTCGCCGGTGATCGGGATCGTTTTCGAGGAGTTGGTCCGCTCGTCGTCTTCGGTGTGCATATCAGAAGTCACCCAATCCGGTCTGTTCGCCGTCGGTCGCGGTGTTCGAGGCCGATCTTCCCGAGCCGGAATCGCTCGAACCCGTCGATCCGGTCGTGTTCCCGTCCTGCGGCACCCGTTCCGCCTCTCGGAGTCGCTCGTAGACGCGCCACAGCGCTCGGCAGTCGTCCTCGCAGTAAGCTTCGTGGCGGTCCCACTCGAGTTCCCGGCCGGTTCGCATAAACCGCTGGTAGGCCGCCGCAGTTTGCGCCCCGTCGAGGCCGGTCTCCCTCCCCTCGTAGCCGAGCGCGTCGGCGACGACCGCGAGTTCGTTCGTCCGGCCGGGAAGGATCGCGTTCTCGTTCCCGACCGCCCAGTAGTAGAGGTCGAACTGGGGGATCGACTCCCACTCGTCGACGTAGTAGGGGAGGTGGCGGGCGATGAAGGCTCCGAGGTGGCGGTAGTCGAACCGCCAGCCGTTCCAGGTGAGCAGCGCCCTGTTCGGGTGGACGCCGAGGAGCCAGTCGCAGAAGGCCTCGAGCACCGACACCGGGTCGTCGGGATCGTCGCGCTCGACGAACGCGCGGTGGGTGTCCGTCGCGGGATCGTAGACCCCGACCTGCCAGACGATCGTCGGCGAGAGGCCGTCGGTTTCGACGTCGAGACACAGCGGCGGCTCCGACCAGTTCTCGCCCGGCAGCGACTCGTCGGTGAGTCGTCGCGGCTCGCCCGTCTCGAGGACGGTCGCGTGGTGATGCATCGTACGCGCGCGGGTTCGACCGACGCCGGGACAGTCGGCGAGCGTCTCGATCGGCGTCTCGAGAAGCGCCGAGCGCGCCGTCACGCCGCGCTCAGCGAGCCGTCCGGCGGTTTTCGGGCCGACTCCGGAGACCGCCTCGAGGCCGAAGTCGGTCGCCGCGCGCGTGTCGGCGGCGACGGTACCGTCGGCTGCGAGTTCGAGGATGCCGATCGATTGCGAACCGCCGTATCCCTCGGCGGGGCCCGATCCCTGTACGCGAACGGAGACGCAGTCGTCGCCGGCGGGTTCGCAGCCGAGCGCGGGATCGTGATCGACGGCGCGGATCGTCCCGGACTCGGCTTCGAGGTGCCACAGCGCGTCGTAGCCGGCCGGTTCGCCGCCCGTCAGGACGGTCGTTACGCGGCCGGCGGGGAGCGCGTCGGTCAGCGCCGGCGCGTGCTCGAGAGTCGTCTCGAGGGCCGTCGGTCGGGTCGCCGTCGCGACGTCGTCGCAGACGAGGGCGACGACGTCGGGATCGCACAGCGCGTTCGAGACCGCGTCGGGGGACACGCGAAGCGCGCTCGGTCCCTGGACGGCTGCAACCTCGAGACCCGGTGCGAGCGGCTGTCGGGAGATGCGACCGTCGCCGGTCTCGAGCGGCGGGTGAAAGGTCGGCGCGTCGAACGTCCGTCGAACGCGGGCGAACGCCTGCGACTCGCGCGACGGGCCGAGCACCCAGACGCCGTCGGGCTCGAGGGTCGCGTCGATATCCCGAAGCGTCGCGATCGGCCGATCGGCGATAGCCGACGGCGGGAGGGCGAGCAGGCGGGCGCCGTCGCGACCGGTCATTGATCCTCGAGAGACGTCCGGAGACAAAGAGGGTTTGGTCACCGGGGTGAAAGTGAAGGCGTTTGTACGGGCGATTCAAATGGAGCGACAATGCAACAGTACCTCGATCTCGTCGACTCCGTGCTTTCGGACGGGTCGTACAAGCCCAACCGAACCGGCGTCGACACGATTTCGTCGTTCAGCGAGCACTACGAGGTCGACCTCCAAGAGGGGTACCCGCTGCTCACGACGAAGCAGATGGACGGCTATCGGTGGAACTCGATGCTTCACGAGGTCTGCTGGTACCTCTCGGGCGAGGAGCACATCCGCACCCTTCGCGAGGAAACCAAGATCTGGGACGCCTGGGCAGACGACGAAGGGCGACTCGACACCGCTTACGGCCGGTTCTGGCGGCGGTACCCGGTTCCGGACGGAGAGAGCCAGCTCGAGGGCGAAAGCTGGCCCGACGCCTCCCAACAGTGGGTCACCGAGGAGGAAGACGGCCGCCGCACGTTCGACCAGCTCCAGTACGTGATCGACACGCTCTCCGACTCGCCGAACTCCCGGCGGCTCGTGGTCAACGCCTGGCATCCCGCCAACGCGGCCGTCTCGATGCTGCCGCCGTGTCACTACTCGTTCGTCTTCAACGTCCAGGGAGACCGGTTGAACTGCCACCTCACTCAGCGCTCGGGCGACGTCGCGCTCGGGATTCCGTTCAACATCGCCGCCTACGCGCTCCTCACGAAGGTGATCGCCCAGCAGACCGGCTTCGAGCCCGGGACCTTCGCCCACACCGTCGTCGACTCGCACGTCTACTGCGGCCGCGGCGAGCGCGGCGAGTGGTACGCCGACAACCTCGAGGAGCTCCAGTCGAGGCTCGCGGACGCCGACGAGCGCGAGGACTACCTCGAGGTTCGCGAGTGGCTCGAGTCCGAAGCCCCCGCCGAGGTCGAGGGTGAGGAACGCTTCGATCACGTTCCCGGCCTGCTCGAGCAGCTGTCCCGCGAACCGCTCGAACGACCGACACTCGAGGTCGCCGACGTCTCCATCGACGAACTGTCCGCGGACGACCTCGAGTTGAAGAACTACGACTCCCACGAGGGACTCGAGTTCGCGGTGGCCGAATGACCGGGAGTAGCCGCGACGCCGCGGAACCGGCGGCGCTCGAGACCGACCTCGAACTCGCCGCCATCGTCGCCGTCGCCGACAACGGGGTGATCGGAAACGACGGGGAGATGCCGTGGCACCTCCCGGCGGATCTGGCCCACTTCAAGGAGACGACGATGGACCACCCGGTGATCACGGGTCGGGTGACCTACGAGGGAATCCTCGAGGCACTCGGCGAACCGCTCCCGGGACGGACGACGATCGTACTGACGAGCCGAGAACTCGAGACGCCCGAAAACGCCGTCGTCGCCGGAAACCTCGGGGAAGCGCTCGAGGCGGCGGAGCGGGCCGCCGAGCGCCACGACGGCGCTGAGAGGGCGTTCGTCGCGGGAGGCGCCACGGTTTACGAACAGTTCCTGCCCGCACTCGATCGACTGCTCGTGACCGAAGTACACGACGAACCGGTCGGCGATACGCACTTTCCGGACTGGGATCGGGACGCGTTCGAGGAGGTGTCGCGCGACGAGCGCGACGGCTTCGCGTTCGTCGAGTACGTCCGCGGGCGCGGGTAACCGGCGCAGTGCGATAGGTGGCACGTCCGGTTCTTTCGTCCGCGCGGCTTTCGAACTGGAGGGGAAACGCGTCGGCGGTCCGGAGACGCGTCGCTTCTTCGACAAGATCGGAGGAAATATTCGCGTCCTTATTACGGCAACACAATGACCGTTTGAGAGGGGCGACGGAAAACCGAGCAGTTCGGCGCGGAACCTGCTTCGGTCGTACGGTCTGACTATCGATCGGCGCCCGACGGGTCGACGGCCAGCGGTGACCGAGAAATCCACGGCCAAATCGCTGTCGGAACCCCGAACGGTTACGAAGCGTGATCCGTTTTCCGTACTGATTTCCCGACGAACAGTCCGTGGAAATCATCTCTTTTGTCGTATGAAACGTTTCGGCCCGCGGCTTTGCTGTCGCGAACCGCTCCGCAATCCGACCGCGACGCGACGTCGCGTCCCGTCGAGCAGCCGCCGCCTGCGAGACGGATCGATCTCGATTCTCGAGAGCGACGCGACGTAACGATCCAGAACGCAGAACGAGAACGGCGAAACCCGTTCCGCCCGATAAACGACTATTGGTAGCATCCGTCGGCCGCATTCTCGTAATGTGCCGGAATCCGTCCATAGTTGGGTCAACGGGCGCATTTTCTGAGTACGGTTCGTCTTAGACCGTGGAACGATCGGGGCCACTTATGCCAGAATTAGATCAAGAATCGTCTACCCCGAACAGGGGAACGCCGGTGAGAGACATGACAAAAGATAACACTGAAACCCTCAACGACTCGAGAGATTCGCTCGTGAAGAAGGGGGCGCTCGCCGCGACGGCGGTCGCCCTCGGCGCAGGCGCGACGGCGGGAACCGCTTCCGCCCAGGAAGACGGTGAGGTGGTCGTCCCGGGCGACGACTACCACCCCGATCTCGACTTCGAGGTCACCTCGCAGCTGGACGAAGGGTCGAAGAACGACCTGCTCGAAACCGCCGGTCTGGACGCAGAGTTCTCCGACCCGGACGACTGGGACGTCTACGTCATCAACTACGATATGGGCGGGTCCGCCCAGGCGCTCGGCTACCTGATGACGGAGGACCTCGACATCGAAGCCGGTGACAGCGGCACGATGGACGAGGATGCAACGATTCGCAACTCCGAGCTGAACCTGATGGAATTCACGCCCTGATTTCGACGACGGAGCGAGCCGCTCGAGACGGTCGAAGGGAAAGCGAACGGTTCGGCGTGGAACCCGTTTGAGTCGTGCGATTTCGACCGCCGAGCGACGTCCGGGTTCCCGCTGGTTCGAGGCCCGCAAACCGGTCACCCGCGTCGCCGAGACTGTTCCGTTTTGCACGGCCGGGACGACGCTCGACGGACCGACGGCCAGGAGTGACCGAGAAACCCAGGGCGAAATCGCTGTCGGAACTGCTGACGATTGTGGAGGATGATTGGTTTCCCGTACTGATTTCCGGACGGACAGTCCTGAGAAATCATCTATTTTGTTGTACGAGTGTCCCCGATCCACGATTCTTCTGTCGCGGAATCCCGAGAATTCGGCTACATCCGGGGTGTCGTACCGACGGATACCATCCACCGCGTACGAGGCGGATCGATATCGGTTCCTATCAGCGACGTGATTTAACGGGTCCAAAACGGGTGCGGCAAAGTCCGTTCCGCCCGATAAACAACCATTTCTGATATCTGTCGCCGATCTCCGCGTGATGTGCCGAAATCTGGGCGTATCTCGGCCAATGACCATATTTTGCGAATACAGTTCGTCTTAGACCGTGAAACGATCGGCCTCACTTATGCCAGAATTGGATCAAGAACCGTCTACCCCGAACAGGGGGAACAAAAGTGAGAGACATGGTAGAAGACAACAACGTATTCAGTGACTCGAGACGCTCGTTCATGAAGAAGGGGGCGCTCGCCACGACGGCGGTCGCCCTCGGCGCAGGCGCGACGACGGGAACCGCTTCCGCCCAGCAAGACGACGGCGCTGACGTGGTCGTGTTCGGCGACGACTACCTCCCCGGTGTCGACTTCGACATCGCCTCGCAGGCGGACACGGGAACGAGAGACGACGTGTACGAAGCCACCGGTCTGGACGAAGAGTTCTCCGACCCGGACGACTGGGACCTTTTCTTCATCAGTTACGACACGGGCGGCTCCGCCCCGACGCTCGGCTACCTGATGACGGAGAACGGCCTCAGTGCCGGCGACAGCGACACGATGGGCACGGACGGGTCGGTTCGCAACTCCGAGCTGAACCTAATTGAAGTAACCCTCGGCGCAGCGGCGGAGGAAGAGGAGCCGGCGGAGGAAGAGGAGCCGGCGGAGGAAGAGGAGCCGGCGGAGGAAGAGGAGCCGCCGGAAGAAGAGGAGCCGGAGGAAGAGAATGAATCCGGCGGCGGCGGCGGCGGTGGCGGCGGCGGCGACTGACGCGGCTCACCGATCCCTATTTTTCTGGTATCGGACCATCTGATAGAGCGGATCTAGAAACCGTTCGATCGGAAGCTGTTGGCTTCCCCCGACTGTCGAGATTGATCGCGCTACCCGGTCTACCGGGCGATTACCGAGTGACGATACACCGAACGAACGGCAGCACTCGATCCGTCCCCGTGAATCGATTCCGATCGCTCGATCGCCCGCAGTGAGAGCGTTCGATCCTTCGACCGGTCGCCCGGCGGGCTTTTACAACTCCTGGCCGTAGACGAATCCAATGAGCCACCCGACGGAGCGCAACCGGCTCGAGGAGGAGCAAAGCCCCTACCTGCGCCAGCACGCGGACAACCCCGTCAACTGGCAGCCCTGGGACGAACAGGCGCTCGAGACCGCCCGCGAGCACGACGTCCCGATCTTCCTCTCGATCGGCTACTCGGCGTGTCACTGGTGTCACGTCATGGCGGACGAGAGCTTCGCCGACGAGGAGGTCGCCGAGGTGCTCAACGAGCACTTCGTTCCGATCAAGGTCGACCGCGAGGAGCGTCCGGACGTCGACAGCATCTACATGACCGTCTGTCAGCTGGTCAGCGGCGGCGGCGGCTGGCCGCTCTCGGCGTGGCTCACGCCCGAGGGCAAGCCGTTCTACGTCGGCACTTACTTCCCCAAGGAGCCGAAGCGCGGACAGCCGGGCTTTCTCGACGTTCTCGAGAATCTCCGCGGCTCCTGGGAGACGGACCGCGACGAGATCGAGAACCGGGCCGACCAGTGGACCGAGGCGGCGGCGGACCGACTCGAGGAGACGTCCGACGCGGTCGGCGCCGCGGAGCCGCCCTCGAGCGACGTCCTCGAGCGCGCCGCGGACGCGGCGCTCCGGAGTGCGGACCGCCAGTACGGCGGCTTCGGCTCCGGCGGACCGAAGTTCCCCCAGCCGTCGCGGCTGCGCGTGCTCGCCCGGGCGTACGACCGCACCGGCCGGGAGGAGTACCTCGAGGTGCTCGAAGGCTCGCTCACCGCGATGATCGAGGGCGGGCTCTACGACCACGTCGGCGGCGGCTTCCACCGGTACTGCGTCGATCGGGACTGGACGGTGCCCCACTTCGAGAAGATGCTGTACGACAACGCCGAGATTCCGCGGGTCCTGCTCGCCGGCTACCAGCTCACGGGTGAGGATCGCTACGTCGAGGTCGTCGCGGAGACCCTCGAGTTCGTCTCCCGGGAGCTCACCCACGACGAGGGCGGCTTCTTCAGCACGCTCGACGCCCAGAGCGAAGATCCCGAGACCGGCGAGCGCGAGGAGGGCGCGTTCTACGTCTGGACGCCCGCCGAGGTTCGGGACGTCCTCGATGACGAAACCGACGCCGAACTCTTCTGCGAGCGCTTCGACATCACGGAGTCGGGTAACTTCGAGGGGCAGAACCAGCCGAACGTCGACGCGTCGATCCCCGAACTCGCCGAGCGGTTCGACCTCGAGGAGAACGAGGTCGAAGAGCGGCTCGAGTCCGCCCGCGAGCAGCTGTTCGAGGCCCGCGAGGAGCGGCCGCGACCCAACCGCGACGAGAAGGTGCTCGCGAGCTGGAACGGGATGATGATCGCGACCTGCGCCGAGGCCGCGCTCGTGCTGGGCGAGGACGAGTTCGCCAGTATGGCGGTCGACGCCCTCGAGTTCGTTCGAGATCGGCTCTGGGACGCGGACGAGAAGCGGCTGTCGCGGCGCTACAAGGACGGGGACGTGGCCGTCCAGGGCTACCTCGAGGACTACGCCTTCCTCGCACGCGGAGCCCTCGGTTGCTACGAGGCGACGGGCGACGTCGACCACCTCGCCTTTGCCCTCGAACTCGCCCGCGTCATCGAAGCCGAGTTCTGGGACGACGAGCGAGAGACGATCTACTTCACGCCCGAGAGCGGCGAGTCGCTCGTCACGCGGCCCCAGGAGTTGACCGACCAGTCGACGCCCTCCGCCGCGGGCGTCGCGGTCGAGACCCTTCTCGCGCTCGACGGCTTCGCCAGCGAGGCGCAAAGCGCCTCGAGCCGTGCGAGCGGGCAAAGCCCGCGAGCAGAAGCCGTCGACGACGAGGAGTTCGAGGAGATCGCCGCGTCCGTCCTGCAGACCCACGCCGGTCGCCTCGAGTCGAACGCGCTCCAGCACGCGACGCTCTGTCTCGCCGCGGATCGCCTCGATGCGGGCGCGCTCGAGGTGACGGTCGCCGCCGACGAACTGTCCGCGGAGTGGCGAGACCGCTTCGCCTCGCGGTACCTGCCGGACCGGCAGTTCGCGCTCCGGCCGCCGACCGAGGACGGCCTCGAGGACTGGCTCGACCGACTGGGGCTCGAGGGCGCGCCCGCCGTCTGGGCCGGTCGCGAGGCCCGCGACGGGGAGCCGACGCTGTACGTCTGCCGGAACCGAACCTGCTCGCCGCCGACCCACGACGTCGACGAGGCGATCGCGTGGCTCGACGGTTCGAGTACTGGTGGGGAAAACGCAGACGCCGAAATCGAAGACGACGTGCCGTTCTAGCGACGATCAGGCCGTTTCCGTCTCGAGTTCGGCCTCGAGTTCCTCCGCGAGCCAGACGGCCGGCGGGACGTCCTCCTCCTCGACGAAGCGCGTGATCTCCTCGCCCGCGTCGTCTTCGACCACGATCGTCGGGATGTACTCGATATCGTACTCGTCGACGCCGGGGCCCTGCTTGTCCTGGTCGAGGGCGATCTCGTCGATGCGCTCTTCCGGTACCTCGGCGGCCTCGAGCGCCGCGCCGAAGTCCGGCAGCAGGGCGCGACAGTCCTTGCACCAGTCGCCGCCCCAGACCTTGTAGGTCAGGTCGCCGTGGGCGGCGAGCGTGTCGACGGTGTCGTCGTAGGAGGCGGCGTCCCACGTCGGGTTCGGCCGCATGGTTTCGAGACTCATGGACACGAGTTTCGCGCCCGGCGGCTTAACGACCGCGTTTCCGACGGGCGTTGCGTTTGAGTGACCGATCCGTTACTCGCGTGCGACGAACGCGACCGGCGCCGAGTCGGTAGCATTTTTACACCAAACCCAAGAGTTATCACCATGGTATTCGACTCGATCGCCGAACCAGGTCACGAGCAGATATCCTACTTCTCCGATCCAGAGACGGGCCTGACGGCCATCGTTGCGATTCACGACACCACTCTTGGCCCGAGCCTCGGCGGGACACGTATCCTCGACTACGAGTCCGAAGACGCCGCACTGACGGACGTACTGCGGCTCTCGGAGGCGATGACCTACAAGGCGGCCGCGGCGGACCTGCCGCTGGGCGGGGGGAAAGCGGTCATCATCGGCAATCCGGAGGAAGTCAAAACCGAGGACGTCCTCGAGGCCTACGGCCGGGCCGTCGACTGTCTGGCCGGCCGCTACGTTACCTCGGTCGACATCAACTCCGGCGCCGAGGAGATGGACATCGTCGCGCGCGAAACGGACCACGTCGTCGGCGTCAGCGACGGTCTGGGGAACCCGTCGAAGGTCACAGCCCACGGCGTCTTCCACGGTATCCGTGCCTCCGTCGAGCACGTCTACGGCACCGACTCCGTCAGCGACCTCGACGTCGTCGTTCAGGGACTGGGCAAGGTCGGTCGCCTGCTCGCCGAGGAATTACTCGAGCACGGCGCCTCCGTGACGATCTCCGACGTAAACCGGGACGCCGTCGACGACTTCACCGACGCCTACGACGTCGACGTCGTCGCGCCCGGTGCGGTCTACGAGCGGTCATGCGACGTCTTTGCACCCTGTGCGATCGGCGCTATCGTCAACGACGAGACGATCGACCAGTTCGAGTGTGACATCGTCGCCGGCTCTGCGAACAACGTCCTCGCCGAGCGGCGTCACGCGGCCGCACTCGCAGAGCGGGACATCCTCTATGCGCCCGACTACGTGATCAACGCGGGTGGGCTGATCACCGTCGGCAAGGAGTACCTCGGTGGGACCTACGACGAGGCTTACGAGGGGGCCGAAGCGATCGGCGACCGACTCGGCGAGATGATCGAGCGTGCCGAAGACGAGAATCGCACGGTCCTCGATGCTGCGGAGGCGTACGCCCAGGAGCGGATCGACGATTCTGAGAGGGTGACGCCGGCACTGCCGTCGAACTAGCTGCTATCGCTGCTCTCTACGCGTACTGCCCGCCGATCGGCCCGTTTCTCCCTCCGTCGTGTCACCACCGGCACGTCCTGCCGAGGTCCAGTACGGGTTTACGTCTCGACTTCCTACGCGTTTCCAATGAAGGGAAGCATCCTGGACACGATCGGCTCGCCGCTCGTCCAGGTCGACTCGCCGGAGGGGGCGACCGTCGCCACCAAAGTCGAATCGTTCAATCCCGGAGGCTCGGCAAAGGATCGGCCGGCGCTCGAGATGATCCGGGCGGCCGAGCGAGACGGGAAAATCGAACCCGGCGACTGGCTCGTCGAACCGACTAGCGGCAACACCGGGATCGGCCTCTCGCTCGTCGCCGCCGCTCGCGGGTACGACCTTACGATCGTCATGCCGGCCTCGAAGTCCGAGGAACGCCGCCGGGTCATGGCCGCCTACGGCGCCGAACTCGAACTCGTCGAGGGCGAGATGACGGACGCTCGCGCTCGTGCGGACGAACTCGAGGCCCGGGGGGCGGTCCAACTCGGCCAGTTCGAGAACCCCGCGAACCCCGAGGCACACTACCGAACGACCGGCGAAGAGATCGTCGAACAGGTTGGCGACCGCGAGATCGACGCCTTCGTCGCCGGCGTCGGCACCGGCGGCACGCTGTCGGGCACCGGTCGGCGGCTCCGCGAGGAGTTCCCCGAGATGGACATCATCGCCGTCGAACCGGCGCGAAACGCCGTTCTCTCGACCGGCGAATCCGGAACCGACGAGTTCCAGGGCATGGGTCCCGGCTTCGTCAGCGACAACCTCGACCTGGACCTGATCGACCGCGTCGAGACGGTTCGGCTCGAGGACGCCGAGGACGAGTGTCTCCGGCTCGCCCGCGAGGAGGGCATCCTCGTCGGTCAGTCCAGCGGCGCGACGAGTCTCGTCGCCCAGAAGATCGCCGAGGAGATCGCTAAACCCGAGACCGACTGTCCGGAGGTCCCGGGCGTCTTCGACGGTCAGCCGCAGGCAACCCCCGAAACTGACGGGGGTCAGAGCCCCGAGGACTGTCCGCTGGTCGTCACCGTCTTCTGGGACAGCGGCGAGCGCTACCTCTCGACCGGGCTGTTCGGATAACTGGTTGCTTCGGTAACAAAATCAGTCTTTCACCTTCCCAACCGAATTTATATTAGGCTCGCCTGTGAGGAAACGATGACAGACAGCACCAGGCGCGGTCTGCTATGTGGCGGGGCAGGATTGCTCGCACTCACCGCCGGGTGTATCGCGGACGATCTCGGCGGGTCGTCCGAGCCTGACGACGGAACCGACGGTGACGACGACGCTATGGGCGATAACGGAGCCGACGACGAATCCGACGACGGGTCGACCGACGACGAGGAGACGGGAGGGACCGAAACACAGGCGTTCCGGTACGGCGAGCCCGCGACCGAACCGAACGCAACCCTGTTCCTCGAGCGCGAGGAGGCCGAGGAGTGGCTCGATGAGCGACGTATCGGCGGCGACTCCGAGGACGCTGTCGCCGAGATCGTCGACGAGACGTCGTTCGAGGAGTGCTCGCTGACCTCACTCGAGGCCGGCGCACCGAACCTGTGTTACGAACTGCTCCTCGAGTCGGCTACCGTCGAAGACGGGAGACTCGACCTCGAGGCGGTCGTCAGCGACGAGGAGAGCGACGAGATGGGATGTGCCCAACAGGAGACGACGGTCGGAGTGCTCGTCCGCGCGTCGGACGGCGGCGAACCGGTGACCGACGTCTCCGCGACCGTCGTCGACCGCGAGGGGAGCGAGTACGAGTTCGAACTCGCCAGCGATAGCGACAGCGACGGGAGCTCCGGTTCGGACTCGACGTCCGACGGCAACGGCGAGGAGGAGACGGACAACGATTCAGACGACGAGTGACGCTGCGTAGTGACCGCCGGACGTGGTGTCTCGGCGGTCCCGCTGACTTACGGCGAGTACTCCGACTCCGTGAGCCGCACGACGAGCGTCTCGTCGACGTCCCGGAGGTCGTACGTCGGCAGTTCACCCCCCGTTCGGCGGACGTACAGCGGTTCGACGAGCCGCGGCAGCAGGGTCGTCGGACCCATTCCGTCGGTTTCGGTCCCGTCGGCCGGCTCGTCCTGTTGTTCGTCCTCGCCGGCTCGCTCGAGTCCGTAAATCTTGCAGAACTCGTCGGTGTCGGCGGGCGCGACGGTACCGTTGCGCAGTTCGCGGGCTAGCGGTCGCGAGAGCCACTCCGTCTCGTTCACCGAGGGTTCCTGGACGAGCGCTTCGTCGACGAACCGGGTCAGGTACCAATCGAGATCGTTCAGCAGCGAGACCGCCGCGCCGATGCTGACGGTCCGAACCGCGAGCGCGTTCTCGAACGGTCGCTCGAGGTCGTACGTCGCGAGCGCCTCCCGGGACGTCTCTCGCGAGAGCAACTCGTACTGGAGGTTCACCTCGGGGTCGCCGACGAGACAGACGCGGGTCACTGTTCGGTGGTGGGAGTGTCTCGATAATGTGCGTTTCGTCTCCCAGTCGCGAATTCCGGGCCCGACGATCTCGTTACTCGGTCGGTTCGTCCGCGTCGCCCCGTCGACGGAGCCACTCGAGGCCGAGCGCCCCGCCGACGATTCCGGCGCCGGTGGTGAACCCGGGCATTCCGTCGTCAGTATCGGTGTCGTCTTCGGAGTCCGACGTCTCGTTCCCCGTTTCGTCTCCGTTCCCGGTTTCTCCGTCGTCTTCGTCGTCGACGGCTCCGCTCTCATCGCCATCGCCGTCATCGTCGTCTTCACCGGAGCCGCCATCCTCGTCGATCAGGTCGCCATCGTCTTGCTCGTCCGGACAGTCGGATTCGGTGTCTTCCGGACAATCGGACTCGGTCTCGTCCGTCTCGTCGTCTTCGCCGTCGGTCTCGTCCGGGCCCTCGTCTCCGTCTTCACCCTCGGTCTCGTCGTCCTCGTCCTCCTCGTGTTCTTCGCCGTCTTCCTCCTCGTCGTCTTCGGCTCGAAGGGCCAGCAACTCTCCGTCGCGGCTGACGTAAACGGTGTTCTCGTCGGCGGCGATCGACATCCCGGCGGCCGTCCAGTCGCGATCGTCGAAGGTGTATCGCCACGCCTCTTCACCCGTCTCGAGGTCGTGGGCCATTAACCGATCTTCGTCCTCCGCTTCCTCGGGCCGATCGGCCGGATCCGGTCCGTACGCAGTGATGACCGTGTCTCCGACGAGTGCCGGCATGCTGTGGTCGGAATCGAGGCTCCACGCGTGCGCTCCGCTATCGGAGAGATCGTGCACCGAGAGGCTGCCGTTTCTCCCGTTAGCGAAGTACGCGTCATCGATGATGGCGTGAGTGAGCGTGATGGAGGTACTGCCGACTACCTCCCGGGAGGACATGTCGAAGAGAGACGTGGCGTCGTACCCGGGAAAGATGGCAACGTGGCCCGAACCCGCAGTAACCTCCGTTACCGACTCGTCGTGCTGCACCGTTACCTCCGTCTCGCCCGTCGTCGGATCGAGCCCGGCGAACACTCCTCCATCAGCCCCGACGGAAGAATCGAACGCGTAGACGGTCTCCTCGGAGACGTCGCCTATCAGCAACTCGTCGGCCGTTCTCTCCCCGTCGTCGGTCTCCACCGTAACGCTCTCGCGCTCCCACCGGATCGAACCGTCGTCAGCGTCGAGCGCGTAGACGGTGTAGTCACTCGACGTATAGACCATGCCGTGACCGACAGCGATCGTTTGGCTGCTGATCTCGCTCTCCCAGCGGACCTCACCGGTCTCGGCGTCGATCGCTTGGATCGGATCGCCGGCCACGTAAACGGTGTCGTCGTCGACAGCGGGCGTTCTTTCGGCCCCGATATCTCCCGTTTCCCACTCTTGGGAGCCGCCTTCGGCGTCGAGCGCGTACACGCTTCCCCCGGTCTGGGTATAGATACGGCCGTCAACGACCACGGTCGAATCGATGTCGTACGGCCCGTCGTACCGCCAGGCGACCTCGGTGGGACGCTCGACGTCCGAGGGTTCATCTCCACCCCCACTGCCGTCGTCCTCTCCGTGTTCGTCTGCGGCCGTCGAACCGATCGACGCGAGTCCGACGCCCGTCGAAAGCGCTGCACCAGTCGCGAGTATCGAACGGCGATGCCAACGTGGCATACCGGTCACAACCCTAACTGGTTCTATTATTATCTGGTTATTATCCGTACGTATCCGATCCACAACTATTTACCAACGACGAGAAAACGATGGATACTCGCGAAACGATGGGGTTTCGGGTAGTTGTTTTACAGACTCAACACAGGTAACGAATAGATCAGTTCGAGCGTTCACTCGGAACCAAGTCTCAAAACCGCGCGACGAGCTACCGTTACGGCTCGACCAGTTCGGCGTTCTTCGCGGCCTCCTCTGCCCGCTCGAGCAGGTCGTCGGGTTCGACCGCGAGCAGCGGCTCGAGTCGGGCGTTGGTCTCCGCGCGGTCGGGCGCCACGCGGTTGCAGCCGGCGTCGATCGTCGAGTCGGTGAACGTGCCGATCTCGCGGGCCTCGGCGACGATCTCGTGTTTGTCCCGGGTGAGCAGCGGCCGGTGGATCGGCAGGCGGGTGACGCGGCTCGTGACGCCGAGGTTCTGGAGAGTCTGGCTCGACTTCTGGCCGACGGCCTCGCCCGTGACGATGCCGTGGGCGTCGACGCGGTCGGCGAGGACCTCGGCGGCCCGGTAGAAAAAGCGGCGCATCGAGAGCATTCGGCCCTCTTCCATCGTCTCGACGAGCACGGAGAGCGTCTCGCCGCCGGGGATCTTGTAGACCTGCATGTCGAAGTTCGGGGCGTACTGCGAGAGCACGCGGACGGTCTCCATCGCGCGCGCCTCGTGGTCGATCCCGCCGAACGGCCCGAGATCGACGTAGACCGGCACGACCGGGCTGCCGCGTTTCATCATCTCGTAGGCGGCGACCGGCGAGTCGATCCCGCCGCTGATCAGCGCGATCACGGGCTCCTGCGCGCCGAGCGGGAGGCCGCCCGGCCCGGAGCGCTTCTCGAGGTAGATAAACGAGGCTTCCTCCCGGACCTCGATACCGAACGTGATATCGGGATCGTCGAGGTCGACTTCGGGCTCGAACTCGTCCTCGACGGCCTCCCAGATGGCCGTCCCGCCCTCGCGAGCGAGGTCCTCGCTCCCGTAGGGAAGGCTCTTGTCCGCCCGTCGGGCGTCGACGGCGAAGGTGCCGCCGTCGTAGCGGGTGCGGGCCGTCTCCACGAGGGCCTCGAGGATCGCTTCCATCTCGGTGCCGACGGTGAGACACGGGCTCGCGGAGACGACGCCGAAGGCGTCGGCTGCGGCCGCTGTCGCGTCCTCGACCGCTTCCTCGCTCGTGTGGATCAGCGGCCGGTTCCACCGGCGCTCGACCTCGCCGGGGATCGACCGGTCCGCGAGGAGGGCTTCGAGGTTCTCGGCGAGGAGTCCCTCCATGTACCGCTTGACGGTGTTGCTCTTGGTGTTGACGTCACCGTGACGGAGGAGGACGGTGTCGGCTCCCGGCGGGTGCATACATCGGTATAGCCAACCGCGGCTATAAGGGGGTTACGAGGCAGGGACGGCGCGGTTCCGGCGAGGCTCAGCGCCCGGTGACCTCGAGCGTCTCCTCGACCGCGGTGCCGACCTCGTCGGCTCTCGCGTCGTCGACCGGGACCAGCGGTGGCCGAACCTCGTCGGTAGAGAGCACGCCGCGGTGGACGAGTCCCGCCTTGGTCGCCTGGGCGAAGCCGTAGGACGCACACAGCTCGAACAGCGGCGCGATAGCGTCTGCCTGGAGCTCTCGGCCGCGACCGGTCTCCGCCTCGTCGACCAGCTCCCGGAACGCTCCGGGAACGACGTTCGACAGCGCGTTGATCCCGCCGTCGGCGCCCATCCGTAGCGCCGGAACCACCAGGGAGTCGTAGCCCATCAGACAGAGGAAGTCGTCGGGTGTCTCCCTGATGACCGACTGGAAGTACGAGAGGTCGCCGCTCGAGTCCTTGATCCCGACGAACCCGCCGCGTTCCGCGAGGGCGGCGACCGTCTCGGGTTCGATTCGCCGGCCCGTACACTGGGGAATGTTGTACAGCAGCAGCGGAATCGACGTGGCGTCGGCCACCGCCTCGAAGAACCGCTGATTTCCCACCGGCGCGTTGGCCGCCGTGAAGTACGGCGGCACCAGCGCGGCGGCATCGGCGCCGACGGAGACGGCGTTCTCGACGTGAGCGACGGTTTCGTCGACGCTCGTCGCGCCCGCGCAGGCGACGACCGGCCCGTCGGCGTGGTCGACGGACAGTTCGACCACGCGCTGGCGCTCCTCGGGAGCGAGGCTCGGGAACTCGCCGGTCGTTCCGCAGGCGAAGACTCCGTCGATTCCGCCCTCGTGGAGGTGCTCGAGCAGGTCGACCAGCGCGGACTCGTCGATCGATCCGTCGTCGAACGGCGTCACGGTCGGGCACGTGATACCGCGGAGCGCGTTCCGGAGATCCATGGTTGAGACACCGTCTCTCGAGGCAAAGCCGTTATCATCGCGGCGATACAGCGGCGGTTCCGAAGGACGGACGTCGACGGTCGGCTAGATGGCCGACTCCTCGACGGTCGGACTCAGACTCCCGGTGTGGGAGTAGACGCCGATGACCAGGACCACGCCGGCCAGCAGCGGGATGATCGCACTGATTGCGTACATCGTCTGGAAGCCGACCGCATCGGCGAACGGCAGCGCGACCAGGGGACCGAGTCCGCCGCCGACGTCGCCGAGGACGTTGTTCGTTCCCATCGCTCGCCCCATTCGCTCCTCTACCGTGAGATCGGCGAGCAACGCGGTCAGCGGGCCGCCGACGCCGCCCTGGCCCGCCCCGATCAGCGCGCAGGCGAGCACGACGTACCAGAACGACGGCGCCACCGTGAGGACGGCGAAACCGGCGCAGGCCGTCACCAGGAAGAGGACGAGAACGGGGACGCGGGCGCCGAACGAGTCGCTCAACACGCCGCCCGAGATCGTGAAGATCGAACCCGCGAGAACGGAGACCGCCATCAGTACGCCCGAGGTCCCCTGCTCTCCGTACTCGATCCCGTAGCCGAACGCGGTCGTCGAGATCGTGAGCGTCTCGGCCTGTAAGTACAGCACCAGCGTCGAGAACAGCACGCCGATGTACGCGAAGTAGAGCCCGAAGTTGACCAGTCCCACGGTGAGCGCGGGCAGCGTTAGCTCGAGGTCCCACGGTTTGACCGAGGAGTCCGAGCCGTCGACGTGGGTTTCGGGAACGACGAAGTAGGCGATGATGCTCGCGAGACCGGCGAACGCGGCGGCGAGAACGAACGCCTCGACGTTCCCGTACGTCTCGCTGACGAGTCCGCCGAGCACGAGTCCCGCGGGGAAGCCGAACGTGATCCCCGCCCGGACGATCCCCATGCTCGTGCCGCGCGAACTGGAGTCGCTGACGTCGGCCGTGATCGTGTACGCGGTCGCGAACACGAGCGCGCTACCGAGGCCCCACATGATTCGGGCGAGGACGAACCACGCCTCGGGGACGTCCGGCAGGAACCCCATCGACGGACGGGATGCGATCAGCGCGATCACGTAGCCGAACGTCGCGACGCCCTCGATCGCCAGTCCGGCGATGAACGGCTTCCGGGTTCCGATCCGGTCGACGAGAACCCCGGCGGGCGCGTTTGCGACCAGCCGAGTCCACCGATTCGCTGCGAGGATGACGCCGACCATGAACGCCGAGATGCCGAGCACCTCTCCAAGGTTCGGCAGTATCGGGAAGATGACGCCGCCGCCGAAGCCGACGAAGAAGGTACTCGCGACGACGGCGAAGACGACGCTTCGTGGGCGGGGACTCGAGTCGGACACGTCGATCGTACCTACTGTTTCGAATCGTAACAGCTAGGGGACGGTAGCCCGCCGGGGGAATTGATTCTATCGAAAGCGGAACCGATTGCTCTTGCGGACCACGACCGGTATCGACGGTAGAGTCGCCACCTGGGCGAGTTATCGGCTGAACGCGGACCGGTTGGTTTCGGACGGAAGCGGCGGTCCGCTGGTCGCGGGTCGTCTCTCGAGTCACGGTCACCTCACTTCCCCCGAGAGTTCGGTCGGTACGGAGCCGCCGACCGCCCTCCAATAAAAGAACGCGCCCCCGGTGCGCACGCTCCGATACCGGTCGGCGAGAAGCGAAGATCGAGGTCGAAGCTGGTATCCGGGACGGAACGGACTGCCTCGAGCGCTCAGAAGGTCGTGAGTTCGCCGTCGATGACCTGGCGGGTGATCTCGGTGACGTTGCCGAGTTCCTCGTCGACGATGGCCTCGACGTCGGCTTCGACGTCCTCGAGCGAGACGTCCTCGGCGGTGACGACGTGGACGTCGGCGACGTGTGGCTCGTCGATCGGGCGGCCGATCTGGGAGAGCAGGCGGACGCGCAGGTCGCGGATGCCGTCGACGTCGGCGACGACCTCCTCGGCGATCGACGTCGAGAGCAGGTTGTAGATCTTTCCGATGTGGTTGACGGGGTTCTTCCCGCTCGTCGCTTCCATCGACATCGACCGATTGGGCGTGATGAGGCCGTTCGCGCGGTTTCCGCGGCCGACGGAGCCGTCATCGCCCTGCTCGGCGGAGGTGCCGGTGACCGTGAGGTAGATCGAGCCCTCCTCGTAGTCGTCGGCCGTGTTGACGTAGACGTTGACGTCGCGGTCGGTGTGTTCGTTCGCGACGGAGGTGACGAACTCCCTGACGTCCTCGACGGCGTCGGCGTACTCGTCGAGGTCGGCGACGTACTCGTCGACCATCGCCGCCGCGACGGTGACGTCGATCTGGTCACCCTCGCGCTTGCCCATGATCTTCACGTCGGGGCCGAGTTCCGGGTTGGTCGCGGCGTACTCGCCGTTCAGTCGTCGCTCGGCCTCGAGGACGATCTGCTCGGTCTCGGTCAGCGGCGCGTGGCCGACGCCAAAGCTCGTGTCGTTGGCCATCGGGACGCCCACCGGACTGGAGGGCTCGTCATCGTCCGCCGGATTCGACTTCTCGTCCTCGCCAAAGACCTCCTGAAGGTCGCCGCTACCCTCCCCGAGTTTGACGTCGACGATGATGTCCTCGCCGTACTCGAGCTGGGGGATCGTCTCCTCCAGGTACTCGCGGGCGGCTCGCAGCGCGATCGTCTCCGTCGGAATCGTCTGCCCCTCGTACCGTTTGGTCGCGCGGCCGACGATCAGCAGATAGATCGGATCGACGACCTCGCCGCCGCCGAACGCGGGTGCCGCTTCTCCCGCGACGAGCTGGGTCTCGTCGGTGTTGAAGTGCAGTACCTCACCGACGCGGTCGATGTACTCGCGTGCGAGCGCGCCGGCGACGCTCTCGGCGACGCCGTCGCAGATCGAGTCCGGATGACCGATCCCCTTTCGTTCGACGATTTCGACCTCCTGATCCTCGACTGCCTGGCGGTCGATCGGTTCGACCCGGATATTCCGTTCGCTCATTATCGGGGATAGATGGTTCGAGGTTCTATAACTTCCGGAAACAAATCTGGACAGAAAATACCCCGTGGTAATCGAATCTCACGGCCTGTTCGAAATCCGGACCTTCCCGACGGCACTCCGCGGACGGACGCGACGGCTCGCTCTAACCGTAACGCTCGAACCGAAGCGGCGATGACGCGTCCCGGAGAGTGTGCCTACTTTCCTGAAACTCCGCGTCGAGACACCGCTCAGCGCGCCGACGTCGAGATCAGCCGTTCGATCGGGACTCGAGCAGTAGCCCGAGATACGACGTTCGAAGTTGATCGTCCGGATCGAGCCCGAGCCGTTCGAGCACCTCGTACGCACCCTCGCGCGCCGACTCGAGGTCGGCTTCGCCTTCGACCTCGGTCTCGACCTCGACGTA
Source organism: Natronococcus sp. CG52 (assembly GCF_023913515.1). Classification (NCBI taxonomy): domain Archaea; kingdom Methanobacteriati; phylum Methanobacteriota; class Halobacteria; order Halobacteriales; family Natrialbaceae; genus Natronococcus; species Natronococcus zhouii. The sequence goes on from NZ_CP099391.1 coordinate 1,361,065, forward strand.
CTCGCCGACGCCGTCGACCGAATCGAGCGTGACCGTGTACCCCTCGAGCGCGAACCGCTCGCGATTCTTGCGGACCGTCGCGGCGGCGTCGAAGCCGAGTTTCGTCAGGATAGCGTCGATTTTCTCGTCGCTCCCGACTGCGGTTTCGATCTCCTCTCGCGTCTTCGATTCGTCGTCGACGAGCGGTCCCTTGTAGGTGAGACGCGTCACCTCGTCCCCGCTCTCGGGGCGCTCGGACCGGATACGGAGCGCCTCGTCGGTCTCCGGAAACGACCGGTGTGGCGCGTCGTAGTAGGTGTCGGCCTGGACGACGGCGTCCGCGGGCGTCGCCTCGAGTTCGTCCAGCCGATTGCGGACGCGCTCGAGATCGGCGGGTACCTTGATCTCGACCTCGTACATACGGTCCGGAACGGCGACCGCTCGTAAGTATCGGTCGCTCTCGGGAGAAAACGTCGTCCTTAAATGTAGACGGGGGGACGTACAACGTATGACCGAGGAAGAGGAGGCCGAACTCGAAGAGCAGGCCGATGACGTCGACGAGAACGCAGACGACGCCGCCGAAGCCGAAGGGCTTCAGGCCGGCGACTTCATAACGCTCGCCTACACGGCGTACACCGTCGAAGATGATCAGTTGGTCGACACGACCGACCCCGACGTTGCCGAGGAGGAAGGGGTCGACGACCAGGCGGAGGAGTTCGAGCCGCGCACGCTCGTGCTCGGCGAGGGTCACATCTTCGACGAGGTCGAAGAAGAGATCATCGGCAGCGAGGTCGGCGACTCCGGCACAGTGACGATTTCCGCCGAGAACGCCTTCGGCGAGTACGATCCCGACGACGTACAGACCGTCAGCGCCGAGAAGATCGACGAGGACGACCGGTACCCCGGCGCGAACGTCCAGATCGACGGCAAACAGGGCTACATCAGCACGATCGTCGGCGGTCGCGCTCGCGTCGACTTCAACCACCCGCTGGCCGGCGACGACGTCGAGTACGAGTACGAGATCGTCGACGAAGTCGACGACGTCGAACAGCAGGCCGCCGGCCTGTTCGAGATGTACCTCGGCATGGAGCCGGATCTCTGGATCGAGACCGACGAGGTCGAGGAAGAGGTCCCCGTCGAATCCGACGAGGATGAGGACGAGGACGCCGAACCGGAGTTCGAGACCGAGATCGTCGAGAAGGAGACGCTCTACCTCGAGGCCACGCCCCAGATGACGATGAACCAGCAGTGGATGATGGGCAAACAGCAGATCGGTCAGGACGTCATCGACAAACTCGGCGTCGACCGCGTCATCGTCCAGGAGATCATCGACGGCATGGGCGGCATGGGCATGCCCGGTATGATGGGCGGTATGGGCGGCGCAGGCGGCGAGGCCGACATCGAAGAGGCCCTCGAGGACGCCGACGTCGACGCCGACGAGATCGTCGAAGAGCTCGAAGGCGCCGAAGAGTAACGACGCAGTTTCTTTCAGTTTTCGCCGTTCGTTCGTCGACCACTGCTCGCTCCGCAGCGCGACCGCCGGCGGGTTTCTCCCGACTGGATAAGCCACGACGGGCGGTAATGAAAGGGGCGTTCCGTCTCGAGGAACCCGGACGAAGTCCTCGCGAACGGAGTGAGAGAGGGGGCAGCGAGACGGTACGCGTCTCGCAGAGCAAACACCGCAGGGAGGGAGTCCTGCGACCGACCGAGGCGCGTGGTTCGAGAGAGCTTGGCTCTCTCGTCACTGAGCGGAGCGAAGCTCCGCGAGGTCGTCGGGCGGCACTGCCGCCCGACTGCAAGCGATTCCTTCGGAATCGTCCAGTCCAAAAGAGCGCGAAGCGCTCTTTTGAAGATCACGAAAATCGAAGATTTTCGAACGACAGCGAATCCCGGGAGTCGAGACGGAACGGGGCTTTCGACACGTTCGTAGCGGAACGGTGCGGGGCCCGTTCGACGACGAAACCGACTAGGCGATGTCGCGACTCGTGTCGATCGCGACCTCCTCGGTCAGTTCGAGTTTGATCGCCTCGGTCGGCTGCCGTCCGCTGCGGAACTTCGGGATGGAGAGGTGGTTCTCGAGTTCGCTTCCGGTGATCTCGGTCCGGAGGTCGAAGACCGCGTCGGCGGCGTGGTGGGTCCGCATCCTGTTCGTCGGCTCGGTCTCACCTTTCAGACAGTGCAACACCGCGATACCGTCGGTTTCGAGCATTCTCGTCTTGAGATCGTTGAGGAAAGCGACGTAGTCGTTGGCCTCAGCCTGCTCGAGGACGTCGGCCGTGTCGACGATGAGGTTCGCCCCGTCGGGAAGCGCCCCGACGAACCGTCTGGCTTCCTCGAGCGGCGCGTCACCCGTCACGTGTCGGACCGTCGGACTGCCGACCGTCGACGGGGAATGTTCAAGTGCGTGACGAATCGATTCGGTGGATCGCTCGGTCGTCAGATAGAGCGTTCCGCGTGCGGCCGTCAGCTCGTACAGCAGGAGCTCGGACTGGCTGGCCGGATCGGCCGTGAACGCGACGATACAGCCCGGCGGCACACCTCCGTCGAGCTTCCGATCGAGCACGTCGATCCCCGTCTTCAGCCGACCCACCATACGATTGTGACCATTTGTAACAGACTCTGTATAATTCTTTGCTTTCCGTAAATTTAGTTCCGTTGACACCATCTCGCCGGGAGCTGATCGAACTCGAGACGGGCTCCGACGAATGGGGAGATTCAAGGGGGCTGCAGATGGCAGTTCCAACAGATGCGCCACGATCACGTCATCACGAGCAAACAACTCTCGCGGTCGGACATCGAGACCGTCCTCGACCGGGCGGCCGAGATCCGCGACGATCCCACGGCCGTCGCGGATCGTCACGCGGGGGCGTTGCTCGGCCTGCTCTTTTTCGAGCCGAGCACGCGGACGAAGATGAGCTTCGAGACCGCGATGAAGCGACTCGGCGGCGACGTCGTCGACATGGGGTCCGTCGAGTCATCGAGCGTGAAAAAGGGGGAGACGCTCGCCGACACGGTGCGAGTCATCGAGGGGTACGCCGACGCGCTCGTCCTCCGTCACCCGAAACAGGGTGCGGCGACGATGGCGAGCGAGTTCGTCGACGTCCCCCTGTTGAACGCCGGCGACGGGGCGGGACAGCATCCGACGCAGACCCTGCTCGACCTCTACACGATCCGGGAGAACGCCGGCCTCGAGGACCTGACGATCGGTATCATGGGCGACCTGAAGTACGGTCGGACCGTCCACTCGTTGGCGTACGCGCTCTCGAACTTCGACGCCCACCAGCACTTCATCAGCCCGGAGAGCCTTCGGCTCCCCCGCGAGGTCGTTTACGATCTCCACCAGGAACAGGAGCGGGCCCAGGTCCGCGAACACGAAGCGCTCGAGGAGATCCTGCCGTCGCTGGACGTGCTCTACGTCACTCGGATCCAGCGCGAGCGGTTCCCCGACGAGACGGAGTACCAGAAGATCGCCGGCGAGTACCAGATCGACGTCGACACGCTCGAGGCGGCGAGCGACGATCTCACTGTCATGCACCCGCTGCCGAGAGTCGACGAGATCGCGCCCGAAGTCGACGAGACCGAACACGCGGCCTACTTCGAACAGGCACACAACGGCGTTCCCGTCCGGATGGCACTGCTCGATCTGCTCCTCAGCGACGACGAGGGTGAGACCGATGAGTGACGACGACCACGAACTGCGCGTCAGCAAGATCCGGAGCGGAACCGTCATCGACCACGTTCCCGGTGGCCAGGCGTTGAACGTCCTCGCGATCCTCGGCATCGACGGCAGCAAGGGCGAGGAGATCTCCGTCGGGATGAACGTCCCGTCGGATCGACTCGCGCGCAAGGATATCGTGAAAGTCGAGGGCCGAGAGCTGAGCCAGGACGAGGTCGACGTCCTCTCGCTGATCGCACCCGACGCGACGATCAACATCGTCCGGGACTACGACGTCGTCGAGAAACACCGCGTCGATCGCCCCGAAGTCGTCGAGGGCGTGCTCTCCTGTCCCAACGCGGGCTGTATCTCGACGGGCGACGAACCGGTCAGTTCGACGTTCGACGTGTTCGACGACGCCGTCCGCTGTTCGTACTGCGGGACGATCGTCCGCGAAGAGATCGCGTCGCTGATCGACACCTGACCGGATCGTCCGTTCCCGAAGCGTCGCCCGTTGTGAAGAATTTCAGAATTGATAAATGGATCCTTCTCGAGTACTCGAATGGATATGTCACGCACTATCAAAATCCTGATCGCCACGTTCGTCATCGTCGCCCTCTGGAAGGTCGTCTTCAGCGGCCCCTCGGACGTCGAGTACGAGTACGAACCCGAAACGCAGTAACGCACCGTTCCGAACGGCTTACGAGTGCGGCGCCGTACAGTTTTGGTATGTACGGCGTCGTCACGCGTAACGCGGAGGAAGTCCGCTGGCCGGAGTTCGACCGCGGTTTCTACGAGGTCAAGGACGTTACCGGTCGGTCCGCCGAACCGATCGCCGACGGTGTGAACATGGTGTCCTGTTTCGGCGACAACGCCGCCGCCGACGCCGATCCGTCGCTCGTTCCGGTCGACGACCTCGGCCGGCCGGCGACCCGGGATCGGCAGTACTTCGACTGGGCGTACGTCTGTCCCTCCCGGAAGGACTACCGCGAGGGGCTGTTCGAGATCATCGACGACTGCGCCGAGGCGAACGAGGACGTTCGGCTGGACGACATCGGATTCCCGCGGGCCGAGTACTGTCGCTGCGGAATCTGCGAGCGGAACTTCGAGGAGAGCGAGTACGACGACCGGTTCGACTGGCGTGCGAGCGTCATCACCGAGTTCGTCGCCGAGGCCGTCGAGCACGTTCCCGGTCGCGTCTACATGACGCTCTACCCCGATCCCTACCCGGGCCACCTCTACGAACGCGCGGGGATCGACCTCGAGGCGCTTGAGGAGTACGTCGACGAGTTCGTCGTTCCGCTGTACGACACGGCCTACGAGACGACCTACTGGCTCGAGACGATCGCGAAGGGGTTCGAGAGCGCGCTCGAGACGCCGTTCAGCATCGAACTGTACGCGGTCAACGTCGACATCGACAACCTGATCCACGCGACGGAGGTCGCGGAGGCGTACGGAGAGGACGTCTTCTTCGGCTACGAGGCGTCGAACGCTCGAGCCGCGCTGCGACGGCGACGGGCGGACGACCGCGAGGGCGTCACTCACGGTGAGCCAGAGGGCGACGCCTGACTCGATCGAGCCCGAGTGACGCCGTCGCGGCGATTCGGTCGAGCATACTACGACTCGAGTCGCTTTCGATGGGACGGCGACGGCTTCCCTCGCGAAGGTGCTGAGCATTGGTACCGTTGAACATACACTTTTGGTTCTTCGCCCCGAATCGACGACCGTGTACGACCGCATCCTGCTCCCGACCGACGGCGGCGCACCCGCAGAGCAGGCGCTCGAGACCGCACTCGATCTCGCCGAGCAGTACGAGGCGGAGTTGCACCTGCTCAACGTCGTCGATACGACGATCTTCGCCGGCGAGGTCGAGACCGGGCCCGTCATCGAGCAGTTCGAGCAGACGGGATCGGCGACCGTCGAAACCCTCGTCGAAGAGGTCTGCGAGCAGGGACACGATCGAGTCGCCGGGAGAGTCGTTCACGGCCGTCCCCACAGCGGGATTCTCTCCTACGCCGAGAAGAACGACATCGATCTGATCGTGATGGGAACGCACGGACGGACGGGTCTCGACCGGTACCTGCTCGGGAGCGTAACGGAGAAGGTCGTCCGACTGGCGGACGTGCCGGTGTTGACGGTTCGTCACGGATCGGAGTAAGTGGACGGCGGTAATGGACAACGAGAACGGGTAGCGAACGCGTTACCTGGGAGGACGAGGGCTGTTTTCGGCTCGAGTGACGCCTCTCCAGAGATCCGGCTGTCGTCCGAACCCGCGGTTGAACGACGTCTAGCCGTCGAAAAACCCAGAATTTGAACCGTGATCGACCGGCGTCGAACTCCTGGAAGTCGCGGTTACCGCGTGTCGTCGTCCAGGAGATCGTCGTCGTCGTCGCCAACACGATTATCGTCGTCATCGCCGATGAGATCGTCGTCGTCATCGTTACCGATGAGGCCATCATCATCGTCGTCGCCGATGAGACCGTCATCGTCGTCATCGCCGATGAGGCTGTCGTCATCGCGGGTGCGGCTATCATCGTCACCGATGAGATCGCCGTCACCGGGACCTCGTTCGGTGGTCGTGTCGTTACCGCCGATCATGTCGTCGTCGTCGGTGCCTCGCTCGGTGGTCGTGTCGTCACCGCCGATCATGTCGTCGCCGTCGGTGCCTCGCTCGGTGGTCGTGTCGTCACCGCCGATCATGTCGTCGCCGTCGGTGCCTCGACCGGTTTCGGTCCCGGCTGTCGATCCAGCACCGGCGCCGGCACCCGCACCCGCCGCACCGCCGGACTCGAGGTCGTGCTGAAGATGAACCTCGTCGCTGGTCACTTCGGCGACCGACTGCTCCTGGAGGGGGTACGTGTCACCGTTCGTACCCCCCCAGCCGAGTTTCGCCTTGATCGTGTCCGTGATTCCGGGGTCGGGTTCGACGTGTGCGGTGCCGTGTTCGACCTCCGCGACGATGCCGACCTCGTCTCCCTCTGCGTTAACAACTGCCTTGCCGATGTCGTCGTCGGTAAACTCTGGGGTCATTACGATTTGAAATACGACGGAGAGCCGTACAATGGTACTGCTTGCGGTGGCTTGCGACTCGAGTAACAGACGGGGAGGCTTTCACCGGGTTCCGTCGAGTTGGGTCCGGTCGTCACTCGTTGAACTCGGGATCCCGTCCTTCGAGGAACGCGGCGACCCCCTCCTCGTGGGAGTCGGAGGAGCGCGCCTGGACCTGGAGCACGTTCTCGTAGTCCAGCGCTTCGTTCCAGTGGCGGCCCATGTTCTCGTGGAGCGCCTGTTTCGTCATCCCGATAACGTCGGTGGGCCGACGACCGAGTCGGTCGACGGTGTCACGCACCCGGTCGTCCAGTTCGTCCGCGGGAACGGTCTCGTTGACCAGGTCCAGGTCGGCCGCCCGCCCGGCGTCGAAGAACTCACCGGTGAACGCGAGTTTCTTCGCCGCTCGCAGGCCGATAATGTGGGGGAGCATGAACGTCCCGCCGGTATCCGGGATGAGACCGACCCTGACGAACGCACAGGAGAACGTGACGTCCTCGGCCGCGTAGGCGATATCCGAGAGCGTGACGATCGCCAGCCCCGCACCGACGGCGTCGCCGTTTACCTTCGCGACGATCGGAACGGGGCACTCGAGCATCGCCTCGACGACGCGGCCGAACGTCTCGGTGACCTCCGCGTAAGACTCCCGGGGCGCGGCGGGCTCTTCGGTCATCGCTTCGATGTCACCGCCGGCGCTGAAGGCGTCTCCCTCGCCGGTGATCGTGATCGCGTGGTACTCCTCGGGATCGGCGCTCTCGACCGTCTCGGCTAGCTCGGTGGCGATCTCTCGGGTGATCGCGTTGAGTACGCTCGGTCGATCGAACCTGATTTCGAGAACGCCGTCCTCGCTGTCGACGTGCATAGCTCGAGCACGTCGTTCACGACTAATAATGGTACTCGATTCGCGACCGGCACGCCGCTTCCCGGCTGACGACCGCTAAAATAGTGAAACCGACCGATAGCGGACTGATTACGGACGGAACGTTAGTCCGACGGAACCGGCGGGGCGGTCGCCTCCTCCTCGGCCACGTTGAGCTCGGAGGTAACCAGCGCGCGGTACGCCCGGCGGAGTCGCTCCGAGAGGGCCTGGTGGGAGATACCGAGTTCCTCGGAGAGCTCCTGCATCGAGACCTCGCGCGGGATCTCGAAGTAGCCGTGGTCGATCGCAGCGACCAGCGTCTCGTACTGTCGTTCGGTGAGTCCGCACTGGGAGTGAGACTCGTCCGCGACGTCGAACAGGCGGACGATCGTCGGCGTGATGTCGCGATCGACGAGTTCGTCGTAGAGCGAACTGACGTCCTCACGATCGAGGACCCGGACGCTCAGCAGCCAGGAGCCGTCCGAGGCCGACGCGCTCAGGACGGTTCCGCCCTCCTCGAGGACGAGTTCGAAGACGTCGACCGTCTCCGGATCGAACTCGATGTCGAACAGCCAGCGATCCTCGTCGCTGCTTATCAGCGAGTACTCCTCGACTGCGGACGCGTCCGACAGCGCCTCCTCGATCTCGGCCTGGGATGGGCCGGAAAGCCAGAGGCAGTGGCCGCTCGAGGCGATAACACGCTCCATCTCGCACGTGAGCGATGGAGCGGCTTCGAACAACTCCGCCAGTCCGGTTCCGTCGCCCGGGATCTCGAGGTCCGCGATCGATGTCATAGTTCTCACCTACAGGTACAGTAGGAAACGCAATAACCCCACTTCCAAAGTGATTTGCAACCGCGATAGTGACTCTCAATTTCTACAGAGATTTCATTCTATTCACGTGTGAAGAACTGAAGTCGTTTGGTTATGATCGATCAAATTCGTGGTAGAGAGTCCCTTACGGGACAGTATACCGGGTTTTCGACCGCGTCCGGTCTCGGGGTTCGTCGCTCGAGGGCTCGAGAACGCGGCTGGTCGACGGCGGGCCGGATCTCGTGACCGATCGTCGGCGCCGTCGTCGTACCGAGTACGGTCGGGATTACGCGGTTTCGCGATGACTCACGGAACTGTTCGCTGTGAGAAACCGGGTAGACGCGACTTCTGCCTCGGAGTCAGTCAAACCGGACGGGAGCCGTTTACTGAGTAGTTCGATTCAGACGGCAGAAAGGCTACCTCTCTTTCCGCCCTACCCAGCTGTTACGAGTCAAAGACACGCAGATCAGCACAGTCTTCCACACCTCGCCCAGAGATTTTCCTCGCAGTTAACGAGGAGTTGCTCTATGCGTCGTCAGCGTCGTCGATCTCTTCGACTTCCTCCGCATAGATACGGAAACCGTACGTAAGGTCGGCAGGAGCGCATTGGCCACCTGTGTTCCAAAAGTCAGCTGTTTCACCCGGCTCGAGCTCGACCGCGGTGTGGAACTCACCGTCCGGCCCTCTAACGGTGAGCCGATAGTCCTCAGTGATGTTTTCCACCGTTGCGGACTTACCGCAGCGTTTACTATCGTAGATCGGAGCGTAGTCGCTATCTCCAAACCCGATCGAAGCGTCCGTGACCTCGAGTTTCTCTTCGAGCTCAGCGTCGAGGTCGAAGTCGGGCTCTAAGTCATCGACATGCACGTACGCGTTGAAATTTGAAATTCGGACCCTGTACCCAGCTGCTTCCTCAACCCCCTCAGGATCTATACCGACTGAGTACATTCGGATCTCGCCTTCGTCGAGTTGCTCACGTCCACTCGGACCAAGGCGTGGATTCCCAGTGATCGTCTCACCGTCGTCGTCATAGACGGTTGTACCGGACCTAAAGGAGAAGTGATACTTATCGGCGCTGGTTTTCTCAAGTTCAATGCGAACCTCAACCTCGGTTCGGTCTGCGTCACGCCAGACGAGGGCGTGGTCTCGAACCTCCAGATGCTCTTCGGCTTCTTCGGAGAGGGTCACTTCGCCTTCTGCATCGATCTCCTCGTTGTGATCGTTGACAACTTCGGCGTCATCGATCTTGTAGTCTTCCGTTCCGATCTGAACCATATATCGTTCGATGTCCTCGGTACAGGACCCCTCAATCTCCTTGCTATCACTTTTACCTGGCTCGAGGTTGGTTAATCCGCGATCGATATCATTGCTATTTGCGGTGGCACTGATGACGGAATCCTGGGTAACGTTTCGGGCACTTATATTGATTCGACATCGACCACTACCAGGTTCATCCACCCAGCTGAACTCGTGATCGATCTCGAGCTTCTCCTCGAGCTGGGGATGGATGTCGACATCAGCCTCCATCGCGTCGGCCGATAGGATGGCGCCGAAATTCGCAACCTGGAACGTATACTGATCGGCCCCATCGCAGTCATCGAAACTGATCGAGTAGACTCGGCTCTCGCCCTCTCCGGGATCATCCCTACTCATACTCGGGCCTGATTTCTCTGCGATCGTCTCACCGTCGTCAGAGTAGAGCGTTATCTCGGTATCGAAGAAGACGTGGTACTCGTCTTCGCTGCTGGTTCGCTCGAGTTCCACGTAAAACTCGCACCCATCCCCACTCGATTCGAGATCGTGATTTCGGACGTCCAGATGCGCTTCAGCTTCCTCAGGAAGGATCACATCGGGTCGCTCTTCCGGTTCGTCGTTAGAATCGTCCTCTTCAGTGTCCTCGTCCTGCTCCTCGTCTTGATCCTGTTCGTCCTCCTCTTGGATCTCGTACTCCTCTTCTTCGTCCGACTGCTCGTCATCCTGATCGGGATCCTCGCTTTCCTGGTCCTCCTGATCGTCGGCGCTATCGTCCCCACCGAGATCGTCGTCCTCACTGAAATCGTCGGCACCGTCATCTTGGTCGTTCTTCTGATCATCGAGGTCGTCGCCATCTTTCTCTTCAGCGTCGTCCTCGAGCTCGGAACAGCCAGCGAGCGCAGCAGAGAATGTAATACCAGTACTCGCTAATACCGTTCTTCTATCCATACTGAAAGTATCAGACACAGCTGTTGATAAGATTGGCGGAAAGAACTGTACATATGAAATATTTTAGAACAAGATGCTACCATCACGCAATTTTATATGGGCTCGTTCCGTTTCATTATTGCAGCAGAGACGGGATCTCGTTTCATACTTTGAAAATTAGATACCGTCAAGAGAGAATTTTGGTATCTCTCAGCGGAGCATGACGAGGGGCACAACGATAGCCAAGTACTGGAACCATGACGGATAGACCTGGCTTCAGCGGATCCGACAGCGATGGGTCTGCTGATCGTTCTCGGCATCACGCTGTTCAGCGGCTCGTTTGCTGTTCTGATGGAAGCCTAATGCTTTGATCGCGACTCAACGTCGTGAAGGAAGGAATCGGGGTTGACGCGATTGTGAACTACGCTGAGACGTTCCAGTTCGCTCTGCTCGCTCACGGGCGTCGGCGCTTTGTGCTGACTGCTCGAGGGCTCTTCGATCCCTCGCGGGCTGTGACTCGTCTACTTCAAATCGCTCTAGTCGCTTTCGCTCGTCACGAAATAGTTCGTCGCAAAAGCGGGCCGGGCGCGATTTAAACACGCCCACCTTTTACCTGCGCGGGCGTGCGGCGGCTTACGCCGCCGTTCCTGCTCGCAAAAGCTGGACCAAAAATTGAAGAGTCAGCCACTGTCAAAAGTGGAGCTACAGGTCTCTTGCGCGCGTCAGGCCTCGGGTCGAGTCGCTCACGCAACCATGACAACAAACGACCTCGACCCGATCGACCCCGGAACAACGCTCGAAATGTACTTGCAATCCCGGCAGAGCGAACTCGCTAATAGTTCACTTGCAGCGCATCGACGACGGTTATCTCTGTTCGTCGATTGGTGTGACGAAGCGGGGATCAATACTCTCGACGAGCTGTCTGCCCGAGACCTGCACGAGTTCCGCGTATGGAGACAGCAGGGGATTAAGAAAGATAGTATCTCACCAGAGACGCTCCGTTCTTCATTGTTGACATTACGTGTCTACCTCCGATTTGCAGCTTCGGTGGATGCTGTCGATCCCGATCTTCCTGAACAACTCGTACTACCAGCCGAAGCGAAGCGAGCAAGAGACGTAATGCTCGATACGGATCATGCTGAGGAGCTTCTTTCACACTTAAGTAAGTTTGAGTATGCGACCACCCCACATAGTATGCTGCGCATTTTTTGGGAGACGGGTATCCGTTCAGGAACACTCAGAGCATTAGATCTGGATGATTATCGTCGAGATCAACAATGCCTTAGAATCCGGCATCGGCCGAAGACTGGAACACCCTTGAAAAACGGCAATGACGCGAATCGTCTCGTTGCAATCAAAGAGCGGACGTGCCGTATTCTCGATGATTATATCGACGAGTACAGGTACGATGTGACAGATGAACACGGACGACGACCGCTATTCAGCACGGAATTCGGTCGTCGATCATGCCAATCTGTTCGGGCGAACGCCTATTTTTGGACATGCCCGTGTAGAGTAAACCTGCAGTGCCCACACGGGCGAGATCCGGATACGTGTGAGAGTAATAACTGGGAGGATGCATCAACGTGCCCGAGTAGCGTATCGACGCACCCAATTCGACGAGGCTCAATCACGCATCACCTCCGTGAAGGCGTACCTGTAGCCGTAGCGTCCGACAAAACGGATGTATCACCATCTATACTAGACGCCCACTACTCAGAAATTTCCGAATCGGAGGCTATGGAGGTGAGAAGAGATTATCTGAGCAATATTTAAAGACATCTCAAGACCAGTCTCGTAGAATATTAAGCCATACAACCGTTACTCGTCATCTTCACCATTATTTTCGCTGTCCTTTAGTACCGAATATTGCATCGTCAATATGTAGTGTAGGCCACCTATGATTAACACCCCAACAACGACGAGAAGGGCGACTTGAACCCAATACGCAAGCGTCACGAATAGGAGAATACCACCAATTGAGAGAGTGAGAACACCAACAACCAGTGCCGAAAGAGCATACCGAAGACGTCGGCCCTTTGCTCGCATTACCTTGATATTGTTCTTGATGTTCTTTGAGTAACTCTTTGTAACTAGTCCAGGGTAGTCCTCATCATCAATGTTACCTTCATTTAGAGCATCTGCGAGTTCAACCCTGAGACCGAATCCAGCCGTCGTACTTAGAATACACAGTGCAGCAAAAATAAGCGACACAACCAGCGCCGAGATCCCCACACTTACCGCAACGATCACAGGGAGATGTTCTACGGTCAGTTGTACAGTTACGTCGGCTGAGAAGACTGATATACCAGTGAAAAGCACCCCTAAGAGAATACCGACTAACCGCGCAACCCTCCAAGCCTTCGTGTCAAAATTCTCAATTGCAGACAACTGGCTATCTAGCATATCCTGATAGCGGTCAGCTAGATCCTCCTTCGCTGAGAGTTCACTCTTTTCTACAATCTCAATGTCATTTTCCGCTTGTATTAGAACTTCAGCGTCCTCTCCCATTAGTATTAGAATTCTCCAAGTTCAGGTTGTGTAAGATCTTTTCGAGGCTCGTCAGGGCCGTTCGATGTATCTGCTTTCACCAATTCTTGGAGTTCCCTGTCCTCCATTTCAACAGTATTTTCACAGTGCCATTCGGCAAAGAGGTGAGCTAAATCAGAGTGTTCACTTCGGTCGCTAAGTGCGTCGTTATATTCTCTGCGCTTGTCTCGAAGATTTCGGAATTTTATGTAGTACTCACCCTCGGAAATTTTCTCGGCAGTTTCTGCAACACACATGTACTCCAACGTATTGGTCACCCATCCCTCATGCACACCTCCACCGGGAATGTAATCATGATTCAGACGCTCAGTAAGGTCATTTACATCGACGACAAGATCAAGAGTCTTGGTTGGATCCCTTCGTTGCCATATGATTCGCTGGTCATCGTCCAGAAGGTCGTATAGGACTGTGTGCCAAATATAACACGCGAGATACAGTGACGGAGGCTCACTATTGAATAATACCCCGGTCGCCTTCCGATCATAGAAGACCGCGGACGGAATATCGACGTTCTCGAACGTGCCTCCTTCCATCGACATACGTGTGCTCATCTGAAGCCTATCGGGTAGGGGGTCATCTCGGAAATTGTCCCCAACCATTGAGGCCCTTTGGAACTGGTACTTTGGATTGGTATCTTGGTCAATATACTTGTAGCTCAGCAACACCAGATTTGAATTGATACTCAACTTATCGCTCTCAAGCGCTTTCTTGATACGAAGCTTTTCGGTTTGGAAGTTATCCCCATGAATTAACAGCACAATATCATGCTGTGGAGGAACGGTTGACCCACCGTTTCCGGTGTGGAACTGCAAGTCCTGGTCGTATCGTTCCAGCTCGCGGAGTTTCGATTCAAATTTGGTCTCTACTGATGGTAGCTGTTGGTTCACGTCAAATACGATGCCATAGTCTTCATTGAACAGTACTGAGAAGCTTGGTTCTATTGGCTCATCTGAATCGTTGGGGTAATACGCTGGGAATCGGTCAAATTCGAACGTGTCGTTGATATCGTACTGCTCAATGAGGAAATGTTCCCAACAGGACACTACGTCAACGTATTGGTCATAGGCTCGAAAGTTTTCAAATGTGCTTTCAACGCACTCCCGGTACTCTTCCTCACCCATGCGTGTCTACCCCTCTGAGAAATAATCGTCAAAATCGCGTTTAGATCCGCGTCCGACGGATATTTCTCCTTCGCGGAATCCCTCAAGAATTTGGTCTGTAATTCGGGAGAGAGCCTGTTGGGAGGCGTTGAAGCCTGGAATGATGGAGACATTGCTGTCGGAGGTGAGGAACACGTCAGCTGAGGTCCCGTCGTTGAAATCAAGAACGGACGCATGCATGTATGGATTGTCATGATATACAGTGACAGAGGATTTGCTCAGGCCGTCTAGTGCGCGGATTAACCGGTAATTCTCTTCACGGCCTTCAATCGCCCCCTCCCGGTAGGTGATTTGTATGGGTTCGGCCTCTCTGGAACCGTATTTCCGAGATCGGTTAGAGAATAGGTCACTCTTGTCAGAAATGAGTGACGCAATGTTTTCCAGCAAGAGCTGAAAGTAAATTACACTTTCACCATCAACGAAGCGGGATTCACCCTTTCGAGAAACTTGTCCGCTGAATTCGCGGGATGATTGCCTGACTTCAAATTCCAGTTTATCTACGTAGTAGGCCTCTTCGTTGACTTCGGGTGAATTGAATACCTCGAAGTAGTCGGTGTCATCAAAATACCGAACATCAGTGTTTGCTCCAGGGGACTTGATAACCGCTCGCGTAGCAATAAGTTGTCCATCGATACTATCATCCAGTGCTTCGAATAGACGCCGAAGGTCACTGCTGTCTATGAAGGACAGAGTCAGTTCTGGTGGGAGAGCCTGGAGGTAGCGCTTGAGTCCGTATTGGTAGAAATCGTTGTCAGAGATTGTGTATGCAGTATAGACCTCTGGGTTGGTGTGTGAGAAGAGGTAGAATTCACCGTTGACATAGCGGTATCCATCTTCGTCGTATTCTTCTCCCTGACCCTTTAGCCGTCGTGTAAGAGAAGCAGTAACGAACTCGCCTTGATCTTCAATCTCAATACGGAACCCATCTGGCTCAAATTCATTGAAGATTTTGACTGGAGATCGTTCTGAGACGAAGGTAATTGCTCTAACGGGGTCGTCTTCACGTTGTACCCGCTGCTCGGTATATTGCGACAATTTGGAGAGCGTATCGATCTGTGCGAAATCGAGCAGTGTTCCTGATTTTTCCATCCTTTCTCTTCGTGGTGAGCGCGAGCGTCAGGTTGGTTGCTTTATGATTTTCTGACGGGTTGTTTAATGTATCTTTCCTTCTACGGTTGCCTACGATGTTGTACCCGAACTACCCCACCTGGATTGACTCGCAGATCTCATGTGTTAGACTCTAATGCGGAAATGGATATAACTGGGTGAACCGGATCGGAAGTGAAATACGAGACTGATAGCGGACTCTACTGGAGTTCGCTTAGCGTGGTGTATTTACGAACCATCTCTGCTGCCCATACAC
Source organism: Natronococcus sp. CG52 (assembly GCF_023913515.1). Taxonomy (NCBI): domain Archaea; kingdom Methanobacteriati; phylum Methanobacteriota; class Halobacteria; order Halobacteriales; family Natrialbaceae; genus Natronococcus; species Natronococcus zhouii. The sequence continues at coordinate 1,376,672 of NZ_CP099391.1, forward strand.
TACGCTAAACGTGGTGTGCGCCGGCTCATTTCTGACCAGAATCGTATTTGCGTATCTGGATCTGCAGGTACCGGTTCGACTGTTGAACAAATCGACCTTTCAGGCGTGAGGCGTCCAAATTCGACCGTCTCAAAATCACCGTTTCTAACAACCAAATCGCACGTCTGTGCTTTCTATACAGGATATCGCGTGCGAATCTCTGACGACCAATGGAGTAGCGCTAGGGAGTTCTGAACGAGGCTATCGTTCTCCGACTTGCACGTCGAAAGACGTCGTAATCAGTTCCCCGTCGGGTTTCGTTTGGAGGAAGAGGCGGTATCGACCGGAAGTAGGGAATCGGACAGCGAATCGAACGACTCCATCCTCCGGATCCGTCTCTTCAGGGTGGACGTGGAGATACCCGAGGTCTCCGTCCCGAAGCGCGACGAGGTGACCGAGTGCACCGAGGTAGGGGTCGAGGCGAGCGCCACCATCGTCTCCGCGCACTTCGAACTCGATACTAACAGTCTCGCCAGCGGGGATCTGCTCCGGAGTGAGTTCGACAGTGTACCCCTCGACCACAGCCTCGCGCGTGGTTTGCGGACGGTCTTCGTACTGGGCCGGACCCGATGACAGTACGTCTACGCCGAGTGTTGTCGGCTGACCATCCACGAGTACGTCAACGAATGCCCGATAGACGCCAGGATCCGGAAGGACAAACTCGGCGGACCACGTCCCATCATTGGCAAGTGTCGGGTGGAGATGCTGGAACCGAGTAAGGTCACGACGGACAAGAATCAAGTGAGCGAGTTGATCGTGCGTCTCTTCGAACGCAGTGACTACGTTTCCATCCTCCGTGTGAATTTGGTACGTCCACTTGTGGGTCTCCCCTGACTCGACTCGCGTCTCGGACGCCTCAAGTTGGAGTCCTTCCGCTGCGACAGTGAGGCCACCGGGGAGCGCGTGACTACCTGCGTCAGTGTAGCCGTGAGGAGCGTCGTGGCCGCGATCATTCGTCCCATGCCCAGAATCGTGGTGTTCGTCAGCCATATGCAACGTATGCTCGCCAGCACCTACTGTCTTGTTCCGCTCCAAAGGCGGTCAGCAAACAGAGTTACCAGCAACGGGAGTTACAGGTCTACGGAATCTCGGAGATTACATATACGGATACTCTTGGTCTCTCTGCAGGCGCTGTCGCCGTTGCTCGAACTCCTCGTCAGTCAGGTCCCCGCGGGCATACGCTGTTCGCAACTCTTCGAGCGCACGATCGTGTCCGAGAACCTGACCGCCCACAAGACCACGGTACAGTAAGTATCCGATACCGAGTAGGACGAGGAAAAAAGAAGCCTCATTCCGAGGCCCCAAATCGGTGAAACTCCCATACCTGAGCCGCCACTCCACCACCCCATCATTCCCATCATCGGCATCGCAAACACCATCATCAACAGGGGAACGAGCACGATGACAGCGAGTACGATGAGGACTATTCGAAGGAGCGAGTCGCCCTGATGTTACTCTCAGTGATGTGTTCAGCAGTATCCGGAATCAGCTTCGCCAGTTCGTCGAGCGCACTGGATGCGCGATGAACGCTGCGCATCTCGATCCAGTGCCCGAGCAGCATGATGTCGATCAAAGTCACGAGCTCTCAAAAGAACGCGGTCTGTGAGGGGAAGACGAGGGTCGCCAAACTGTAGACGAACGCCACGCTGATTGCCATGGAGATGAGTGTCATCATCCCCGGCGAGTGATCTCGCACTTCCGGGACGGCCATCTCCAAGAAGGGTATCCCACCGTAAGCGAACACAATCACTGCGAAGACAGTGTTGATCCATTCGCTGCCGGAGAACGCCGGGACAGAGAAGCCCAGACAATTCTGGAGCATCGGGCTGTATAAGAGGACGGGAATTGAGAGCAGCGTCGAGACGGAAAATCGCCGCTGGAACATCTGCTCGTGGCCTTCGTGCATCCCGCCGTGACCGTCATGACCATCGGTGTTGATCGTGTGTACTTTGGTGCTCTTCGTGGGATGGCTGGGCTGCGTAACGGCCTCGCATCCGTCATCGAAGGGGGCCTGCTCTCAGAGTTTAGCACCCATCACTGACAAGTGAGTGACTCCGTCAAAATCTTGGTAGTCATCGATTCGAGACCCAAGCACTGTTTCACTGTAAGAACCCGTTCTGCGTCGCTGCTTCGTTCGATGAATATTCAAGCGGTGATTTGTTTTCTCGAATACGGCCAGTTTGGCTGTACGCGAATCCCTGTGGAAACCACTCCCTTGTTCGACCATCAAACGAAAGCAAAATCAGGCCTGTTCGACCGATAATCGCTGCCCTATCCGACGATTATCGTGTGTCAAATGGAGGTGCGCTGTAGGCTCTAGTTCGATCATCTATCGAAGTCCGATCTCCTTGCCAGTGTGAACCTCAATAGAGCTATCAAATACGAATAACGTATTCCACAATAAACAATAGACTGATAGCGGAATCTGTTGGGGTTCGTTTACCGTGGTGTATTCATATACCATAGAATTCCAGCAACAAACGATCCGATAAACGCCTGAATCAGAACCTCCTCGATCGAGGTTGGTGGAAGGTATTCTGAAATGAAGTAGAACAGCACTGCTTCAAGGACATCACCCTCCCCGAATAGATGTGTAAGCCCAGTTAGGAATGACAGAATACCTCCCCCAAAAAGGTACATCGAAATAAAACCCACTACGGTTAGCGGTGTTTTGATGATGTATTTCACGAGTCCTCTTTCGTAACCGAATGCTTTTCCCATATTCTACCCCCTACCAATGCAATTGGGATTATAACAATATAGACTTTCAGGAATAATTGGATATAAGATCGGTAGTGAGTTCTGCTGGAGTCCGAGTCGGATGGCCAAGTACCGTCTTAACGCACCTAATCTATCGTAGATTGATTACCAGCCACTTACGCGAGATACACTCGTAGTGCGGACGAGTGAATCATTGTGTACGGTGACAGTGAATAACGGTACCACGGAGCAGTATCGTGGTGGTGTGCCATGTATCCATGACACGGTACTGGCACTCGGATCAGTACCAGGATAGTGTACCAAGTTTCTGTACCACGGTACAGATCCGTGCTCTAGTACCATGGTCCTGTACCAAGAGCCAGATACAAGCGAATGTTCCTCGTCAGTGTACCGTAACGAATCAAAATCACCAATAATTCACTGACCTACTTGACGGCACTAAGAGCGGAGAAATTGACCACGTAGTCGTGTGGAATATCTCTCGTATCTAACGTCAGGGTTCAATACTCTAACAACTCTTCGATACGTACGAAGAGAATGAAGTAACGGTGTGGACTCACCCAATATAATCTCTAATGATTCAAGGCGTGACTCGTACGCCGTCGCGCGGCTCATCATGTTCGTTCATTTCTTGATTGATGTTCTACGATCCTATGAGACGTGATGGAAAGAACACCTGAAAAACAAATCTTTAGAAGTGTAATTTAGACACCCAGGTTACTTAATTGGGGGCGGGGGAGCAAAGAGTGCCAACAATGACAACAACCGAAACCACACTCAATGCGACCACTCTAAAGGAAATCCACGAACTCAATCGGGAGCACTTTACCGATTTCCGTGACAACTATGATGTCGTGTTTGAAAACGACAAACTCGTCGTGTTCTGCGGGGCAAACGCCGAACTCAACGCAGTAGCTGACTACTACGACGTGCCGTATAGTGTCGTCTGTGAAATGATGTGGGACGAGTGCCCCTCCCATCTCGGGAGTGGCGTCGGCACTGCGTTCGAATACGGCACCCCGTTCGTCGTCAAAAAGTAACCCGCGTTGGCATAACTGGGAGTGTTACCTCGGATGGGCTTCCGCTGCTGGAACCACAGACTATGCACACAATCACAGACCGAAACGAGACTGAGCCAATGCGCACGATCGGCATTGATCCCGACGACATCATCGCCGCGCTCCAACTCAACGCAACGCTTGACGGCGAAAAATACTTTTTCAATATCCAATGGAACGGGACATGCTATGCGACCGCTGAACTCGTCGTATACGATCCGAACGAACCCTTCGACCCAACTGACGAAGCGTTGATCGCTCCGACCGCATTCGTGCGAGACAGTGCAATATGGGGCGTACCGCCGACACGCGACAAAATTAGCACGGAACTCGCCGAGATGAACCCGTCCTCAAGAGACGTGGACGAAATCCACGCACGAAGCGTCGCTGCGTGGCGACGCGAAGTCCGCAAACGCGTCGTGACCGATGTCATGCTCGATCGGATTGACAGAGAGGTAGCGCGCGTTGAAATCACTGACAATGATGAGCAGCAACCCTGAGCGGTGGCACCTCCATTGGTTCAACTCCTGGGCAAGGCTACCGTCAACAACTAGCCAGCAAAGATTCAACTATGAACGCAAAAGCTGAATTAGACTTAACCGACTTTGGGACCAAAGAAACGTTTCAGAAACTCCTGGACAAGCACGGTCTTGAATACTCCGGAGTCGAGTTACCAACCGAACTCGAAGGTGTGGAACTACCTGGTGTACACGTGTGGAGCGGTGAAGAAGTTAGAATCCACACGACGTGCAACCCGTTAACGGGTGAACACACTACGATCGAAGCGACTCAAGACCTCGGGTGGGCGTCGTTCGTCACGATCATGGGCGAGGAAAAGGCCGCGGCAGACCTGTACTGCGACGTTTTGTGCACGGCGAAAAACGTCAAGGGTGAGATCGACCCGCTCATGACTGACAATGGGCGCGTGATAGCATCAACAACAATTCTAGAACCGTAGTGAATAGACATCATTCACTCGATAACTCAGCTGAGTAAAAGTCATGCAAAATTCTGACTTACTCAAACTGATTGGTCTCCTTGAGACTCTCGACACCACACTTCGAGATTCTCCACTCACTATCCTCGTCCTCGACCAAACCCCGATCTCGAAGTTTCGGTAATTGCTCGCGGAGCTCTTACTCATCGTTCCGTTCGGACGGCGAACTCGTGTTCGTGAGCGACACGGTATCTGTCGCCAAGAGTTACTGCATACGGAGTACATCAACAGCTGAAAAGCCATTCCAGAACGAGTCGTCACTCATACTTCTGCTTCGTCGCATCAGATGTTAATCGTTTGTCCGTGTGGATTGGGCCCTAATCCGGCCCACAAATGATGAGTGAGTTATGGCTCTCCGTTTGGAATCTGCGGAGTGGCCCTGTAACCAATGAAGTGGTTGTCTTTAGTCTGCAGCGGAAATTAGGCCCATATATAGAATAGATAGCACAAACTACAGTCAGGTATATTCCGAGAATAGATTGTAATTTTCTATACATTAGTATCTCATCACTGTTTGAGACATAAAATAGGCCTAATTCGACTCTCCGATGGAATCTTACCGGAGAAGGGACCCCTCGTTTGGAGTGAGCATGTTTCAATCCGGACAATTCTATTTGTGATATTGAATCGCCATGATTTCCAACGAATATTACAATTCAGAACATGTCATATTCTGTCTGTAGATTGAACATCTTCAGAGGAGGGTGCGTAGATTCCAAACGTGATTTGGTTGCCGTACAGCGTTTTCAAGCAAAACACGGTATAGACCAGGTTCCAAACGGTCATTTAGGCTGAGAGTCCCCCAAAACCCATTTTTAGGACTTCTAACGATTATTCTATGGCTAATAGGGCTGGATAGTATAATGGTCAAAAACCACCCAAAAGGAACTGAGTGTGTGCGACTGCAGGAACGGAGATCAACGACCATACTCGTAGAGTGTCTCGTCGTACCACTCGACACCGCGGTTCGAAATCCGTGACACTGTTGCTGCAGGTACTCCGGTTGCGTCCGCGACGGCACGCACGGACTCTCCCCGCTCCCGGCGGTCAATAACCTCTTCAACGATCTCCCATTCGGGACCGTGACGTTCTAGATGGCACTTGTCGTCAGCGAACGTAAGACCGAACGGGACCGATCCTTGGTAGCACCCATTCCGCTGCCGTTCACGAATCGCTGCCTTCGCTTTCTTAATCTCCTCTTCTTTCGTTTGTCGTTCAACACGCCGGTGAATGTCGAATGCGAGGTCGTCGGTTTGCACGTCGTCGCTCACGTATGCGAACTCGCAATTACTCTGCACGGCGGCGTGTTTGATCACGTTGAAGTACTCATCACGGCACAACCGTCGGTCGTCCCACGCGACGAGTAGATCGTACTCACCACGTCGAATCGTATCAACGGTCTCTCTCACGTCGTCACGTTGATCGAGAAGCCCATCCGGGTCGTCACGGGTGAGTGTGCTGAACCCAGACTGCACGCCTAAGTCGAGCGTGTGAACGTTGTCAGCGAGTTCCTCAGCGAGCGCCGGGACTTTTTCACGCTGCAGTTTGAGACCGACGTCATCATCGCTACCTTTCGACTTGCGAATCCACGCGAGTGCCCGGGTCACTGGTTATCACCCATGTTTTCCGCTTCGGTGAATTCTACTTGGACCTTTCCGTTCTCCGGGTTTATCGACCACTCAACCTCGATGTCTGACTCTACGGGAACATCTTTGATTGCGAGTATCTCTCTCGGGACAGTCGAAGCATAACTGTTTTGCGAACGCTTCCACAGCTTCGTGGTAAACTTCATGCTTCTCCACCTCTGAAGAGGTGATTTCGGTTGTCTCCAGTCATGTTCTATTACATGTTATACTGAGTGTTATATCTATTTAAAAGATAGGTGGGTTGTTCAGGTGTTTCAGCTACCCCGGTCTATGAAACGATCATCAGCAAAATAGAAATCGAGGGGTGTCAAACAACCACACTGTTTAACGACCATGTATTGGTATCAGTGGATGTAGCACAGTTTCATCATTTATATATATATGATTAAATCTGGTCAGGCGATACAGCAACTACAGATGCATAGTTATCGGAGAGCCAGTGATGGAACAGATAGTTTGCTCACTTGTTGGTTGGGGATTAGTTTGAAGGTAGCCAACTGCTCTGTAATCCCTCCACGATACACTTAATTATCATTAATACAAATACGCCAACACTATGGGTGGAGGAGGAGGCGGCTACAATCGCCCGTCTAATAGCGGCGGATCGGGAGAGGGTTCTGACAATTCTGATGAAGATGGATCTAATAGCGTACCTCCTCCTGAATCAGATTCTGAGGGGGAGACGACTGGAGATCAGTCTGATGGGTCAAATGGAACAAATGACGAAGCGACTCCAGAAGGTCTACCAGCAACTGGTGGTGGGGGAGGTAGCGGTGCACCAGTAGCTGGCCCCGGAGAAGGGTCCGATGTCACGTCTGAAGAGGATGATTCAGAGTCTGTAGAGGAAAATACCGACTCTAAAAAAGATGAGCAGAAAAGTGATCAAGAAGATTGTGGGGAGGAGCATGAAGAAGAGCGAGGCGATGAGGAGGCTGACGATAATCAGGAAGAAGACGAAGAGGATGACGAGGCCGATGATGAAGAAGACGAGTGTCTAATTGCAGAATCAGCTCTTCTCCACTCGCCGAACCCGGAACCGTTAGAAGATGCAGTTGAGGGAGATATCTGTTCAGTACGTCTTCGAGAGAAGGCAGTCTGTGTTGTAGATTCACGAGGAAGGACCATCGGAGCTATCGCTGAACCGTGGGTTAGTACATTGAAGGAGTGTATCGAACAGGGCCGACAGTATCGGGCTCGGATTCTCGACATCGATGGTGGGAAATGCGAAGTCCAAGTAACCAATAAGTGTCTGCTTCACAAGGACATCAATCTGACCGCTATCAATACTGCAGTACGGGATCAGCTTCATCCGGAGCTTCCCTTGTCAGTTGAAACAACGACTGAAGAGGTGGTTATTGTCACCGCTGACGGATCCAAAGTTGGCGACGTTCCTGATCCATGGGCTCAACTTTTTAAGGAGTGTATCGATCAAGGACGGTCATACCAGGCAGAGGTTCGTGATGTTACACCGGAGTATTGCAAAGTCAATATTCAGAGCGACACAAGTGACGAATGATTATCGCAGGTGGCACTTATCACGAGTTGTGCCAGTTTCCTCCTGACACAGCTTTCTTTGGGTCAGGTGTACGAGCAGCCGCAGCTACTGAGACCATCGTCTCCTCTCGTAACCAACTCCACACATACATCGGGCCTGCCGACAAAGAGACACTCGAAACTTACGCGGCCACGTTTGACTTCGATGTCCACATAACCGGAATTCCAGAGACAGTTAGCTTCGATTATCTGCATAACCACTCAAATCCCGTGCTCTCTCCATCAGAGGCATCCAACTATAATCGTAAACTTTCAGGAATTAGTGGAGACGCAATCCTACGATTCGGGCTCCTTGAAGGGACAGCAATTGTTTCCGGTGAGCGCGTTGTCTATGACCCTCAATCAGCAGATCCTGTCTCGTTCCATGCGAACGGCTCAACTGCCGATGAACTCGCTCTCGTTCTGAACTGTGACGAAGCTGCGCAACTATCTGGAGAAGACGACTTAGAATCGATTTTTACAGAACTCATGACAGGCACTACTGCCGCAGACGTGGTCGTCCTCAAGCGGGGAGCCAGAGGGGCAATCGTTAGAACACCCAGTATGACAACCCGAATCCCAGTTTTTCAGACGAAATCTATTTGGGGAATTGGAAGTGGGGATGTGTTCACTGCTGTCTTTGCTGGGGAATGGGCCGAAAACGGCGAAACTGCCGTAGACGCTGCAATGACCGCTTCAAAGGCGACAGCGTATTACTGTAGACATCGGCATCTGCCGATTTCCAAAGAACTCGGTGAATCAGTATCCAATAGTGGTTCATCAACATTTATTTCACCGAACGCTACTCCTCCGACGGTTTATCTGGCAGGACCGTTCTTCGACATTGGCGAACGGTTCGTTGTTGAGGAAGTCAAACACCTCTTGGAGGGCGAGGGAGCTAACGTAATTTCACCCGTCCATGATATTGGTCGAGCTGCTGATTACGATAGTCCAGAGGAGGTAGCACAGCAAGACTTAGATGCAATTGAGCGAGCAGATCTCGTGTTTGCGTTATTGGACCATTTGGATTCTGGAACGCACTTTGAGTTGGGATATGCTCGGAAGGATGGGACACCAGTTATCGGGTATGCGAATGATTTCGATACAAGCAGTGAAACCATGCTTTGCGGCTCTGGGTGTGAGGTGTATGAGGATCTGTCATCAGCGATCTATAATGCAATCTGGAGGGCATATGCCTGAGTCCGTTCTATTATTATCCGGCGGTCTCGATTCTGCTACACTTGCATATACACATAATCCGGACCTTACGGTGACTGTTGATTACGGGCAATGCTGTGCGGACGCAGAGATCCAAGCCTCAGCACAAATTGCCGATCAGCTGAATCTTGAGCATGAGGTCATCGATGTGGATTGTAGAAGTTTAGGTGCTGGTACAATGGCAGGCCAGCAGGAGACTGACCTCGGTGATGCTCCGGAGTGGTGGCCATACCGGAATCAACTCGTGATCACGCTAGTCGCAATGGATGTCGTTCGTCGAGATGCAGAGCGATTGTTAGTCGGTGCGGTCGCCGACGATCAAGACCATGCTGATGGGCGGGAAGAGTTTTTCGAGCTAATGGATTCTCTCCTCTCTTTTCAAGAAGGAGATCTCAGGGTTGAAGCTCCGGCAATAGATAGAACAACAGAAGAGTTTGTACGCGAAGCCAACCCTCCTGAATCACTCCTCGGGTGGACTCATTCTTGTACAGCATTGAACGCCGCATGCGGCGAATGCGGTAGTTGCAAGAAACGGCAACGTGTTCTCACTCGCATCTACTAGATATCGCACGGTTACGACCACTAAGTGGGTTCACCAATGTACCTTCTACCGTCGAAACTATAGTAGCCACTGAAACTGTTTACACACCGATCGTACAGCACTCGTGCGATCGGGTGTGCACTGACTGTCAGTGGCTACTATATTTCTATCAACGGCCGATACCCTACTCTTCTGTTTCTTCTTCTAGAAGTTCCCGTGCGCGCTCTTCCCCTACTTCCCCGATTAGGTCCGATAATGACTCACGGGACACGGTGTCGAGGTACTCTTGAGACTGAACGTACATCTCTACACGTGTTCCTGTCGCCTCAGCAACGGCCTGTGCTGCTTCGAAGGCAGCTCGATTATCCCGATCCGCATCCTTGTCGTCAAACGAACTCCCCCATCGTCCTGGTATGTAGATAGGACCGGCTCCATCTTCACTTCGGTTGTACTGGAATCGAAACCGACCCATACAGTTGTAGTGCTCGTACAGACCAAGAGCGACCTCTATTGATACGTCAACGTCACCCCCACGCTCAATTTCCTCTATTCGCCACTGCTTGAACTCCGAGCTAAAATTATCGGACCCCATAATGTCCACTTTCAGAATGGCTGCATCAGTATTCCGGTGGACACACTCTGGCTCTAATGGGTGAATTGATGTGCTAAGTAGGTTCAGGCGATAGTCGAGATAGGCTTTGGTGAATCACTATCAATAGATAGTGGCATGGATTCGTAATTTAGAATTCTATCTGAAACTGAAGCGGATGGTTCGGTAACAACGTGTGTGTATATTAACCACAAAACCAAAGTGATAATAGATCTTATAGATCTATCTGTGTCCGTCACGACCTAGGGGATGCAAACGGGTTCAAATCCCCAGAAGGGAATGGGCTCAACACCCAGTCGGTAGGGAAGGTACTGCTGAACCTGGGCAAAGTGGCGGTCACAGGCGGTATTGAAGAGGTGGTCATCTACATTGGAAAACAAATGCTGAGAAAGATTGCAGTACGACTTAACGAGAGGTATAGCATCAAACCGAAAGCGGCCAAGTGGGGCATGAGGGTCGTCAATCGGGTCAAATCCCGACTAAAGTCTCACATTCCCTTTTCCCTCCCGACAACAGACTGAGTTTCTACACTATACTTGCCGTAATTTCCACACCATTATTTGGCGAAAAATCCACCGCCAACTACTGCTATAGGTCTTCAACATAGGGGTCTCCAGCCCTTTCTTTACTAGCAAATAAATAAACACTGTCCAGTCGAATTCCGTAGGTTTATGCCAGCAGAAAGTCCTGTCGACAGTGCCGACGCGCGCCGGCACCTCACAGAATCCTTGTGTGGTGACCCTCTGCGCAGTGTGGTGACTGCGCAGATCTCCACATCGTCTAGTCATTATTTACTCAAAAGCCGACATTAGATGCGCTTATATGCAGGATTTCCGTTTGGAATGTGGTCAGGATAGTCATTTGCTGAAAAACGCCCGACAGCGATCAATTTACGTTTGGAATCTGCGCACCTTGTTGTGTGGAACTCGAATAGGATTTTGATTGATCAAGGACGTTATTAACTGTCCTACGCTATAAATAGCTCAGTTAGAATTATCCGATCTCACTCCAAACAAGGGGTGGTCCATATCTGTTTCCGGACTAATGGATAGAGAATGTGAAATCACTGCAGTAAAATATAAAACAATGAACTACTGTGTCGACATGAGTGTTCGCCCAAGATCGGCACTCCACAACCACCACTTATGCCAATACAATTTGAGTACACATGTCAGACGTGCACACGAGAAGTAGTCTGGATATACAATGAAGACGCACATCAAATTGAGGAAAGTACCAGGATAGGTTGTCCTGGCAAGGGATGTACCGAGATTCATGAAGTCAATACACGGAGACTCGATAAAGAAGAAGGCGACAGTCTCGCTATTGAATTCAAATACCTGTGTTTGAATTGTACAAATGAAATAAAATGGGTGTACGATGAGGAGAAGAACGGGATTAGAGGGAGGAATTTAATGGGGTGTCCCGGAGATGAGTGCACTTCGATTCATGAACTATCTACAAGCAGACTCAACGGGGAAAATGGATCTGTTCCGATTGAGATCTCCTAATACGTAGATAGGGACATAATTGACTCCGTAGTCACCTCAAAGTAGTGTAAAACTTGGAGTACGCTCCTGGGATAAAATAAGGTGTTTTGACGACTACCCCCACCCCCCTCATTTCGGACGTTCTTTTGACTAAGAGTAACCCACTACTCCAGCTACCATGAGTGATTAGGCGTTTTGACAACCACATTCTCCTCTCATTTAGATATTGCTTAAGTTGAGGATGTAGAGGAATGCATATAGGATCAGTAGTGATCTGGATTCGGGTTAGATGTATATAAAGAAATCGCACCAATCAACTGATGGAAATTCATATGGTGCTCTTAGATGCTCTTAACCACATTCAGATAATAGAACGTAACTTGAAAGGGGATAGAACACCCGGTATAGTAAAGTATATAATAACGTTCTAGATAGTAGTAGTAGTAGTAGTAGTACTCCATACTAGGATTAGATGTCTCGCAGAACCATGTAGGATCAATCACTAAGCACAAGATCTATTTAACCTATAATCTCCATAGAGCGTCTGTACCTACCGGTTCCAAGAATTCATAATCGCTCGCTTTCAGTTCCTCATCTGTGAATCACTCCCCCACCCCCTTTCGAGACTAACTACGCGCGAAATGAGGGGGGTGGGGGTCCCCATCTCTCAACAGGTCATAAACAGTATCGGCTATCAGTTCAGTAGTGTCTGTCAAGGGATCTCGTAAACACAATAGATCAGTGATTTTGATGGTGGTTATCGCTCTCATCGTTAGGATGATGTTTGGGTTCTTCACTCAGCTAAAAGTATATTAATTACTACACCATTCTTCTACACAGTTTCAAATGGACACACCCTTCCGAACTCGATCGCACAAAACGGAACCGAATCCATTAGCGGATATCTTTGAAACTAGAGAGCCATTCACAGAGGGATTCATCCCAAACAGGATTGTTGAACCTGAAGAGGAATTCCAGCAGCTCGTGTTTACCTTCCAAGAATATGTATCTGGAATGGAGATGAAGGATATATTTGTATATGGAAGACCAGGTGTAGGGAAGCGTACAGTAGTTAAACACTTGATAAGACTCGTTAGAGATGAGATTGATAAAGAAATCAATGTAGTGACCATCGATTGTAGATTACACAGTACAATTTATCAAATATATATTGAACTTGCTAACAGCCTAACTGAGGAAAGATACAAAGAAGGATATCCAGAGCAAACTCTCTTAACGTCGGCATTCTCTCAAATAGAGAAATCGGATACACCACATTATATTCTTGTAGAGAATATGGAGCACCTTAGTCCAAGCGAGTGTCTTTTCTACGAATTTGAGACAAGCTGGTCAGAATATGGATCTCCTGATAATGAACTCGGAGTTATTGGTTTTTCTAATGAAAATAAAATCAGAGATGCTCTACTAGATCATTCAGCAAAGAGGCTACTTAGTAGAGCACAAGTTGCGGAAATCAAATTCCATACGCATGACTCCCAACATCTCAACGATATCTTAGAACTGCATGCAGATATAGCATTTGTAGATGACGTACTCAATTCAGGTGTTATACCCAAATGTGGGGCGATAGCAGCTCAACTCACTGGTAGCGCAAAAACAGCCTTACAATTACTTGAACTATCTGGATATATCGCGTCTCAACTGGACGAAAAAGAGGTAACAGAGGATCATGTGGAGTTAGCCAAAGACGCATTGGAAGAGCTGGAGGTGTTTTTGACCTTCACTCAAAATCTGAGCATTCAAGAGCAGTTACTTTGTGTTTTGATTACTGTGGATAACGTTGTTACTGGGGAAAGAGTTACTTCTAAAAAATTATATAAGGAATACATTGATGATTGTGAGGTGTTTAATTTAGATCCTGTTTCAAAACGGCGTGTTCGGGATTACATTCACACCTTGGAAGACAATCATCTTGTTACATCCACTGAACACAATACTGGAAGGCGAAAAGGAAAATGGTATGAATACCACCTATTACCCCATCCAAAACCGGTTGTAGAGGCAGCTGTCGTAACAGCTCCACAATTTGAGCGCATACTTCAACAAAAAGGTGCAACAGTTGGAGATTTGAATAATGATGCAGAGTTTAACATAAACCTTGAGCATTTTACAATGCGTTCTCTCTAATGTGTTTTTGGTACATTTAACTCCTATCGTCTTTCCACTTACCGAAATCCGTCAATTCAAGATATCGAATCGATAAAGAGGAGTAATAACTACACAGATATACACAACTTGTTCTCTCTCCACTGAATTGATAGCGAGCGCATCAATTCCCATATAGTCTCCCTCCTGTCTGAATTGCTGATTACAACTGGAGGTCTCATAGCTACTAACCAGTTTGCAATAAGCACTGACAAACTTCACCTCTAGTTGTGAACTGACTACATCTTCTTACTGAATTCTGTTCTTAAGGGTTAAACGAAGTACAGCTTCGGCACCGAAGTGAATCTTTGATAGTCTGTAGAGGATTCTCTGCGGTAAGTTCTCGATCACAAGACGAACATTGAGCGTTTTCTGTGGGTCCGATACCGTTCCCATATCCGACAGTGACTGTTCGGATTACTCCTTCCTCAGCCAATTCGATATCCATCTCTCCTCGCTCATACTCTACTTGCGTTACCGTGAGAGGGGCCACTCGAACGTCTAACGCGTGGCGCTTACGGATCTCTTCCTGCTTCTGAGGATATCCCTGATCTCGTTGCTCGTGCAGGTCTCTTAATTCCGAATCAATCTCCTCGTACTCTGCTTTCAGCTTTTTTCTCTCCTTAAGTGCCTCTACGCGGTCATCTTGGTCACTACCGTTGATCGCTTCACTCAGTTCGTCGATCTTCGAGGATAGCTTCGAACGTTCTTCTTCCAACTCTTGGATACGTTGTTGTTGCAGCTCGCGGTACTCTTCGACCTCTGCGTCTGCAGCTCTGGATGCCTCTCTGTGAACTTCGTCAATTTCGGTCTGCACCTTTTCCATTAGCTGACTCTGAGCGGTGTCGAGAAGTGAACGAGTGTCTGTTTCCGAAAACGACGATTGAGAGTTAGTAGATATCTTGTCTGTGGTCATCGACGTCATTCGGAGAAACGTCTCTTCCAACTCTGGAAGGCTCTGTTCCGAGTGACCATCTATGGCGATGGCCCGAAGGAACTCTTGCTGATACTCACTGACGGTCTCGATACTCACCCGGAAGAGCACCACAATCGCCGCTCGGTCGTAATATGGTGTGAATTGGGTTTCCTTTACTTCAACATCGCTTCCCTCCAGCCACTGTGGTATCTCTACTTCGGCCTGATCGGTTTCTATCGTCAGCTTTCCCGTGGGATGACGTTCACTCGCTTCTCTGAGAATCCGCTGGAAAAACTCACTCTCCGGATGAAGAGGCTCTCCAGTAAACTCCTCATCGATGTCGTCGCCAGTGAGTAACGACATCTTCCCGGCTGGCAATCCCGTGTCCTCATTCTCGGGGACGATAACCTCCCATTTGTCCCCTTGTTTCTCGATAGTACCGCCAAGCGATTCTAAGTAGCGTTCGGTAAATTCCTCGACTGCGGACTGTGTAACCGCGAGGGCTGCATCAGTCATCGCTTTCCCCCAGATCAAAGCCTTCGAAGACACCGCTGTTGAACTCCTCCAGTTTGTCAGCGAGTTCGCGTTGCTCCTGTAAATCGACGGCCATCGCATCGAAGTCGTTCTCCAAATCGACTTCTGAATCAGCATTGACCAGTCGCTCGAAAATCTGGTCTTCGAAACTCGTCCCGGACTCTTCTAATCGACTCAGGATTGAACTCAGTTCTCCCACACTCTGTTGGAACAAGTCGATTTTATGGTAGAGCCGCTCCAGCACGTATTCTTCAACAGTATCCTTCAGTGCCATATTGAAAATGAAGACATCTCGTTTCTGTCCGATACGATGGACACGCCCGATCCGCTGTTCAACGCGCATCGGATTCCACGGTAAATCCATGTTCACCAGCAAATTACAGAACTGGAGATTGCGTCCTTCACTCATCGCATCGGTTGAAACGAGGATACCTCCTTGCTCCTCGAAGTTCTCCACGATCTCCTCTTTCTCACTACTGGAGTGCCCGCCATGGAACGCGTGAACTGTATACCCCTCTGAGGCAAGTCGGTCGAGCACCTGTCGTTGGGTCGCTCGGAACTGCGTGAAGACGATCACGCGCCCCATCTCGACATTGTCGCGGGCCTCTTCGACGATGTCCAGGAGTCGCTCCTGTTTCGTTACCGTATCGATATCTTCGATCAGGTCCAGAATTGACTCCAGTTCGTCCGCGTGAGTGAGTTCAGATTGCTCATAGAGTCGTTTCTCGATTGTTTTCTTGAGCGCTACGGGGCTGCTAACGACCTCCTTCTGGAGGAGCATCAACACGAGCTTCTGTCCCTGATTCTGGCTGTAGGCACCCTTGACGTAGTCAGAGACTGCTTGGTAGAGTTCACGTTCCTTTGGAGTCGGATCGAACGTCCGTGTATCGACAGTTCGGTCCGTGAAGTCAATATCCGTGTCTTCTCGTCGGTTCCGGATCATCACCTTGTTCAGTCGTTCCTGTAGCTCGTCTCGGTTCACCAGCGTCTCCTGATTGCTGTTCACGAAGTACTGATGGAAGACATCGCGTGTGCCGAACAGGCCGGGGCGGAGTAGCGAGACGACGTTGTACAAGTCCGTTAATTCGTTCTGGATTGGCGTTGCCGTCAGGAAGAACGCGTAGTTGTACGTGAGCCGGTCGATCAGGGCATATCGGTCTGTCTCTTCGTTCTTGACGTAGTGTGCCTCGTCGAGTACCAAAACGTCCCAGTTGCGGTCAAGTACCGTCTGTCGGTGTCGTTCACTCTTCGCAGTGTCGATGCTCGCAATGATGTAGTCGTGTGCGTCAAAATCCTCGAACTCATCGTCATAGTTGCATACAAAGTCGAGGCCGAACTTCTCACGGAGCTCAGCCTGCCACTGTTTCGCCAGTTGTGCAGGCGTGAGAACGAGCACGGACTCATCCGTGTCCCGAAAATGCATCTCCTTGAGAATCATCCCGACCTCAATGGTCTTTCCAAGTCCGACCTCGTCAGCAAGGAGGGCTTTCCCATCCATCTCGAAGAGGGCTCGGTAGGCTGCATCCACTTGATGTTCGAGTAGCTTGACGGAGTTTTCGTCCAACTCCTTCAGCGACCGAAGTTCAGAGTCCGGCTGACCCGCCTGAAGACGAACGGCCTGGATACTCTGTAGATGGTTCCCATCGGTAGTGTCGGTAGATAGGGAGTCGAGAAGATCGTCCGCAGGCTCGTGTGAGACCTCAACATCGACGAGGTCGTAGCCTCTCATACTTTCGTAGAGACAAGTATGCGTGAAATACGTTTTGTGACCGACAACCCTGATCAGTACATCTTACGAGACTCACAAAACAGACTGAACCCACAGGACCATAGTGCTTATTGGGTGTCAAAGGAGTCTGGTAAGTATCAAGATGGCACAAACCGGATCTTTATCAAATACCCTCGAAGACACGGTGACTCTCAGCCGTGAACTTCGAGAAGACGGACAGATCGATGGTCAAGTAAAGCTCTACAACGTTGACGACGACAACGAATTCGAGTCCGACGCGGAGCTCTTCTTCGAACGGACGCTGATGACTCAGGGGCTCCGAGAGGCCCTCTCGATCCTCCGAGATTCCTTGACTGGCGATGACCCACGGGGGACGCACATCCTCTATGGCCCGTACGGCAGTGGGAAGTCGCACCAGATGGTAGCACTATACCACTGTTTTGATGACCCCCAAGCAGCAGGCGCATGGACGAGCGATTCAATCGAAGGGTTTGATGCTGCGCTCCCGGAGTCGGCAACGCCGATTACGGTCGCCATGCAGAACGAACAGTACGAGTACCTCTGGGAACCGTTCTTCGAGGCACTCGATTACGATCCTGGAACGTTCAGCTCGGGCGGGTATCCCGATATGCAGACGATTCAGGAGGCTGTCGGCGACGAAACGGTCGCGTTCTTCGTGGACGAACTGGAGGACTGGTTTGACACACTCCAGGGCGACCGCAAGAGTGCGAACAAAGCCTTCCTTCAGTCACTCCTCGAATCGACGGCGCTCTCGGACCTCGAACTGTACACTATCGTCTCGGTGCTCCGTGAGGGTTCCGAGGTTCACGACATTCTGAACCGGGAACAGGCGGTCGAGGTTAATATGAACAACCAGGTGGACAAACGCGAGGTCCTTCGCCACCGCCTGATCGACTCCGTGGACGAGAATGCTGCCCGTGAGATCGTCAACGGGTACTTTGATGCCTACGACCAGTCCGACCACGTCACCATTCCCGACGGTCTGCTGTCGGAAATGCATGACCTGTATCCGTTCCATCCCGTGCTTCTGGACGCGCTTGAGACGCGCTACTACGCCGACGAGGACAATCAGAACACGCGCGGGATGATCTACCTCTTCTCGAAGGTCCTCTTGCAGATGCAGGATCAGACGGACCTGATCACGCACGGCGACATCGACGCCATCGAGTTCGAGGACGAGCTGGCGAAGATCAATTACGAACGGTTGAACGCCGCAACTGGTGACATCAAAAGCCGTGTCGACACAGATGAAGTTCCTCACGGTCGCCGCATCTTGAATACGATTCTGCTATACTCGTTGAAGCCCAGTGAGGGCGAGGGGGCGGAGGTCTCTGAGATCGTGATGGGGGCCTACCAAACGGACGACCTCGTCTCCGACGTCGTGCTCAACCTCGAACGACTCCACGGTGTCGCGTGGCACCTCCACAAACTGAACGGGAAGTATGCTATCCGTGACCGTCAGAACCCGAACGCACTTATTCGAAATGCAGCTGTTGATGTCTCGGAGACGTCAGCGAAAGCCGAGATCGCGGACTTCATTACGGATATCTTTGGCTCGAACGCGTACCCGGTCGGGTTCCGGACGAACGACATGCGGGACATCCCGGATGACCGTGAGGTGAAAGTCGTCGTGAAGGACAGTCAGTGGGTGCAGGAGGAAGTTAAGAAAGTAATCACGAACGATGGCCGCGGACGCGAATGGCGCAACACGCTCGTGTTCGTCCAGCCATCCGGTGACAAAGCCATCGAATCAGGCACGCGGTACATCGACAAGGCGCGGTACATCGAGGGAGCGCGGCAGGTACTCGCGGATGAGTCCCTCGACAACGAAATCCGCGCGTCGATTCGGGGTATGAAGGAGCAAGAGGAGAACGAACTCCGTGAAGAGCTTCAACTCCTGTACGGCGAAGTCATTGACGGCGAGAATCTGTTGGATGACGACGAGTGGGCAGACGTAGAGCCGATGGATCTCGACGTTTTCGTCCTCGATGACGCCGAACTCGACGCGACAAATATCGCAGATTCAGCTGCTGCTGACCCGTTCGATCTTCAGTCGCACGTCTGGGATATCGCTGAAGACCTGCTGGAGCGACGCGGGGAGATCTCGGTCGAAGACATCTACGAGCAGTTCCTCCGCGACCCGGAACTCCCGATTCCCGGAAGCGCGAACGACGTGCTGAACGCGACGGTCAAGGCGCTCTCAGACAAGCCGGTTCTCGCCCGTGATACAGGTGGATTCCGCGACGACCTCTCTGGAAGCTCGCTTGATACCGTCCTCGTCCGGCAAGATGACGTGGACGTGTGGGGTGTTGATGACGTCGAACAGGAACTACGCCAGCGCTTCGGTAGTGGGACGACGGCGCTCGATATCGGAGACTTCGAACTGGAACTCGTCGAAGATGGGGAAATCTGGCTCGATGGCGATAGCCACGACGTCGTTATGCGTGCCATTGGTCGGCTCGCCCGTGAGGCACAGTATGTCATCGTGAAAGGGAACGAGATTCTCGACAAGCCGCAGTCCGACGCAACGCTCCGCGATGTCGGCGGTGCGGATGTCGTCGGTGCATCGTCCCTCGTGGACCGCATCGAGACACACATCAACGAAGACGGCTACGCGAACCTCGACACGATCATCGGCGAAATCCGCGGGGAGGAATCGGTGTTCCTCCCGCCGGACGAGACTGAGTCCGTCGCCCGCGAGGCGGTCAACGATTTCCTTGTGGACGACTACGTCTTGGAAGCCGGCGGTCGATACCTCGGGTCGCTTGGCGACCGCGACCCGACGACGGTGAAGATCGTCCCGACGGTTCCCGACCGGATCGGTGACCAGATTCTGGAATACATCGAGGACCTAGAACCGGGTGACCAGTTCACGGTGAACAAAGTCACCGATCGGTTCGACAGCAGCGTCACCGAGTATATGGTACGGACATACCTGCTGGAGAACATCGGGAAGGACGAAGAACCAGAGTACGTCGTCAACACGACCGGCTCGGAGAAAGCCTCCGACTGGGTACCTGGGTACCCGTTCCGGAAGGCCGACACGGAAATTCCCACGTGGCGCTTCGAGTACAACGGTGACGACGTCGCTGCGATGCGGAGCAAGTGGCGGAACAATCACCAGACAGGGAGTGTCGATTACGGCGACGTCACGTTCATGCTACCGGACAGGGAGGGTGTTCCCGGCGCTCTTCAGGGGACCGCCGACGTCGATCGGACGCAGGTCAGCCTAACATTGCGGTCTGGGCAAGACTACACGAAAGTGCAGGACCTGTTCGAGCGAATGCCCGATGAAGCATCGAGTCTGAAGATCGAGATCAGTTTCCAGAAGTAATCTATCAAGGTCTTATACTGCTGTCACAGCGTTCCTGTGTACCGGACTCTAGAAAGCTATTCAACATTTCAGTATACACACTCAATATGGCTCAATACGAGAATTACAAAAATACCGCAGTTAACTCTTTCCGGATTGCTGTTGAGTTATTTAATCGGCCCTTCAATAACGGTCGAACGGAAGGTGTGCTGATATTTCTTGATCACAGTTTTGAAATGTTACTGAAAGCAGCGATTTTACGAAGGGGTGGCGAGATCCGAGGTGGGGGAGGTACCGGTCAGACGATCTCGCTGGAAAAATGTGTAAAAAGGTGCCGAGATGGAACAAGAGATAATCAGCGGATGCAATGTCTATCGCCTTCCGAATCAGCCGCGGTTTTTTCGCTAAATAATTTGAGAGACTATGCCCAACACGAGCAGGTTGATGTCACAGAGCAACAGCTGTATTTACAGTCAAGGCAGTGTACAGACATTTTTGAGCGTGTGCTTAACAATGTATTCAACGAGTCGCTATCCGATTACCTCCCCGGTCGTGTATTGCCTCTATCGACTACACTTCCAGTAGATATTTCGGCTGTTATAGACCGAGAGATGGAAGAGATACAGAATCTGATGCGGGATGGTGCCACTAACAAGGCTAGAAGGAAAATGAAAGCCTTGGATTCGTTGGAACGGGGTCTCGCTGATGAAGGTCAAACACCTGATCTTAGTGAATTGAATTCAAAATTAGAGTCAGTTGACGATCAGGAGATAGACGAAATCTTTCCGAGTACTTTCGCAGCGCTTTCTGACGGTGTAGATTCAGGAGGCGGCATTCGGATAAATTTGGGATCGGATGATCCCGGTATTCCTGCACGGTACGTTCCTGAAGATCAAATTGGCGAAGAGGATGATGTATACCTATTCACAGAAAAGAATATACATGGGCGATATCCTTTTAATCCAATGCAGTTCAAGAAACAGGTTGATTCTGAATTATCAGATGATTGCAGTTGGAAAAATGAACTCTCTTTACCAAGGCTGAAGACGATCTTAATGGAAATGGGGATTTGGGAGCGAGATGAATTTCATCAATCCGAATTATCACTAGGGGCTGGCGATACCCGGCCCGGTTATAGTCCGAAATGTGTGGATCGGGTTGTAGATACTATTGAGGCAGAAGAGGCCATCGTGGAGGATGCTTGGGATAATTGGAAATCTGAACTAGGTTACTGATATCTTCGACCCCCCTCGTTAAGGATGACTATTGTCAAACCAGCCAATTGTACTTTTCCGGTTAGTCTCTAACCAAGAGAACGCACACTTATGTGGCTCGTGGATAATCGCATCTACATACTGAATAATGTCTGAGCAATCTGGATCTTCACAGGGTCGGCAGGAACGGACGGAACTCCCCATCGAACGCGGGTTCCCCATTGAGCGCGTGAACGAGATCGCCGAGAAAGAGGGAAGGGCGAAGATGTACTACCGGCCGATCTACACGATGCACAAGTGGTGGGCGCGACGCCTCGGCTGTGTCTTCCGTGCGATCTCTCTCTACACACTACTTGACGATCCGGAGAAGGTCTCGGTGTTCGAACCGGGCCACGAGGGCAGCACCCTCGCAGCCTACGGTGACGACGCCGACGGCGAGTCCGATCTCGATGTCGCCTCGCTCCTTGAACGTGTGGATATGACTGACCCGGAGAGCCTTTGGGAGCTCTACCCGAAGGACGTTCAGGTTGAGGACAAGAAGATTCTCGATCCGTTCATGGGCGGTGGGACATCGCTCGTCGAGGCGTCACGCTTCGGCGCGGAGGTCGTCGGCAACGACCTGAACCCCGTCGCCTGGTTCGTCACCAAGAAGGAACTCGAAGCGGGCCAGACCGACGTCGAAGAGCTTGAGGAAGCCTTCGAGCAGGTGAAAGAGGAGGTTGCCGACGAGATCACCCAGTACTACAAGACGCCTTGTCCGAACGGCGACCACGACGCCGACGTGATGTACAACTTCTGGGTGAAGGAACTAGACTGCATCTCTTGTGACTCAGAAGTCTCGCTAACTAATGACTACCGGCTTGGTAAAGGTAGGTATAGCGAAGATGACCGTTATAATGTAGTCTGCCCTGAGTGTGACTTCACTAACTTAGTGAAAGACTGGCATGAGGAGACTGTTTGTGGAGATTGTGGCAATGGATTCGTTCCGGATCAAGGGACTGTCGGACAGGGGAAATACACTTGTCGTGATTGCGGGCAGAAATATAAGATTGTAGATGCTGTAAACGAGCAGGACGGATTCTCTACTCGTCTGTATGCGATCGAGTACTATTGTTCGGTGTGCGAACAACAGGGAGCCAATAAGAGTGAATATAAGGGGTATAAGCGGGCTGAAGAGGAGGATATCAAACTCTTCAATGAAGCATGCAAACAGTGGGAAAACACAGATGAACACAAAAAATTTGTACCTGATGAAGAGATTCCGTTAGGAATTCTGTCAGATAGTTCAGCGTTTGAAGGCGGTATCGGCGGTGGACACAATATCCTGCGACAGGGGTACGAAGAATGGGCTGATATGTTCAATGAACGCCAGCTTCTTTGTCTGTCTAATATCTTAAGTCAGATTGACGAAATTGAGAACGAGAACATTCAAGAATATCTGCTCTTGGCGTTTTCTGAGAGTCTGAACTATAATACTATGTTGACAGACTATAATCCCGGATATAACAAAATCCAACCGATTTTCAAAACAAACGCCTTCAGGCCTCCAGTAAAACCTATAGAAAACAATGTGTGGGGGACTGATGAAGGGTCAGGCACATTCTCTGCAATGTGGGATATGGTGAAAACAGGAGTTGACTACGCTAATGCACCAACAGACCGTTACGTCACGAATGGAGAAACAAATAAGACTGCAGAATTTGAGCAGACAGTCGGTAGTGCGAGTGAGTTGTTCTGTGGTGACGCCCGAAAGTTGGATTTCGAAGACGAATTTGATGCAGTAATAACTGACCCACCATACTACGATAATGTGATTTACTCCGAACTATCGAATTACTTCTACGTATGGCAGCGTCTGCTATTGAAGGAACGCTACGATCATTTTCAACCTCACGAAACACCAAGAGCAGAGAGTATCGTTGCGAATCCCGCGGAAGGCAAGGGAGCTCCAGAATTTGAATCTGAATTGAAACAGGCATTCAGTTCGGTTCACAAAGCTCTGACATCAGATGGATCACTCACCTTCACTTATCACCACGCAAGTTCAGAGTCTTGGGGAGAACTGCTTGAAGCCCTCTGCGAGGTCGGATTTGAAGTTACCGCCACATATCCACTCACGGCAGACATTAACAAATTCATTGAGGGCGAAGCCGTCTCCTTCGACATCGTCGTCGTCGCCCGCCCTCTAGACGACACCGAGCCCGCCTCATGGAAGTCGCTCCGCCGTGACATCTACCGCACAGCCCGCCGCACCCGAAAACAACTCGAAGAGAACCGCGACCTCTCACGTGGTGACATCGGTGTGATGGAGATGGGGGCGTGTTTCCGCGAGTACTCGAAGCACCACGGTAAGGTCCAGCGCGACGGCGAGATCATGAGCGCGAAGGAGGTCGTCCAGGAGATCTACGGCATCATCCAGGAGGCCAGCGACATCGGCGTCGAGGACGTCTTCATCGACCTGCTGGACACATCGAACGTCTCCTACGACGACGTGAACAAGCTCTGCCGCGGGACCAATGCCACCCCGGAGGACCTCAAGGAAACGTGCCTCTACAATCAGGATGACGGCTTCGAACTCGGTACCTGGGACAACGAGAAGCGCCAGGCGTACATCCAGGAGCGTGTCAATGGCGACGGCGGCGACCACCTGTCGAACCTCGACAAGCTCCAATTCCTCCGCTACCGCTACGAGAAGGGTCAGGCTGTCCAGAACTACGTCGAGAAGTGGGATGTTGATGACGACATGCGTGAGCTCGCTGGCCGACTCGCGGACGTGACTGGCGACGACACGTACACGCGCGTGCTTGGGGACCGAGACATCACGAGTTACTGAAGGTCGTACCCTAACTCTACGCGGCTACGTTTTTCCTCCGTCGATTCCGATATTGTCAGTGATGTTTTCACCGCCTCTCCTGCTATAGTGATCTATGACTACATCTGGCGAGACAATCGTCGGCGTCGATGCCTGCCCGATCGGATGGTTTGCGACAGTTATTCACAACGACGGCGTCAGAACGGAGACCTACGAAGAGTTCGAGACACTCAGTGAAACCTACACTGAAGCAGACAGAATCCTCGTAGACATCCCTATTGGACTCCCAGAAGACGAGCGACGTCGATGTGACGAGGATGCAAGCGATCTACTAGGTAGCCGGGGAATGTCGGTCTTCTACCCGCCGTGTCGAAGCGCAGCTGAACTCACTCATTACGAAGAGGCGAACGATGAACACCGCGACCAAATCGGCCACGGACTTTCTCAACAGGCACACAATATCGGTCGAAAGAGTCTGCAGGTCGCCGACGTCGTTGGAGAGCGATATGACGGGGTGGTGCGTGAGAGCCATCCCGAACTATGTTTTGCTGCCCTGAACGGCCAGCCAATCGCCTATTCGAAATCTTCAGACCGAGGTCGCGGGCTTCGGATGAAACTGCTCAGTAACGAACTCGACGACGCCGAAGCGCTTTATCGGGATACACGAGATGAATACCTTCTCAAAGAGGTCCGAAGAGACGACATCCTCGACTCTATGGTGCTTGCCGTCGCCGCGCGAGATGGGAACTTGACGACAGTACCCCCGGATCCCTCATCGACTGAACCACGAATCTATTACCCGGAGTTCGATGTGCCGATCTTGGAGAGATAATGACATCCCAAGGTACTTTCTACCCTCCCTGAGCAATCAACTGTATGGAATCAGGAAAGAAATCGTTAGAGGAACTGACGACAGCGGGGGTGTTCCACGTTCCGGAGTATCAGCGCTACTACTCCTGGACCGAACCAGAGTGGGACGACCTCTGGACTGACCTCTACACGCTTCCACCGGACAAACAGCACTACTTCGGGACGATCATCATCCAGAAGACGGACAAAACGGAAAGCGGCGGGAGTACCAGTGGCTACGGCTCTTCCAGAGCGAAACCGATCAATCTCCTCATCGATGGCCAACAGCGCCTTACCTCGCTTTCGCTGCTGGTCCGCTCGATGACGGAGTGTCTGGAGAAAATCGCGCCGGAGACGGATCACGAGGCTGAGATCCTCGATGACGTCGAAGAGATGCGCGAGACGCTTCTCGTTGAGGACAACATCTACCAGCTCCAGTTACTCGACAAAGAGGACAACAAGTACCTCGAATGGCTGCTCACTGGGCACAACGTTCACGAGCCGGAGCGTCCGTCCCAGCGGAAGATGATCGAGGCGAAGGAATACTTTGACGAGCAACTCGACGACCTCACTGCATCCCCCAATGTCGATCCCGTGGACGTCGCTAAGAAACTCAAGCAACTCTGGGAGGCCATCCTAGAACTCGAACTGATGGTATATGTCGTTGACGCAGCCAACCCCGAAAAGGCGACACTAATCTTTGACAGCGTCAACGACCGCGGTCGGTCGCTCTCAACGTTCGATAAGACGAAATCTTTCCTGATGCGGATGGCCTACCTCGCTGCGGACGATGAAAGCGAGGCGCAGGCAACCATTCACCGAATTCGGCAATCCTTCGGGGAAATGTACAATGACCACCAAACGATGCTTGAGTCGCCATATGTCACCGACATCAGCGATGATGCGGTCCAGCGCTACCACTTCATCTCGTACTTCGACTGGTCGAACTCCGACGAGTACAGTGATCCTGCCTTCCTCAGCGAACTGAAAGAGCACGTTCGTACGCTTCGGCGGGAAGATCCCCAAGCGTGCTTGGAATACATTCGAGACTACACCAACAGCTTGGAGCGCGGATTCAACGCATTAGCAAAAGTGCTTGACTGTACCGGCGATGACGAAATTTCGAACCTCGTCTACCGAATACACCGTCTCCGTCATGCGACGAAATTCTACCCGTTGCTCCTCAAAGCGTGGCCGACCCTCAATGACGATGAAAAACGGGATCTACTGAACGCGATTGAGACGTACATCTTTCGCGTCTATTCGATTGGCAACCATCGTAGCCACACCGGAGAGTCCAGCCTCTACGTCCGCACACGGGACATCAGCGAAGACAGTCCCGCTGACGTCTGGGTGAGTAAGGTAGTTTCTCTGATGAACCGATACGAGGATGACTCGCAGTTTCGGCGATCCCTTACAGCTTCTGACCTGTACTCGAAAGCGAGCTCGCAGGATCTCCGGTACCTCTTCTACTTCTACAACAAACATCGAGCTGACGAGAAGGGTGAGCGCGGTGGACCAACGCTCACGGAAGCGATGAGCAACGATTACACGGTCGAACACATTTGGCCACAAAGTCCTGACGAACTCCCGATCGAGAACGCCGACGAGTATCCTAGCCCCGAAGCACGGTACGACGCGTATGTTCACCGACTCGGGAACCTCACGCTGGCGAGCAGACCGTGGAACTCGAAGTGGGGTAACGCTGAGTTCGAGACAAAGCGCGACGAGGGGTACGTGGAGTCGAAACTCTGGGTGCAATGGGACATCCAGAACGAGTACGACGAGTGGTCCGTCGAAAACATCGAGAACCGCGAGGAGACAATAATCGAGTTTGTCCTCGAAGAGTGGGCGGCACCCGAGACACGTCTTGGCGATATCGAAGAACCTGCAGACGCGGTTGACCGGCTTACGAAGGGGGAACAGTTCGTTCTCAAGGCGCTTCGCCAGAACACCGGCGGCGCGGTTCGTCGTGTCATCCACGGAGATGCGAGCGAACTTCCCGATTCACCGTTCGAAGAACCAAATTCGAACGGCAAAGAACGAAGCGAGGTGGGTTCAATTCTGAGTCGCCTACAGAACGTTGGCCTTGCTGAGCAGAATAAGTATACCTGGTCACCTACCGATGAGGCACTCGCCGCTGAGGTCCCTCCCTAACATCCGATTGCCGTAGCCCGCTTGAACTTGTCACACCGAGCTAGAATCAATCAATCACAGGTGATGAAACGGTTATTCTGTCTCATACGTGAAGTTGAGTATGAAGAACCATGCGACAAGCTGAAAGCAGACGCCGACGAGCGTGCCGACCAACCAGACTTCGACGCGTTACTCCCGCCGGAAGGCTTCGTCCGCGAAGACTGAAGTACCGTACCCCTTTTTGACCCCTCGCCAACATTCCGTAGGTAATGGCAGGACCTGGACAAATACCCGGACAGTATAATCTTGTTATCGAAGGTGCCTACGAAACCTTCGAACATCAGATCCCTGTGGAAGAGTTCCTCCAGCGGCTCAAGAAAGACGATGTCCCCAAGAAGGTGAGTGTCGTCGGACTCTCAGATGCCTTGAGTGATGACGACCTGGCGAACGAACTCGCCCATGAGATGGACCGACGTGCGAACGATCTGGAGTATCAGAGCCCCACGGTACAGTTCGTTGTCAAAGGATCGTTCCACCGAAGCGGGAAGACCTACGACCTTCGATACGATGATGAACTCTACCCTCTCCAGCAGATCTTCGGTCCACAGCTTGAACGGAAAGAGGACGGAGAGTGGCTCGTCGCGCCGTTCTAACGCGCTACAGAAGTTTCAGTGGTCCTTCTTTCTCGACTTCACCACTTCCGTTCAGGAAGTACAGGTCGATCCACTCCTGACCCTGTTCACGGCAGAACACAGGGATGCACGTTGTCGTGTGCTCGTAGCGCTGCTTACAGCGCGTCTCGATTTGCTCCCGCGTCCAGTCACCGTCCTGCTCTAGGTCGTACCGATTGCGGACCTCCCACGAGTGCTCGTCGGCGGCAGCCTTGAGAACGCGCAGCGAGAAATCCCGAACGTCCTTGAAGATGAACGGCCCACTCATTGATTTCGCTTCACTCAGATCCGCCTCTTCGACGCCGTCGAGGCATAGTCGATTCTCTGCGACAGCGCGGAAGGCTTCGAGTTCGGTTGATTTCCGAACGAGTACGTCGTGCAGGTAGCCGTGGACGACGTTGCCGTATCGGTCCAAGGTGAATTCGCCCTCAGGTGAGACAATTTGCAGTTCAGCACCAGTTTGGGTGACTCGCCGGCGCTTCGGTTCAAGTAGCGGACAGAGGAACGCGAGTCGGTCAGCGTGGAGGAGGTAGGCGTAGCTGAACAGTCGTGACCTGGACGGTGATTCCTTAACCGGATCGTGACCCTCCGCGTAGTACTTCGAATCCAGTACGGCCAGTGTCTCGTCACCCTCCTGCAGCGCGTGGTCCGGTTCGTGGTATATTTGTCCCTCTCCCTCGAACGGATTCACGGACGGTGACCGAACGGGTGTCACGTCGTCGAGGTCGCCGAGGTGGTCGTAGGACTTGATGTACGAGAGCTCGCGCTCGATGACGACCTGAGAGTACTGTTCAAACAATGACTCCATGTTTAGGACGTAATCTACGACCAACTCTCGCGGACCGTCACGAAGTTGCTGGCCGAGTGACGACGACATCACCGCTTTAGCGACGTCGAACGCCTTTTGATAGTACCGTCGCTGCTTCGGAATGTCACTGAGCGAGAGGCGTCGATACTCGTCCATCCGGTCCAACCCGCTCCCGACACCCATACTCTCCAAGCGTTCCACCTCTCGGTGAACTTCCGAGAAGATGCGGTCGTACGCAGGGTGGTCGTTCTGCTGCGAGTTCTGTCGGAAGAGCCGAAGCAGGGTCTTTCCGGCGAAGTGGAGCAGCGAGTTCGCGGCGTTATCGTACTCAGTCTCGTTGCGGACCCAATGTGGCTCCAGCGTCCCGCGCGCGTGGTTCAAGAGCGTCTGTTCGACGTCGATCTCACCCCGCCCATCGAGACTGTCGAGTCGCCGGATGACCAGATCGCGGATGTACCCTTGTCGGTGAATCGTCTCTAACCCGTCGAGGTAGTTGATTGCCAAGACCACAAAGACGTCGTCGAGGTGGATATCGTCGGAGAGGAAATCCTGCAGCGGGATCCCATGATACTCGATGGACCGGTTCTGGTCGTAGACGGCCAACAGCATGTCGAAGATGTGCTCCCAGTCAATCTTCGGATCGACCTGTACTTTCGACGACGGTGTGAGGCTCACTACGCCGATGATGTCCGTCGCCTCGACGTGGATCACCTCGTTCTCGTCTCCGTCTACGGTGACCGTCACGACCTCGTACTCCTGATCGCCGTTGAGTGCCGCCTGACTCTTCGTGAAGACGCCTGGACTCTTTTGTGTGAAGGAAGCGCGACGAAGCTGGTCCCCGATGGACGACGGACAGCCCTCTATCCGGATCTCCCCTCGCTCGGGGACGTTGAAAGTGTCTTGCCCGTACTCGTAGACTTCGTCAACGGTGCTCATTATTCGTAGGAGCCCATCTGACGTCTTTCCTGTTCGAGTTCTCGTTCGGCTAACTCAGCAGCAGGGGCGAGGTCGAACTCCTCGAACTCTCCGTTCATCGCGCGGTAGTGTTCTGCGATTCGCTCGATTTGCGGGAACGCGGCGGCGTTCAGGAGTCGCGGAACGATGTACGTCCGGAACGCCTGTCCGACCGCATCAGTCTGGTCGTACTCATACTCGCCACCCTCCCGACAGCCGACGCCGAGGAAAACGGCGACGTCGCGGTAGTGCATCGGACCGAAGCGCATGATCGATCCTTGCGACGTCGATTCGTGACCGTGATTAATTCCCTGATAATCGCGCTCGAACAGTCGAAGGATCTCGCTTTCGCCGAGATCCGTGTTTTCGGTGACGTGTGTGGTGATCCAATCTTTGAACAGCTGCCGGCGTTTGTCCTCCTCGTACTCGTCCAGTTCGATCATGGCGAACCGGCGGGTGATCGCGTTGTCAAGTTCGTTCACCGTCCGGTCGGACATATTCATAGTGCAGATGATGTTCACCCGCTCGTCGAGTTCAATTGTCTCACCTTCGTCAGTCTCGAAAATGGTCTGGTGAGGATTCTCGATAGCAGTATACAGCGGGCCAAAGATTTTGGAGATATCTGCGCGAGTGATTTCGTCTAGGATCACGCCGTATTGGACGTCAAATCGACGGGCACGCTGTACGGCCTCCGAAACGCAGCCTAATTTCGTACGGTAGCTCAGAGATTCTCCGGTATAGTCTGGGCTGATGCCCCCGATGATATCTGACGGTGTCCACGAAGGCGTTGCAGTATTGAGACTGTATCCGATACCGGTGTCTTGGGCCAGCTGTTTTGCGAAGGTTGTTTTCCCTGTACCAGTAGGACCGTACAGAACGACTGGCTTTCCGGTTTTGAGGGCAACCTTTGCGTTTCGCATCACATCGTCTGGGACAAGGACTTCCTCAGGTGTTTCATCTCCTCGCAAACTCACGAGACGCTTAAGGCTGTCAGAAGCAATCGAGGATTCCAAGACTGCACGTCGAACTTTACCGAGTCCACGCTTTCCATCGTGGATCCTATCCAGTTCTTCGTCTTCGATCAAATACCGAACTACGCTTTCGTCTTCTGCGTTTTTGATTGCATCTACAACATCCTCCTCGACGCGACGAAGGATATCTATCTCCTCCTCTGCATCCTCTCGTGTGTAGACCTCGTCAGATGAATTACCCATTTATAGAGAGAAGCCATGGAAACCTTATAAATTCTCTCGAACGAATCTGTCAGACCAACTTCTTCGGTAGATAGGTGTCAGAGCCAGCAATGAATAGCGGAATGTCTGCAATTGAATGACTCAAATCACAGTATGACGATATCCCGGCAAAAAGGAGTAACAGAGAACATCATCAGTAACTGACTCGTGTTACAGAACTGTGGTACTGTATCATGGTACAGGAGCGTGGTACTGGAATTCGGTACTAGATCGTGGTACACAATCTTGGCACTACCTCCTGTACCAGTAATCAGGTACTGGACCCCGTCACGCCTCTACAATATAGTTCGATTCTTGAAGGGCGCACCAACTTTGCATAGATATTTAATAGCCTATCCAGGAATCGAAAGCAGAATGCCACTACCATACCCCGAACAGGCTCGATTCTACGGACTTGACGAATACCAGGTTGACGTTCTCTTCATCATCACATGGTGGTATAACGGGAAATGCCTGAAAATGGGCAATGAGAAACGGCAGCTAGGGACTCATTCCGAACCCCAACTTCGGGAATTGTTCAGTGGATGGTCAGCTGAGGAGTACTCTGATCATGAAGACGCTCATCAACAGTTATTGGATCGGGGCTTTCTACGCGAAGGATGGATTTGTCGTCGAAAAATCGATTGGATTCCGACCGAGCAAGGACTTCAAGCCATTCGTGACATCTTCAAGGACTGTGCAGATGATTTTAACCTCCGCCCTGGCTGGGCTTCAGAGGATGACTCCGGTCCAATTTTCGGAGATCCGAACGAACTACTCCTACACCGGAAAGGTGTCGAGGCTGCTGCCCACTATGTGGAGAATTACACGTGGGTCGAACGCCTCACCTGGTACCCAATATTAGGTACCCACGAACATCATCCAGATCTTAAGATGCGCACGCCACAGAAGACTTTAGATTGGTTTGTAGAGGTTCTCACTAGCACAGGTGATCGTGATGGATGGGTTGAAAAGTGGGAAAGTTACAAGAAACGGTTTGTGAAAGTGTGGTGGATCTTTGAGGGACGGTCGGATATGTGTGCCTTTTTCAACAAGCTACACGATGAAAGGATCTACACGCTTGATGGTGGTCCGTTCTCTGAACCATACAAAAATTGGTCAGCAGACGCTGTGAACCGGAAAATTTGGCGCAGCCGTAAGGTTGGGAACAACGATCAAGAAGCGGCACATCTCGTTAGTACGATTACGAGCCTTGTTGAGGCCGAGTCAGATGATGTGACGGAGTGGTTTGATACCCACTTTGAAATGAGAGATACACTCAATCCAGTCCAGCAATATCACGGGGTAGATGAGTTCGGTAACGAGAAATGGTCAGGAATCCGAAAATACTGAAATACCGGGTGTATAGACACTTACCGAATGGGAGACGTGGGGTACCGCAGTGTGGATGCATACACAGATTTCGCCGTTTTGAATTCAGGTGTCTATGACTCTCTCTGGCCTGTGTATCTGTGTAGAGGTGCTCTCTATCCCTGTGTAAAATTCCCCCGGCTGTGCAAATCACCATTTACACACATTCTATAACAATTCTAGACTATTGGTTCGAGAATTTGTTCGTGCTCTTGTTCAACAATTCACTACAGTAGTGCGACTATATTATTACACATACATTTCCATCATCAGCCTGTACAAGGGTCGTTAGCGTGATTGGCCTATTCGTGATCATTTGAGGGCCACCGGCCATCCAGTGCGGTCCCACCGAAATCCAACTCGTCCAGCGTTCGGCTACTATCCTTACGTCGTGGCCGATCCTCCTTAGGATCAATACCGGCGTCGCGGAGTTCCTCGTTGGTGTATTCCTGTGTCCCTTCGCCTGTGGTAGCGTCGATGACATCATCGAGTGCAGAGAGCGCCTCAGTGCGGGTGTCTGCATGAGCATCAATTGTTAGGATTTCGTCTCTCGCAGTCCATGTCCCCTTCTCATCCTTCAGGAGTGTAATGATGCGCTCGTTCATATAGGAGTGTACGTAATGAGATTACAAAAACATCCGCTTAGACTCAATTTCTCAATAAGTATTGTCGATGTGCCAATGAGCCATATATGCTGCAGCGGCAGCAGGCTCAGGTTCCATGGCTTAGCGTCGCCAGGCCCATTGAGGCGAGCGACATCGAGATACGCCTAACGCCTGTCAGCAATCCACTGTGGCAACCAGTGTGAGTACAGGAGCGAGTAACCACACACCACGTACCGACCGCAGTAGTGTGCGAGGAAGCAGTCTTCACCGAGTTACTTGTCAATGATGGCCAACGATATCTCGAACATACCTGATCTCAGTAAAGAATCTACTACCACGCGCGAGTAGCGAACGCGCACTAAGCGTTGCGCGGTCAGAACCAAACGAATCCTGCGACCCCACGGCGATCATACTCAACTCGATCAGTAGGATCCGAATTTGCTCAGGTCCGATCACGTCACGAACCGCAGTCATGCAAGCACCGCCGATTGGATTATGGATACCAATTCAGCGCTGATGAGAACTGCGAATACTACACCAGTCACCCATAAGACCCACGCAGGGACCATAGAGGCGAGGGTTAGGACCGCGGCGGTAGCAGTGAGAATCGCCGCGATAGTCGTGACGCCCTGTAACCCGATCATCACGGTCTAAGTGAGGTGTGGTCTGACTAATAATCGACCCCGGACAGCTAGCGCAGCCAGCAATCCCACTCGCGCGCACCATCTTGTTAACGCCCATAGCTTTAACACGTACACCCTCGAATCGCGGGATGACTCTGACCCGAGCAACCCGACGTTGCGCACCGTCTCGCAGAATGCGTGCCAGCGCAAGCTCAACTCGACGCATGCTGGCGATTACTCTGGACTCTGTTACGCAAGGCGCAGAAGCGGGCCGGGCGCGATTTGAACACGCGACCGTCTGATTAAGAGTCAGACGCTCTGCCGGACTGAGCTACCGGCCCTGTACCTGCGACTTTCGGGTGTGGACAAATATACGTTTCCCTTAGCAGGCGTCGTGTGAGTGGTCGCCAAGCCGCTTGTAACCGTGTCCCCCACGTTCGCTGACGTAACGTGCCAATGTTCGGGACCGTTAAGTACGGTCGGTTCGACCACACTGTCACATGAGTACGGGGGTTACGATCTCGTCCATCTCGGATTACGCGATTCTCGGCTGCGGGAGTGTGGGGTACGCCGTCGCCGAGGAACTCGTCGAGCAGGGGAAGGACGTCGTCATTATCGACCGCGATGAGAGCCGCGTCGAATCCCTGCGCGATCAGGATCTCGACGCCCGCACCGCCGACATCCGCGAACCCGAGTCCGCCGACCTCGTCGCCGAACGCGACGTCGTCTTGATCCTCGCCTCCGACGTCGAGGCGAACAAGAAAGCGGTCGAGCACATCCGTTCCAGAAACGACGAGAGCCAGTTCCTCGTCGCACGCGCGAGCGACCCGGTCTCCGGCGACGAACTCTCCGACCTCGGCGCCGACATCGTCATCAACCCCTCGTCCGTCATCGCGGAGTCCGCGCTCCGGGCGCTCGAGTCCGGCGAACTCGAGTACAACGCCGGCAAACTCTCCCAGCTGGTCGAGGAGACGGACTCGCGGCTGGCGATCCTGACCCAGGACAGTCCCGATCCGGACTCGATTGCTAGCGCGGCCGCGCTGCAGGCGATCGCCGACCATCTCGACATCGAGTCGGACATCATCTATCTGGGCGACGTCGGCCACCAGGAGAACCGCGCGTTCGTCAACCTTCTGGGAATCGACCTCGTCCAGTGGGACGAGATCGAGGACCACTCGGTGTACGACACCGTCGCGCTCGTCGATCACGCGACGTCCGCCGAAATGAACCTCACGGTCGACATCATCATCGACCACCACGAGGCCGAGGAGACCCACGATCCCGACTTCGTCGACATCCGACCGAACATGTCCTCGACGTCGACGATCATGACGAAGTACATCCAGGAGTTCGATATGAACGTCTCCGAGGAGGTCGCCACGGCACTCCTCTACGGGATCCGCGCGGAGACCCTGGATTTCAAACGCGACACTACCCCCGCCGACCTGACCGCTGCGGCCTATCTCTACCCCTTCGCGAACCACGACACCTTAGAGCAGGTCGAGTCGCCGTCGATGTCACCCGAGACGCTGGACGTCCTCGCCGAAGCGATCACCAACCGGGACGTCCAGGGGAGTCACCTCGTTTCGAACGCCGGATTCGTCCGGGATCGAGAGGCGCTCACGCAGGCCGCGAGTCACCTCCTCGATCTCGAGGGCGTCACGACGACCGCCGTCTTCGGCATCGCCGACGAGACGATCTTCCTCGCGGGTCGTTCGAAGGACATCCGTATCAACATCGGGAAGGTGTTAGCCGACGCCTACGGCGAGATCGGCGAGACCGCAGGCCACTCGACGCAGGCCAGCGCAGAGATTCCGCTGGGTATCTTTACCGGGATCGAGATCTCGGAGGATACCCGCGATACGTTGCTCAAGCTAACCGAAGAGGCGGTCAAGCGGACGTTGTTCGACGCGATGGGTGTCGACGGCAGCGAAGGGTCCAACGGGAACTGATCAGGCGACGATCTCGTCTTCCTCTTCCTCGTCCGGTTCGCGAACCCGTTCGATGACGTCGTTGACGAGAATCACGTCGCCGACGGATCGGACCCAGCGGTACGGGACGATTACGCCCTGTCCGATCTTGGCCTCCTCGCTAAACAGTTCCGAGTTCAGGTTGCCGAGCGCGAGTCCCTGAATCGTCTCGCTGTCGACGTTCAACTGGAGGTCTTCGACCTCGCCGACGAAAACGCCGTTGTTCGAGTAGACCTCACGACCGACGAGAGAAGTGATCTCCTGGTGTGTGTCGTCCATACCAGCAGTCATGTGTGGGTGACTCTTAATTCTTGGTCAGACGTAATCTACACGAATCTGTGACTGTATCTCTGCATGATCGGTTTGCTGCGGTGTAACTGCTCACTCCACCGCCGGGTCGGGAGACAGGCGCCGGGCGTTCGTCCATATCGTCTCGAGTCGCTCTCTCGCCCACTCGAGTGCGGCGGGCGTCTCGTTGACGACGAACCCGCGTATCGCGTCGTCGACGCAGACGGCGACGATGGCCGCAGCGTCTGCCTCCTCGCTCGCCAGTCCACTGCCGTCGACACGCTCGACGACGATCAGCGCGTACGGCGGCGTCCGCTCCGTTTCGTGGATCGTCAGTCGTCCCGTCTCGAGCGCCGCGACGGTCGACTGACGGCGATCGACGAGCAACGTCTCGATGTCGGCACTCGGCAGGGCAACGGCGACCGAGATCCCCTCGTGGATCGCGTCACGGTAGGCGTCGATGACGTGGTGTCTAACGTCGGGGAGGACCGCGCGGTGAGAGTCGCCGGTCGCGAGCAGTTTCTCGAGCGCGCGTTCGGGTTCGATTCGCTCCGCGCGAGGTGTGTGCAGCGTCGAACCGGGGGCCTCGCTCGCGGATGTGAGCACGACGTTACAGCCTTCCAGAAACGGCGGATCGAGCGGTACGTTGGTCGCTATCGGCGCGAAGAGGTGGCTCACGCTGGCAGCAGTGGTCAGACGATCCGCGAGTCGATCGAACTCCTCGAGCGCGAGTACTCCGGCGACGGTCGTTCGGTACCGGCCGTTCGTCCGTTCGATCAACCCGGCCGTCTCGAGGTCCGACACCGCCCTGTCGACGGTCGACCGCGACCGGCCGAGTTCGGCGGCCAGCCCGCTCGCATCTAGCGCGTCCGTCACGAGTCGTTCGAGGATCGTCCGTCGGGCGCTCACGACGTCCAGTACCTCGTCCTCCTCGCTCATCGTTCTCCCTCGCACAGATACCGAAATAAGAATGACGATCGGCGCTTTCCAGTACCAACGGGCAACGGCGACGTTCCTACATAAATTACGGAAATGTTTAAATACGATTAGGCAGCGAATGAGGTGTCGTTCGGGGAATGAGGGTATATCAACGGCGATCGATAGGTGAACTGCCGGGGTGCCTCTGACATCCGGCAGTTTTCGGGAGGGGTGGTGTGCCCGGACCACCCCTCTCGAGCACGTTTTCGGTCCGACTGGGAGCCGCGAAATTCGACGAGGGCTACCCGTCCTCTCGAGACCGCGTTTTTCCGGAGAAGAGAGTTCGTCACCGACGGTCGGCTATCGGACTCCTCACTCTATCGTACCGACTGAAACGGGTTACACGCCGATCGCACGACGGCTGTGCACTGACTGTCAGTGGCTACTATAGTATCGCATCGACGGCCGCGTGATCGGCGAGCAACGCCTCCATTCGATCGACCGTCTCCGCATCTCGAGTGCGCCCGCTCCGGACGACGTCCTCCGCGCGCTCGACCGTCGTCAGCGTATCCGTTTGCACCGAAAGGATCGGGACGCCTTTCTCGGTAGCCTGGCCGAGGATTGCGCCGGACGGCCGATGTCCACCCGTCAGGATAAGACAGCGGACACCCGGCGCCTCGAGCGCGGCGGTGTGGATTTCGGCCCGATCACCGCCCGTGATGACCGCGACGTCCTTCGTGCGTCGAAAGTGGCGCAGGGCGCTGTCGGCGCTCATCGCACCGACGGTAAACCGCTCGACGTAGGCGTCGGCACCCTCCTCGACGAGCATCGACGCGCCCAGTTCGTCCCCGAGATTCGCGACCGTCACACCCGAGAGCGTTCGTTCGCTCGGAATCACGCCGTGAACCGGGATTCCGCGCCCCTCGAGGAAGGGGACGACGTCCGTCTCGAGCTGATCGTACGCCGCGTCCGCGACGTCGTTGAAGACGATACCGGCGAGTCGATCGCCGAACGTCTCGACGGCCGCGAGCACGTCGTCGACGTCGCCCGGAACCTCGTAGGGAGCGACCAGCAGCACGCGTGCGTCGAGCAGATTTGCGAGGTCGACATCGGTGAGGTCGACGATTCCTCCGACGTCGTACCGCCCGCCGCCCTCGAGAAACATCCGGTCGTGATCGGCCGCGAGTCCGTCGAACGCTTCTCGGACGCGCTCGCCGAGTTCGTTCGGATCCTCGCGGCCGCGAACCGCCTGCTCGACGAACGTCGGCGAGTAGACGACCGGCTCGAGGTCGTGCATCTCGGCCTCGAGATCGAGCAGTTCGCGGGCGAGCATCGGATCCTCATCTACGGTCTTTCCGACGTTGCTCTGCAGGCGAGTCCCCTTCGGTTTCATGTAGCCGACGCTGTCGCCCTTCTCGCGGGCGAGGCGGGCGAGCGCCAGCGTGATCGCCGTCTTGCCGGTGCTCTCCTCGAGCGAACTGACGAGGAGCGTCCCCGCGTCGGTCGTGGTGTCGGTCGATTCGATCTCCGTGTCGGTGTCGGTGTCAGTCATAGTTCCTCCGTGTCGACGGTGAGTCTGAGGTCGATCGCCCGTACGCCGTTCGGGCCGGCGACGAGCGGGTTCACGTCGAGTTCGAGAATCGACGGGAACTCCGTTACCAGCTGTGAGAGCCGCTGGATCGTCTCGACGATGGCCTCGACGTCGGCCGGTTCGCGGCCGCGGGCGCCGCGCAACAGCGGCGCTGCCTTGATCTCGTCGACCATCCCGCGAGCCTCGCCCTCGCCGATCGGGGCCACCCGGACCGAGGTGTCCTCGAGGATCTCGACGAAGATGCCCCCGAGACCGAACAGGAGCAGCGGGCCGAACTGCGGGTCGCGGTTCATCCCGACGATCGTCTCCGTCGACTCGTCCATGTCGAGCATCTCCTGGACCTGGACGCCCAGGATCGACGCGTCGGGCTGGTAGTTGCGCGCTCGAGCGACGAGATCCTCGTAGGCGTCGTAGACGTCGTCGTCCTCGACGCCGACTTTCACGCCGCCGATGTCCGACTTGTGGGTGATGTCGGGGCTGACGATCTTCATGACGACGTTGCCTTCGATCGACGCCGCGACGTCGCGGGCCCGGTCGGGATCGTCGACGATATCGCCGTCAGGCGTCGGGATACCGTAGGCCTCGAGTAAGTCCATCGACTCGACGCCGAGCCGGTTGTCGTCGCGGTCGCGGGCGCGCTCCAGAATCTCGCGGGCGCGATCGCGATCGGCGTCGAAGCCGGTCGGTTCGTCGATCGTTCGGTCCCGCACGTCGCGGTAGCGAGCCAGCGCGTCGACTCCCGCCACCGCTCGCGAGGGGTCGAAGTAGTTCGGGATGCCGAACTCGCGGAGGACCTCCTCGGCGGCGCGCGCGCGGTCGCCGCCCATCAAACAGGTGACGACCGGCTTCTCGTACTCTTCGCGTTTTTCGATCACTACCTCGGCGAGTTTGTCGTACTTGAGGACGGCCGTGGGGGCGCTGACGACGACCGCGCTGCCCACGTTCGGATCGTCGAGCGCGACGTCGAGTGCCGTCCCGAAGCGCTCGACGTCGGCGTCGCCGATGGCGTCGATCGGGTTGTAGACGTTCGCCTCCTCTGGCATCGCCTCCGCGAGCGCGTCGATCGTCTCGTCGGTGAAGTTCGCCATCTCAAGGCTCGAGTCGCCGACGGCGTCGGTGGTCAACACCCCGGGGCCGCCGGCGTTGGTCACGACGGCGACGCCGTCGGTGTCGGGTTCGGGAAGTCCCGACAGCGCCCGCGCGCAGTCGAACAACTGCTGGACCGACGTGGCGCGGATTACGCCCGCCTGCTCGAGGCCGGCCTCGTAGGCCCGTTCGCTGCCGGCGATCGCACCGGTGTGCGAGGACGCGGCCTGCGCGCCGGCGTCCGTTCGACCCGATTTGACGAGGACGATCGGCGTGTCGTCGGTTACCTCGCGGGCCGTTTGCACGAACCCCTGACCGTCGTCGATGTCCTCGAGGTAGCCGATGATGACGTCCGTCTCCGGATCGTCGCCCCACTCGCGGACGAAGTCGGTCTCGTCCAGCACGGTCTTGTTGCCCAGCGAGACGACGTCCTGAAAGCCGATCCCCTGCTCGTTCGCCCAGTCGAGCACGGCCGTGATGAACGCGCCAGACTGACTCATAAAGGAGATCGACCCGTCGAGGGCGTTTTCGGGGCCGAACGTGGCGTTCATGTCGACCGGCGTCGACATCACGCCCAGACTGTTCGGACCGACGACGTTGAGATCGTACTCCGCGGCGATCTCGCGGAGCCGTCGCTCGCGTTCGGCCCCCTCGCCGCCGGTTTCTGAGAAACCCGCGGTGATGACGACCACGTCGTCGGTTCCGGCCTCGGCGACGTCCTCGAGCGCGTCGATCACGACGCTCGGCGGGACGACGATCAGGGCCAGATCGATCGACGGCGCGCTCTGCACGTCCTGATAGCACTCGAGTCCGAGGACCTGATCGCGGTTGGGGTTGATCGGGATCACCTCGCCCGCGAACTCGTCCTGCAGATTCTCGAGGATCGCCCGACCGACGGCGCCCTCGCGATCGGTGGCACCGATCACGGCGACGGACTCGGGTGTAAAGAGGTCAGATAACCGTCCCATCGCCCGGAAGTTGGGCGAGGAGCGGGTTAAACGTATAGCGTGGTCCCGCCGTCCGGGAACGGCACTCACGCGCTAGTGCATCGAGATCGCGGTTCCGGATCGGTTGGAGACGAGAAGCGCCAGCAGGTAGATCCCGATCGCCACGACGACGATCGATCCGCCGGGCGGCAGCCCCTGCGAAATCGCGAACGCGAAGCCGCCGAGAATCGACGCCTGGCCGAACAGGATCGAGAGCGAGAGCGTCTCTCGGAAGCCGTGTGCGACCTCCGAGGCGGCCGCGACCGGAATTACCAACATCGCAGCGACGAGGATTACGCCGAGAATCTGCATCGCGCCGACGACGACGACGGCCGTCATCACGATCAACAGCGTGTTGTACCAGGTGACGTTGAGTCGGGCGACGCGGGCGGCCTGCTCGTCGAAGGTGATGAACAGCAGTTGTTTGTACGTCAGCGCGACGACGCCGACGACGGCGACGGTGAGAATTGCGACCATCCGTGCACCCTCGGCGGGGATGACGGCGGCGCTGCCGAACAGGTAGTCCTCGATGCTGACGCCGGAGAATCCGCCGCGGCCGTAGCTGATGATGAGCGTTCCGACGGCGAAGCTGCCGGTGAGCATGATCGCGATCGGGACGTCGCCGTACGTGTTGGTCCGCTCGGCGAGGAACTGCACGAGAAGCGCGCCGATCACGCCGACGACGAGCGCGGCGAACAGCAGCGAGCCGTCCCACTCGGTCGTCGCGCTGAACAGCAGTCCGATAGCGACGCCCGCGAAGGCGGTGTGGGCCAGCGTCTCGCCGATCAGCGCCATCTCCCGGTGGACGAGGTAGGTGCCGACCAGCGGCGCGGCGATCCCGATAAGCACGCCCGTCGCGATCGACCGCAGCATAAACGAGTAGCTGAAGACGCTCGTCCCGAGGAGGTAATCGAGCCACATGCCCGCGATCATGAACTGGTCGTAAAGCATCCCCGCGTAGGGGTACTCCTGGAGCCACTCGAGCGTCAGAAAGCCGATCATCACAACCGCCAGCAGGCCCGTAAGCGCGATACCGACTCGCTCGAGGGCTCGTCTGGTGTCGTGGTGCATCAGTGGTGGTGGTGAACGACCTGTCCGGTCGATCCGTACGCCTGCTCTAGGGCGTCGCTTTCGACGAACGATTCCGTATCCCCGTGGTGGTAGACCTCCTGGTTGATGCAGGTGATCCGATCCGCACGGTCGGTGACGACGCCGATGTCGTGTTCGATCAGGACGATCGTGATTCCGGCGTCGTTCAGCGAATCCAGGAGCCGGTAGAACGCGTCTCGCGATTCCGCGTCGACGCCGACGGTCGGCTCGTCGAGTGCCAACAGATCCGCTTCGGACGCGAGCGCTCGGGCGATGTACGCTCGCTGTCGCTGTCCCCCCGATAGCTGATTGACCCGGCGATCGGCGAGATTGGAAATGCCGACGGTTTCCATGGCGTCGTCGACGATCTCGGAATCGGTCGCGGTCAGCCGCGAGTGGCCGGCGTGGGCGAACCGCCCCATCGTGACGGCCTCGCGGACGGTGACCGGCATCGTCCCGCCGCGGCTCGTGGCCTTCTGGGAGACGTACCCGATGCGGCTTCCCTGATCGAACTCGTCGACCGGCTGGCCGAACAGTTCGATCGTTCCGCTATCGGGCTCGTGCAGGCCGAGCATCAGGTGCAGCAGGGTCGTCTTCCCCGACCCGTTCGGACCGACCAGTCCGAGAAAGTCACCCTCTTCGATCGTCAGTGAGACGTCTCGAACGGCGACGGTCTCGCCGTATGCGAACGTCACGTTCTGGATGTCGACGATCGGGGTCACAGTAGCTTCACCAACGTCTCGAACGCGGATATTCTTATGTCTTCCATTTCGGTGATCGGGTTCGTTCCGGTCGTCCGCGCTCATTCGGCATCGAGCGCCTTCGCGAGCGACGGAAGGTTGATCTCCTCCATCTGTTCGATCCATCCGTAGCCCCGTTCGTTCCACTCCTGGAGCGTCCCCCCGGTCGCCGTGATCGGTTCGGACCCGGTCGCATCGGTTTCGTCGAGTAACACGTCGACCATCTGCGGAACGTCGTCGCCCGGGTTCTGCGTCTCGAACGGATCGTAGAGGATCGTCTCGATGTCGTGTTCCTCGACGACGCCGATCAGTTCGGACACGTCCTCGCTCGACTCCACTGCATCGGGCGAGACACCGACCGGCGTCCGAAGTTCGAAGCCGTAGCGCTCTTCGAGGTACTGGAACGAGTCGTGGCCCGCGACGACGGCAACCTCTCGAGTCGCGTTCTCGGCGAGTTCCTCGAACCGTTCGTCGACCTCGGCCATCCGGTCGGTGTAGTCGGCCGCGTTCTCCTCGTACTGCTCCGCGTTGTCCGAATCGAGTTCGCCGAGTCCCGTCGCGATCGTCTCGACCATCTCCTGTGCGAGGACCGGATCGACCCAGACGTGGGGGTCCGCAAACTCCGTCGATTCGTCGTCGGGTTCCTCGACGACTTCGACGGAAGCGTTGTCCTCGCTCGTGTCCCAGACGACCTCGCCGTCGGCGACGAGTTCGAAGACGATCATCGTCCGGCCGGTCTCGGCGCCGTGTAACTCGACGTGATCGCCCTGCGGTTCGATCTCGAGGACGTCCGGATCCGCACCGTCGACGACCCGGGCCTCGAGTTGGAACGGCTCGTCCTTCCCGAGCGGGAGAACGCGGTCCTGCTCGTCCTCGAAGACGCTCTCGATCGCGACGTGCTGGTCGAGGATCACGTCGGGAACGCCGCCGTGCCAGTGGCTGTCGTGCCAGTACCCGACCTCCTCGCCGGTTCGACGGTCGTAAATGCCGAACTCCGCGACCTGGACCTCCGCAGGATCATCGTCGTACTCGTCTTCGGGTTCGCGGTCGTCGTCGCTGCCGCGATCCACCGGCAGTAGCTGGCTCTCGAGTCCCTCGAGGCCGTCGATCAGCGCGACGTCCTCGGCCTCGAGGTCGGCTGCGACGTCCTGCGCCCAGGCGAACTCGGGACTGTCGAGATAGATGAAGGCCGCCGATTCCGCGATCTCGCGCTGGAGGTCGACCGGCGGCTCCCAGCCGTGGCCCATCTCTCCGGTTTCGACCGGGTTCTCGATCTCCATCTCGTCGCCGACGACGTGGTTTGACCAGTCGGCGAGTGCAAAGAAGGAAGCGTAGCCGTCCTCTCCGGCCCCGCTGTCGGCGCCGGGTTCGCTCAGACAGCCGGCGAGGGCGCCGAGCGCGAGCGCCCCGGCGCCGGATCGCAGAACTGCGCGGCGTGAACGAGTCATACGAGAGACTACGCCTGCGCGGATAAAAGGGTTATTATCTCTAGCAGGTTGATTAATAACTCGTGGTAGCCCTCCGCTCACGATAGCAATCGGGCGGAGACGATCTGGACCGTCGCAGTCTTTTGTCGGAGAAAACGACACGCGAGTTACTCACGGCGTCGCGACGAGTTCGTTCGAGCGATTAGTGGTCGTCGTCGTGACTGTGGTCGTCGTCATCGTCGTGGTCGTCATCGTGACCGTGCTCGTCGTCGGCGTGGTTCTCCGCGTCGTCGTACTCCTCGACGACTTCCGTCTCGAGTTCGGGCGAATCCCAGTCCGAGTGATCGTCGTGCCATATCTGGACGGTAATCTCGGTGATCCCCGTTTCTTCGCCGGTCAGTTCGAGGTGATCGTCGTGCGATTCGATCTCGACGTTCTCCGCCGCGCCCTCGACGACCTCGGCCTCGAGCTGGTACTCCTCGTCCTCTCCGAAGACGATCTCCTCGCCGTCGGCGTCCTCGGCGTGGACTTCGACCGAGAGGGTGTCCTCGAGCGGAACGTACAGCGGACCGCCGTCCCAGTGGTTGTCGTGGACGTACGCGAGCGGTTCGTCCGCATCACGGTCGACGAGTTCGAACGTCTCGACGTTCATGCGATCGTCATCGTCGTGACCGTGATTATCATGGCCGTCATCGTGGTCGCCGTGGTCGTCATCGTA
Source organism: Natronococcus sp. CG52 (assembly GCF_023913515.1). Lineage (NCBI taxonomy): Archaea > Methanobacteriati > Methanobacteriota > Halobacteria > Halobacteriales > Natrialbaceae > Natronococcus > Natronococcus zhouii. The sequence continues at coordinate 1,421,292 of NZ_CP099391.1, forward strand.
ATCGTCACCGTTAGCCTCGTCGTCACCGCTGTCCTCACCCAGACAGCCGGCGATACCGAGTGTCGCGATGGAACCGGACGCCGCGAGCAGCGTTCGGCGGGTCGAACGGATTTGGTTAGTCGTCATTGATAGGTACCATCCGTAGAGTGAGAGTAATTAGTAATGAAGTTGGCGATCTTATTAACCTCCCCGCGGTCGTTTGATCAGACTGTTAGGAAGGTATCGTCTCGAAGTCCGCCGTCACTCCGCATCGGCAACGGGATCCTTGCTCGCGAGGGATCGCAGTATCTTTCCAACGAACGCGCTTTTCGCGCCGATTTCGATCCCGAAAACGAACCGTCTCACGGAATCGGCAAGACGCTCTCACTCGGCGACGGACGCCGGCTCCGCATCGGCGTACTGCCGCAACGTCTCGGGAGCGATGGGAAATACCGCCGTCGGCGTTCCCGCAGCCGCCCAGACGGTGTCGAACTCGAGCAGCGTCTCGTCGACGACGACGGGAACCCGTTCGTCGTGACAGAAGGGCGGCACGCCGCCGATCGACCAGCCGAGCGTCTCCCTGATCCGGTCGGGGGACGCCATCGTCACCTCGTCCGCCGGCGCATCGAAGGCGGCTCCGAGGGAGGGTTCGCTGACTCGGTTGGCCCCGCTCGTGACCGAGATGACGAGCGAATCGTCGATCTCGAAGACGAGGGAACTGGCGATCTGTGCGACGTCACAGCCGACGGCGTCGGCGGCGTCCGCCGCAGTTTTCGTCCCGTCGGGGAACTCCTCGACGGCCGGGTCGAAGCCGTGCTCCTCGCGGACCCGTTCGGCGAACGTCGCTGCACGCGGGTGCATATCCGGTCACTCCGATGCGAGGGATAAAAAGTCGTCGGCCGCGCGAGGACGGCGATCACTCGAGCGAGATATCGAGGGCGACGCCGTCGAGCCGACGGTAGGCGGGGATCGGATCGCGGACGACCTCGAACGCGTCGAACCGGATCACGAGCCGTCCGGGATCGATCGTCGTTCGAAGAACCGGCCCGCGACTCGTCACGGTAACGTACGGCGGCGCGGGAACGGGTCGAGCCTCGAGTTCACAGTCGGCTGCCTCGACCGCGTCGGCGAGGAGAAGCGGTAGCTGCTCGAGCAGACCGGCCGACTCGAGTGCCGCTCGCAGGGGAACGACGACGCGATCGGGATTCGTCGTTCTGGAGGTATCCCAGGGCTCGGCGACCCGGTTTGCACAGTCGTTGACGCCCTCGACGAGCGGCCGCCACTCGTCCTGAATTCGGCGGCGTGCCGCCCGAACTGGATGGGACACGAAGCGAAATGGGAGGGGGATCCACTAAGCTTTCCCGACTTCCACCGGCGTCATCGGCTCCGGTCCTCGATCGTGCCGATCCGGAGCGTGTCGACCCGCGAGGCGATCTCGTGGACCGCCTGCTTCCACTCGGGTTCGTCACGGACCTCGAGTTCGCGGCGCAGGCGTTCGTTCTCCGCCTCGAGCGTCCGCGTCGTCGCTTCGAGTTCGTCGACTCGGTCCTCGAGTCGGTACCGTCGTTCCCGGTGCGCCTCGAGGTTCTGTTGGAGCATGTTTCGCTCCCGCCGGAGTCGCTCGCTCCCCTCGCGCAATCCCTCGTTCGTTCGTCGACTGCGAGCGAGTCTGCGTTCGCGAACCGCAATCTCGTCGGCCTCCTCGTCCTCGAGGGTGATTCGGCCCGACCGCGTCGCGTTGACGACGGCGCCCGCGAGCAGAATCAGCCCGCCGAAGTACAGCCACGTGAGCAACAGCAGGATCGCTCCGACCGGTCCCGCCGCCTCCGAGTCGGACGCGACGGCGACGTACACCTGGAAGAGCGACTGGAGTGCTGCCCAGCCGACCGCGGCGACGACGACGCCGGGGAGTATCTCGCGGACGGAGACGCCGACGTCCGGGAAGAAGTAGTACATCGGAAGGAACGCGACCGTGAGTCCGACGACGAGCAGGAGCGGGTTCACCAGTCCGATGAAGGGAATCTCGGGGAAGGCCGCGAAGACGACGGTCGCGCCCCCTGCGGCGAGGAGTGCGAGCGCGATGGCTCCGAAGACGATGAACGCGTCTCGAAGCTGTTCGAAGAAGGAATTCTCACTGGCGGACTCGTAGATCTCCGAGAAGGCGGTGTCCAGTCCGCGGAAGATCTTCAGCGACCCCCACACGAGCGTGACGAGCCCGATGATCGATGCGCCGGTCGTCGCGGCCGACCCCTCGATGGAGTCTTCCAGCAGAACCTGGCCGCTCTCGGGCAGGAAGCCCTCGGTCGTCGCGGCGACCTCGGTGGCGAGTTGTTCGTCTCCGACGATCGAGACGAGAAAGAAGACGAGCACGAGCAGCGGAATGAGTGAGATGAACGCCTGGTAAGCGATGCTCGCGGCCATGAAGGGAACGTTCTTTTCCTGGATCCCGGCCACGACAGCCTTCACGAACGAGACGGTTCCACGGGCGTCGGCAGTCATAGGAGACGGATCCACCCCAAGAAGGATAGATCAACGGCTTGCAGCGACCTCGCCGATGCAACAAAACCGCGTGGAACCGAGAATTCGTGGCCGGTCGAGGCGACGACCCGTATCGCGCTCTCGCGACCGCGGAGATCGCAAACGATGTTGCGTTCGATCTCTCGCCGAATGAAAGGTACAATCTACTCGACACTCGCGGAACCGATACGGTTCGAGCCAGTTTTCGAGTCGGTTTCTCGATTATCAGCACGGCCGACTCGACGAGAGAGGATCGTGGAACCCGAACATGAGGGTGCGATTTAGAAATGTCTTTTTCTCGTTTCGTAAAAATTGTTTTGTCAAGGGTAACGTTTAAGAGCGAGGCGCGTGTATTCCTGCGTACGATGAGCACCCAGAAGACCGTCCGTCAATCGGCCGACGCCGTCGAGGAGAACGAACTGCGCCTCGAACAGGACAAAGCCGAGCAGATCGTCGACGCACTGAACACGGAGCTCGCGAACGCGTACGTGCTGTACCACCAGCTCAAGAAACACCACTGGGTCGTCGAGGGCGCTGAGTTCCTGCCGCTCCACGAGTTCTTCGAGGAGGCCTACGAGAACGTCGAGGAGGCCGCGGACATCATCGCCGAACGAGCCCAGGCGCTCGGCGGCGTCCCCGTCTCCGGACCCGCGAACCAACAGGAACGCGCAACGGTCGAGTTCGAGGGCGAGGACGTCTACGACATCCGGACGATGATGCAAAACGACCTCGAGATGTACGGCGAGATCATCGCGTCGCTGCGCGACAGCATCGAACTCGCCGATAACCTCGGCGACTACGCCACCGCCGAGATCCTGCGCGAGATCCTCGTCACCACCGAGGAAGACGCCCACCACTTCGAGCACTACCTCGAGGACGACACCCTGGTGCTCGAAGAGGCGACGAAGTAAACAGTCGGACGACGACGGACCCGCGCTGGCAATTCGTTCTTTTTGAAATGCCGTACGAGAGGAAGAGACGTCTCTTCGTCGATCAGTCCGAGTGAGAGGAGAACCCGATCGCTACGGCTCGAGGTCGACGGCGAGGTCCGTCGCGATCCAGCCGTCGGTGTTGTTTCGTTCCGTAAAAACGATTTTTCCTGGGCGGGGCTCGTGCCTGCTCACGATTGCGTCCGGCTCCTCGACCGGATCCTCGAGGTCGGCGTCCTGCCGTCGGGCGGGTACGTCCATCGAGTTGGATTAGGTGCGCCTAAATCTAAAAAGGTTTTGGTCGACCTAGTAACTCGAAGTGAAGAGTGTCCTCCCGTTCGTCGATCCGGTTGGCTGCGATCGCGGGCGGCGAACGGGTAGATCCGAGCACCCCCTCTCGAGACGACTACATCCCCGTTCGCTTGGCTCGCCGGGCGTACTTTCAAACTCGTCACCGTCGTAGCCGCGCCTATGGAGTTCGACGTTATCCAGGGAAATATCGCCGAACAGTCCGCCGGTGCGCTGGTCAACGCCGCCGGCACGAGCCTCGAGATGGGCTCCGGCGTCGCCGGCGCGCTCCGCGATCGGGCCGGCGAAGAGATCAACGAAGAGGCCACGGAAAAGGGGCCGATCGATCTCGGCGAGGCCGCTGCCACCGACGCGTACGACCTGAACGCCGATTACGTCATCCACGCCGCCGCGATGCCGCACTACGGCGATGGCCAGGCGACCGGCGAGAGCATCCGCGACGCGACGCGAAACGCCCTCGAGAACGCCGACGACCTGGGGTGTCGGTCGATCGTCGTGCCGGCGCTCGGCTGCGGCGTCGCCGGCTTCGACCTCGAGGCGGGTGCCGCGATCATCGGCGAGGAGATCGAGAACTACGAGCCGGAGCACGTAGAGGAAGTTCGGCTCATCGGCTACAGCGACGAGGAGTACGAGGCGATTCGCGCGGCGACCGGAAAGGCGACCGAATCCGAGCAGGGAGAAGCCGAAGCGGACCGATGAGAAGCGACTGCGACTGGATCGTCCGTAATCAGGAGAGCGAGAGACCGCGAATCTCGACGCCGTCGCCCTCCTCGACGCGGCCGATAATCTGACCGTCCGTCTCGTCGACCAGCGACTCGGCCTGCTCGTCAGGGAGTGCGACGACGAAGCCGGTTCCCGTGTTAAACGTCCGGTGCATCTCTTCGTCGGTGACGTTCCCCTCCTCCTGGACGAACTCGAAGATCGGCTGGGCCGGCAGCGGATCGTCGATCACGTACCGGCGCTCGCCCATTCGCTCGAGGTTCGTCCACCCGCCGCCGGTGACGTGTGCCGCCGCACGCACGCCGTGTTCGCGCATCGGCTCGAGCAGGTCCGTGTAGATCCGGGTCGGTCGGAGCAGTTCCTCGCCGATAGTCACGTCGGAGTTCGGCGGGAACGGATCGGTGTAGTCGTGTTCTCGGGTCGCCGCCTCGCGAGCGAGCGTCAGCCCGTTCGAGTGGATTCCGTTCGAGGGGAAGCCGACGAGCGCGTCGCCGACCCGGGCCTCGCCCTCGAAGATCTCCCCCTTCTCCGCGAGCCCGGCGCAGGTGCCCGCGAGGTCGAAACCGGAGACGACCTCGGGCATGACCGCCGTCTCGCCGCCGAGCAGCGTGAGGTCGGCCTCCTCGAGGCCGACCGCCAGCCCCTCGCCGATCTCGTTCGTGAGGTCGTCGTCGGGCTCGTCGACCGCGAGGTAGTCGACGAAGGCGACGGGTTCGACGCCCGCCGCGACGAGGTCGTTGACGTTCATCGCGATGCAGTCGATGCCGATCGTCGAGAAGTCCTCGATCGCCTCGGCGACCAGGAGCTTGGTGCCGACGCCGTCCGTCGCGAGCGCGAGGTAGCGGTCCCCGATGTCGAGCAAGCCGGCGTACTCGGTGGTCAGATCGCTCCCGAAGGCCTCGAGCAGCGCCGCCGTCGCGTCCTCGCTGGCCCCGATGTCGACGCCGGTGTCGGCGTAGGTGAGTCGCTCGCCGTCGGTGTCGTCGTCCGCTGAGCGCGTCATACTCCAACGACTGCGTGGGGTGTGCAAAAGATCACCGGTCCGGGCGGCGAACCGCTAGAAGGGAAACCCGAACACCAGGTAGAATCCCGCCAGAACCACCAGACTCAGCCCGAAGACGGCGGCGAAGACGAGCTTGTTCCACTCGAGGACGGACTTTCCGTCGAGCGGGCCGAAGGGGATCATATTGAACGCGGCCAGGAAGAGGTTGATAAGGACCCCGAGGTGGCCGACCAGCTCGAGGATGCCCGGGAAGAGCATCAGTGGGAGGAACAGCAGCGCGAGCAGGTGGTTGGTCACCGGCCCCGCGATCGCGATCAGGCCGTTCTCGCGCTTCGTGATCCGACCGCGGTGGTAGACCGCGCCGGGGGCAGCGAAGAGGAAGCCGATCAGCGCGCTCATGATCGCCAGGAACAGCATCTGGTAGTCCGCTCGGAACTCCGCGGTCTGGCCGTGTTCGATCGCGACGACTTTGTGGGCGAGTTCGTGCAGCAGGAAGGCGACGCCGACGGTGACGAAGCTCAGCCCGATCATCGTGACGAAGTGACCGACGCCGACGTCTACGACGTGAATCGGCGCCAGCAACAGCGCGAAGGCCACGCTCAGGGTGACCCACGCCGCCGCGAGGTCGAACAGCTCCTTGTCGCTGAAGGAGAGCTCCGAGGTGGTATCGGTTCGGTAGCTCACGTTATCACCCCTCTGATCAGCTCGAGGCTGTTCTCGGCGCCGCGGATCAGCTCGTTCATCAGCGCGTCGACGCCGCCGACCTCCGGCGCCAGCCAGGGGAGGACGACGAGCGGGAACAGCACGGTCGCGATCATGCTCCCGACGTTAGTCAGCGCGACGATCATGATCAGCCGGAACAGCGGCACGTCGAACATCTCCTCGAGCGCGTCGCTCATCGATCGCTCGGTGTCACCGATGATGGTGTTGAGCGTCTGGATGTCCCGGACGTTGACCGGACGATGTTTGAGTTCGACGTAGCCGGCGAACCAGCCTGGCGCCAGCAGCGGGTTGATGCTGGTGAGCCAGGCGACCGAGCCGCCGACGCCCGCGCTGGTCCAGCGAGCGCCGGCCAGCCGAGCCAGCGTGAACGCGAAGATCCCGTTGAACAGGAACCACGCCAGGAAGAGCTGAAGCAGGAAGGTGTTCTGGACTCCCGCCATGATCAGCAGGAAGAAGAACGCGAGGAAGCCGACCGTCGCCAGATAGCCGACGATCTTCACCGGCGAGAATCGTCGTCCCGACGCCGTCCCGGTCAGCGACTCCATCGGGGGGAGCTCGTTGGGATTCCGGAGATACCGTTCGATACCGGCCTTGTGGCCGGCGCCGACGACGGCGACCACGTGGTATCCCTGCTCTCGAAGCCCGTGGAGCTTGTGTGCGATGTAGGCGTCGCGTTCGTCGATCAGGGCGTTGGCGCCCCGCGGACTGAACCGGCGGAACTCCTCCATCATCGCCGCGACGACGTCGCCGTCGGTCATCTCCTCGATATCGATCTCGTCGATCTCCTCGACGTCGCCGCCGAGCGCCTCGAGGACCGTCCCGAGGACGGCCCCGACGGCGACGCCGACGCCGAGTCCCGCGAGGGAACCGACGGTTCCGCGGAGAACGTAGCCGCCCGCGCTCTCGAAGGTGGTCGCCGAGAACGGGCCGACGAACGTGTTCGTCCAGACCACCGCGAGACAGCCGGCGATACCGACGACGACGCCCGCGAGCAGCCGAATCGAGAAGCCGCTGGCGAGTCCGCCGGTGTACCGGTTCGCCGACTCGATCGAGGGCAGAAAGATCAGCCCGAGGAGCAGTCCGCCGACGATACCGACGCCGCCGGCACCGACGTACTGCAGCGTCCCGGCACCGGTGATGCCGAGCGACAGTAGCTCGCCGAAGCCGAACAGCGGCGCCAGGAACGCCCCGAAGATGAGGCCGAGGGCTAGACCGATCGTCGCCCCGAAGGTCAACCCGATCGTCCGCGGATCGGTGACGCCGAGCGCGAGGCCGCCGACCATCTTCAGCTTCTCGGTGAACGAGAGCCGACTCCAGAACCGCTGGATCGTTATCTGGATGTCCCGGTCGACCAGGGCGACCCCGCTTCCGTTTCGTTCGGCGGCGTCGATCGCGGCCCGCATGTCCGCACCCGGTTCGATGTCGAACCTGTTGCCGAGCCTGGACTGGACGTACGAGAGCATCCAGTAGGCCAGAAACTGAAAGACTGTGTTTCCTGAAAGGAGGTCCTTCGCTTCGATGTCGTCGGGGGCACCGCCCTGCATCTGGCGGTACCGGCTCTCGTCTAGTTCGACGGCAACGACGTCCGGATCCGCTTCGTCGACGGTTTCGTGTACGTCGTCGACGCTCGCCTGGGAGACGTGTGCCGTCCCCAGTACGTCGACGGAGCCACGCCCCTCCGAACCGGGATCGGGTGGCTCCGGGACGTCGGCGTCGCCTGCATCACTCATTAGGGGAGTCAACTCGGCGACGACTTTTACCAGTATCGAAGAAGAGAACGTTACGCACACCCACACCGGCCGGCCCACCCGGCAAACCTAATTGCGGGCGTAGGCAACCCCCCGTCGATGACCGATCTGATGGAGACGCTGGTCGAGAACCGGGAGATGGTGCAACCGAACCACGCGAATATGCTCGAGGTCGCCCACGGAGGAAACGTGATGAAGTGGATGGACGAGATCGGCGCGATGTCCGCGATGCGGTTTTCGGGAGAGACCTGCGTCACCGCCCGGGTCAACCGGATGGATTTCGAGCGGCCGATTCCGGTCGGCGACACGGCGTTCATCACCGCGTACGTCTACGACGCGGGTACCTCGAGCATCAAGGTTCGCCTGATCACCGAGCGCGAAGACCTGCGGACGCGGGAGCGCGAGAAGACCACCGAGTCCTACTTCGTTTACGTCGCGATCGACGACGAGAACCGGCCGACGACGGTCCCGGAGCTAACCGTGAGTTCAGACGAGAGCGAGCGTCTTCGGCGGGCGGCTCTCGAGGGCGAAAACGGGGACTCCTGACCGCGGACGGAGCGGAGTTTCGGTTCGATAGTATCGACGGCGAACGAAGGTGCAGGTATCGGAACGGATAACCGGAGCATACCGGCGAAAAAAGCTAAAGCGGTACTGGGCCAATGGCCGGCATGGTCGCGCTGGACACGGTCTTCGAACTACTTCGAGACGAGCGGCGGCGGCGGTACGTCCTCTACTATCTCAACGATCGGGACGGTCCGGTGTCGGTCAGAGAACTCGTCACGGTGATCGACGAGTGGGAGGACGATCCGGCCGGCCGTCACGACTCCCTGGACACGTTCGAGGAGATTATGGTCGAGTTGAAACACGTTCACCTGCCCCGTTCGTCGGAGGTCGAGTTCATCCAGTACGATCCGGACCAGGGGCTCATCCAGATCCAGGGGTCGCCGCGGGAGTTCGACGCTCTCGTGACGGTCGCCCGGCTGATCGAGAAGCCGGATCAGTAGAGGTCCCGCAGGCCCTCTCGAGTGCGCTCGCCTCCGAGTCGCAGTTCAGGTTGCGGGCCGCTCACGACCGACCGTTCACGATCGACGAGCCGACCACGGTCGCGATCGCGCGACGTTTCAGGAGCGCGAAGCCGAGTGCGACCAGTCCGAAGCCGACGATCGCCAGCGCGCTGATCGACTCCCCGAGCACGAGGACGCCGACGATCGTCGCGACCACCGGAACCAGGTACGCGACGAGCGCCGCCTCGAACGCGCCGTTCTCCTCGAGAATGGTGAAGTAGATCAGGAAGGCGATCGCGGTCGAGAACACGCCGAGGTAGACGATCGCGCCGATCGCCGCCGGGGCGGTCGCGTCCGTTCCGGGGAGTTCGCCGAGCCAGAGGCTGACGGCGTGCAGGACGAGCGCGCCGACGAACATCGACCAGCCGGTCAGCGAGACCCGTCCGATGTCCGGCCCGGCCCGCTGGACGAGGACGCCGCCGAGGGCGACGCTCGCGACCTGCCCGACGATAATCAGCCGAGCGAGCGTGTCGCCCGCCAGCAGGTCGTTCGGATCCGGCTGGACGACGAACCCGATTCCGAGGAAGCCGACGGCCACTCCGGCGGCGCCGATCCCGGAGAGGCGCTCGCCGAGCAGCGCGAGCGCCCACAGCGCGGTGAAGATCGGAACTAACCCCTGGATGATCGCGGCGACGCCGCTCGGGACGGTCTGCTGACCGACGAACAGCAGGCCGTTCCCGGCGACCAGGAACAGCCCGCCCCCCGCGATGGCGGCCAGGTTGTTTCGACCGCGAGGCCACCAGTCGTCGGTTCGGACGACGGCGTAGCCGAGGAGCAGGACCGCGGCGGTGTCGTACCGGGTGGCGGCGAACAGGATCGGCGGAAGGTATTCGAGGCCGACGGAGATCGCCGGAAACGAGAGCCCCCACAGCACGGAGAGCAGCAGGAACAGCGAGACGTCGAGAAAGCGGATCACGCAGGACGATACGCACGATTCCCGTAAGATGGTAGCGATTCCGGCACGACCCGCTGAGACCGTCCAGCTCGACTACAGCAGGCTCTCGACGTCGGCGAGCGACTCGAGGACGTGATCCGGTTCGACGGCCGCCGACTCGAGGTCCGCCCGATCCGTGACGCCGGTGAGGACGACGGCGGTCGTCATCCCCGCCCGATTCCCGAGTTCGATATCGGTGTCGAGGCGGTCGCCGACGACGAGCGTCCGTTCCGGGTCGGCCCCGAGGTAGTTCATCGCCGCCGTCGCCGCGACGCTCGAGGGCTTGCCGAGGATCGCGTCGGGTTCGCGACCGGCGACGGCCTCCATCGCGGCGAGGATCGCTCCCGATCCCGGGATCAGCCCGTCGTCGACCGGAATCGTCACGTCGGGGTCGGTGCCGTAGAACGAGGCGCCGTCCTCGAGCGCCCGCAGAGACTCCCACAGCGTGCCGTACGAGAAGTCGCTGTCGAACGAGCCGAGCACCACGTCGGCCGCCTCGGGATCGTCCGTCAGCTCGACCATCGCGTCCGCGAGGATCGACTCGAGACGGTCGTCGCCGACGAGATAGACCGTCTCGTTGGGATGAGTCGACGCGAGATACTCCGCCGACACCGTCGCCGACGTGAGGACGGCCGTCGGATCGATGTCGATTCCGTGTGGCTCGAGTTTGCTCCGGTAGTGAGCGCTGCCGCGCGTCGGGTTGTTCGAGAAGAGCAATCGCGAACAGCCGGCCGCCTCGAGCGCCGCCAGCCCGTCGGTCACGTCGGGCAGGAGTTCCTCGCCCCGGACGATCGTGCCGTCGACGTCGAGAATCGCCGCCTCGTACTCGGTCATCCCGCAGTGCTACGTACGGCCCTGGATTGAGTGTTCGGATCCGCGAACCGAGAGCGGCAGGTATTTGCCCGACCTGTCCCGTACGATCGTCGAGAGACCACCGTCGGATGACACTCGTCCCGCTGCTCGTCGACGTCGGAACCGCCCTCGAGGAAGCGACCGGAATCCTCCAGTACGTCCTCGTCTTTCTCTTCGCGGCGATTCCGGTGATCGAGATCCTCGTCGTCGTGCCGATCGCGATCGGTCTCGGGCTCAATCCGGTGGCGACGGGGGTCGTAGCGTTCGCCGGCAACGTCGGCTCGGTGTACGCGTTGCTCCTGTTCTCCCGACGGATCGTGGCGTGGTGGACCGGCCGCCGGGGGAACGACGGGGAACCGAGCGATCGGTACGCTCGAGCGCGACGACTCTGGGATCGGTACGGACTCCCCGGCGTCGCACTGGGCGGCCCGATACTGACCGGCGTCCACGTCGCCGCGCTCGTCGCGCTGCTGGCCGGGAGCCGGAGCCGCACCGTCGCGGTCTGGATGACGATCGGCATCGCCGTCTGGACGGTCCTTCTGGTTCTCGGCTCGGTCGCCGGCTTCTCGCTGCTGGGAGTCGTGTGACCGCCCGCCGCCGGTGTGGGAATTCTTATCCGGCGACCCGGCGTACGACGGAGTATGGGACTCGAGGTCGAAGCCCCCGATCCGCCGGAACTGTCGTTCGTCGATCCGAACGAGTACGACGACGCCACGATCAGCGCCGACGACCCGACCGAGATCGACTACCGCCGGGAGGAACTTCAGGAGTTCCTCCGCGAGGGCGCCTGGGAGGAGGCGTTCGACGAGTGGCTCGAGGACACCGACCTCGAGGAACGCGAGTACGGAATCGCCCGCGACCTCGATCTCTTCTCGGGGTTCGACTTCTTCTGGGACGACTTCGCCGACCGCGTCGGCTACCACGCACCCGGCATTCCGGAGGACTGGCAGGAACGCGAGTACCACCCGGGGCTCGATACGTGGGGCACCGTCTCGTCGATAAACGCCGAGTTGACCGAGTTCGGCCAGATCGTCTCGATCGTCCTCAAGGAGGAGTACATCGACTGGGAGGCCGAGTACGAGCCACCGGAGGACCTGCCGGACTTCGACTGATCGGCTCGAGTCGGCCCATCGAACCGGCGGTGTGACTACCCGCACGGAACCGCGATATTCTGGAGGGCGCTATCGCAGTCCGGACACGATCCGAGCGAGTCGGTTCGTTCCCGATATCCACTGCGACGACACTCGTAGTGCGATTCGGCCGGCGTGTACGGGTCGGTGAATACCGCGGCGAGACGGGAACGGTTCGCACGACAGGAGCGCGGTTCGGAGCGAGCGAAGCAAGCGAGAACCGCGGACGGCGCGATCGGTGTATGAATCGTTTCAGTTGTTACTATGGGCTACATCGTCGAGACAGCCACCAGGAGCGGACGGTTCCGAACCTCCCTGTTACTGCGTCGCAGCGATCGCAAACGTCTCGGGTCGCTCTCGAGCGGACTCGATCGCGAACCCGGCCGCCTCGAGCTGGGCGACGGCCTCCTCGAGCGAGAACCGTTCCGTGATCGGCGGGCCGGACTCACCGGATCCGTCGGCCGACCAGTCGACGGTCGCCAGCCGTCCGCCGGGACGGAGCACGCGTGCGAGTTCGGCGAACGCATCGTCCGAAGAATACTCGTGGTGCGTCATCGTCGAAAACGCCCCGTCGAGGTGGTCGTCTTCGAAGGGAAGCGACGCGACCTCGGTCGTCACGAACTCGACGTTCTGCGGAACCCCTTTCTCTCGATACTGATCGTGCATCGCCGCCTGAACGTCGACCGCGTAGATCGCGTCGACGAACGGTGCGACGTCGTCCGTGTAGAATCCGGTTCCCGAACCGAGATCGGCGACGACGTCCTCGCCGGTCGGCGCGAGCATCTCGAGCAGTTCTTCGCGCGAGCAGTACCGGTACCGCGACGGGTCCTCGAGCGCGTCGGCGCGCTCGATCGGATACGTGTGAAAGCCCATACTGCCGTTCGGACCCGACGGTACTTCCCGGTTTCTGGAGCCTGCGGCGCCGTCGTGCCGTAGGTTCAGTTGTTTGACCAGTTCGGCGATCGGACGGGTCGGGGCGGTCTATCAGTCGTAGAGCGCGTCTCGAGCGTCGGCCTCGCTCGCGACGTCCGGGTGGATTCGCTCCTCGTTCATCGCGTCGACGCAGCACGAGAGACAGAGGAGCTGGTAGTAGTTCGGGCCCTGCCAGGTCTCGCGCTCCAGCCACCACCCCTCGACGTCCTCGCCGTCGACCATCCGGTCGCAAGCCCGGCAGGGTTTCGACGTGCACTGCGGGTTCGGTCTCGGGAAGTACGTGTCCATACGGGGTCGGTCTCGAGAGGACCTTATTGTTAATGTGACGACTAGTCGGGCGCTCGTGGTCGCTTCCCGTCGGAAGGCACCCACCCGACGGTCGAGGGCGACCCCGGTCTCGCTGCGGTCGGGGGACCACCCGGATCGACGACCAACCGGTGCGCGCCCCACCCGCGTGAGTACCCGTCGCCTGACGACCGTCCGGGCGATTCAGGCCTCGAGCGTCCCACCGCGACCGATCGTTTCGAGACGGGAACCGAGCGTACGAGCGGTCTACCGTCGACCGGTTCCGGTGACTACCGCCGGTATTCGCGGGGTACTCGGTAGCGGACACCGTCGTCCGTGGCTCGATCCGCAATCGGAGGATACTCACTCGCTCGAGGAAACGGTCGAAACGAAAACAGCATGTCGGTCCGGGAGACGATCGCTCGACTCGCGCGGTTCGACGTCCTCCTGCTCACCGCGGGAATCTGGTTTCTCGCGAAGTTTCTCCGGTACGCCTTTCCGCCGCTGTTCGACTCGTTTCAGGCCGGCTACGGCGTCTCGAACGCCGCGCTGGGAACCGCGTTCACCGGGTTCATGCTCGTCTACGCGGCGATGCAGTTCCCTTCGGGCGTGCTGGCGGACCGACTCGGGCCGATAACCGTCGTGACGGCGGGCGCGCTGGTCGCCGCGAGCGCCGCGCTCGCGCTGGCCGTCGACGCCGCGTTTCCCGTGCTCGTCGCGGCGATGCTCGCGATGGGAGCGGGTACCGGCGCGCACAAAACCGTCGCGGTGCGACTGCTCGCTCGAGCGTATCCCGCCCGGACGGGTCGCGCGCTCGGCGTGCTCGACACCTTCGGCGCGTTCGGCGGCGTGGTCGCTCCGGCGGCAGTCGTCGCGGCCGCGGGACTCCCCTTTCTCTTCGTCGACGGCTGGCGTGCGATCTTTCTCGTTGCCGGACTCCTCGGTTTCGGACTCGCGGCCGCGTTCCGATTCCGAATTCCGGCGCGGTCCCCGTCCACTGCCGACCACGGTGACGCCGCAAATCACGGCGGCAGCGTTCGCCGGTACGCCGCGCTCTTTCGCGACCGGCAGTTCTCGGCGTTCGCGCTGCTGACCGTCCTCTTCTCGTTCACCTACAACGGCGTGGTCGCGTTCGCCCCGCTCTACCTGACCCGGGAGGCCGGCCTGACGCGGACGACCGCGGGAATTCTCTACAGCGGCCTCTTCCTCGCGAGTCTCGTCCAACTGGTGACCGGCGACCTGAGCGACCGGATCGGCAGGCTTCCGATCGTCGTCGCAACGCTCTCGCTCGCGTCGGTTTCGCTGCTCGCGTTCGTCTCGCTCACCGGTACCGGAAGCGCGATTCTGCTCGGCGGGACGCTCGTCGCGGTCGGCCTCGGATCCCACGGTTTTCGGCCCGTTCGCGGCGCGTACCTGATGGCCGCGATCCCCGACGACGTCGCCGGCGGCGGGCTGGGAATCGTCCGAACGCTGTTGATGGCCGCCGGCGCGGTCGCCCCGGCGGTCGTCGGCGTCCTCTCGGATATCGCCGGCTTCCGCCCCGCGTTCTGGCTCCTGGCCGGATCGATAACGGGCGCTACGCTGCTCGGAGCGGCGCTCTGGGCGCTCGAGAATCGTCCGTGAGACGTCGTCGAGACCGACCCACGACCCGCCGCTCCCGCTGGCATCGCTTTTTTGCTGTCGTTCGTGGAACCGCTGCGTATGTACTCGCTGATCGACCTCGACAACGTCGACTCGCACGAACTCGACCAGGAAGCCCCCACGCTGTTGCCGGTCGGACTGGAGCTACAGCCCGAGCAGATGCGACCGAGCGTCTGGCAGTACGAGGAGGGCGAGGAGAACGCCTACCACCGTCAGAACGAGCAGGAGGAGCTGTACGTCGTCCTCGAGGGAACCGTCGACGTCACGATCGAACGCGAGGACGAGCGCGACGTCGTCACGCTCTCGAAACACGACTTTCTCGTCGTTCCGCCGGAGTCCTGGCGCCAACTCAGGGCCGTCGAGGAGAGCACGGTGCTCGTCATTGGCGCTCCGAACGTGAAAGACGACAGCATCCTCCCGGAGTGACGGCGAGAGCGGAAAATCACGCTCGGCCTTCGAGCAGGACCGCGACCGCGAGCAACAGGAGGCCGACGACGGCCGCGACGGCGCCGACGGTGACCGCACCCGCAAGCGCGACGGCCCCGCCGGCGACGAGTCCCGCACCGCCACCACCGGCCGCGACGGCGGGGACGACGCCGGCTGCCTCGGTCGATCCGGTTCGGACCGACTCGAGTTCCGTCCGGAGTGCGTCGATCTCGTTCCGGAGGTCGGGTGTCCGGTCCGCGGCCGATTCGTCCGACACCGCCTCGAAATCGGTCGTAAGTTCGTCGACCTCCGCGGCGACCGCGTCGACGCGCCGTTCCTGTTCTTCGAGCCGGTTCGCGTGCTCGCTCGTCCGCTCGTCGAGCGCCGACTCGACCGCGTCGACTCGGTCCGAGACGTCGCTTTTGCTCACTTCGAGCCGCGATTCGACCGTCTCGAGGTCGGCTGCGAGCGAGTCGAGGGCGGTCGAGTCCGAAACCTCGTCCTCGAGATCGGCAACCGCATCCGAAACGCTTCCAACGGTCTCCTCGAGGTCCGCGTAGTCGTCGGTCAGCGACTCGAGATCGTCGTCGATCGCTTCGACGCGCTCGTCGGTAGCAGCCGCCGACCGGAGCTCGTCGGTCGCTCGCTGGACGGTTTCGATTCGGTCCTCGAGCGTCGCCGACCGCTCCAAGACTGACGCTTCGAGCCCCTCGAGTTCGTCCTCGAGGGTAGTCTCGACGCCGTCGATCCGCGCGTCCGTCCGTTCCGAGACCTCCTCGAGCCGGCCCGAGACGCCGCTGATCCGGGTTGCCTGTTCCTCGAGACGGTCACCGATCCCGTCCGTCCGGGAGCCCAGCCCGCTGAGCCGGTCGTCCATCTCGTCGAGGGCGTCCGCCAGCCCGTCGACGCGAGCGTCGATCGGTTCGAGATCGGCCGTCGTCGCGGCTCGCTCGCTGAGGTCGTTCAGGCACGTCCGCAGGTTTTCGAGTTCCGTCCCGACGGTTTCGCTCCGGTCGGCGACCGCTTCGAGGTCGGTCTCGACTGCCGAAATCTCCTCCTCGAGATCGTTACGTTCGCTCGACGCGGTGTCCACGAGTTCCACGAGCGCACCGTCGAGGTTCTCGACGCCGTCCTCGAGTGCGGCGAGATCGTTCGAGAGGTCGTCGACCGACGTTTCGAGTGCGTCGACTGCCTCGCCGCTCGCGTACGTGTCGCTCTCGTCCACGAGTGCCGCCATATCGTCCGCGACGGCCCCGAGTTCCTCGTCGAGTTCCTGCAGGTCGGCCGCCGGCGCGGATCGTTCCTCGACGGACTCGACCGTGTCAGCGAGATCCTCGAGATCCGCGCTCACCGACTGGATCTCCTCGTCGCGGTTCGCGAGGCGGTCGAACAGCTGGTCGATAGCGTCGTTCGCCCGTTCGGTCTCGCGCTCGTGGTCGAGCGATCCGTCGAACGAGAGCGTGATTCCGTCGGCGTCGGCATCGGTTTCGCGGGAGTCACCGGCAGTAGCTGCTTCGTCGGCTTCGGCCGCCGGTTCGTCGACGGCGACTCCGTCGTCGCCGGTGACACCGTCTCGCGCCGCCGCGAGTGCTCCTCTGGCCGCGCTCGCAGCCGGGTCGTCGGCCAGTCTGACACCCCGAACGGAAACGGGGAGATTCGAGGCGTCGAACCGGCCGCCAAAGAGGTACTCGACGCCCTCGACCGCCCCCTCGCCGCCGATCGCGAGCGGGACCGCGAGCCCCTGCTGGAGTTCGCTCTCGTCGGCTTCTGCCCGGATCGCGTCGGCGAGTTCGCCGACGAGATCGTCGTACGCCTGTGCGAGCGCACTCTCGATCTCTCCGGTCGCCGCGTTCGGATCGAGTTCGAACTCCTCGAGCGCCGCTGCAACTCGTGCCGGCGCGTGTCCGGTGTCGGCCGCCGCTCGGTCGACGAGCCAGTCGCCGCCTTTCGCGACCGAGAACGCCATCGCCGGGACGCCGTAGTACGCGAGCGCGACGCTCGTGGTCTGACGGTCGATACAGACGCCGAGACCGGTGTAGTTGTCCGTCGCGAGTTGGTCGTAGACGACGGCGAACCCCCTGCCGATGGGGGTCGGGTCGACGTCTCGTGCGGCGCGAATCGACTCGAGAACGCCCTGGTGCGTTCCGGCCGTTGCGGCCGTGTCGACCACCGTGCCCGGCGTCGTGTAACAGCCCCGCCCGTCCGTCTCCTCCGGGAGAACGGCGTCGACGATCGACTCCAGTGCCGGACGCGCGTACGCCTCGTCCACGAGCACTCCGTTCCCGAACAACTCGCAGGGCTCGTCTTTCGCGGCGTTCGCGGCCGAACCTACGACGTACACCGTATCGCCGACGTCGACCGTCAGCGTGTCCGCCAGCGAGAGCCCTGCCGACTCGAGCGCCGGTTCGGCGACGGGAGCCACGACCGGCAGTTCCGACCTCGCCGGTTCGTCGCCGTCCGTAACCGCCGTAATCGCCCCGGATCCGATATCGAGACCGTATGCCATGACCGCGGGAACTCGGAGCGTCCTCTTGGAGGTTTGGTCTCGAGTACCAGAAGTGAAAATTAGGCTGTTGCCGCCTGATAGGCGCGGGTGTATCAACTCGAGAGGTCGACGCCGATACGAGTGATACCACACTGGAACGGGCGAGTGATCGCATTCAACCTATTTACCGCTCGCCGATGTCGAACGCGCTATGTCGGCAGATGACGCGTTCATCCGAACGCTTCTCCTCTTCGTCGCGATCGTGCTGCTCGTCCCGTTTCTCGTGATGCTCGTGCTGATGCCACTGATGGGATTCTGGGGTGGAGGCCACATGTGGAACGGCTGGAGCGGAGGGGGAACGATCTGGACGTGGGTGCTGCCGTGGGCTGTGTTTCTGGTGGTGATCCTCGGCGGTGGGTATCTCCTAGCCCGTTCGCTGGACAGAGGCGAGCGCCAGAAAACGGACCCCGCACTCGAGGAGTTGCGGGTAGCGTACGCTCGGGGTGAACTCTCCGACGAAGAGTTCGAGGAACGGCGCGAACGGCTCCGGCGCGAGCGATAATCGGTCGATCGGCCGTCGTTCACCCGCGAGATCCCTCGTACGAGTAACAGTTCCTGCGTTCCTCGAGATGCGACACGAGCAGGGACGACAGAGCCCAGTTATCGATTCGAGAGCGAGTCGTCGACGGCCACGCCGTCCCCGACGGACAGCGTCGCTCCCCACGCCGACTCCGGAACGCGGGTGTTGACCATCAGCCGGAAGTAGTGATCGAACCACGCCTCGCTCGCCCACGCCGGCAGGGTCGCCTCGCGCCGCTCGACGAACCGCTCCCGGAAGCCGTCGGTTTCCTCGCCGGTGTCCGGATCGCGCGTCGGGACCACGCAGCGCTGGCACGGGTTCACCCCCTCGAAAGAAGTCTCGCCGACGGTGAACGGGACGACTCGACCCGGTGTCTCGTAGAGTCGATCCTCCCAGAACGCCGGAACGTCGCCTACGACGAGATTGGGCCGGAGGCGGCGACACATCTCGGCGGCATCGATGCCGTCGTACCATGAGGCGACCGCCTCGAGCGTCCCGCTGCTAATAACGGTCGGTCCCGAGGCGTCCGTATCGTCGGGAAACCCGCCCTCACCGTCGCGGACGACCTCGACCGGATAGCCGAGTCGATCGGAGAGCCATCCGGCGAGTTCGTCTCGATCACGTTCCAGGTGGAAGGTGGTCGCCTCGTCGTCGTCGTCGCGATCACGAACCGTCACCGTCGCGCGTTCGAGGTCGTACCCGACCGCCAGCAGGTGAATCTGGGATTCGCGTTTGCCGTTGACGTACGGGGCGTCGTCGGCCGTCTCCGTTCGGTCCGTCGCCTCGACGATCGCGTAGCGGCGATCCCAGTCGAGCCCACCGTTGGCGACGATCTTCGCGGTCTCGACCGACGTCGCGTCGAGCGACTTGATCGGGTGAACGCGAATCCGCTCGAGGACAGTCATCGACCCGGGTATCGCCTTCGCTCTCGTTTAGCACTGTCCATTGTCAGCGCCGCCGTCCCGAAAGCGTCGATCGGCGTCGATTGTTCCGCTCCCGTTTCCACGACGATCCTCCGGATACCGATCGACTCTCAGCGGGCGAGTTATCGGCGTTACGGATAGCTGTTAAATTTTATTCTTATGCGAGTACGATCTCAGAACCATATTGATTCTGAGAGGAGTATTGGAATTACAATATGGCCGAGAACATCCGTGATGACGTAGGAGATGCATACATCGCTCGATGGGAAGATAGGACGTGACATATCCGAATCAAAATCCTGCAGGTTTATACATCAGGAAGTTGGTGGCTCAGGTGTATGTCCGAAACCGGAGCGGAGTCACGTCCGCTGGGTCGGCAGCTTCCCGATCCAGTTACCGCGTCGAACGTCCGGTACAATCCACCGCTCGAGGAGCTTCGTGAACTCGCCAGAGCCGACGAGACGACGACCGAGTTCGGTTCGCCGTCGTACGTCAGCGACGTTCGCTCGCGGAGTTCCGACCGAACGAAGAACGCCGTCGATCACGGGTTCTCGGAGCGCGATCGCGAACTGGTCGACGAGGCGGTCACCGCCGTCGGAAGCCGCGAGATGCTCTGCGTGGACCGGCTGATGGGGCGACACTCGGAGGCGACCTTCTGCTGTCGGTTCTACGTCCCCGTCGAACACGCTCGAATCGCCCTCGCCTGGGCGAACCTGTTCGAACCGAGCGACGGTCGGGAGCCGGACCTGCGAACGGTACAGCTCCCCGACTACGACGAAACCGCGATCCGAATCCGACCCGACGACGGATTCACAGCCGTCCTCGGCAGCGACTACACGGGCGAAGCGAAGAAGTCGTTTCTCCGGCTGTTCATGTATCGCATCAAACAGCAGGGCGGACTCGGTCTCCACGCCGGGAGCAAGCGGGTGCGCGTTCGCGGCGCTGACGGCGAGTTACGGAACGTCGGACAGCTGTTCATGGGGCTCTCCGCGACCGGCAAATCGACGCTCACCGCACACGGCTGCTGGCTCGAGGAGCCCGAAGGCGCTACCATGCTCCAGGACGACGTCTGTGCGCTGCTCCCGGACGGGTCCGTGCCCGGCAGCGAGGGGAAGGGACTGTTCATCAAGACGATCGGCCTCGACGAATCCGAGCAGCCGGGTCTTTACGAGGCCGCGACGAACGAGTCCGCCATCCTCGAGAACGTCGCCGTCGACGACGACGGCTCGGTAGACTTCGACGAGCCGCGGTACACGGCGAACGCCCGCGCGATCGTTCAGCGCGACGAACTCCGGAGCGCGGCCGACGATATCGATCTCGAGGAACTCGATCAGGTCTTTTTCATCACGCGGAACCCGCTCATGCCGCCCGTCGCGAAGCTCTCGACCGAGCAGGCCGCCGCGGCGTTCATGCTCGGCGAGTCGATCGAAACCAGCGCCGGCGATCCGTCACGGGCCGGCGAGTCGATCCGCGTCGTCGGAACGAACCCGTTCATCGTCGGCCCGGAGGGCGAGGAGGGGAACGTCTTCTCCGACCTCATCGATCTGCTCGACGTCGACTGTTACCTGCTCAACACGGGGTATCTCGGCGACGAGACCAAGGATATTGGCGTCACCGAATCGGTGACGATCCTCACCGAGACCGCCCGCGGCACGATCGAGTGGACCGACGACGACCGCACCGGGCTGACGATTCCGGAATCGGTCCCCGGTATCGAAATCGGCGACTATTACGTCCCGGACTACGTCGACGATTACGACGCAACCCTCGCCGACCTTCGACTCGAGCGCCGCGAGTACCTCGAACAGTTCGACGAACTCCGCGAGGGGATTCTCGAGGCGGCCTACTGATCGAGAATAGAACGCGATCGGGCACAATTCAGTTGTTCGTGAACGTGACCTGTACGGATTTCGACTGATCCGATCCGGGGATGTGAGCGTGTGTTCCAAACGCCACACCTGATAGTTGGCAAACCGACAATAGGAGCACCGTTCAGCGCCGTTATACCGGGACGAGATTCGGACGATCGTTCGGCGAAACGTGCTTCGTAATTAGTGTTTTCTGCCTCGAGAGTTGTCGGTATTCCGGATTACGTCGCGGAACGAGATATTTATCACTGAAATGGCAGTACCAGTTTAAGCAGCACGACACCCCGTATCAGGAACGCGGGACATGAGCGTACGCAATATACTCGTTGTAGTAATCGCACTGATGGTACTCGGCTCTGGCGGAGCCGCAGCGGTCGCAGCAGGGCCCGCTGCCATGAGTGTCGACGAACACGAGAACGACGAACTCACGGAAGAGGAACCGGACGACGCTCCTGACGGTGAGGGGCTTCACGTAACAATTGAACAGGCGACCATCTTCGTCGTCGCCGATGACAATGAATCGGCTGAAGAGCCGATTGACGGCGAACCGGTCGATGAGAACGGCGTCGAAGACGAGCCCGTTGACGAGAACGACAGCGGCATCGACGACAACGACGAGATCGAGGACGAGCCCGTCGATGAGAACGGCGTCGACGACAACGACAGCGACATCGGCGACAACGGCGTCGACGACAACGACGAGATCGAGGACGAACCCGTCGATGAGAACGGTGTCGACGACAACGACGAGATCGAGGACGAGCCCGTCGATGAGAACGGCGTCGACGACAACGACAGCGACATCGGCGACAACGGCGTCGACGACAACGGCGTCGATGACGACGAGGTCGAAGATGAGCCGGTCGATGCTCCTGACGGCGAGGAGATGCAGGTAACCATCGAGCAGGCCACCATTTTCGTCCACGTCCACGACGCTGGCGAGATGGTCGACGAGAACGGCGTCGAAGACGAGCCCGTTGACGAGAACGACGAAGCTGACGACTACGACGAGGAGGAACCGGTAGACGAGAACGGTGTCGACGACAACGACAGCGACATCGGCGACAACGACACCGACGACAACGACGAGATCGAGGACGAACCGGTCGACGAGAACGGCGTCGACGATAACGACAGCGACATCGGCGACAACGGCGTCGAAGATGAGCCCGTCGACGAGAACGGCGTCGAGGAAGAACCCGTCGATGAGAACGACGTCGGCGAGGACCAGGAAGTCTCGATCAGCGAGGCGACCGTCTTCGTCGTCCTCGACGAACACCCGATGGAGGAGGAGCCGGTTGACGAGGAAGAGCCCGTTGACGAGAACGGTGTCGATGACAACGGCGTCGATGACGACGAGGTCGAAGATGAGCCGGTCGATGCTCCTGACGGCGAGGAGATGCAGGTAACCATCGAGCAGGCCACCATTTTCGTCCACGTCCACGACGCTGGCGAGATGGTCGACGAGGAACCGGTTGACGAAGAGCCGGTCGACGAGAACGGCGTTGACGAGAACGGTGTCGAGGAAGAGCCCGTTGACGAGAACGACGAGGCTGACGACTACGACGATGGCGTCGACGACAATGACACCGACACCGTTGCGGACGAACCTGCCGACGATGGGAATCACGCTTACGACGGATCGATCGAGGTGACCCTCGAGCAGGTGACCATCGTCAACCTCGCCGACCACGAAGACGAATCGGTCGAGGAGAACGATGTCGAGGAAGAGCCCGTCGATGAGAACGACGAGGCTGACGACTACGACGAGGAGGAACCGGTCGATGAGAACGGCGTCGACGACAACGACAGCGACATCGGCGACAACGGCGTCGACGACAACGACAGCGACATCGGCGACAACGGTGTCGATGAGAACGGTGTCGAAGATGAACCGGTCGATGCTCCTGACGGCGAGGAGATGCAGGTGACCATCGAACAGGCCACCATCTTCGTCTACGTCCACGACACCGACGAGATGGTCGACGAGGAAGAGCCGGTTGACGAGGAAGAGCCGGTTGACGAGGAAGAGCCGGTTGACGAGGAAGAGCCGGTTGACGAGGAAGAGCCGGTTGACGAGGAAGAGCCGGTTGACGAAGAACCGGTCGACGAAGAGCCGGTTGAAGAGGAGCCAGTTGAAGACAATGAGTCCGTCGACGACAACGACTTCGAGAACGACACCGAGGAAGAAGCGATGACGTCCTGCTAGCGCTTGCAGGGTACGCTGACCACTTCCTCCCGCTCATTTTTGATCGAGGACCACTGACTCGAGTCTCTCGACCGGCGAACGAGAGATCGGTACGAGAGTGCGTCCGCTGGAGGAGAGACGGGACTTCGGCCGCGTAGTGACCGAACCGGGAATCGTTCGTACGGCGAGAATGTGGCAGTACTTGCCACACATAGACACTGTTATGTGTGCCGAGTTCTCACAGCCGATAATGAACGCACAGGTACGGAAACCGACGATGCGGGTATGTGAGGAGTGTGACCGAGCCGAACGGTGGGACGAGGACCTCGAGGCGTGGCAACTCGTCCGTGAAGACGGAGAGCGACAGACTGGAAATCCCCACTGCATTCACGAGTGGGACATCAACGGTGCCTTCAATCCGATTACGGGAACGATCAACGGCGCGTAGCCGCCGTTCGTCATTGCCGTTCTTCTCGCGTTCTCGGAGCAGGCCGACAATTCGACTACCCTTTTGACGGCGTCCGCCGTACCCGCGAGTATGCCGACCGTCTACGTTACGGCGCCGCCGGAGAACGCGGAAACGATCGCCGAAACGCTGGTTCAAGAGCGACTCGCCGCCTGCGTCAACCGACTGTCGACGACGTCCACCTACCGGTGGGACGGCGAGATCCACCACGACGACGAGGTGGTACTGCTCGCCAAGACGACCGACGACGGCTACGACGACCTCGTTTCCCGCGTTCGGGAGCTCCACCCCTACGACGTGCCCTGCATCGAGCGGTTCGACGAAGCACACGTCCTCGAGTCGTTCGCGGACTGGCGCGCGGAGAGCGTAGACTGACGTTCGAGACGGCCGTCGTTCGGCGGTTACCGCGCCCCGATTCGCACGTGAGTCGGTGACAGGCGCTGACTGCCCGAAAAAGCAATCCTTAAAACTCGCGCACGGGTTGTGACGGGTATGGCTGGAACCATCGAAGTGCTCGTTCCGGGTGGCCAGGCCAACCCTGGCCCACCGCTCGGTCCCGAGCTCGGACCGACTCCCGTCGACGTACAGGCGGTCGTGCAGGAAATCAACGACCAGACCGAAGCGTTCGACGGCACCGAAGTCCCCGTCACCGTCGACTACGACGACGACGGCTCGTTCTCGATCGACGTCGGTGTCCCACCGACGGCGGCGCTCGTCAAGGACGAGGCCGGGTTCGAAACCGGCAGCGGCGAACCCCAGAAGGACTTCGTCGCGGACCTCTCCGTCGAACAGGTCAAGAAGATCGCCGAGCAGAAACACCCCGACCTGCTCGCCTACGACACGAAAAACGCCGCGAAGGAAGTCGTCGGCACCTGCGCCTCGATGGGCGTCACCATCGAGGGCGACGACGCTCGCGAGTTCAAGCAGAAGGTCGACGACGGCGAGTACGACGACGCGCTGGCCGCGTAAGATCCGGCATTTTCGTTTCGAGACGACCGACGACACCGAGCAGTGACGGGCACTGCGTGTCGCTGCCGGACGCTATTCTCGCTCGAGCGGAGCCACCCCAGGAGCGTCGCGCTACTACATCCAGATTGTGCGCGACGAAGACGAGTTCGCCGCGCTCGAGTTCGCCGTGTCGTCGATCGAGCCACCGCAGTCGTTCGGCGGGATCGAGCGTCGGTTCCGGAAGCTCCCCGAGCGCGTCGGCGATCGTCTCGAGAGTGCGCACCGCCGACGCGGTTGTCGATCGGGGCGGTGCCGTACTCCTCCCCTCGAGGTAAACCATCCCGAAGCCCTCGTGGCGGGAGGGACGGCAAGCACGTGCGATCGCTCGTATACGGTCACGGTCTCGATCGCGTCGTCCGGGACGCGGCCGGTGAACTCGACGCGATCCGTGATCTCGAGCGTCGCCGCGCGGTCACGAACCTGGGCAGCGTACGCCGGATCGACCGCGTGGCTCCCGACTACCGTCAGTGGTGAAGTGATGGGAGTGTGGCCTCCCCTCGGGCCCGGGCGAGATCGGGAACCGAGATAGTGCCGGGCGACGATGGACCGCGCGACCGAGACGGCGTACATGAATCCGACCACCGCGAGGAGCGCGTAAACTGCTCTGTCGGCTGACACTCGACGTGAATCGCGTCGAAAAACGAACGTCGCTACTCGAGTCGAAGGACGCGCGTCCACTCGTGTCCGCACTCGCCACAGGTCAGCGCCACCGTCACCTCGCCGTTCTGGCGCTGCTTTTCCATCTGGCCCGCCGTTCCGCTCTCACAGTTCGGACACTGAGTTTTGATTTCCTCTTCCATGCTCTGCTCTCGACCCTCACTGTTCATCAATGACCGGCTTGCATATTACTAAGTCGCGAAAAACCGACTGTTCGGGTCTCGGGACGGGCTCGACCCGTGGAAGGTCAGTGGACGCTGGACATCGGTCTCCAGTTACCGGTGGTGGCGTATCGCCTGCAGCATCCAGAACAGCACGTAGCCGCCTTCGAGGAATGCGATGATGACCGCACCCAGATCGACGAACGAGAGCAGGGAGGCGAGACCGATCTCGAGAAGCGCGTCCGTATCTCCGAGTAGGCATGCCGAGGATAAACACCACTCGAGAATCGGCGAGCAACGTCCGTCGACGTCACTCGTCGCTGCCGATCGAAATGTCGGAGAGCGTAATTTCGACGTCCTCGACGGTGATATCGAGCTGACAGACGTAGTAAGTCGTGTCACCGTAGTCGACGGTCAGCCCTTCAGTCTGGATCGACAGCGAGTCGATCGTGTGTGTTCGCTCCTCGATCGTTACCGACGGGAGTCCGTCTCCCGTAATTTCAGCGCCGTCGATATGATACTCGTTATCCTCGATCGAGACGTCGACGCTGCCGATCTCTTCGACGTTCGTTTCGCCGGCGGCGGCGACTGCTGTCGCCGACAGCCCGCCGAGACACGTGGCGACGACGAGTACGACTGTGAGGATCTGCGTGCGTGAGCGCATACTCGTATCAGATCACCACAAACTCATTGACTGAATGGTTTGCACTATCAACGAGTATAACACCGGTACCGTCCGTTCGTGTTCGACGGTGCGATCGCTGACTGCTCACTCGTAGGTCAACAGCACCTGCACCGCCTCGTCAGGACTGGTCTCGAGTAGTTCGTACGCCTCGCTCGCGTCCTCGAGCGGGAACTCGTGTGGGGAGAGCTCGAGGCGCTGTAACCGATTCTAGACCGTTTTGTGGCGACGATCGCGGTTCCATCGAACGGAGAGGCGGGGAGCGATTGTGCTCACCTGGCTGCTCCGGCTGTCGATCCGATCGCGGTGGAAGCGACCGCCGAGGCCGACCGTCGCCGGCTTCGTCCCGTGCTACGAACCGACGAGAACGCGTCCGTCGAAGCCGGTCGTCGCGACGGCGTCGAGCGCGTTCGGGTCGCCGGAGAGTTCGTCGGTGAGATCCGCCCGCGACCCGGCGACGCCCTCGAACCTCGAGTCGACGTCGATCCCGTCGGGATCGAGCGACCGGTCGGCGCCGAACGTCTCGGAGAGTCGACGCCGCCGCTCGTACCGGTCTACCGTGACGAGCGTCTCGAGGGTGCGTCGTCGAGCAGCGCCGTCGTCAGGAGGCCGACGATCCCCTGGCCGAAGACGGCGGCGGGTTCGTCGAGCAGCGGTCGTCCTCCAGCAGGAACGTGACCGCCGTCTCGAGCGTGGCGAAGATAGCAGCCTTCCGCAGCGAGACGTCGTCCGGGCCAGGTTCGGGACGGGACGCGTCTAAACTGCAACCGTCTGCGGCGCGGTAAACGAGAGCGTGTGCGCGTTCAACACTGGTGTCCTCGACCATGTGGGAGCGTCTGTCTGCGGGCGGCACCAGTCACGTTGGAAATACGTTCGATCGGGAAACGCTCGACCGTTTGTGCGAGCAATCGTTTTCGTCACGAAATCGGGGCCGCGTCGGAGCACTTCGTCGAGCGTACCGGGCAGAAATCGAGTGGTACACCCCAAGTGACGGCCCAGAGAGGTACGAGGTGGAGCATCCTTACACGACGAACGCGGTCGATATGACTGCACTACGAGTAATTCAGTTCCCCGTATCCATAGATATCAATCGAATAACAAAACTGCATGACCCAGTTGGAGGCTGCTATGCAGGTCACGTATCTCGAATCGGCCGCGATACTTATCGAAGGCGAAGACGCGTCGATCCTCTGCGATCCCTGGCTGATCGACGGCGCGTACTACGGTTCGTGGGCGCACTACCCCGAACCGGAGTTCGAACCGGAGGACTTCGACGACGTCGATTACATTTACATTTCACACATCCACCCGGACCACTTCGATCCCGATACGCTCGAGCGGATGGATACTGACATTTCGATCCTCATCCACGACTACCGGTGGGACTACCTGCGGGACGCCGTCGAGGATCTCGGATTCGAGGCGATCGAGCTGCCCCACGGCGAGCGGACGCAGCTGACCGGTGACCTGCACATTAACATCCTCGCGGCCGACGGCTGCGACCCGGAGCTGTGCGGGAACTACTTCGGCTGCTCCTGGTACGACTCCGAGGCCGAGTCGCCCGGATCGACGCAGGTCGACTCGATGGCCGTCATCGACGACGGCGAGTTCACCGTGATCAACACCAACGACGTCCCCTTCGGTATCGCTGAATCGAGCTGTCGAAAGGTCAAACGCGACTACGGAGACGTCGACCTCCTCTGTCACCAGTACAGCGCGGCGCAGTTCTACCCCCAGGCCGTGACGAATTACGGTCACGAGCAGAAAATCCGCGAACGCGACCGCGTCGTTCGCGAGAAACACGAACTCGCCATCGAATTCATCGACGTCTTCGAACCGGCGTACTACATGCCGTTCGCCGGAGAGTACGTGCTCGCGGGCGACCTCGCCCACCTGAACGAGTACACGGCCAACCCGCCGCGTGAGGAAGCCCTCGAGTTCTTCGAGAACGCCGTCGATCCCGACGAGCACGAGTGCGTCTTCCTCAACTCCGAGGAACACATCGACCTCGAGACCGGCGAGCGTTCCGCCCCGTTCGAACCCGCCGATCCGGAGACGAAGCAGCGCTACATCGAGGAGGTGCTAGCCGAACGGTCGTTCGACTACGAGAAGGACCCGATCCCGACGCTGTCGGAGCTGCAGGCGTACGTCCCTTACGCCTACGATAATCTAGAGGAGAAGCGCAAGGAGATCGGCTACAGCACCGATACGACGGTGCTCGTCTCGACGGTCGACGACGTCTACCTCGAACTCTCGATGGACGGCGGCGGCTACCGGTACGTCACCGATCCGGACCTCGAGGTCTACGACGGCTACCTCAAGATGGAGGTCGATCCACGGCTCCTGAAACGCCTCTTCGAGGGACCTCACAGCGCTTACTGGGCGGACGCGAAGATCGGATCCCACCTCGGGATCAGCAAGGAGCCGGACATCTACGAGCGAGGGTTGTTCCTCTGTTTCGGCTCGTTCCACACTCACGGATACGACGTGAACCCCGCGCCGAACGAGGCGCCGAACGCGAGGGTCGCACAGGATTGAACGGAGCGTCATCAGCGGCGCGATCGGCGCGAGTACGCGTCGTAATCGGCGAGGGTTCGACGAGCGCGACGATCAGCGGCCCCTGTGCGACCTCGTCGACGACTTCGGAAACGGAGAGGGTGCCAACGGCGACCGGTTCGTTGACGAGATACCGGAAGGCGATCTGGGCGCCGGTGAACGGGATTTCGGCGAAGTAGACGAGACGACGGTGATAATCGACGGGAGCGAGGACGATTCCGAAGAGGAAGCCGGCGGTCGCGAGCAGGAACGCCACGCCCATCCGGTGCGGAAGAAACCCGATACCGAGAACCAGGTGGACGGTCGCAGAGGCGGTCGCCAGCGCGATCGCCGCCCGGTGAAGGGCCGTAAGCGATTCGAGCGCGATGGAACCCTCAGAACCGGCCATACCGACGTGCTACCGGAAGTACGAAAAACGTTTTTCGGCGGCGATCGATACCTCAGATCTTGTTCGCGGGCGGAATCGTCCGCTCGTCGGGGCTGGTCGTTTCGCCGACGCCGAACAGAACTCGTACCCCGGCACCGGTTCCCAGGATCGCGGCGATCCCAGTAACGACGACGGCGACCGGCACCGATAGCGCGGAGACCCCGCTCAGGAGTGCGCCGAGTACCACCCCGATCCAGAGTCGATCCTGCCCGAGTCGCGTCGCGATCGAGATGCCCACGGCGACGAAACCGAGCGCCGTCAGAACCGGGAGAAAGGAGAGA
Source organism: Natronococcus sp. CG52 (assembly GCF_023913515.1). Lineage (NCBI taxonomy): Archaea > Methanobacteriati > Methanobacteriota > Halobacteria > Halobacteriales > Natrialbaceae > Natronococcus > Natronococcus zhouii. Next base: position 1,450,767 of record NZ_CP099391.1, read on the forward strand.
CTCAAGACGAGCATGATGACGCCGAAGAACATCCCGACGCTCGTCTCGAGCAAGAGGTAACCGCCGCTCGCGAGGCCGCCGAGAACAAGCGCGGTAGGGATGCCGATACAACTCGAGATGACGGGGCTCTGCCGGGACTTCGTGACGATCCGCGTGCCGTGTCCCTGGAGCAGTCCGAGAACGACCGTCGCGAGGAGCAGCGTCGCGGCGAACTGAACGCCGACTCGCTCGAGTGGGCCGAGCGACTGGAGCAGTTCGAGTTCGCCCCGGATCGTCGCGAGATAGCCGATCGTCTCTCTGGTCGAGCCGTCAGCGGAGTATAATAAGTTTGTTGGCCACATATACTGTTTCGATACATTCTCTATGGTTAATGTTTTCGGTTCGCACGACGGAGAGATCGATCGGCGACGGGGAGTGTTCCTGTAGCCCGTTCGGTCCGGAGACACACGGGCGGTGGAGTTCGACGGGTTTAAGTTCAGCATGGCACTTCGTTCAACAGAGACAGGCATTGCCTGTTTCACTGACCCGTAGGAGCACTCCTGCGTACTACGGAGGTGAACGATGGCAGATTCGGATATTGAAACAGCAGTAACTCGCGCACTCGAGGACGCGCCCGATCGGAATTTCACCGAGACGGTCGACCTCGCGATTAACCTGCGCGATCTTGACCTAAACGAACCGTCGAACCGTGTTGACGAGTCCGTCGTCTTGCCGTCCGGAACCGGCCAAGAGACGCAAATCGTCGTTATCGCCGAGGGAGAAACCGCCGTCCGTGCCGAAGAGGCAGCGGACGAGGTTCTCTCGGAGAGCGACGTGGCCGATCTGGACGACGACGAGGCCAAAGACCTCGCAGACGAGACGGACTTCTTCATCGCCGAAGAGGCGATGATGCAAGATATCGCCCGGCACCTGGGTACCATTCTCGGTCCCCGAGGGAAGATGCCGGACCCGCTCGGTCCCGACGACGACGTCGTCGAGACAGTCAACCGGCTCAAGAACACCGTGCAGATTCGCTCGCGCGACCGCCGCACGTTCCACACGCGCGTCGGCGCCGAGGACATGAACGCCGAGGATATCTCCGATAACATCGACGTTATCCTCCGGCGACTGCACGCGGACCTCGAGAAGGGGCCCCAGAACATCGATTCCGTCTTCGTAAAGACGACGATGGGCCCGTCGGTGGAGGTGGCCTAAGATGAGCGCACAGGCTGAACGCAAGACCGAGAACCTTCCCCAGTGGAAGAAAGAGGAAGTCGAGGAGCTCGAACAGCTCATCGACGACTACGAGAGCGTCGGCGTCGTCGGTATCGCCGGCATTCCGAGCAAGCAGCTCCAGGACATGCGTCGTGACCTGCACGGCACCGCCGTGCTGCGCGTCAGCCGCAACACCCTGCAGGTTCACGCCCTGGAAGACGCCGGATTCGACGAACTCGTCGGCCACATCGCGGGACAGGTCGGTCTGGTTGCGACCAACGACAACCCCTTCGCGCTCTACAAGGAACTCGAGGCGTCGAAGACGCCCGCACCGATCAACGAGGGCGAAGTCGCCCCGAACGACATCGTCATCCCCGAAGGGGACACCGGTGTCGACCCGGGTCCGTTCGTCGGCGAACTCCAGAGCATCGGTGCGAACGCCCGGATCGAAGACGGTTCGATCCAGGTCATGGAGGACTCGACGGTTCTCGAGGCCGGCGAGGAAGTCTCCGCCGACCTCGCGAACGTCCTCAACGAACTGGGTATCGAACCCAAGGAAGTCGGTCTCGACCTTCGCGCCGTCCGGGCCGAAGGCGTCCTCTTCGATCCCGAGGACCTCGACATCGACATCGAAGCCTACGAGAGCGACGTTCGGACGGCGGCCGCTCGCGCCCGAAACCTCTCGGTCAACGCGAGCTACCCGACCGAGACGACGGCGCCAACCCTCATCGCCAAGGCCACGGGCGAGGCCAAGAGCCTCGGCCTGCAGGCCGCGATCGAGGACGAAGACCTGATGCCCGACCTCGTCGGCAAGGCCGACGCGCAGCTTCGCGCGCTCGCGGCCCAGATCGACGATGAGGAAGCCCTGCCTGAGGAGCTTCAGGGCGTCGAGGCGCCCGCCGCCGAGCCGGCTGCGGACGACGAAGACGAATCGGCAGACGACCAAGAGGAGACCGAGGCCGAAGCAGCCGACACCGACGACGATGACGACGAAGACGACGGTGACGGCGCGGAAGGACTCGGCCAGATGTTCGGATAACACCAACTGGAGAATTCAACAATGGAATACGTTTACGCTGCACTCATCCTGAACGAGACGGACGAAGAGATCAACGAAGACAACCTGACGAACGTACTCGACGCCGCCGGCGTCGACGTCGAGGAGTCCCGTGTCAAGGCGCTCGTCGCCGCACTCGAGGACGTCGACATCGACGACGCGGTCTCCGAGGCCGCTGCCGTCCCCGCCGCCGGTGGCGCCGCAGGCGGCGCCGCGGCTGGCGAAGCCGCAGGCGACGAGGACGAGGAAGTCGAAGAGACCGAGGACGTCCCGGACACGACGGACGACGACGAGGACGACGAGGACGAGGACGCCGGTGGCGAGGGCCTCGGCGAACTCTTCGGCTAAGTCGCGACGCGACGATCTCGACCGATCCCGATTTCTTTCGACGCGGTGACGCAGTAGCTACTTGTCCGTACCGCGTGATCGACCAGGTATGACAACTACCGTGTACTTCGACCTGGACGGGACGCTCTGTGCGTACGACGTCCCCTTTAAGGAGCAGTTCGCGACGACGGTGTCGCCGTACGGCGAGCCGACGGAGGCGGCCTACGAGGCCTACGTTGACCGGCTGTTCGACGCACTCGAGAACTGCGAGTCCGAACCGTACCGTCGCGCGTTCGAGGACGCCGCGGAAACGACGGAGTTCGAGGCGGCACCTGCCACGCTCGCCAGCGATCACTGCGAGACGGAACTCGAGGCGTCAGTCGTGTCCGCAGACGCGAGGCGCGTAGTCGAACGCGTCTCCGAGAGGAGTCCGACCGGCATCCTGACCAACGGCGACGGGAGGCAGCAGCGGGCGAAGCTCGCGCGCCACGGACTCGGCGAACTCGTCGACGAGGTACTCGTCTCGAACGATATCGGTGCCCGGAAACCCGCGGATCGGATCTTCGACCTCGCGAAGGAGCGACTCCCCGCGGACGAGCACGTCTACGTCGGCGATAGCTACGAGGAGGACATCGTCGGCGCTCGGTCTGCGGGGTTCCGAACGGTCTACGTCGACGAAACCGGGACCGGAAGGAACGATGCCGACGCCGCCGACGAAGTCGTCTCGAGCGTCGAGGAACTGCTCGAACCGAACGCGCTTCCCGACTCGATCAGCACACCCTTCGAACGGTCTGGAGAGTAGCACGCGACTCGTCCCCCCGCGAATTTAAATCACAGGACGCGGCCAGACCGGTCGATGGTCGGCCTGCCAATCGAGCTCGTCGGCGACCTCGAGCTGACGCTGCGATTGCTCGCCTGGATCCTGGCCGGCTCGATGCTGGGCACCGTGAGCGGACTCGTCCCGGGATTACACGCCAACAACTTCGCGCTGTTGCTCGCCGGCGTCGCGCCGTCGGTCCCCGGCCCGCCGCTGTTCGTCGGCTGTGCGATGCTCGCGGCCGGCGTCGTCCACACGTTTCTCAACGCCGTTCCCGCGATGGCGCTGGGCGTGCCCGACGCCGAGATGGCCGTGACCGCCCTTCCGGGCCACCGGATGGTGCTCGCGGGACGCGGCTACGAGGCGATCCGCCTCTCCGCGCTCGGAAGTCTCCTCGCCGTCCTCGCGGCGGTCCCCCTCGCCGTGCCGATAACGTGGGGAGTGACGGCCGCGTACCCGACGATCAGGGACAACCTGTCGCTCGTGCTGGCGGCCGTCGCCGTCGCACTGGTCGCTTCGGAGCGGACCTGGCGTGCCAGGGGCGGCGGCCTGCTCGCGTTTGTCCTCGCGGCGATCCTGGGCGCGCTGACGCTCGATCTCTCGCCGGACGCGCCGCTCGAGGCCGGCGGTACGCTCGCCCCGCTGTTCGCGGGGCTGTTCGGTGCACCGGTACTGATCGACGCGATCCGCGGAAGCGGGATTCCGCCGCAGGAGACCGGGACGATCGCTATTCCGCACCGACTCGTCGGCGCGACGGCGCTCGCCGGTGCACTGGCTGGAGCCGTGGTCGGCTACATTCCGGGTATCTCGGCGGCGATCGCCGCCGTCGCGGTGCTCGTATTCGTTCCGGGAAACGCGGGTGACCGGGGCTACATCGTCGCCACGAGCGGCGTCGACACGGCGAACACGATCTTCGCGCTGTTCGCCCTGGTCGCCATCGGACAGCCCAGAACCGGCGTGATGGTCGCCTTCGACAGCGTGAACGCGCCGCTCGAGATTCCCGCCCTCGTTTCCGGCGTGCTCGTCGCCGGGGTCGTCGGCTTCGTCCTCGTGCTCACGGTCGGCGACGCCTACCTCGACCTTGTCGGTCGAATGGAGTACTGGAAGATCTCGGCCGTCGTGCTCGGCGGGCTGCTCGTACTCTCGTACCTCTTTACCGGACTCATCGGAATCGTCGTCTTCGTCGCCGCGACGGCGGTTGGACTGATCCCGGTCCGACTGCGAGCCAGGCGTGTTCACCTGATGGGAGTGCTGATCGGCCCGCTTATGTTCGGAATCTGGGGATAGGAGACTCGTCGTCCGAACGTTTCGTAACACGGTTGCTACGCGCAGGAATATTCGAGAGAACGCCGCGTTACGTCAGGTCAAGTAGATAACGGAAGGGCAATCGATTTCACGGATAGCTGTCAAGAACAGCGTGCTGAATGCAGAGGACACATTCAGCGGATTGTTACCGACAGGTGGGCTTGATACCAATTGGGAGTTCACGGACTGCTTACGGCTGGAAGCGTAAATGAGAAGATCGCGCCCTCGCCGGGTTCGGACTCGACCCAGATCTCGCCGCCGTGGCGCTCGATGATCCGCTCGCACAGTGCGAGGCCGATGCCAGTTCCGTCGTACTCGTCTTGGCTGTGAAGGCTCTGGAACACCTCGAACACCCGGTCGGCCTGCTCCGGGTCGATGCCGATCCCCTCGTCGCTGACCGAGATCACCCACTCGTCGCCGCCGTTGGCCTGCTCGGCGGAGACGTGCACTCGCGGAGGATCGTCGCCGCTGTACTCGATCGCGTTGTCCAGCAGATTCTGGAAGAGCTGGCGGAGTTGCCCGGTGTTGCCCATGGCGCGGGGGAGCCCTTCGGCAGTGATCTCGGCATCGTGCTCCTCGATTTTCACTTGGAGGTCCTGGTGGACGTCCGCAAATACGGCGTCGAGGTCGATCGCCTCGAGGGAATCTCCGCGAGTGTCGACACGGGAGTACTGGAGGAGACCGTCCATCATTGCGCGCATGCGGTCGGCGCCGTCCACGGCGAACTCGAGGAACTCCGCTCCTTCCTCGTCGAGGGCATCGGCGTATCGGTTTTCGATAAGTTGGAGGTAGGACGAGACCATCCGCAGCGGTTCCTGAAGGTCGTGGGAGGCAGCATAGGCGAACTGTTCGAGGCGTTCGTTGGACTCCTCGAGTTTGTCGACCACCTCCTTTAACCGTCGCTCGCGCTCCCTGCGTTCGGTGACGTCTTGGGCGGCCCCGCGGAACGAAACAACCTCGCCGTCGACGGTCTCCGGAACGCCCTGCAGTCGAAGCCAGCGCACATCGCCACTGTCCGTCCGGATCCGTACCTCCACGTCAAAGGGATCACCAGACTCGAGCGCGTTCTCGACGGCTTCTTGGACGATCGGCTGATCGTCCTCGTGGTACATGGTGAGGGCCTCCTCCAGCGGCGGCTCCTCGTCGGCGTCCACCTCCAGAAGCTCGAAGATGTAGTCGGTCCAGAACACGTCCTGTGTCTCCACGTCGATCTCCCAGCCGCCAACGTCTGCAATGCGCTCGGTCTTCTCGAGCAAGTCCAGTGCTCGTTCGAGCTCTCGTTCGCGATCTTTCTGCTCGGTAATGTCGCTCGCCATACCGATCCACTCGACGATGTCTCCGTCCTCATCCAGCATCGGTACCGCACGCGAGAACGTCCAGCCCAGGCCCCCATCGACCTGCTCTACCCGGTGTTCCAGCTCGAAGGAGCTCTTGGTCCGGATCGCTTCGTCGATGGCCTCCATGACGCGTTCCTGGTCGTCCGAGTGAATGTATTTGTTAGTCCAATCACTGGTCGATTCGTGTGTATCGGCGATGAAGCCTTGGCCTTCGAGGTATTGCATTTCGCTCCAATCGGGGCTCATGCAATACACTACGTCCGAGCTAGCATTGACCAACGCTCGGAATCGTTTCTCGCTCTCCTGAAGCGCCTCCTCGGTCTCCTTGCGCTCGGTGATATCGCGCGTCGTCCCGGCGATGGCTTCGACTTCCCCCTCGTCGTTGAGTACGGGGGCAAAGATGTAGTCGTAGATTCGCCGGCCGAGCTCGGCGTGTGGGAACGCTACCTCGCCGCGGACGGGTTCTTTAGTCTCCACGACCTGGTCAATCTCGCGTTCGTGCATTTCCGCGTGCCACGGCTCGTAGCCGATTTCCCGCGGGGTCTTTCCCATGGACTCTTCGAGGGTCTGGCCCCACATTTCCAGCAGTGCGTCGTTGGCGAATACGAAGCGGTAGTCGAGGTCGAACGCGTAGACGAGGTCGGGAGTACTGGAGATGATGGTCTCGTAGAGCCGCCGCTCCTTCTCGGACTCAACGGGCACTCTCGTCAGCTCCGGCTCCGCTTCCTTTCGCTCGGTGCTATCAGTATTCGCGGACGACTCCGAAGTCTCGACGGCGTATGCGATTGTTACTCCTAACTCCGCGAGCGATTCTCGTTCAGCCGCGCCAAATCCTTGCGGCCGGTCGGTAGCCAGTTGCAAAACACCGTATAGCGTCTCTTCGTAAACGAGGGGGATGAACGCGCAGATTTGATAGTCGTGGTTGAGGGCATGCTCGCGCCAATCCTCGCACGGTGGGTCGTCAACGAGATTCCGTCTGATCGTAACCTCCCGTGTGCGCACTGCCTCGTTTACCAGTTCCTGTTGGGGTGACCCCTCAGTGATGGTGATCCCATCGAGCGTGTTCTCCGCAATCCCGGCGGAGGATGCTGGAATTACCTCTTCTTTCTCCGGATTATAGCGCCCGATCCACGCAAAGGAGTACGACTCCGATGCTGCGAACTGCTCGCAAACGCGTCGTTGAATCTCGTTTTCAGCGGTGGCTGACACCAACGCTCGGGTGACGTCTCCTATCACCTCAGTTACGGAGTGTTGTCCGCCAAGACTCATTGGTAGCACCATACCGCCAGAATTGGTTTACTCCTAACGATGTCGGAAGTCGAGATGTTACACTCCTCACTCATCGCTGGAGCAAGTGAAGGATCCCGCGATCGACGTTATCCAGTTCCGAGAGCATACGTGCGATTTGAGTAGCGAGCACCATGTATGCTGGGACAGCACACGGCAAAACACCTTATTCACTCTGTTATAACCGCATACCTCGTTACCGCTGGTACCGTGGAAGAACGAATGCGAGATACGCGCCTCGTATTCGGCACGGTTCTATCAAAGTATCCGAAATAGGGCGGATATACCGGTGTGAGGTTTGCACTCTATAACGAACCACCTGATTCCGAGACGGTTTCGCTCCCGAGCGGGAGCCCGAACGACGGTCGTTACCGGGACTCGCACTCGCGAACTGCCGCCACGAGGGCGGCCACGCGCTCGCTCGAGACCGGATTCGTCGTCTCGCCGCCTTCTTTGAGCGCCGTCCCGACGACGACGCCGTCGGCGCCGGCCTCGAGGCAGTCGCCGACCGTTTCGCTCGTGACGCCGCTGCCGAGGAACACGGGCGCTCGCTCCGGGTCGCGTTCCGCGAGCACTCCGGCGACCCGTTCGACGTCCGCGAGCGCCGCCTCGGCGCCCGTTCCGGGCCCCGAAACGACCACGCCGTCCGCCCCGCCGCGTTCGACCGTCTCGAGCGCCGCCTGCCGGATGTCGGCGTCGCCGACGGGCGTCGCGTGCTTGACGTGGACGTCCGCGAGGATCGCCGCGTCGGTGTCGATCCGGTCGCGAAGGCGCAGCGTCTCGTGGGCTTGTCCCTCGAGGACTCCCTGGTCCGTGGCGGCCGTCCCGATGTGGACGTTCACCCGGACGAAGTCGGCGTCGGCAGCGGCAGCGATCGACATCGCGGCCGCGGCGTCGTTCCGAAGCACGTTGACGCCGACCGGGACGTCGACGGCACTCGTCAGCGTCGTCGCGAGCGCCGCCATCTCCGCGACGGTGTGGGTCGGCACGTCGTCGGGGTAGAACGGCGCGTCGCCGAAGTTCTCGAGCATAATTCCGTCGACGCCGCCGGCCTCGAGTCGCTGTGCGTCCTCGAGCATCTTCGTCCGGATCGCGTCGCGGTCGTCGGTCGCGGAATCGTATCCCGGTGCGCCGGGAAGCGGCGGGAGGTGTACCATCCCGATCACCGGATGGGTCGCGTCGAACCGGTCGCGAAGATCGATAGCCATAGCGAGGGTGGCTTGGCGAGAGGGATAAGTGTACTCTCCTCGGACGCTCCGGCAAGGGCGTCGCCCTTCACGCCCGTTAACTCCCAGTGGTCGCAACGACCGAGCGATGACTGACCTGTTTGCGCCGCTCTCGATGCGGGATCTCGAGGTTCGGAACCGGATCGCCGTCTCGCCGATGTGCCAGTACTCCTGTGAGCCCGACGGGTTGCCGACGGAGTGGCACCGGGTCCACCTCGGAAGCCGCGCCGTCGGGGGTGCCGGTATCGTGATGACAGAGGCGACGGCCGTCGAACCGCGGGGTCGGATCACGCCCCGCGACCTGGGCATCTGGAGCGACGAGCACGCGGCCGCGCTCGAGCCGATCACCGACTTCGCCCGCGAGCAGGGGGCGACGCCGGCGATCCAGCTCGCTCACGCGGGACACAAGGCGAGCAAAACGCGTCCCTGGGACGGAAACGAACCGATCCAGCCCGACGACGGCGGCTGGGAGGTGCTCTCGCCGTCTTCCGACGGCTATCCGCCGTTCGGCGGCGAGCGGCCCGCGGTACGTGAGATGGACAACGACGACATCGAGGCGGTGATCGACTCGTTCCGTGCAGCAGCAGAGCGCTCGCTCGCGGCCGGCTTTAAGATCGCCGAGGTTCACGCGGCCCACGGCTACCTACTCCACGAGTTCCTCTCGCCCGCGACGAATCGGCGCGAGGACGAGTACGGCGGGAGCTTCGAGAACCGGACGCGGCTCGTTCGCGAGGTGACCGCGGCGGTTCGCGACGTCTGGCCCGACACCAAGCCCGTCTTCGTGCGGATCTCCGGCACCGACTGGCTCGACGACCGACCGTCCTGGGATCTCGAGCAGTCCGTCCGCCTGGCGCGCGAGCTCGACCAACTCGGGGTCGACCTCGTCGACGTCAGTTCGGGCGGCCTTCACCCCGAACAGAACGCCCCCGTCGGACCGAACTTCCAGGTTCCGCTGGCCGAACGGATCGGCGAGGAGACGGACGTCGCGGCCGGCGCGGTCGGCGGCATCACCGAGCCCGAACAGGCCGACGCGCTGGTCCGGAACGAGCGCGCCGACCTCGTGCTCGTCGGCAGGGAATTCCTGCGCGATCCGTACTTCGGCCTGCACGCCACGGACGAACTCGAGGGAGAGTCGATCGAGTGGCCGATCCAGTACCGACGCGCCGTCCGATAGTTCGGCCGACGGGGCGTACGAAGCAATATACACCCGAACGTGATCTCCCGTTCTCCCAGTTCTCGGGAACGGGCAGTACGGTTCATCCCGTTCCGACCGAAAGCGTTCGGTACAGGCCATGACCCGATCGACACTCACCCGACGAACGATGTTGAAGGCCGTAGGCGCATCGACCGCCGTTGCGGTCGTCGCTGGCTGTCTCGGTGACGACGACACAGGCGAGGAGAACGGTGACGACACCGACGGTGGTACCGACGGAATCGAGATCGACCCCGGGACGGAGATCCTGTTCGAGGCCAGAACGAGCGGCTGGGAGGGCCTCGAGCCTGCGGAGATCGAGGACGAACAGAACCCGACGATCATCCTTCAGGACGGCGAAGAGTACGAAATCGGCTGGGCGGAAGGCGACGGAAGTCGACACAACATCGAGATCTGGGACGACGACGGCGACGTCGTCGAGGGGTACGAAACCGACCTCGCGAGCGATCCCGGCGACGATCAGATCCTCTCGATTACGGCTACCAACGAGATGGCCGCCTATCGGTGTCGACCGCACGGCAGTATGCAGGGCGACATCCGCGTCGAGTAGCGGCCGTCGCTGACGGGTCTCGACTCCCACCGCAGCGGCGAGTGAAACGCGCTCGAGGGTTCTCTTTCGCTCAGTCGTCGGTCGTCGAGATCCCGGTCTCCTCTCGAGGCGAATCACCGATCCGGAATCCACCCTTTCGCGTCGAGTGGACGCGCTGCGGATAGGGAATCTCGATCCCCTCTCGATCGAACGCCGCTCTGATCGCTTCGATCATGTCCGTCCGCGCGTCGAGCGTTCGTCGCATCGTCGGCTGACCGATCCAGGCGTGACACTCGAGGAGGATCGACGAATCGCCGAACTTCTTCGTGACGGCCTGCGGATTGGGCGCGTTCTTGACCGACTCGAGGTCGTCGACGGCGTCGACGGCGACCTCGCGAGCGCGTGCAACGTCGGTGTCGTAGTCGACCCCGACCTCGACCTCGAGTCGGAGCTGATCGTTTTGCGAGTAGTTCGTCAGCTGGCTGTTCGTCACTTCGTCGTTCGGGACGAGAACGTGTTTGTCGTCGAAGGTCTGGATCTTGGTCGTGAAGATGGTGACGTCGGTGACGATCCCGCTCGTCTCGTTGACCTCGATCCAGTCGCCGACCCGAAACGGTCGGGAGAAGAGGAGTACGAAACCCGCGAGCATCGCCGTCAGCGTCTCGCGTGCAGTGAGCGCGACGACGGCCGTAATCGCCCCTGCACCGATGAAGATGTTCGTCAGGTCCACCTGCCATACCGTAAGCAACAGCGTCACGGTAGCGGCGATGATCGCCACGTCGGCGACGTGATAGGCGACCTCACTCTGGTGTTTCGTGAACGCACTCGTCTCCGCCAGCTTGTCGATCGAGCGGTTGACGAATCTAATCGTCAGATAGGCCGTGGCGATAGCCGCAGCCGTTACGAGCTGGCGGGCGACGTCCCATCGGGAGAACGCCACCGACTCGAGCGTGTACTCGAGGACGAAGGTGACGCCCCAGATCACGGTAAAGCTGTAGATGGCACCGGCCACGACGAGACCGAGCACGAGGATGGAGCTGATCTCGGCGAGTTGCCGGCCGTGTCGACGGCGGACGACGTCCTGAACGCGGGACGCGCTTGCTGTGCCGAGGACGATCAGCGCCAGCAGGAGGGCCGTGGCGAGCAACTGTACTTCGAACGAATCGAAATAGGTCCGCTGGATCCATCGGATCGGATCCGGACGCAGCGATGTCTGAAGTAAGCGGGCAGCCAGGGCGGTAGTCGACATTCCGATGTTCATACTGAAAGACTGTAGCTACTTGAACGGACTCCCAGAACGATTCACAGCCCGCTCCAACGTGTGCGCTGTGACACCGACGTCCATCGACAGGCGGACCACGGCTCCGGCGGCCCGCACACAGGGTCGGCTACTCGTCGGTCCACTTGATCGAACAGCCCTGGGACGGCTGCCACTCGAGGTCGACGTCTTCGTCCGCGAGCGTGCTGTCGATCGCCTCGCGAACGTGGAATCGCGTCGGTTCGTCGTCGGGGTTCAGGGCGTCGTCGAGTCGGCCGTGGTAAACCAGCCTGAACTCGCCGTCCTCTCGGCTGAAGAGAAACGGATCCGGCGTACAGACCGCGCCGTACTCTCGAGCGACGTCTTGGCTCGCGTCGCGGAGGTAGGCGTCGTACTGGATCCGTCCCTTCTCGACGTACTCCTCCATCTTCTCGAGCGAATCGTCGGGATACTCCTCGGCGTCGTTGGGATTGATGCCGACGACCGAGACGTCGTCGTACTCGGCGGCCAGTTCGTTCAGCAGGTCGAACTTCGCCTCCGCGTACGGACAGTGGTTACAGGTGAAGACGACGAGCAGCGCCTCGTCGTCGGCGAACGACTCGAGCGTGTACGTCGAACCGTCTGCGCCCTCGAGCTCGAAGCCGGGTGCGGCGTCGCCGGCCTCGAGTTTCGAGTCGGACTCTTTCAGAACCATACCAGTCGATTACCGCCATTCGGCCTTATAGATTCGGCTCTCGACGGACAGCGACGGAGTCGAACGAAACCCCTACTCGAAGATAAAAACGGGATGACTCCGGGATCAAGAGCTATACTCCTCGTTGATCGGCGGATTCAGGTAACACGCGTCGATGATCACGAGAATCCCGACGACTGCCGCTGGAACGAGCGTCTGTTCCAAGCTCGGGTCGGCCACGATCGAGACGATCGCTGAAACGACGAACGCGAGCAGGATCAACCCGAGCTCGAGGTCGTACCGAGAGATCACAGTAGAAGCCTCGATCAGTGTTTCCGGTGGAGTCGGTGGCTGCGACAGAGCCGAAGAGTGGCGCTAACAGACACCTCGCCTCGGCACACACCAAGAGGAGACGAACTGGAAAAAGCGACGGGCAGGAACGTGCAAGTTTTCGATAGAATCCGTCGGGTGACGGTTCGAGTGCTCGTTTTTCGGTATCGATCGAATCGACGGTGGATCCTCGTTCACTTCGAAACGATCCGTCTATATCGGCAGGTGCGACCGGTCGGCAGAGCTCTCGAACAGGGTCGCGTTCACCGCTTCTTCGTGGATCCCGCGGGGGACGACCCACCTATTTGTACCAGCACTGTAATCGGTCTGGTATGCAGACACTCGAGGTCACGGACGAACAGCACGCGTTCATCCAGCAGTTGCGGGAAGCGATCGGCGAGAACGTCGTCGGGAAGTACGGATTCGTCCGCGAACGGGACGCCGTCCAGTTTCTGATCGACAACCTGGACGACGATCTCGAACTCGAGGTCGACGGCGAGTCGACGGGGGCCGGAGCCGTCGCCGACACCGTCAGCGCCGCGATCGACGAGGGAGCGGCGGCGACCGACCTCGAGGAGGTCTCCTACATCGAGGACGAGGTCGTCGAGGGGGACGACGAGACCGAAGCGGACGGGAGAGCGGAGGACGAGGATGATGGTGACGAGGACGAACCGTCGTCGACCGCCGATAGCGAGGACAGCGGCGTCGACGCCGAGGGAGGCGACGAGTCCGACGGCGAGGATGGCGGCAACGCGGACGACGACGACATGCTCGACGAGATGATGAGCCTGCTCGAGACCTACGACGAGAAGTGGGAGGAGTCGTCCTCGGCGGACTACCGGTACACGGTCACGCTGCCGGACGGGTCGACGAAAGACGTCCAGACGAAAGACGACGTTCGCGCACTGTTATTCAAGAACTACCGATAATTCCCGACCGCCGGGTGCCGACATCGGTAGTCGACTGATGCCGGCGGTGCCGTCGGATGCAAAAAACCGGGGATGGACAACGTTTTACTTCCCGCTCGCGCTTGAGGTGGGTATGAGCGAACGCGAGGTGCTCGAGTTGCTCCGTGAGAACGCGCGATACTCGACGGCCGACATCGCGCGAATGACCGACCTCGAGGAAAACGAGGTCGAGGCGACCATCGAGGAACTCGAAGCAGCGGGGGTCGTTCGCGGCTACCAGGCCGTCGTCGACTGGGACAAACTGGAGGACGAACGCGTCCGCGCCGAGGTCGAACTCAACGTTCGCCTCGACCGCGAGACGGGGTACGCCGACATCGCAGAGCGCCTCGCGCGGTTTCCCGAAGTGAAAGCCCTGCGGCTGGTCAGCGGCGATTACGACTTCGACATGGAGGTCGAGGCCGACTCGATCCGCGAGGTCTCCCAGTTCGTCAGCGAGAAGGTCGCACCCGTCCCCGAGATCACCCAGACGGTCACCCACTACGTGATGACCTCCTACAAGGAGAACGGGATCGAACTCGGCGACGGCGACGAGGACGATCGACTCTCGTTCTCGCCATGACGATCGAACTCTCGGATCGCGTGAAGGCGGTTCCGCCGTCGGGCATCCGGCGGTTCTTCGAGATCGCCGAGGAGCGCGACGACGTCATCTCGCTCGGCGTCGGCGAACCCGACTTCTCGACGCCGTGGGCGGCCCGCGACGCCGCGATCGCCTCCCTCGAGCAGGGCAAGACCTCCTACACGGCCAACCGCGGCATGCGCGAACTCCGCGAGGCGATCGCCGATTACGCCGCGGACCGATTCGATCTCGGCTACGATCCCGCCGAGGAGATCATCGTCACCGCCGGTGCGAGCGAGGCGGTCGACCTCGCCTTCCGCGCGTTCGTCGACCCCGGCGACGCCGTCGCGATCGCCCAGCCGTCCTACATCTCCTACGAACCCGGCGTGATCTTCGCCGGCGGCGAGGTGCTGTCCGTCCCGACGCGAGAGGAAGACGAGTTCCGGCTCACCGTCGACGCGCTCGAGGAGGCCGGCGCCGGAGACGCCGAGATGCTCGTGCTCTGTTACCCGAACAACCCGACCGGTGCGATCATGCGCGAGGAGGATCTCGAGCCGATCGCCGAGTTCGCCCGCGAGCACGACCTGACGGTGCTCTCGGACGAGATCTACGCCGAACTCACCTACGACGGGGAGCACACCTCGATCGCGACGCTCGAGGGGATGCGCGAGCGAACGATCGTCTTCAACGGCTTCTCGAAGGCCCACGCGATGACCGGCCTCCGACTCGGCTACGCCCTCGGGCCGGCCGACGCGATCGCCGCGATGAACAGGATCCACCAGTACGCGATGCTGTCGGCGCCGACGACCGCCCAGCACGCCGCCCTCGAAGCGCTCGACTCCTGCGAGAACGACGTCGGGGAAATGGTCGACCAGTACGACCGACGCCGGCAGTTCGTCCTCTCGCGGTTTCGCGAGATCGGAATGGACGTCTTCGAGGCGAAGGGCGCGTTCTACTGCTTCCCCGAGGTTCCCGACGGCTTCACGGCGGAGGAGTTCGCCGAGGGAGTCCTCCGCGAGGAGGGCGTCGCCGTCGTTCCCGGCGACGTCTTCGGCGCGGGCGGCGAGGGCCACCTCCGAATCTCCTACGCGACCGGTCTCGGAGACCTCCGCGAGGCGCTCGCCCGAATCGAGGCGTTCGTCGCGGATCACGCGTAAAACGCCGATACGACGCGCCGCCTCGTTTTCCCGTCAACGAAGATACCACCGTTGTTACGTCTCCGGAACCGACCACCGAGCGAATGGATTTCGTCGAACGGTACCAGACGGTGCTCGTCGCCGTCGCCATCGTCGGGGGGCTCGCGGCCGGACAGGTCGACGGCGTCCCCTCGCTTGCGGAGCGACTCATCCTGCCGTTCCTGATGGTGATGCTGTTCGCCGCGTTCGCCGGCATTCCGTTATCGAGACTCCGGGCCGCGTTCGGCAACCGGCGCGTCGTCGGCTCGAGCCTGCTGGTGAACTTCGTCTGGAGTCCGCTGCTGGCCGTCGTCCTGGGGGCCGTCTTTCTCCGCGACCATCCCGCGCTCTGGGTCGGGCTGATCATGCTCATGGTCACGCCCTGTACGGACTGGTACCTGATCTTCACCGACCTCGCCGACGGGGACGTCCCGCTGGCGACGTCGCTGCTGCCGTACAATCTCGTCCTCCAGCTGGTGTTGCTTCCGGTCTACCTCTACTTCCTGGCGGGGACGCTCGTCGAACTGCCGCTGGCGGTGCTCCTCGAGAGCGTCGCGGTCGTCCTCGTCCTCCCGCTCGTCCTCGCGGGCCTCGCTCGACGGGGGCTGACTCGATGGCGGAGTCGTTCCTGGTTCGCGGAGACGTTCCTGCCGAAGCTGAGCCCGATCCAGATCGTCTTCCTCTCGCTCGCGATCGGCGCAATGTTCGCGTCGCAGGGCGAACTCGTCCTCGAGCGTCCCGGACTCCTCGTCCTGATCGCGGTTCCGATCGTGGCGTTTTACGCGATCAACCTCGGGCTCGGCTTCGCCCTCGGCCGACTCCTCTCCTTGTCCTACGACGAGCTGGTCTGTTTCAACAACACGATCCTCTCGCGGAACTCGCCGACAGCGCTCGCGATCGCGGTCGTCGCGTTCCCTCACGAGCCGCTGATCCCGCTGGCCTTGGTCGTCGGACCACTGCTCGAGCTGCCGCTGTTGAGCGTGATCTCGCAGGTTCACCTGGCGATCCGGCGCCGGGAGTGGTGGCCCCTCGAGCGCGGCAGTCTACCGTCTCGAGGGTCGTAAGGATCGTCGACGACCGCCGGCGTCCCGCCGATACCATCAGCAACGGTTTTCCCGGTCCCTCTCGCGGTCGTTCGTATGGTCGACTACCGTCCCATCCCGGACGAGCGGGAGGTCTTTCACGAGTACCGCAGCTACGCGTTCAGGCCCGAGGAGGGCCTCCCGCCGTACGATCCCGACGAGCACGAGGATCCGCGGGCGACGCGCGGTGCGCGCCGCGCGATCTACGACGACACCGACGCTGGCGACGAGCGCCCGCGAACCGTCTGTCGGCACTACTGGCTCGAGGCGCGCGTCCGCGGCGAGGCCCACCCCACCGCCGGGCTGGCGTCGGTCGCCACGCCGCCGGAGTACCGCCGTCGCGGCCACGTCCGGCAGCTTCTGAAACACTCCCTCGAGGAGTACCGCGACCGCGGCGACCGGTTCTCGATTCTGTGGCCGTTCGAGTACCGCTTCTACCGGCAGTACGGCTGGGACACCGCGAACCGGCTCGTGAGCCACGCGTTCGAGCCGGACGTGCTGTCGTTCGCCAGGGGCGCCGACGCCGACGGCTCGTTCCGCCCGTTCGGGGCCGACGACTACGACGCGCTCGAGCCCGCCTACGAGGCCGCCGCCGAGGGGCTCGCGCTCGAGCGCGACGACGAGTGGTGGCGCCACCGCGTTTTCGGGGGCCACGACGTCGACCCGTTCGTCTACGCCTACGAGCGCGACGGAGAGGTGGCCGGCTACCTCGTCTACGCGATCGGTTCGGACGGCGACGGGCGGACGATGCGCGTCTCGGAGCTGATCGCCGTCGACACCGACGCCCTGCTGGCGCTGCTCGCGTTCTGCTACGACCACGACTCGCAGGTCGGACGGATCGAACTCCGCGTCTCCGAGACGGTTCCGATTCGGGAACTGGCGATGGAGCCCGACGAGATCGAGACGACGATCGACGACGGTCCGATGGTCCGCCTCGTCGACGTCGCGGAGACGCTCCCCGCGCTGTCGCCGCCCGACGCGAGCGCATCGCTCACGCTCGCGGTCGAGGACCCGTTGGCCAACTGGAACGACGGACGGTTCGCGCTCGAGGCCGCGAGCGGACGGCTAACCTGCGAGCGGCTGGACGCGGCTTCGGACGCCGGTTCCGACGCGACGCTCGATGTCGGTGCACTCTCACAGCTCGCCGTCGGCGCCCGGTCGGCGACGGACCTCGAGCGCACGGGCCGGCTCGAAGCGGATCCCGACGCGGTGTCGACGCTCGAGTTCCTGTTCCCGGAGACGGACGTTTACTTCGGCGAGTACTTCTGAGCGCTCACACCACGTTCCGCTCGACCCGCTCGATTCCGGCCTCGAACCGGTCGCTCGAGAGCGCCTCGATGTCGACCAGCGACGCCTCGCCGTCGACGATCAGTTCGGCGACGATCCGGCCGGTCGCCGGTGCGTGCTGGAAGCCGTGGCCGGAGAAGCCGGCCGCGGTGACGAGTCCGGGAACCGTCTCCTCGAGAATCGCGTTGTCGTCGGGTGTGACGGCGTACAGGCCGGCCCAGCCGCGCTTGATCCGGGACTCCGGTCCGAAGTAGGTCGTCCACTCCGAGGCCGTCTCGAGGACGTCGGCGGCCCAGTCGAACTCGATCCCCCGATCGTAGCCGTCCGGGTCGCGGTCCGGGTCGTCGTCCGTGAGGTGGCCGCCGACTAACGCCTCGCCGTCTCGCTCGGGCCGGAAGTAGGTCCCCGTCTCGAGGTCGATCGTCAGCGGGTCGGTCTCGGGCACCGGTTCCTCGGGATCGACGACGACCATCTGGCGTCGCTTCGGCGCGATCGGCAGCGAGACGCCCGCCATCTCCGCGACCCGTCGGGCCCACGGCCCCGCGGCGTTGACGACGAAGTCGGCCTCGAGTCGGCCGTCCGGTGTCTCGACGCCCGTAACGCGCCCTTCGTCGCGGCTCCCGCTTCCCTCAGCGTTCCGGAGCACGTCGGTGATCAGCGTCTTCGTCCGGATGTCGACGCCCGCGTCGGCCGCCGCCCGCGCGTACGCCTGCAACGCGAGGTGCGGATCGGCGAAGCCGTCGGTCGGGGAGTAGGACGCGGCCACGAATTTCTCCGGATCGATCCCGGGACAGTGCTCGCGGGCGGCGTCGGGATCGAGTATCTCGCTCGGAACGCCGCGCTCGTTCTGCATCTCGACGGCCTGTTCGAGCGCCGACGCGGTTTCCGCGGCGCGCGCGAGGAAGAGATAGCCCGTTCGCCGATAGTCGATGTCGGTCCCGAACCGCTCCTCGAACGTGTCCCAGACCGCCATGCTCGCGACGGAGAGTTCGACGTTGGTCGGCGTCGAGAACTGGGCCCGGATGCCGCCCGCGGCCCGTTCCGTGCTGCCGCTCCCGATCGATCCCTTCTCGCAGACCACGACGTCGACCCCGCGCTCGGCCAGCGCGTAGGCGCTCGAGAGTCCGACGATCCCACCACCGATAACGACGGTGCGCATGTGGGTTTCGTTGGCACGTGTGAGGATAAGCGTTCGTTCGCTCTGCAGCGACTGTCACCGAGTCCGTTCGGTTCGATCGTCCCGGAACCGGTCCGGCGAGAGGCGCCTGCGGACCTCGGGATCGACCTCGTCTGCGAGCATCTCGCGGACGACGTCGGCGACGGCCGGCGCGAGGGTAATCCCCTTCCCCGTCATCCCGACCGCGACGAGGTAGCCGTCGACGGCCGTCTCGCCGACGATCGGGCGCCCGTCCGGCGTGACGGTCCGGTACCCGACCCACTCGTCGACGACCGACGCCCCTTCGAGCGCGGGGACGGCGGTCTCGAGGGCCGTTACCGACTCCGCGAACCCCTCGGGGAGGGAGCGATCCCGCAGGTCGTAGCGCTGTCCCTCGACGTACTCCGTTCGGTACGCGCCGATCCACGCCCCCGTTTCGCCGGCGGGGCGGACGTACCGCTTCGACTCGAAGATCGCCGTCGGACACTCGAGCGGCTCGCGACAGTCGAGGGCGACCATCGGTCCTCGCGTGTGACAGAGCGGCAGCGAGACGCCGACCAGTTCGTTCAGTTCCGGCGCCCACGGCCCCGTCGCGTTGACGACGCGGTCGGCCTCGAGCCGGCCCGCGTCGGTGTCGACGGCCGAGACGGCGCCCGAGCGCGTCTCCACGTCGGTCACGCTAACGCCCGTCCGGACGTCGACCCCCGTCTCTCGAGCGCGGTCGGCGAACCAGTTCGCGACCGCGGTCGGATCGCAGATCCGGTCGTCCGGCGTGTAGAGCCCGCCCTCGAGGCCGGCGGGCTCGATCCCGAACTCGGCGAGTTCGGCCGGCTCGAGGAACGACGCATCCGTTCCGTGTTCGCGAAGTGTCGCTGCGGAGTTCTCGAGTCGCTCGGCGAACGTCACCGTCTCCGCGACGTAGACGATTCCGATCCGATCGGCCTCGAGATCGCCGCCCTCGAACAGCGGGCGGTAGGCCTCGTGTGCGCGGTTTCGAAAGCGCAGGTCGAACGGCTCCGGGTCGACGGCGGTCCGCATCAGGAGGCCGGCGGAGGCCGCCGTCGTCTCGGTCCCGATCCGGGAGCGCTCGATCAGGGTCACGTCGTGGTCGGTCGGACCGAGCCGCGACGCGATCGCCGTACCGACGATCCCGCCGCCGACGATGACGATGTGCATACCGTCTCGTACGACGGCGGGCGATAAATCACCATTCTCGACGTTCCGTCGTGTCGGCCGGCGTCCCTGATACACACTGAAGTGCTCCCCTCGCGATGGTCGCGACATGGTGCGGATACTCTCCGACGAGGACGTCGCGTCGGTGCTCGACCTCGAGGAACTCCTCCCAATCGTCGCCGACGCATTCGAGAAACAGCACGCGGGCGCCGTCGAACGACCGGAGCGCCCACATTACCCGATCGGAACGGGCCTCGATCCGGATGCCCCGAGCGAGCCGACCGGGACGGGTCTCTGTATGCCGGCCTACGTCCACGGCGCGTCCTACGCCGCCACGAAACTCGTCGCCGTCTGCGAGGACAACCCGGAGCGCGGGCTGCCGACCGTCACCGCGCAGATCGCGCTCACCGACGCCGAAACCGGCCAGCCGGTCGGCTACCTGGCGGGGAACCGGGTCACCAGCGCCAGAACCGGCTGTATCGGCGGCCTCGCGGTACGCGAACTGGCGGCGGACGGTCCGATCGATCTCGGGGTGATCGGCGCCGGCACGCAGGCCCGGTGGCAGACGCGAGCGATCGCCGCCGCGGTCGGGACGGATCTCGAGTCGATCAGGGTTTACTCGCCGAGCGACTCCCGCTTCGCCTGCGCCGAGGAACTCGAGGGTGAACTCGGCGTTCCAACGACGCCGGTCGAGAGCCCCGGCGAAGCCGTCTCCGACGCGTCGGTCGTCGTCACGGCGACGACGAGCACCGAGCCGGTCTTCCCCGGCGACGCGCTCGCGGACGGAACGCTCGTCGTCGCGGTCGGCGCGTACACGCCCGAAATGCGCGAACTGGACGAGGAAACCGTCGACCGGGCGGAGCAGATCGTCGCCGACGTCCCGACGGAGGCCGCCGAGACCGGCGACCTTCGCTCCCACTCCGACCGCGAAATTCGGCCGTTCGGCGGCGTTCTCGCCGGCGAGTTCGGTCGCGAATCGCCGGACGAGCGTATCGTCATGGCGAGCGTCGGGACGGCGGTGCTCGACGCCGCGGCCGCCGAACTCGTCTACGACCGGGCCGCCGAGGACGAGGTCGGAACGAGCGTCCCGCTCTGAGAACCCCCCGTGCGGCCACGACACTCAAATACCGCGTCCGTGAAGCATTCGTCTGTATCGATGATCGAAACCGGAGCTGGGAGGCCCCGCGCTCGTCGCGAGGGTTGGATGCGGCGCGAACGGGGTAGACAGTCGTGACCGCTGGGTCAGCAGCCTACGTCGATCGCGTCACGGACGCCTTCTTCGCCCTCGACACCGACTTCCGATTTACCTACCTCAACGAGCAGGCGGCAGCCCTGCTCGAGGGGTCGCCTGGAGAACTGATCGGTCGGGCCGTCTGGGACGAGTTTCCCCGCGCCGTCGAGACGCAGTTCCCCGGCGGATTTTACCGGGCGATGGACGAGCAGGTCCCGGTGACGTTCGAGGTGTACCACGGTCGTCTCGAAAGCTGGTTCGAAGTCCGGGCGTACCCCTCCGAAACCGGCCTCTCGGTGTATCTGCTCGACGTCACCGAGCGAAAGGCCCAGGAGACGACGGCCGCCCAGCACGCCGCGGTCATCGAGGCTATCGACGACGGCGTCGTCACGCTCGACCGAAACAGACGGATCGTCGCCGTCAACGGGGCCATGACCGCCCTCCTCGACGTCGACCGGGACGAACTGATCGGCGAGCACGTCGAGGCCGTCACCGAACTCGCCGGGATCGACGACGAGGACGCTATCGCGATCGGCCGAGGGATCACGGACGTCGACGCGGGCAACGCCGAACAGCGTCGACTCGAGGTCCAGTTTACCGACTGCGAGGGAATCGACCGGGTCGGCGAACTTCGGATCGTTCCAGTCCAGGACGAGACGGCCACCGTCGCAACCGTCGTCCGCGACATCACCGACCGCCGCGAGTACGAGCGCATCGTCACCTCGCTCCACGAGGTCACCCGGTGGCTTCTCGACTCCGACGATCCCGAGGAGATCTGTGCCATCGCCGTCCACGCCGGGAGCGACCTGCTCGACCTGCCGATCAGCGGCGTCTGGCTGCTCGAGGAGGAGCGCGGCTATCTCGAGCCGATCGCGGGAACGGCGGGTGCCTACGAGGAGTTCGGGGGGCTGCCCCGATTCAACCCGGGCGAGGGTCTCGTCTGGGAGGTGTTCGAGTCCGGCGAGATCGAACGCTTCGACGACCTGGAGAACGTCGACGAGCTGTACAATCCCGACACGCCGATCCAGTCCGAGATCATCGCACCCATCGGGACCCGCGGCGTGCTCATGACCGGCTCGTTCGAACCGTATCAGTTCGACGAGACGGACGTCGATCTGCTCTCGACGCTCGTCGAGAACACTCGCGCCGCACTCGACCGGGCCGACAGGGAGCGCGTCCTCCGCCGGCGAACGAAGCAACTCGAGCAGCAGACGAAACGCCTCGAGTCGATCGCCGACGTCCTCTCGAGCGACCTGAAACACCACCTCGAAACGATCGCGGACGCGCTCGAGGACGACGTCGACGCGGCCTGGGAGTTCCCGCTCGCAGCGGACTCGGTCGAGACGACCCTCGACAGGACCGAACACCTCGTCGACGACGTCCGGGAGTTCGCGCGCAACGCGTCGGACGTCGGAACGCGCACCCGGATCGAACTCGCGGACTCGATCGAGACCGCCCTCGAGTCGTCGCAACTCGAGGGCGAGACGGTCGTCTTCGACGAGCGGGCGACGCTCCGGGCGGACAGGGAGCGGTTTCGGCACCTCCTCGAGTCCGCGTTCGACAACATCGCGGCCCGCGCCGGCGACGACGACGTGACGGTCCGGATCGAACTGTGCGGCTTCGGGAGCGACGATCGATCGCGAGGCTTCCGCGTACTCGACGACGCGGCCGCAGTCGCGACCGACGGACGAGATGGAGCGTTCGGACCGACCGTCGACGACGAGACGGCCATCGACGGGCTGGGACTCGCGGTCGTCAGAGCGATCGCCCAGGCCCACGACTGGACCCCTGCGATCGAAACCGACGAACGCGAACGAACCCGAATCGAAATTCGAAACGTAACGACCCTCGAGCGGCGAGAACAGTAACGAGCGTCAGTCCGGGCACGTGGGGATCCGGGCGATCTCCTGGTAGAGCTGCCGGTAGCCGGTCCGCTCGAGCAGTTCCGCCCGGGTCTCGTCGACCTGGACGCGGAGCACCGCGAGCCGGTCCTCGAGTTCGGCGTACTCCTGGCTCGATTGCAGTTCGGCCTCGCTCTTCCGGCTAACCAGCATCGCCTTCTTCGAAGCGAGGGTGAAAAACTCCCGTAACTGTTCGTCGTAGGCGCGTCGCAACAGCAACTGATCGATACTGTTCCGGAGTTCGTTCCTGGACACCGGCTTGAGGAGGTAGTCGTCGAATTCCGTGTCGACGCTATCCGGGTCGGGTTCGGCCGCGGTTACCATCGCCACCCGTAACTCCAGTTCGCGGTCCCGGATCGCGTCGAGCACGGTCGTCCCCGACTGGCCTGGGATCCGTCTGTCGAGCAAGACCACGTCGAACGCCTCGTCGATCGCCTCGACCGCCTCGGTCCCGTCGTGTGCCGTCTCGACGCGACACCGATCCTCGAGCCAGGATGCGTATAGCTCGGCGAGTTCGGGCTCGTCTTCGACGATCAGTACGGATACGTTGTCGGCAGCCATCGAACGAAACACTTCCCTAACTGGCGGTTCGTTGTAGTCATCGTACCGGTAGCATATGAAAATATCGGGTGCTCCGGCGAGTTTTGCAGGGGTACCCGCCACAGTTCGCCGAGCGGAGCCGTCCCGTCGCTACTCGAGTTCGCGTTCGATCGTCGCGCGCCGGTCGGCGATGGCGGCCGCGTCGGTCGCGATCGTCCGGTCGCCGACGCTGATCTCGAGCGTTCCGTCGGCCGTCGCGCTCCCGAGGTCGAAGACCGGTGCGACGTCCTCGAACGCCTCGCGGACGGTCGCGGGGTCCTCGGTCTGGATCAGCGCGCGACCCGGCTGTTCGTGGAACAGCGCGCCCGCCGAGTCGCCGCCGGGAAGCGAGACCTCGAGACCCGCGTCCGCGGTGACCATCTCGGCGAGTGCGACAGCTAACCCGCCGTGACTGACGTCGTGGACCGCGAGCGTCGAGTCGTCGTTCGCGACGGCAGCGAGCGCCTCGACGACGGCGGCGGGCTCGTTCGGAAGAGTCGGGAACCGGTCGCTACCCTCGAACTGCGCGAGGTACTCGGAGCCGCCCAGCCGGCAGTCGTCCGACTCGAGGCCGAGATCGCCGACGAGCAGCAGATCGCCGTCGGATTCGACCGACAGCGGCGGCGCGTCGTAGCCGTCCTTCGTGCCGACCATCGCGAGCGTCGGCGTCGGCGGGATCGGCCCCGCGACGGAGTCGTTGTACAGCGAGACGTTTCCGCCGACGACCGGCGTCGAGAGCGTCTCGCACATCTCGGCGAGGCCGTCGACGATTCCAGTGAAACCGCCGTAGACGTCCGGCTTCTCTGGGTTGCCGCCGTTCAGGCAGTC
The DNA here is from genome assembly GCF_023913515.1 of Natronococcus sp. CG52. NCBI lineage: Archaea > Methanobacteriati > Methanobacteriota > Halobacteria > Halobacteriales > Natrialbaceae > Natronococcus > Natronococcus zhouii. Next base: position 1,475,256 of record NZ_CP099391.1, read on the forward strand.
GACGGCGGCCAGCGGCGTCGCGCCCTTGGCCGCGATGTTCGTCGCGTTCTCGAGGGCGATCGCTCGAGCCCCCTCCCGGGGTGCGGTCGTCGTCCAGTTCGGCGCGGCGCCCGACGAAATTGCGAGACCTCGTCCGGTCTCGCGGTTACCACCGCTCGACTCGTCCGCGGAGCCGCGCTCCGCGCTCGCCTCTCGAATCGCGATAATCGCCGCGTCGTCGCCCGGCCCCACGCTGGTCCGGACGCCGACCTCGTGGTCGTACTGGCGGTAGATCCACCGCTTCGAGGCCGTGTTCGGGCTCGAGACGACCGTCTCGAACGCGTCCTCGAGATCCGCATCGGGAAGGTCGGTCTCGGGTTCGGTCGGCTCCTCGGTCTCGAGGTCGTTCATCGGCGCGCCCTCGCCGAGGAAGGAGGCGTCGACGTCGACGACGGTCTCGTCCCGGAAGGTACACACATAGTTCTCCTCGGTCACCTCGCCGATGACCGAACAGCCCAGGTCGAACCGCTCTGCGATCTCGCGGACGCGCTCGACGTTCTCCGGTTCGACCTCGTAGCACATCCGCTCCTGGGACTCCGCCAGCAGGATCTCCAGGGCGTTCATGTTCGGTTCGCGCTGGTGGACGCGCTCGAGTTCGATGCGGGCACCGAGGCCGCCCTTGGCGACCAGTTCGCTCGAGGCGCCGCCGAGGCCGGCGGCACCGAGGTCACGAGCGGACTGGATCAGGCTCTCGTCGACGAGGACCTCGTTGGCCTCGATGAGCAGCTTTTCCGCGTAGGGGTCGCCGACCTGGACCGCGGGACGGTCCTCGGTCTCGGCATCTTCCGCGAGATCCTCGCTGGCGAAGCTCGCACCGCCGAGTCCGTCGCGGCCGGTGCCGTTGCCGACGAGCACCAGCTCGTTGCCGGGCTCCTGTGCTTCGGCGGTGACGAGGCGCTCCTCGTTCGTGAGGCCGACGCAGGCGACGTTCACCAGCGGGTTCCCCTCGTAGTCGGGGTGGAAATCGACGCTGCCCGCGACCGTCGGCACGCCGATACAGTTGCCGTAGTGGCTGATGCCCTCGACGACGCCCTCGAGGAGGTACTTCGAGTGCTCGCGGTCGAACTCGCCGAAGTACAGCGAGTCCGCGAGCGCGATCGGGTAGGCGCCCATCGAGAGCGTGTCTCGGACGATCCCGCCGACGCCCGTGGCGGCGCCGTCGAACGGGTCCACGTAGGAGGGGTGGTTGTGGCTCTCGATTCCCATCGTGATGTACGTGTTCCCGTCCTCGCTCCCGGGCAGTGCGACGACCGCCGCGTCGTCACCCGGCCCGACGACGACCTGCTCGCCCTCGCTGTCGAACGCCGACAGCAGCGGTCTCGAGGAGCGGTACGCGCAGTGTTCGCTCCAGAGGTTCTCGAACAGCGCCGCCTCGGCCGGCGTCGGCTCTCGCCCGAGCTCGGAAACGACGAGTTCGCGGTCCGAATCGGCAAGACTCATTCACCTAGGTGATGAAAGTCGGTCGATAAATGGGTTTCTATATGCACGTTTGTGTATTGTATCGGGTCGGTCGGTGGCAGTCACGTCTGGCCGAGTTCCGATCGAGCGGTTACCCAGGATCTCCATCGAACACTCGGACGGAACGTTCCGTCTGGCGGGCGCTGTTTCACTGCACGATACACGGACCGCCACGCGGATACAACAGTAATTTCCTTTGGAAAATTACTTGTATCGATCGTGAATAGTCAGGTCTGCTCGAGGGTCCCGTCGATCGACCGCTGACGCACGTTCCTCCACCGCCGAAATCGGCCCTCGTCCCGCACCTCCGCGCTCGAGCAGCGAACCGCTGCGACGGGGGCTCTCACCGACCGTCCCGTTTCTCCGCTCGCGACCCGGTATCGGGGCGTTTTTGACCGATCGCGAAAAACGTACACGCGTGCTGTCGGTCGAACTCCACGTCCACTCGTCGCTGTCCTACGACGGACGCGACTCCGTCGATCTCATCCTCGAGCAGGCCGAAGCCGTCGGACTCGACGCGATCGCCGTGACGGATCACGACGAGATCAGCGCGAGTCTCGAGGCCGCCGAACGCGCGCCCGACTACGGACTGGTCGGCATTCCCGCGATCGAAATCTCGAGCAAGGCGGGACACATCCTCGGCCTCGGCGTCGAGGAAGCGATCGCGCCGGGACTCACCTACGAGCGAACCCTCGAGGAGATCCGATCCCAGGGCGGGCTGGCGGTGATCCCGCACCCGTTCCAGGAGTCTCGTCACGGCGTGATGGCCCGGATCTCCCGCGAGGAACTCGCCGAGGCCGACGCCATCGAGGTCTACAACTCGCGACTGTTTACCGGGCGAGCGAACCGCCAGGCCAAGCGGTTCGCCACGTCCCGCGATCTGCCGATGACGGCGGGCAGCGACGCCCACATCAGCGAGATGGTCGGACAGGCGGTCACCCGCGTCGACGCCGACGAGGGGTCCGCCGACGCGATCCTCGAGGCGGTCCGCGAGGGGAAGACCTCGGTCGAAGGAAAACGGACGCCGTGGCACATCAGCTTCCGGCAGTTCAGCGGCGGCGTCACGCGGCGCATCAGGAACACCGTTCTGGGGCTGCTCCGATGACGCTTCGCGGCGCCGATCCCGACACCGTCCGCGAGGCCGTCGAGTCCGGCGACCCGTTGCCCGGAACGTTCGGCTTCGCCGGCGAGGTCGACGGCCGCCTCGTCCGGGACGTGCTCGGACGGATCCCGCTGTTCGTCGAACGCGAGCCCGACGAGTCGCCGGACCGGCAATGGGCGTTCGAACCGGCCGCCCTCGAGGATCCGGTTCGCTTTCCTTCGGGGTCGGTCTCGCGGTCGGCCGGAGCCGACCCGGAGCGCGTCTGGTCGCTTCCCGAACCGACGCCCGAGAGCGATCCGGACGCCGCCCTCGACGCTCTCGACCGAGCGATTCGGACGGCCACGGATCAGGTTCGGTCCGACGACTGCGCCGTCGCGTTCTCCGGCGGCGTCGACTCGGCGCTGGTGGCCGAAGTACTCGACGCACCGCTCTACGTCGTCGGTTTTCCGGATAGCCACGACGTCGAAGCCGCACGCACGGCCGCAGCGGCGATGGATCGCGAGCTCACGGTCGTCGAACTCGAGCCCGCGGACCTCGAGCGAGCGGTCCCGGAGGTCGCTCGAGCGATCGGGCGGACGAACGCGATGGACGTCCAGATCGCGCTTCCGCTGTATCTCGTCGGCGAGCGCGTCGCCGCCGACGGCTACGAGACGCTGGCGGTCGGACAGGGCGCCGACGAACTGTTCGGCGGCTACGAGAAGGTCGTCCGACTCGATCACCGCGTCGAGGCCGAGACGGTTCGCGGTGCGGTCCGCGAGCAGATTCTCAGCCTGCCCGGACAGCTACCGCGAGACGTGCGTGCGATCGAGGCTGCGGGGCTCGAGCCCGTGACACCGCTGCTCCACGACGCCGTGATCGACGCGGCGCTACAGTTACCGGACGAGCTACTGGCCGACGAGAAGACCCGGAAACGAGGCTTCAGACGCGTGGCGGCGCAGTACCTTCCCGAAGAAGTTTCGAGCCGGGACAAGAAGGCGGTCCAGTACGGCAGTCTCGTCGCCCGCGAACTCGACCGACTCGCTCGCCAGGCCGGCTACAAGCGCCGGATGGACGACCACGTTACGAAGTACGTCGAGTCGCTGCTCGAGGCCGAGTGAGCGTCGAGCGACGAACTGTTCTCGAGCGAGTGCCTACGACGGCAGCGGGCAGAGACTCGCGGTGAAGACCACCGTCTCGTCGGTCTCGTTTTCGGCGCCGTGATCGACGCCGCGCTCGTGCAACGCGACGCCGGGCGCCTCGATCTGTTCTCGTTCTCCGTCCTGGAGGACCGTCACTGTCCCCTCGAGGACGTGGAACACGTTCGTGCTGTCGCCGTGTTCGTGCGGCTCGAGCGTCGCGCCCGGTCCGAGCGCGAACGCCTTGACGAGTACGTCGTCGGTGACGACCAGTTCCGCGGTTTCGACCTCGCCGTCGGCCGGCTCGAGGTCTGCGAGCGCGTCGGCGTATCTGTCGAGCGTCATCGGTTGCCGGTTCGGCTTACGGTCGTATAAATCTCGGACACACGAGGGCGATTCTGTCGAGTTGCTCGGACTTCAGAACGGCAATTCGTTACGTAGGGATGCACAACGAACTTTTTCCGCCTCGGGTTCGCTCGCTGTGCTCGCTCACCCTCGGCGCAAAAACTTCGATGAAAAAGGCCGCTCGCTCGCTTCGCTCGTTCGCGGGTGCTGCGCTCGAGCGGCTACCGCAGCGTTACCTACTCCGCCTTCACGTATCGGTGACTGGAAGCGTAAACGAGAACATCGATCCCTCACCGGACTCAGACTCGACCCAGATGTCGCCGCCGTGGCGCTCGACGATCCGTTCGCAGAGCGCGAGTCCGATGCCGGTCCCGTCGTACTCGCCGTGTGTGTGAAGGCGTTGGAACACATCGAAGATGCGGTCCTGGTCGGCCGGATCGATACCGATGCCCTCGTCGCGAACCGACACGACCCACTCGGAGCCGTCGCGTTCGGCCGAGACGCGGATCTGCGGCGGTTCGTCGCCGCTGTAGGTGATCGCGTTCTCGAGCAAGTTCTGGAACACCTGGCGGAGCTGGCTGGCGTCGCCCTCGACGCGGGGGAGGTCGTCGGCGGTAATCTCGGCGTTGCTCTCTGCGATCTGAACCTGAAGATCTGACAACACGTCGTCGAAGACGGCATCGAGGTCGATGGGATCCAGTGGGTCGCCCTGAGATTCGACCCGCGAGTATGCGAGCAGTCCGTCGATCATTGCGCGCATCCGATCGGCACCGTCCACCGCAAACTCGAGGAACTCCTCGCCTTCCTCGTCGAGTGCGTTCTCGTAGCGGCGTTCGAGAAGCCTGAGGTAACTCGAGACCATCCGCAACGGCTCCTGAAGGTCGTGTGAAGCGGCGTAGGCGAATTGCTCGAGCCGTTCGTTCGACGCTTCGAGTCTATCGATCACCTCTTCCAACCGTTGCTCGCGCTGTTTGTGCTCGGTAACGTCCTGGGCCGCCCCGCGGAGCGAAACGACCTCATCGTCGACGGCCTCTGGAACGCCCTGCAGCCGAAGCCAGCGCACTTCGTCGCTGGCTGTACGGATTCGCACCTCCACGTCGAAGGAATCGCCGGAGTCGAGTGCGTTCTCGACAGCACCTTCGACGATCTGCCGGCCCTCCTCGTGGTACATGTCGAGGGCCTCATCCAGCGGCGGCTCCTCGTCGGCGTTCACCTCCAGGAGCTCGAAGATGTGGTCGGTCCAGAACACCTCCATCGTCTCCGGGTCGATCTCCCAGCCGCCGACGTCCGCGATGCGCTCGGTCTTCTCGAGCAGGTCGAGCGCCCGTTCGAGTTCGCGTTCGCGCTCGACCTGCTCGGTGATGTCGCGTGTCAGCGCTATCTGAGCGATCGTCCCATCGGGGCGACGCAGCGGCGCTGCATGCGTTTCCATGTGTCGGCGCGTCCCCTCCAGACCGACGACGTCGAATTCCAGGGTCCCGCGTTCACCCCGACAGATTCGCTCGTTGAACTCGCGAAACGCCTCGCGGTGGTCGGGGGCGATCAGATCGTAGACGCATTCGCCGATCACGTCCGATTCCGAGTCGGCTTCCACCATGTCCAGGCCGGCGGGGTTCATCCGAAGCAGGGTACCGTCGGCGGCAACGGTTTTGATGCATTCGGGCGTGGTCTCGATTAGCGAACTCAGATGCGCCGTGCGCTCGCGCAGTTCCCGCTCGCGCTGGCGGCGCTCGAGTTCGTATTTCACCCACTGCCCCATCAGGTGGTGGAACGTCCGCTCGGCCTCCGAAAACTCCGTTTCCCGGGGCTGGTTCGAGAGGAAGAAGAACGTCCGGTCGTCGTCGTTGTCGAGTTCGAGGTACATGCCCAGGTACGTCCGGACGCCGAACCGTTTGTAACAGAGTTTGCTTTCGAAACCGCGGCTGACGGGATCGGTAACCCCTGCAGTCTCTCCGTCGTCCGAAACCAACCGGCAGTAGGTTTCGGAGAGCGGGTACTGTTCGCCCGGTACGAGGTGGTCGTGCTCGCCGTTGATCGTTTCTACCTCGAACAGGTCGGTCTCGGGATCGACCCTGGCGATCCCGCCGAAGTCGAGATCGAAGTGCTCACAGCCCAGTTCGATGACTGCCTCGAGCTTTTCGTCGAACGTCCGGTCGGGAGTGGACGTGATCTCGTACAATCTCCGTTGGGCCCGTTCCCGTTTCCTGCGCTCGCTAATGTCACGGACCACCGCGAGCACGACTGGACGGCCGTTGTGCACCATCCGAGACGCGGAGATCTCTGCCGGGATCTGGCCCCGGTCTTTGGTGTGACAAGAGAGTTCCTCTACCCAACCAGTGCCGTCCTCGAGTACCTCCTCGACGAATTCCTGGAACTCGTCGAGTTCGTTGGGGTGAACGTCGGAGGGACCGAGAGTCAGCAATTCGTCGTACGTGTAGCCGAGCATCTCGGTTGCGGCCGGATTCGCGTCGACGATCTCGTCCGCTTCGGGATCGACGACGAGAATAGCGTCGTGACTGCTCTCGAAGACCCGCTCCAGGAATTCTTGACGCTCCTTCAGCCCCGTCTTCACCTCGGTCCGCTCCTGCAGCGTCCCCATCATCCGATCGACCTTCGTCTCCATCTTCTCGGAACCGAAGAATTTCTCGGGTGGTGTGTAGTAGAAATTCTGCGAGACGGTGCCGTCGGAGACGATGTGTGGGTGGGTTTTGATAACGTCGTGGATAACCGCTGCCGGGAACCGCTCTCGGTTGTACTGGCACATGACGACGTAGTCGTCGTCCTGGTAGAGGGAATTGAGCACGGCCTCGTACTCGACCAGTTCGTCGGCGCTCGTCTCCCCGTCCAGTGCCCACGTCATCTCGGCGGCCGCTCTGAGTCCCGTATGGTCGCCCTCGCCGATCGCCCGTTCGAGCGACTCCTCCCAGAACTCGAGCATTTTAGTCCGGTCGAACTCGCCGGTTCGGCGGTACGTGTCCGCTGGCGTGAGGACGGAGAGCGCACCCGATTCGAGGGCAGCGTCCACGTCGATGCCGTGGTCCCGCATCGCCGTTAGGACGTCTTCCCTGGAGTTGTCGTCGGCGACGTACAGACAGCGCTCGCCACGTTCGAGCCCCTGAGAGATGAACGGAATTGCAGCTGAAAACTGGTCGTCGCGGCTCTCGTAGACGAGTGCGAAATGATCGTTTGAGTGGTCGTGGTCGTCGAGGGGTTCGGCCGGACCGCGGAACGCGGGATTCGACTGGAGTGCCTCGTGCCCAGTCTCGAAGCTCACCGATTCGTCCGGTACTTTGTTCGAGGATGAGCGCTCACTCATACATCACCCCCGCACCTGCTCGAAACTGGCACCATCTCACCTGAATCAATCCGCTCGAGAGGGTGATTGGAAGGAGGAGAGAAGAAGACCGCCTGCCGATCCGCATCCGCCGATCCGGTCGCCGACATCGGGATACCGTTCATACAGAGAGTTGATACAGCCAAGATAAAAAAGGCTATTGTAGTCTGTATTCCCACGGTTACGACCACTTAGTTGAGGGCGCGAGAACGTGGTAGATACCGTCCTCTACTGAAAGACGACAGTCGAGTCGTCGAAAAGCGCTCGAGCCGGCTCGAGAATTCCTCAGTCCTCGACTTCGGTCGGGAGGGCGTCGTCCGGCTCGTCGGGGGCGTTCTTGGCGACCGTTCGGCGGTTGGCCTCGCCGATCCGATCGGCGACGTTGCCGACCAGCTCCTCGAGGATATCCTGGACCTCGCTGTCGTCGTCCTTGACGAGGGCGCCCTTGCTGCCGTCGGCGCCGAAGTCGGGGTGGATCGGAACCCTGCCGACCATCGGCACGTCGTACTTGTCGACGATGGTGTCGGCACCTTCGGTTCCGAACAGGCCGTGCTGGTCGCCACAGCTCGGACAGACGAACGAGCTCATGTTCTCGACGATGCCGAGGACCGGCGTGTCGTGTTTGTTGAACATCTGGACCCCCTTCCGGGTGTCGTCCAGCGCCATCTCCTGAGGCGTTGTCACGACGACTGCGCCCGTAACCGGCATCGACTGCAGCAGGTTCAGCGTCGCGTCACCGGTACCCGGCGGCAGGTCGACGATGAGGTAGTCGAGGCGTCCCCACTCGACGCCGTCGAGAAACTTCATCATGAACTTATTGACCATCGGGCCGCGGAGGATCGCCGGATCGTCCTCTTCTTCCATCATGAACCCCATGCTGATCACCCGGACGCCGTCGGAACGCGGCGGCACGATGTCTTCGTTCGGCGTGACGCCGGGATCGCTCTCGACCGGCAGAATTCGGGGGATGTTCGGCCCGTGAATGTCGGCGTCGAGGAGGCCGACCATCGCGCCGCGTTTCTCGAGACCGGCCGCGATGTTAGCCGCGACGGTCGTCTTCCCGACGCCGCCCTTCCCCGAGGAGACAGCGATGACGTTGCGCACCCGCGGCAGGACCTCGTCGTCGAAGCCGTGTTCCGCGCCGGCGTGAGCGCGCAGGTCGGCCTCGAGTCCCGCTTCGTCGCAGACCTCTCGGATCCGGTTGCCGAGTTCCATCTCGGAGGGTGCGTACGGCGCGTTGAACGCGAGCGAAATCCGGGCGGTCTCGTCGTCGATCGTGACGTCGTTGACGAGTCCGAGCGAGACGATGTCCTCGCCGATGTCCGGATCTTCGATGCCCTCGAGTTTGATCTTGAGTTCGTGTTCTGTGATACTCATGGTGCGTCGAGATGCTCTACGCGAACGGAAGGGGTGGAGCGGGATACGTGTGATGGTTCGGTCCCTGAAAACCAGGGTAACGAGAACGAACGACGGTAAACAGCGACGAGAGCGATCAGTGACTGTCGCCGCCAGCGCAAAAAACGAGCGAAACGGTGATCGGCTGCGTTACGGGCCGGGAGCGCTGAGCGGCTCCGGCATCCCGCCGTAGAACACGATGCCGATGATCACGGTCAGGATGAACATCCCGATCCACATCTGGGCCGTGATGGCGACGAGATAGGAGACGCCGAGCAGCCCGGTGCTCGTATCGCGCGGCTCACCGAGGAACCACGCGGCGACCATAACGTACACGGGAACGAGGATCACGGCGAAGATGAGCCAAGTCCCGATGTTGGGGAAGCCGGTCAGCCCTTCGGTGCCGTCGAACCCGTGGTAGAGCACGTGCGAGAGGGCGTTCGAAAGTGCCGGAATCATGCTTCAACCTCCGGCTTCTTCGTACTTTCGTCTACCGGTTCGTGTTCGTGTTCGTGTTCGTGACCGTGATCGCCACGGAGGTGTTCGACCGCGTGGAGTTCGACCACGGGCACGATCTTGGCGAGGACGAGGAAGAACAGCGTGACCATGCCGACCGTCCCGACCAGGGAGAGCCACTCGATCGCGCTCGGGAAGTACTCCCCGGGGGTCGCCGCGTAGATCTCGAAGGTGGGGTGCATGAACCCCTCGACCACGAACAGGATCTTCTCCATGAGCGTCGCGAGGAGCACCGCCACGCCGGCGACCATCGCGCGAACCCTCGTGAACAGCGCCGGACGGATCGTCTGGGCGAAGATGAAGACGAGCGTGCCGAAAACCATGCTCATCGAAAGGAGGTAGACGGGATGGTGGAAGGTGGCTTCCTGTGCGACGCCCACGTCGATCGGCGCCTTGAACAGGCCGACGACGTTCTGCTGGAGCTGGAGCCAGAGGAACAGCAGGCAGAAGAAGCCGAGCCACAGCAAGAGACCGCGGAAGACGTCGTCGGTCATGATGTGCTCCCAGTCGTAGGCGCGCCGGAAGGCGGCCGCGACGAGAATCACGCCGCTGATCGCCGACGTCAGTGCGATCGTGAGGAACTGCGGACCCTGCACGGCGCTGAACCAGGCCGGCATGCCCGGCAGCACGGCGAACAGCCACGGAATGACGCCGCCGTGAAGCAGCAGCGGTGCCATGATGATGATCGCGAGTGCGAGCCACCAGACCATCCGCTCGACGATCTCGTCTTCCTGCTCGGTGTAGCCGAGCGTCATGACGTTATAGATCGGATTGAAGTGGTCCGGAAGCTGGTCGCGAAGTCGCGTAATGTCGTACCGGAGCGTCAGTGCGAGGTAGGTCGCCGTCAGCACGAAGTATGCCGTGATGACGGTCACGTCCCACACCAGCGGCGAGTTGTTGACCGTGATGTGGTAGTGGCCGAGGACGCTCGTGACCATCCGGTCGGGACGGCCCATGTGGACGAGAATGTAGAACCCAGCCGCGGAGAGGCCGGCGAGCGTCAGCATCTCTGCGAGGCGGGCGACCGGCATGTACCGATCCATCCCGAGCAGTCTGACTGCCGCGGAGAGGATGATACCGCCGTGGGCGATCCCGACCCACCAGATGAACGCGCCGATGTACAGCCCCCAGGTGACGCCGCCACCGCTCCCCCAGTCGGAGAGTCCGGTGACGACCATTCCCTGCTGGAGCTGATACATCCAGGCGACGAGGAACGCTCCGAGTGCCAGGGCGGAGACGGCGAACAGCGCGAAGAACTTCTTCGACGTGTTCTGGATCGGGCGGAGGATGTCCGCTTCGGTCGGGGTCTTCGTGCTCATAGCGACACCCCGGCGTCACCGACCGTCTCCTCGTCGGTAACGTCCTTGCGCTTGTCGACGAGACTTACGGACTCGCCGTTCGCGCGTTCGTAGCTGAGGTCTTCGTACTGAACGCCGGTTCCCGTCGGCTCGTCCTTCTGTTCCGCGTTCGGACCGGGCTCGTTGCCGAGGTAGATGATGTTCGGGTTAGTTCCGACGTCTTCGAGGAGCCTGAAGTTCGAGGCGGGCGTGCCGGCGAACTGCTCGAGCAGGAACTGAGCCGCTTCCTCGTCCGGCTCGAACTCTTCCTCGTCTTCCGATTCTTCGTCGTCGGCTTCCTCCTCCTCTTCCTCGGCTTCTTCGTCGTCGCCGTTCTCGTCTTCGCCGTTTCCGTCGGACTCTTCCTCTCCGTCGTCGGCGCCTTCCTGGTCGCCCTCCTGCTCTTCGGCCAGTTCCGGTCCGTCCGCGAGGTCGAGTTCGGCGAGAACTTCCTGGCTCTCGAGGTCGAGTCCGTGTTCCGAGAGCGCGTCGAGGACGTCCTGAATGTCCTCTTCGGTGTCGGCGTGGTCGCCGTCCGTCTCGGCCAGATCGTCGGTGACGATATCGACCGCGACCATGAGCGCGAGCTCGTCCTGCTCGAGGTCGGTGGCCTCGATGACCGAATCGAGGTCGTCACCGGCGCCGTCGAGACTCTCCTCGAGGTCGTCAGCGGACGGCGGGTTGAGCTGTGCGAGCGTTCGACCGCGGCTCGGGTTCTCGGCGTACCGCTGCGGGTCGCTGGTCGAGTCGTTCATGTCGCCGAACTGAATCGCGTCCGGCGGACAGGCCTCCTCACAGGCGGTCGTGCCGACGAACTCCTCGCCGCGGTGACCGTCCTGGCGGGAGGGGCACATCGTACACTTGCTCATGGTACCGCGTGGGGAACGACTGTCGACCCAGCGGCCACGCTCGTCCTCCATGTGGTTGCCTTCCATCCCGTCGTGTTGTTCCGCAATCTCGTCGGTCGAGATGTCGGGTTCGTCCCACTGGAAGTAGTTGACGCCGTAGGGACAGGCGACCTGGCAGTACCGGCAGCCGATACAGACGTCGTAGTCGGTCAGGACCAGCCCGTCTTTATCGCGGGTGTGACGGGCGGTCGTCGGACAGACCTTCTCACAGGGCGCGTCGGTACAGTGCTGGCACGGCCGAACGAGTCGGTTTCGGCTCGTGCTGCTCGGCGCACCGGCGTCCTCGTACTCGAGGACGTACATCCAGTTGACCCCCTGGTCGAGGTTGTTCTCCGAGGAACAGGCGGTGACGCAGGAGAGACAGCCGTCGCAGCGCTCGAGGTCGATGGCCATCCCCCACTGGACGCCCTCGCCGTCGCCGCCTACTCCGACGTCTCCGTCTTCCTCTTCGGCAGCGGCGAGCGCTTCCTGGTTCCCGTCGTCGACGGTTCCCCAGGCGCCGAGACCGACGGCGGCGGCGCCGGCCCCCATCTTCTTCATCACGTCACGTCGAGGCTCTTCGCCGTCGCCCTCGAACTTCTCGAGCATGCTCGAGAACGTACCCTTCGCTTCCTCCTGGGCGTTCTCGTAAGCTTCCTCGGTCGGACGATCGTCGACGCCGAACTCGTCCATCACGTCGTCGTGATACTTCTCGTGGAAGTCGGCCTCGGAGAGTTCACCCTTCGTGACCCGCATCGCGTCTTCGGCCATCTCCATCCCGAGATCGGTGTCGTACTCCGTGTCGTCGAGCATTCCCTCGAGATCGTTCTCCCACTCTTCGCCGAGCGGGTGGAACGACTCGTCGTCCGTGCTCATTACCGGAGAACACCTCTGGACGTGACGGTTCGGTTACACGCCAGTACGTAGTTGGATACAGTCATATGTCTCCTCTATCCCGCACTCACGACTAAACGTTGTTGAAGTATCGACCCGATTTCCAACTACTGAGAATGGCACCGAATATGTTCGTCTCTATATTACGGCCCAGCTCGCAAACGATCGCAGTCCACGGCCACCTCGAACGACGCCCGTCGTCGAGTTCGGAACCCCACGAGTTACCGAGGCACACCTTCGTCTCTGTTAGCCGCTCGCGAGCTGATCCTCGAGCGACCCGGGACGGCTGTCGGGGAACTCCTCGACGAACCGCTTGATGATCGCCTCTTCGGCCCGATGGAGCGTCTCGCTGCAGGTCGACTTGGCGATGTCCAGATGGTCGGCCAGTTCCGTCAGCGAACAGCGACGCGGGGTGTCGTAGTACCCCTCGTCGACGGCCGTGACGGCCACTTCGAGCTGTCGTTCCGAGAGAAGCTGACTCTCGTAGAGCCGCTCCCGGACCTGTTCGATCCGATACCGGAGGCCGGCCCGCTCGAGTCGGTCGGCGAGCGCTGCGAGCTGTTCTCGCGACCCGGTGACGTCGATCACCGCCTCGCCGTCCTGGATTTCGACCGGGAGATCGATCGGAATTCCGGACTCGCGAGAGGAGAACAACAGCAGGGGGGCCGTCGTGTCGAAGTGAACCGTCGTCTCGTCGTCGGTCCGTCCGGCGGTCGAGAGGTTCGAAATCTGCGGGTGATCGTCCAGCTCGCCGACCGCCTCGGTGACTTCGGAGCCGGTGAGGCGAACGAGCGCGAAGCCCGATCCCGCGCCCGGGACTGCCTCGAGCATTCGGAACGTCGTCTCGGGGTAGGCCGTCGAGACCTGCCACATCCAGACCTGCTCGGGCATCGTGATGGTGAGTGTCGCCTGGGCCATGCGAACGGGTATCCCTACGGTCGTCACGGGGAATACCACCATCCACATTCCTACGGCGTGAGAACACACGGCGAACATGTTCCCCTGATGTCCCCCGCCGCTTCGAAGGCAGTAGTCCGTCCGAGGGGTCGTCAGCGCAGGTGATCGAGCAACAGGTCGGTCGTCCGCTCCGGCTCCTCGTGGGGAACCCAGTGACTCGTCTCGGGGAGGCGTTCGAGCCGACCGCGCTCGCAGAACTGCACGCTCGCGAGTCCGAGTTCGGGGACGAGCGCCTCGTCCTCCTCGCCCCAGACGACGACCGTCGGCTGCTCGAGGGGGGGTCCCGCGGCGCGTCCGGCGGGTAGCGTGCGAGCGCCCGGTACCAGTTCAGCATCCCGGTGAGCGCGCCCTCCCGTCCCCAGGCCCGACGGTAGTGAGCCAGCTCCGCTTCGGCGAACGTTCCGGGGGGACGCGGTCTCCCGCAGCGCTCGCTCGAGGAGTCGGAAGTCGCCGACTCGACAGAGTCCCTCCGGGAGCCACGGCAACTGGAACGCGAGCACGTACCAGCTTCGCCGAAGCTGTTCGGGATTCGACGCGAGTTGCTGGCGAAACGCGACCGGATGAGGCGCGTTGATGATGGCCAGGCGGTCGACGACGTCCGGGTACCGGAGCGCGAGATCCCAGCCGACGGCGCCGCCCCAGTCGTGGCCGACGACGTGTGCCGTCTCGCGGCCTTCGCTCGCGATCAGGTCGACGATATCCCTCGAGAGATCCCGGAGCTGGTACGCCCGCACGTCCTGTGGCTTCTCGCTCAGGTTGTACCCCCGTTGATCGGGGACGACCACCCGGTAACCGGCCTCGACTAGCGGTTCGATCTGTTCCCGCCACGCGTACCAGAACTCGGGAAAGCCGTGGAGCAACACGACGAGCGGATCGTCCGCGTCGCCGGCGGTAACGGCGTGCAGCCGAACCCCGTTCACCGTTCGGGACGTCGATGTCGCCTCGGCGAACGAGAGGATCGACGCGTCCGTCTCGAGGGGCGCTGGAGGCGCGTCCATACGTCCGGTTCCGGTTCGCGGCCGGATTTACGTACCGGTCGCGGAAGGGACTCCCGTCTCGGCTGGTCGGCGCGAAGTGATCCGTGCGAACGCGTTCGACACTTCCGTTTCCGGAGAGTCAGCCGCTCTCGTCTCGCCGCCGAAACGCCGGAGCCGAGCACGCGCTCGAGCACGGAGATCAGAAAGCCCGACCACGCGCTCGCCACGGTCGAACCGTGTCAGGTCCAGGCTCGAAGACAGTCCGCCGAGCAGAAGTACAGATCGACGGACTCACCGGGGGTGGAGTCGGTGTGCGTCGTCAGCGTGTACGCGACCTCGTCGGTTCGACAGTTGTCACAGCCCATACCGAACCCGACTGGAGAACGGGATATGATTATGCACCGATTAGCGCGCTGCCATCGCAGTTAGCGACTGATTACGACGGGCGCAATCCGACGTTGATACAGAGCGACTGGCCGCTCAGACCGGCGCACCTTTCTCGGCCTCGAGCAGTTCGTGGTACCGGTTTCGGATGGTGACCTCGGAGATGCTGGCGACCTCGCTGACGTCGTTCTGGGTGACCTTCTCGTTGGTCAGCAGTGCGGCCGCGTACATCGCGGCGGCGGCGAGGCCGACCGGGGACTTGCCGCTGTGAACTTCCTCCTCCTTGGCCGTCTGCAGGAGGCCGCGGGCCCGTCGCTCGGTCTCGTCGGAGAGGCCGAGGTCGCTCGCGAACCGCGGGACGTAGCTCTCGGGGTCCGCGGGCTGAACCTCGAGGCCGAGCTCCCGAATGACGTACCGGTACGTCCGGGCGACCTCGTCCTTTTCGACGCGGCTGACGGCCGAGATTTCGTCGAGGCTGCGCGGCGTGCCGGCCTGACGGGCGGCCGCGTACAGCGACGAGGTCGCGACGCCTTCGATCGAGCGGCCCGGGAGCAGGTCCTCCTCGAGGGCGCGGCGGTAGATGACCGACGCGGTTTCGCGGACGTTCTCGGGGAGGCCCAGCGCGCTGGCCATCCGGTCGATCTCGCCGAGAGCCTGCTTCAGGTTGCGCTCTTTGGAGTCGCGGGTGCGGAACCGCTCGTTCCAGGTGCGAAGCCGCTGCATCTTCTGGCGCTGGCGACTCGAGAGGGACTTGCCGTAGGCGTCCTTGTCCTGCCAGCCGATGTTCGTCGAGAGCCCCTGGTCGTGCATCATGTTGGTCGTCGGGGCGCCGACGCGGGACTTCTCGTCCTTCTCGGCGGCGTCGAACGCTCGCCACTCGGGACCGCGATCGATCTCGCCCTCGTCGACGACGAGCCCGCAGTCCTCACAGACCGTCTCGGCGTGCTCGGCGTCGGAGATGACCCGACCGCCGCACTCCGGACACTCTTCGCGCTGTTCCGCCTGCTCGTCCGTCTCCTCACGTTCGCTCGAGCGTCGCTCGTCGCTCCGGGTTCGGATAGTGGATTCTGTCATCTGTGGGAAAATCCAGCCGGGGTAGGCTGAAAACGCTCTACTCCTTCGTAATGTAGTCGATGCACTTAAATACTCCGATAGTATTGCGCGCGTTTCAGCGACTATACCGCCGTTACGAGCGGATCGAGAAATCGCCTCACCGTCGGCGGTATCGAAACCCTTACTCTCCGGAGGCCGGTGAGATCTCGTATGAGCGACGACGCCGTCAGTCCCGAGGAGGTCCGCCACGTCGCGGAGCTGGCTCGCGTCGACCTCGCGGACGACGAGGTCGACCAGTTCACCCGGCAGTTCGCGGACATTCTCGAGTACTTCGAGACGCTCGACGAGGTACCGGAGGTCGACCGCGACGCGGATCTGACGAACGTAATGCGTCCGGACGAGAAACGCGACTCACTCGACCGCACCGAGGCGCTCCGAAACGCCTCCGAAACCGAGGACGGCTACTTCAAAGGCCCGAACGTCTCCTGATCATGTCGGCGAACATTTTCATCACGGAGGAGGAGATCGACGGCGACGACGACGGTCCGCTGGCCGGCACGACGGTCGCAATCAAGGACAACATCTCCACCGAGGGCGTCCGGACGACTTGCGGCTCGCGGATGCTCGAGGAGTACGTCCCGCCCTACGACGCGACGGTCGTCTCCCGACTCAAAGAGGCGGGGGCGACGATCGTCGGCAAGGCGAATATGGACGAGTTCGGGATGGGGACGACCAACGAGACCTCCTACTTCGGTCCGACGGACAACCCGGCGGCACCCGGCCGCGTCCCCGGCGGGTCCTCCGGCGGCTCGGCCGCTGCGGTCGCCGCCGGCGAGGCCGACGTCGCGCTCGGCACCGATACGGGCGGCTCGATCCGCTGTCCCGCCGCGTTCTGCGGCGTCGTCGGCATCAAGCCGACGTACGGACTGGTCTCGCGGTACGGACTGGTCGCCTACGGCAACAGTCTCGAGCAAATCGGCCCCTTCGGCGAGACCGTCGAGGACGCCGCGGAACTGCTCGACGCGATCGCCGGCAGCGACGAGCGTGATGCGACTACCCACCCGGAGGGTGACGACTCGAGCTACGCCGACGCCGCCACCGGCGAGGTCGACGGCCTTTCGATCGGCGTTCCCACGGAGCTACTCGAGGGCGCCGACGAGGGCGTCGTCGAGACCTTCTGGGACGCGATCGCCGATCTCGAGGAGCAGGGCGCCGAGTACCACGAGGTCAGCCTCCCCTCCGTCGAGCACGCCGTCGAGGCCTACTACGTGATCGCGATGTCCGAGGCGTCCTCGAACCTCGCCCGGTTCGACGGCGTCCGCTACGGCCACGACGCCGACGTCGAGGGCAACTGGAACGAGACCTTCTCGCAGGCACGCAAGGAGGGCTTCGGCGACGAGGTCAAGCGCCGGATCCTGCTCGGCACCTACGCGCTCTCGGCGGGGTATCACGACAAATACTACAAGAAGGCCCAGGACGCCCGCGCGTGGGTTAAACAGGACTTCGACGAGGCGCTCTCGGAGGCCGACGTGCTCGCGTCGCCGACGATGCCGGTGCCGCCGTTCGAACTCGGCGAGAGCCTCGACGATCCGCTCCAGATGTATCTCGCCGATGCCAACACGGTGCCGGTCAACCTAGCCGACCTCCCTGCGATCTCGGTACCCGCCGGCGAAACCGACGGTCTCCCCGTCGGCCTCCAGCTCATCGGTCCGGCGTTCGGCGAGGAGCAACTGATCCGCGCCGGCAGCGCGATCGATCGATAACCCGTTTCGGTCGGGACGATCCGCTATCTGGTTGGATATCCGAACGGTTTATTTTTATACACCGTTCGCGAATGGTAGGCCACTGAACGGATTACGCAGGTGGCATGTGATAGAGATTGCACCGGACGAAGAGGTCGCGTTCGACGAGTTCGCTCGCGTCTGTGATCTCGTCGACGGTTACTTCGACGAGACGATCGACGAGGTGGCGATACAGACGCCGGTGTCGCGACGGCAGCTCGTGGCAATCCTCGCGAGGGTACAGCTCTCCGGCCGACAACGCGCGGTCGAGAGCGGCATCCAGCAAGCCGACGTGGTGTATCGGTCGCGCGAGGAAACGTTCCTCTGGTTCACCGACGAGTTCTGGACCGACATCGGCGGGCAGCACGACCTCGACGCCGACGAGCGGCGAGCCGCTCGAGCGGTTCACCGGCGGGTGATCGGCGTCGTCGACGGAGACGACGCTCGGGACCGTGATCCGTTCGTGCTCGTCGGACGGTTCGGGCCGTACGAATCGCCGTGAGCGGCGTCCGCTTCGGCCGGTCGAGTCCGATCGTCGATCGACTCGAAGAGAGCGGCCGTTACTCCTCGTACGCGAGATTCATGATCCACTGCGAGAAGGCGTCGCTGTTGGGATCGACCTCGTCCTCGCCGATGAACGGCGAGAGCATGTCGCCGGCCATCAGCAGGGTGAAATCGAGGTCCCGTGCGGTCGGCGAGATGTAGTAGGTGTTGTGGCCGTTGTAGACGGTTTCCTCGCGGTCGACCAGTTCCTTCTCGACGAGCGATTCGACGATTCGGCTCCCCTTGCGCGAGGAGACGTCGAGTTCCTTCCAGAAGTCGCTCTGGTGGATACCGCCGGTCTCGCGGACGAGTTCGAGTCCGGCACGCTCGTCTTCGGAGAGCTCTGATTCTGTCGCAGAGACGCTCACGGTGACCACCTCTCCGTGCTCGCCGCTACGGGCGCGAGTGCGTTCATACTCGTATGAGGCAGGGCGAGCCGCTTAAATGTGCCCTTCGCGCTCTTCCAGCGAGTCGGTTCCGACCGCGACCGACTCGTAGCTCGTCTCGCAGGGCGGCTCCGGAGCGAACGCGTACCGAGACCGTTCGCCCAGGGCGATCAACGAGGAGGAACGGGTGCCGAACCCGTCCCCGTGAACGCAGACGCCGTACTCGTGATCCCCGAGCACCGTTCCGGCTCGCTCGAGCCACTCCTCGGCCGTCTCGTCCGATTCAGCGGCCAACTCGCGACGCAGCCTGCGACCGTTTTCCGCCTGTTCCCGCGCCGCATCGGGCCGGATCTCTGGAACCCGAGCGTCGTCGTCGACCGCGACGTTGACGACGACGTGGACGCCGGGGTCGAAGTCGGTTCGCTCGAGGTCGCCGCCCCACTCGTAACAGAACGCGTCCGTCTCGTCCGCGATTACGAGGTAGAACCCCTCGTACTCCCGGCTCTCGGTCTGCTCCTCGACGATCGTCGCTGCGTCGGCGGCGGAGCGGGCCTCGAGGACGTCCGCGACGAGCAACCCGCGGGATCGTTCACCCGCGAGGTCGGCGTCGCCCCACCGGTTCGTGATGCCGGCGAAGACGCCGAACTCGTTGTAGCCGATCCAGGTCCCGCCCGCTTCGACGTCCCGCGGCGCGACGATTCGCGGCTTCTCGCGGTAGACGTCGGGCGGCAGGGACTCGCGCTCGAGCGCTTCGTCACGGTTTGCGGCGACTGCGACGGGTGTCTCGTCGAAGACCTGCCAGGCGAGCGTGAGCGTACACACGGTCCGGGATAGGAGCGCGAACGCCTTAACTTCGCGTCTGTTCGACGGCTTCGAGGCGCGGTTCGCGAGTAGATTACGACGACCGCGACCAGTCGGAAACGTCGATTCCCGACTCGAGCAGGCGCGTTCGCGTCGCCTCGCGGTCGACGGTCCCCGACGGCGTCCGCGGAAGCGACGCGACGACGGCGATCATCTTCGGCCGCTTGAATCCCGCGAGGCGATCGTCGCAGTGGCCGAGGACGGACTCGAGGGCCAGCGATTCGGCGGCGGTCTCAGACCGGCCTCCAGCCGGTCCGTCGGCTCCCTCGGGAACGACGAGCGCGCCGACGCGTTCGCCCCACTCGCGGTCCTCGAGACCGACGACGGCGGCGTCGGCGACGCCTGGATGCGAGCGCAGCACCGCGACGACCTCGCCTGGGTCGACGTTCTCGCCGCCGGTGACGATCCGGTCGCTTCGGCGGTTGAGCACCCACAGCCGGCCGTCCTCGTCGGCGTAACCGACGTCGCCCGTGTAGAGCCCCCGGCCGCCGAACGCTGCGTCGGTTCGCTCGGGCTCGAGGTAGCCGGGCGTCACCGTCGGCCCCGAGACGACGAGTTCGCCCGGTTCGCCTATCGGAACTCCCTCCCCATCGTCGTCGACGACCGTCACGTCGGCGAAGAGGAGCGGCTGGCCGACGGTCCCCTCCTGAGTCCGCGTCTCGGCGGGCGTCGCCGTGGCGATCTGGGAGGCCGTCTCGGTCATTCCGTAGGTCGGGTGAACCGGCACGTTGGCCGCGTGGCAGCGCTCGAGCAGTTCGCTCGAGGCCGGCGCGCCGCCGAGGAGAACGAACCGGAGCGCCTCGGCGGGCTGCCAGCCGGCGTCGAGCAGCCGCTTGCACATCGTCGGTACCAGGGAGACGCCGGTCGCGTTCTCGCGCTCGAGAATCCGGGCCGTCTCGCGCGGTTCGAACGCGCGCTGGATCACGACGGTGGTACCGTAGAGCACGGACCGAACGACGGGGGCCAGCCCGCCCATGTGGTACATCGGGAGACAACAGAGCCACCGGTCGTCCGGATCGACGCCGAGCCGGAACGCGGAGGCCGTCGCGCTGGCGACAAGGTTTCCGACGGTCAGTCGCACTCCCTTCGGCTCGCCGGAGGTCCCGGAGGTGAACATGATCAGTTGCGTCTCGTCGCGCCCGAGCGAGACTGGTTCGACGGTCCGATCCCCCTCGAACTCCGACTCAGTTTCGCGCCGGTCCGAGTACAACGCCCGGACCCGCTCTATCTCGGGATCGTCGACGGACCAGACGCACTCGCCCTCGAGCGCCGCCTCGTCCGCTAGCTCGAGCGCGCTCGATTCGGTCCCCGCCTCGCAGACGATCGCCTCGAGCCCCGTTCGGTCGACCTTCGCGGCGAGTTCACCGGTCGTCTCGCGGACGTTCAGCGGAACGACCGTCGCGCCGAGTCGCATCGCGGCGAAGAAGACCGTCGCGAACGCGGGCCGGGTGTCCATCAGGACGCCGAGCCGATCGTTTTGGGGGTTCCCGAGCGCTCGCCGGATACCTCGAGCGGCGTCGTCGACTCGCCGGTCGAATTCCCGGAAGCTCCAGCGATCGTTCGTCTCCATATCGACCACAGCCGTTCGCTCGGGCGTCGCCCGGACACGGTGTGTCACCAGGTTGTGAGTCGGCCAGTCGACCGGCGCGCCCGTCACTCGTTCCACACCCCCTCGACGCCGAGTCCCTTCGCCTGCGGGACGACCGCCGAACCGTTCTCGAGCAGGACGGGATCGCGGCCGAGGTCCTCGGCGAGCAGCTCTCCGGTCGCCAGCCCGCAGGCCGGCAGATCCGGGATCGCCGCCGCGAGGTGGACCGCACCCGTTCGGGCGACGACGCCGTCGATCGTCGTCGTCACCAGCGGCGTGATCTCGAGTTCGGCGATCCACGCGGTGATCTGCTGGGCGACGTCGAGTCCGCCGAGGGCCATCGGTTTGATCGCGAGGACGTCCGCGGCCCGGGCTTCGCAGATCGCGTCGACGCCGTGCTCGAGCAGCCCCTCGTCGAGGGCGACCGCGACGCCCTTCCCCCTGAGTTCGGCGTGGCCCTCGAGCGCCCCGGCCGGCAGCGGCTGTTCGACGATCGACACGCCGACGTCGGCGAAGGCCTCGATCGCGGCGGCGGCTTCGTCGTAGGACCAGGCGCCGTTCGCGTCCGCGCGGAGTTCGACGTTAGGACCGACGGCCTCACGGACGCGGCGTACTCGTTCGACGTCCTCGTCGACGCTTCGGCGGCCGACCTTGAATTTGCAGCAGTCGAAGCCGCGGTCGACGGCGCGTCGTGCCGCCGTCACGCTCTCGTCGACCGATCGATCCCCGATCGTCGCGTTCACCGGAACCCGCGCGACGAGCGCGTTCGGGCTGAAGTAGCGGTAGAGCGGCGTCGACTCGGTCGAGGCCTCGAGATCCGCGAGTGCGAGCGAAACGCCGTGTCTCGCGGCGACCGCCTCGTCGACCGCCGCCAACGCCTCCCTCGCGCTACCGCTCCGGATCGTCCGCTGTGCCCGCTCGAGCGCGGCGGCGCAGTCTTTTCGGGACTCCGTCCAGCCTGGAAGCGGGGTCGCCTCGCCGTAGCCGACCGCCCCGTCGCTGTGCCGGGTAACGCGAACGAGGAATCCGTCGCGGGAGCCGATCGTTCCGCTCGCGGTCTCGAGCGGCGTGGCTAGCGGCAGCGAGAACGGACGGTGCTCGAGGTCGAGTGTCGGTTCGTCGGTCATAGCAGCACGAACCCTCCGGCGAACAACAGCGCGTACATCGCGAGCAGTTTCCCGGTCTGCTCGAGGGCGGGGTTGAGCGCCTCGCCGTCGGTCCGCGTCAGGACGGTTCGCGCGATCAGCGCGGCGTAGGGAAGCGTCACGAGGGGCAACAACACTTCGGGACCGAACCCTTCGCCGAGCCAGAACCACAGCGGCGTGAGGTAGGCGAGCGCGAGCAGGGCAGCGAACTCGAGACGACTCCACCGATAGCCGAGGCGGACGGCGAGCGTCCGCTTTCCGGTCTCCGCGTCGGTTTCCCTGTCGCGGATGTTGTTCACGACCAGGACGGCCGTCGAGACGCCGGCGATGGGGAGGCCGGCGAGGATCGACTCGCGGGTCACCGTCCCCGCAGGAACCGTCGTCGTGAACGGCTCGAGGTGGGCGGCGGCCTGGACGTAGTACGTCCCGGTCACGGCGACGAGTCCGAAGAAGACGAAGACGAACGGGTCGCCGAGGCCGTGGTATCCCAGCGGGTACGGTCCGCCCGTGTAGGCCCATCCGCAGCAAACGCTCACGAGACCGATCACGAGAATCGGGACGCCGCCGACGTAGACGAGGTAGGTTCCCGAGAGGATCGCCAGCGCGAACGTGACGATCGTCGCGAGTTTGACCCGTTCCGGAGCGATGAGTCCGGACTGGGTGACCCGCGTAAAGCCCTCCCGATCGTCGGTATCGGCGCCCTTGATCGCGTCGTAGTAGTCGTTCGCGAAGTTGGTTCCGATCTGGATCAGTGCTGCACCGATTACCGCCATCAGCGCCGGTATCGGGGCGAAAACGCCCTCGTAGACCGCGAGTCCGGTCCCGACGATGACGGGCGCCGCCGCTGCGGGCAACGTCTGCGGGCGTGCGGCTATCACCCACGCCTTCGTCCGCGAAATATCGACTTCCGCCGTGCTCATTGCTCGAGTAGTCCCACTCGAGGAAGTGTCAACGTTGGCATTGCGGTCGAGAGTGAGCGACCGACCACCGGTGCGTTACCGACGGGAATGGCGGACGAGCAGCGTCGCGATACCGAGGATCGCTGCGATCGCGGTGAATCCGGGAACGGAATCTGCATCGTCGCCGTTACCCTCGGTCGTCGTCTCGTCCTCGTCTGCGTCGTCGCTCGCGTTCGACTCGTTCGCCGCCGGTTCGTCCGCGAGTGTGACACCCTCGGGGTCGTCGTCGCCGTCGAGGGCGTCCTCCGGTTCCGCCCCCTCGTCGGGCTCCGCGCCGCCCTCGACGTGGACCGTGGCGTCGCGTTCGACCGTATGCTGCGGGTAGTCGGTTATCAGCATCGTCGACGACTCCGTGATTTCGATCCTCTCCGTCGTCGGCTCGGCGTCGTCGGCCACCTCGAGCGTGAGCGTGGCCGCGGTTCCGGTTCCCTTTGTCCCGTCGCCGGACGGCGTTCGCTCCTGACCGATCGTTACCGTCCCCGCCTCAGCCTCGATCCCGGCCGCCCCTTCGACTTCGGCGTCCGGATCGTCGCCGGCGAGCATCGGTCCGTGCTCGACGTCCGTCACCGTGAAGACGGCGGGGTCGTACGCGACGGTAGCGGACAGGTTGTCGATCCCGTTACCGCTGTAGTCGCCGTGATCGCTCACGACGAGTTCGAGCGTGACGGTCTCGCCCGCGTCGGCGTCGACCTCGCCGGAATCGAAGGAGACGACGGTTATCCCGTCGCCGGCGCTGGCCGGCGCTGCGGCGATCCCGAGTGCGAGCGTGAGACAGCAGACGAGTGCGAGCGCGACGGCGGCGCGCGGCGGCGATCGCCCGGTCATCGTTCCTCCGGAACGGTTAGCTCGAGGGGTGGCATCTCGAGAAACGCCGTCTCGTACCCCTGGTGGCGAGCGACCTGCGGGGGCGAGTCGATCGTGACCGTCACCGAATCGCCCGGCCGGATCGACGACAGCGACGCGCCGTAGTGGAGGTCGTACTCGCCGTCGATCGTCTGCTCGAGCGGCGATTCGGCGACGACGGAGCCACCCCGTTCGACCGTTGCGCTGAGGGACATGTCCGCGAGCGGGACGCGGTTGTACGGCGTCCGCGGCGAGACGAGCAGATACCGGTCGTCGCCGTCGGCCAGCCGGGATTCGGACTCGAGAAGGGTTTCGAGAAACGCTGCGTCGCCACTTCGCGGCAGATCCGTCGTCGACTCGGGGACGTCGTCGCCGTCGGAGTCGACGAGGAGCGTCCCGGGGTATTCGCCAACGCCCGGGAGCGCGGAGTAGGGGACGCGGTACCAATCGTCGTGACCGTGCGCTTCGTCCCCCTGGTCCCCATCCTCGCCTTCGTCCGTATCCCCTCGCTCTCCGTCCTCGTGGTGCTCGTCCTCGTCAGCTGAGCCGCCGTGGTCCATCGGCTCGAGGGCGCCGCGTTCGCCCCACAGGCTCTCGTCGAGGTAGTCGACGCCGCCGACGACCTCCTCGCGGAACGCGTCGTCGTAGACGAACTCGAACGTCGCGGTTTCGCGTTCCTCCAGTCGCCCCTCGAGTTCGCCGGTCTTCCGAGTCGAGAGCGGCGGAACGGTCACCTCGACCGTGTACGTTCCGTCCTCGGGGAGGGGAACGTTGTCGCCGAAGTGAAAGCCCATCTCCTGGGAGATCATCGCCCACGGCGACCGCGGGGAGCCGACCCGTTCGCCGTCGCGCTCGAGGCGAATCTGTGCGCCCTCGTCGACCGGGAGGACGGTCCCGGTCGCCTCCTCCCAGAGGACGAACATCATGTGGACGCCGCGACCGTCGTCGGGGCTCTCGCGCGAGATCGCGTCGCCCGCGCCGTCTCCGGCGACCAGCCAGAACGGGTGGGGGTACGAGAGCATCGGTGCGAGCCTGTACCCCCCGGCGTCGACGGGCTCGAGCATCCGCATCGCCTCGCGGTGCGTGGGGACGTACACCGCCTCGGGCGGATCTTCGACTCGGACGGTCTCTGGAACGGCCGATACGTCGTCTTCGTCGTCCTCGTCGGTTTCGGTGTCGTTTCCGAGACAGCCCGCGAGCGCGAGCGTCCCCGTCGCTACGCCTGTTCGTCGAACGAAGGTACGTCGGTCGATGGTGTCTCGATCCTGCATGGATTGTCGGTCGTGGTAGTCGTCTGGTGCGTTCAGATCGGCCCTACGAGCCAGTATCGGTTTGCGGCCGGGCCGATCGAACGGGGAGTCGGCGGCCGTCGTTCGCGTCAGCGGTCGGCGACCGGATTCGCCGGCGGCAGCGAGCGCAACGACCGCGGCGGTAGCAGGTAGTTCCCGCGCCGATCGACGAAGACGTAGTGACGAATTCCGTTGTTCGCAGAGGGAACGTCGAGATCCGCCCCCGTCATCGCCTCGCGGACCCGGACGAAATCGCCGATCCGTCGCTGGAGGGCGATGAAGTGGAGTCCGGGACGATCCCCGTCGACGGTGTTGACGTCCCGTCGCAGGAGCGACGGCTCGCCGTCCTCCCTGGCTCGAGCCGCCTTCTGGGCGTGGCCGACGACGTTGTGCTCGCGGGCGTCCGCTTCGGTCGCCTCGATTCGCTCGTCGGTCAGCCCGTTCGACGCGGCCAGCTTCTCGCCGACGTCGCCGACCCGCTCCTCGACGGCGTGCTCGCGGCTGAACAGTTTCGCGACGCGCTGGAAGTGATTATCCTGCTCGAACCACGTCTCGAGCTGAATCGCCATCGAGGAGACGTGCTGGGTCGTTCCGCCGGCGAAGGGGCCCGACTCGATCGTCACGCGGTCCTCCGTCGCCTGGCTTCGATCGAAGCCCGCACGAAAGCCCATGAAGAACGGCGCCTCTTCGGGGATCGATTCGGGAACCCCTGGAACGGCCGTGTGGTCGGCAGGGAGCCCCTCGCCGACGAATCCGGTCCGGCGGTGTTCCTCGAGTCGGTCGAAGGCGTCCGCGAGCGGCGTCTCGATCTCCACTCCGTTGGCCGTCTCCCGGTCGCCGAACAGCGCTTCCTCGGCCTCGAGGACGACCCGCGAGCGGTCGCTCGCGAGGTGTAATACGGCGTCGTACCCGTCGAACGTCGGCTCCTCCTGATCGGTCAGCGCGACGGGTTTCGGGAGATCGGCCGACTCGGGCAGCGACGTATCGAACCGGTCGAAGTACGCCGGCGTGTAGCCGAGCGTGAAGACCAGTCCCTCGTTGCTCCACTCGTAGGCTCGTTCGAGCGTTCGTAACGCGTCTTCGGTCGTTCCTCGGGCGTCCTCGTCGACACCGTCGGTGAGCGACAGCGCGATCAGAACGTGGTGGGCCGGCGGCCGAACGTTGCCGTGGTCGTCCGTCGGCAGGACGTCGTTCCAGGCGTGTTGTCGGTCGGGAAGCGAGTCGTAATCGCCGGTTCCCGTCGGCACGTCCGCACCCTCGGCGGTGAGTTCGAGGCAGGCGCTGAGCGCGCTCGCACCGCCGGCGGCGACCAGCGCGCGCAGCGTCTGTCGTCGCGAAAGCGAGGCGCGATCGAGGGACGTCACTACGCGATCGTCCGGGAGCGAACGAACAAAGCATTTCGTTTCCGTACAGCAAAGACCGCTATCGGTGACCGCACCTGCGGCTCAGTAGTGCCACGGATAGTCGTCGAAGTCGGGTTCGCGGCCCTCGACGAACGCGTCGCGGCCCTCCTTCGCCTCGTCGGTCATGTAACCCAGTCGCGTCGCCTCGCCGGCGAACACCTGCTGGCCGACCATCCCGTCGTCGGTCATGTTGAACGCGTACTTGAGCATCCGCATCGCCGTCGGGCTCTTCGCGTTGATCCGGTCGCCCCACTCGAGGGCCGTCTCCTCGAGTTCCTCGTGCGGGACGACCTCGTTGACCATCCCCATCTCTTCGGCCTCCTCGGCGCTGTACGTTTTGCCGAGGAAGAACACTTCGCGGGCCTTCTTCTGGCCGATCTGCTTGGCGAGGTAGGCCGAACCGAAGCCGGCGTCGTAGCTCGCCACGTCGGGGTCGGTCTGGAGGAACTTGGCGTGCTCCTCGCTGGCGAGCGTCAGGTCGCAGACGACGTGCAGCGAGTGGCCGCCGCCGACGGCCCACCCCGGAACCACGCAGACGACGACCTTCGGAACGTGGCGGATGAGTCGCTGGACCTCGAGAATGTGCAGTCGTCCCTGTTCGGATGCACGGTCTTCATCACCCTCGTACTGGTATCCGTCCTCGCCGCGGATCGTCTGGTCCCCGCCGGAACAGAACGCCCAGCCGCCGTCCTTCGGGGAGGGACCGTTCCCGGTCAGCAGGATGCAGCCGACGTCGGTCTGGCGTTTGGCGTGGTCCAGGGCGTCGTACAGTTCGTCGACCGTTCCCGGCCGGAACGCGTTGCGAACCTCGGGTCGGTCGAAGGCGATCCGGACCGTTCCGGAGTCGACCGCCCGGTGGTACGTGATGTCGCGAAAGTCCCGATCGACGTCCTCGATCGGCTCCCACTGCTCCTCGTCGAAGAGTTCCGAAACCATTGGCTCGAGTTTGGTGGCCGTCGGGTGAAATAGGTTCGCGTCGCCGGCCGGCGCGCTCCGAACCTCTCCGGGAGGCGACGGTCTTCGCGCCGTTAGTCGTCGCTTCCGCCCCCGGGAGCGCGATCGAAGCCGACGGCCTGCCCGTCGCGGTTCGGATCGGCCGCGCCGATCAGCCGGTCGCCGTCGACCTGGATCGCCTGCACGTTGCCGAGTTCGCTGGGTTCGTCGTCCCAGACCTGTCCCCACTCCGCGGTCGTCTCGCGGACGTGCTCCGGAACCCCTTCGTCCCAGATGATATCCATGCAGTCGTTCGTGAAGATCGTCGGCTCGGTGATCGACTCGAGCGGATCTAGGCCGTAGACGTAGTGGTGAAGCAGCGTCTGCGCGACCGAGGTGATGATCGTCCACCCGCCCGGCGATCCCACGGTGAACTCGGGCGTGCCGTCGCGCAGGACCATCGTCGGGCTCATGCTACTCAGCGGGCGCTTCCACGGTTCGACCTCGTTCGGTCCGCCGGGTTCGGCGTCGAAGTCCGTCAGTTCGTTGTTGAGCATGAAGCCGCGGCCGGGAACCATCATCCCCGACCCCATGAACTGCTCGATCGTCGAGGTGTAGGCGACGGCGTTGCCGTCGCCGTCGACGACCGAGAAGTGGGCGGTCGATCCGGGAATCTGATCGACGAACGCGCCGGTCACCGCCGCCTCCGCACCCGGCGGCACGCCCGGATCTACGCACTCGCCGGCGCCGTAGTCCGCGAGCGTGTTCCCGAGACAGACCTGCGCCGCGCGACTCCGGAGGTACTCGTCGTCCAGCAGCCCCTCGATCGGAACGTCGACGAACTCGGGGTCGCCCATGTACTCGTCCCGGTCGGCCCAGGCCAACCGCGTCGTCTCGGCGATCAGGTGGAACGCCTCGGGCGAGCGGAGGTCGTACCGGTCGATCTCGAGGAACTCGAGCATCCGGAGGACGGCGGCGACGACGCTCGGTCCCGAACTCGGGAGCGGTTGGCCGACGATCTCGACGTCGTACCACTCCTTGCGGACGGGGTCGTCGATCGTGACGTCGTACGCGGCGAGGTCGTCGGTGGTCATGCTGCCGCCCGCGTCCTGGACCGTCGCCGCGAGGTCCTCGGCGATCGGTCCTTCGTAGAACGCCTCGGCGCCGTCGCGTTTGATCCCCTCGAGCGTATCCGCGAGGTCCGCGTTGACCAGCGTGTCTCCGGCCTCGAGCGGCTCTCCGTCATCGTCGGAGAAGACCTCCCTGGCCTCGTCGTTGAACTTCTCCCAGTTCTCCTCGATCTCCCTGGCCAGGATCGCGTCCACGGTGAACCCGTCTCGGGCGAGCGTGATCGCCGGTTCGACCAGCCGCTGGCGGGAACAGGTGCCGTAGCGTTCCAGCGACGTCTCGAGTCCCATCACGGTACCCGGAACGCCGACGGCCTGTCCCTGCTGAATGCGTTCGTCGAAGGGGATCGGCTCGCCGTCGTCGTCGAGGAACATGTCCGCCGTCGCGCCCTGGGGCGCTCGCTCGCGGCTGTTGACGACGTCGACCTCGTCTTCGTCGGCGCTGTAGACGACCATGAAGCCGCCGCCGCCGATACCGGAACCGTGTGGCTGCGTGACCGTCAGTACGTACTGGAGCGCGACGGCGGCGTCGATGGCGTTGCCGCCCTCGCGCAGAACCGTGGCGGCGACCCCGGAAGCGATCGGATCGACGCTCGAGACCATCCCGTCGCCTGCGGTCACCTGCTGGCCGCACGTGAACTGCGGTTGCTCGCAACTGAAGCCGGGGACGTCGGTGACCTCCTGGACGTCCGCGCCTGCAATAGTCGAACCCCCGAGGGTGAGCGCACCGGCGGCGACTCCCGTCCGCGAGAGGAACGCTCGACGCCGGAGGCCGGATGACTCTCTCGTCTCGTCCGTGTGGTTCTCGTTCGCTGATTGCGTGTGATCTCGTGACATGAAGTGGTGCGCCGTCCGTACGCTCAATATTATTGTTAAAAACCGTTTCGGGAAATATAGACTATCGAATGAGTGTATTTTCGGGTTTGCGAACGATCGGTACTGATCGATACCGGGCGAGCGTCTCGGTTCGACTGGAGTCAGCAAACGTACCGCTGATCGAAGTAATAGCGCCGCTTTCCGGTAGTATCGGAGTCGTATTACTTAAAGGAAATTAATGAAAGCGATATTTAAATCTATTCGACAAAGTCAAAATATGTTGATTGCGGGAACTCGTATATCTGTGGTAACTCCTCCATCGAGTGTATCATGCATCGACGTGACACACTCAAGCTGGTCGGTGGAATCGGCGGCGCGAGCCTGGTCGGATCCGGTCTCGTCAGCGCCGAACGGACGTGGGCCCGCGAAGAGACTCGCCGCTGGTTCACTCACGGCGAACTGCTGAACGAGCTCGATCGCATCGAACGGAACGCGACCGGGAGCGTCGAACTCGAGCAGATCGGCGAGAGCCTCGAGGGCCGCGAACTCGTCGTCGCGAAAGTCGGTAGCGGCGAGACGGACGTCTTCATCACGACCGAACAGCACGGCGACGAGCCGACGGGGACGAACGCGATGCTCAAAGAGCTCCAGCACCTCTCGAGGAGCGGTTCCGACTACGCCACGACGGTGCGCGAGGAACTCACCGTACACGTCCTGCCGATGCATAATCCCGACGGCGGGATGCGCAACCAGCGGGAGAACGCGGA
The DNA here is from genome assembly GCF_023913515.1 of Natronococcus sp. CG52. Taxonomy (NCBI): domain Archaea; kingdom Methanobacteriati; phylum Methanobacteriota; class Halobacteria; order Halobacteriales; family Natrialbaceae; genus Natronococcus; species Natronococcus zhouii. The sequence continues at coordinate 1,505,490 of NZ_CP099391.1, forward strand.
CGGCGTCGACCCGAACCGCCAGCACCACTACGAGCCCGGTTCGACCGACAACCCCTCGCCGGAGACGCAGGCGATGATCGACTACGTCACGGAGCTCGACCCGCTGTGGGTCGCCGACCTCCACACGCAGGGCGGGCCGTACTACGGCGACGGCGACAACCCCGGTGATAACTACACTTCCTCGAACTTCTGGCCGATTAACGAGAACGCGGATCCAGACGCAGTAGCGCTCTCTCGCCGGCTGAACGTCGCGATGTGGGACGAAGTCGAGGGCTTCGCGAACCGCCAGCTGTCCGTCTATCCCGGCGGCACGGGAGGGAACATCGCCCGCAACGCGTACGGCATCCGCGGCTACGGCAGCGTCCTGAACGAGATGACCGGTCAGATCCCGGACAAGGGAGAGCGGATGGAGGGCCAGATGATCCGGCAGTGCCGGAAGGAGAACCGGGTTATCCTCCTGGAGACCGCTAACGGGACGGTGTTCGACCGGGATCCCGGCCGAACGGACGAAATACCCGACCGTCCGGGGTGGAACGAGGGCGGCGAGTGGCCCTGGGAGAACAAGCCGGAGTAGTCGGCACGCGGCCGTGACGCCCTGATCCTTCCGCTTCTTTCGGTTTGAGCCTCGAACGGACACCGGGCGCTCGTTTCGGATCCCGTAACCGATGGTTCGCGCGGTGTCTCTTCCTCGAGTAGAAACGACTACGGAAACACGCTGTACGACTTCGAGGACCCGGAAAACGCCAGGAAAGTTCGCCGCACCGAACAACAACAAGTTCGACGGCACCCGGAGCGGACTCTACTACCGGACACGGAGGGCGGCCTGACGGGATTCGAAGTGATCGACGACGGCGGGGGGTATCCCGAACCCCGGACTCCGGATGCCGTTCTTTCAGTGGCCTCGAGCGGTGGGGGTCCCCTCGCGGATGTAAATTTCGGAAGCGGCGCTCGCCCGTTCGATCTCGTCGATGGGCGTCAGCTCGTGGTCTCGTGCTCGGCGCGGACCGATCAGTAGATCAGTTCGTCGTCGTTTTCGACCATGTACAGCGTTCGCGCGGCGATGTTGACCGCGTGATCGCCGACGCGCTCGAGGTCGCGGATCGTCAGTAACATCCGGGACACGTCCTCGAGAAGCGGTTCGTCGCCGGCCTCGGTCTCGAGCAGGTCCTGGATGACGACCTCGCTCGCTCGTTCGCAGAGCGCGTCGATCTCGTCGTCGTCGGCCGCGACCTCGTGTGTTGCCGCGGCGTCGTCGCTCGCGTAGGCCGCCATCGCGTCCTCGATCATGTCGATCGTCTCCTCGCCGACGTAGGCGATGTCGATGTCCGAGTACCGATCCCGCTTCGCCTGCTGGGTGTACTCGCCGATGTTCACGGCGAGGTCGCCGATACGCTCGAGATCGGTGATGATCTTGAACGACGCCGCGATGAACCGCAGGTCGCCGGCGACGGGTTGCTGGAGCGCGAGCAGGTCGATGCACTCCTGTTCGAGCTCGAGGTACAGCTCGTTGATCTCGTGGTCGCTCGCGACGATCGACGCTGCGAGTTCGTCGTCCTTCCGTTCGTACGCCTCGAGGGCTCGTTGCAGCCGTCGACGGACGGCGTCGCTCATCTCCACCACGTTCGTGCGCAGTTGCTCGAGTTGCTGCTGGTAGTCAGTTCGTGCCATGGGTAGTCGAATTTTCAGCGAGATAGTTTCCGACCCGGTTTTCTACGTCGATCGATGGCGCGGGTAACGAACCGATCGCGTCTTTCTCGCCGGTCGAATCGAGGGCGGCGTTCTCGCCGCGATCGGGTCGCGATTCGGTGCTGCTGTCAAATGTGGAAGTGGTGTCGTAACTCATAACCGCTCACTCCTGGCGCTGGTACCTGTTTCGCAGGATGATTGCGGACCCGTTCAGCATCAACAGCACGACGAGCAGCGTGACGACCCCTGCGGCGAGAACGCCGTACCTGAAGTCGGCGTCGATCAGTCGCGACCAGGAGTAGATCTGTCGGGGCATCGCGCTGGACAGACCGAAGAACGAGTCGGGCGGTACGCGGACGACCGCGGCCATTCCGATCATCAGGAGCGGAGCGGTCTCGCCGATCGCGCGGCCGAGCGCGAGAATCGTTCCCGTCAGAATGCCGGGCATCGCTCGCGGCAACACGACGCTGCGGACGGTTTGCCACTTCGTCGCACCCATCCCGTACGAGGCCTGCCGAAGCGACTCCGGCACGCCGCGGATCGCCTCCTGTGCGGAGACGATGACGATCGGCAGGATCAGCAATCCGACGGTCAGCCCGCCGACAACGATGATTCCGGACTGCATCCCGATTCCGCGGACGAACAGCGCGAGCCCGAGCACGCCGTAGACGACCGACGGCACGCCGGCGAGGTTCGCGATGTTGATCTCGATGAGTTCGACGAGCGAACTGGGTCGTCCCTGACTCGGGCTGTACTCCTCGAGGTAGACCGCGGCGCCGACCCCGACCGGGAACGCCGCGACGGCGACGACGACGAGCATCATCACCGATCCGACGAGCGCGGGGTAGATCCCCGCATCGCGCGGCGTCGTACTGTGACCGGACGTCAGGAACTGCCAATCGAGCCAGAGATCCGGACCGGCGAAGCCGAACGTTTCGACGACGACGGCGCAGGCTACCGCGCCGATCCCGACGGCGACCGGGAACGCCAATCCGGCGACCCCCTCGCCGCGACGGAGGACGGACTCGACGTACAGGCCGGTCGGTACCCCGACGACCGTCGCTCCGATGATCCACGCGGTCGCCGAGAGGCCGATCGCCGGTGCGGCGACGAGCCCGAGGCCGGCGGCGGCGACGGTCGCGCCGCCGGCGAGCGCTGCGCTTCGGTCGCTGGCCCGAACGCGCCGGATGTACCGGGCGGCTGCCGCGGCGATCGGAATCGTAAACGCCAGGAGAAGGGATACCGGCGCGATCGGCAAAACGGGAAGCGAGAGAATCAGGCTCCGCAGGCTCGGAACGAGGGACGGGACCGAGACCGAGAGGTGAAACAGTTCTTGCCCGAGCAGCGGCGTTCGAACGGGGTAGTCCACGCCGAATCCCGGAACGCCGACGACCGCGAGGATCGGAACGAGCACCGCGACTGCGGTTCGTTCCGAGACCGAGGCCGAGCTCCCTCGGAATCGCGTGTGAGCCCCGAGCAGTCCGTACGCGACCCCGGCAGCGATTACGAGCGCGAGCCACTCGCGGGGAGCGATGACGTGTCTGAAGACGATGACGACGCCACCGCCGAGCAAGGTCGTCACGATCGGCGCGCCGAGCGCCGTGTACGCGACCTCGCCGGCCCGCGTATCGCGCCGGTAGTAGTACGCCGCGAGAACGACTGCGGGCAGAACGATCGTCCCGACGACCGTGAGGAGCCAACCGGTGTCGGCCGTGGCCGGCTGGATCGCGTCGTTGAACACGTACAGCAGGAACACGAACACGAGCGCGAGGGCGAGCATCGTCGCACCGAGACAGGACAGCTTGAACGCGGTGCCTCGGAGTTGGCTGACCCGCCCTTCGGCTCCGAACCAGCGTCCGGTTCTCTTGTCGGCGGCTCCCATCAGCGGCTTACCCCCGTCGATTCCGGCAGTTTCGTTTCGTCCCGTCGAACGGCTTTCATTGGTACTCCTCCCGGTAACGTGCGGCGATTCGGTTGCTCAGTAGGTTCATGGCGAACGTGATGAAAAACAGCGTCAGTCCGATCGCGAACATCGAGTAGAACTCCGGCGTACCGCCGGTGGCGTCGCTCGTGACCGCGTGAACCATCGCGGCGGTCATCGTCTGACCGGAGTTGAAGAGGTTCGCGAAGGGGTTCGTTACGTTCAACATCCGCGCCTGCATCCCGCCGGCCATCACGACGATCATCGTCTCGCCGATCGCTCGCGAGAGCGCGAGGATGTACGACGAGAAGATCCCGGAGATCGAGGCGGGGATGACGATTCCGGTCGACACCTCGTACTTCGTCGCGCCGAGGCCGTACCCGGCCTCTCGCAGGGAGTCCGGCACCGCGCTCATCGCGTCCTCGCTGATCGAGGAGACCATCGGAATGATCATGATTCCCACCATGATCGACGCGGAAAGCAGGTTGAACAGGCTCAGGTCGAGCCCGACCGCTCGCAGCCACGGCGTCAGATACACCAGCGCGAGGTAGCCGTAGACGACCGTCGGGATGCCGGCGAGGATCTCGAGCGACGGTTTCAGGATCGATCGCGCCCGGTCGCTCGCGTACTCGCTCAGGTAGACCGCGGCCGCGGTGCCGACGGGGATCGCGACCATCGCCGAGACAACCGTGACGATCAGCGTCGCGCTCACCAGCGGCAGGACGCCGAACGTATCACGGCTCGACTGCCACTCCGTGCCGGTGAGGAACGCGACGGCGTTTACCTGTCGAAAGAACGTGACTGCGTCCACTGCGAGCGTGATCACGATGCTGACGGTCACGAACGCGGTCAGTGCGGCACAGCCGAACAGCAGCCACTGGTACAGCCGTTCTTTCTCGGTTCGTCCGTCGACCGACCCGGTGAGGTCGGCACTTATTGAATCAGTACTCATTTTGAAAGATAAGTGTTGAATCAAGCGGCGGCGTCGATCGGGGCCGCTAGTCCCCCGCGGCGTCCTCGAGGGCGGCCATATTTTCGTCGACCTGGTCCTGGTTCGCCGGGACGTACCCGATCTCCTCGGCGATCCAGTCGGCCGACGAGTTCTCGATGTAGAACTCCATGAAGTCGTAGACGGGGTCCTGATCGAGGGATTCCGCGGCGGGGTAGACGAACAACGGACGAGCCATCGGGTAGCTCGGGTTGTTCAGTCCCGGTTCGATGCAGTCACCGTCCTCGTTCTCTTTCACTTCGAGCGCCTTCACGCGGTCCTCGTTCTCGGCGTAGTAAGCGTAGCCGAAGTAGCCGATCGCGTGCGGGTCGTCCTCGAGCCCTTCGACGATGATGTTGTCGTCCTCCGTCGGTTCGTAATCGGTGCGGTGGTCCCCCGCTTCGCCGACGACGTTCTCCGTGAACCAGTCGAACGTCCCTGAGGTCGTGTCGGGACCGTAGAGGACGAACTCCTCGTCCGGCCAGTCGTCGTTGACGTCCTGCCAGGTTTCGGCGCCGTCTTCCCGCCAGATCTGGGCCATTTCGTCAAAGGACATGCAGTCGACCCAGTCGTTCTCCGGACTGACCGCCATCGTCAGCGCGTCGCCGCCGACCTCCATCTCGATCGGCGTGACGTCGTTCTCCGCGCAGCTATCCTCCTCTTCGGATTTGATCGGCCGGGAGGCGCCGTTGATATCGGCTTCGCCGGGACAGAAGTGGTTCTCGAAGCCGCCGCCGCTCCCCGTGGAGTCGACGGTAACGTTGACGCCCGGGTTCTCGTCCATGAACCGCTCGGCCATCGCGTCCGAGATCGGAAACACCGTGCTGGAACCTTTGACGACTACCTCCCCGTTACCGTTGCTGCCGTTTTCCGCGTCAGTTTCGGAACAGCCGGCGACTGCAACCGCACCCGCGGCGCCGGTCGCACCGAGGAACTTCCGTCGTGAGACACCGTCCACCCAACGTCCGTGCTGGTTGTCAGCCATCACGTGATCGATTCGAGAGGTGATAAAAGTACGATGCTATGTGATCTATATATCGTAAAAGAGCCGCACGTTTCGATATAGCCCGGTTTTTGACCCCTCGATGGATTTGATCCGCGTCTCTAAATACCCCGATACAGGTGCAAGTCGAGCCGAAAAGGAAATGCCTTCGTCGGTCTCGGAAGTCCGTATTTCGAGTGCAGACGGAGCTGAGTCCCGGTGGTCCGACTCCGGTCGGTGGGTGCACCTCCTCGGTCCGGCTCGCGCTCCCGAGTACCGATGATGCGGAATTACACATATCTATATAGTCCTATAGCATGCTATCACACACAACGTATCTGAATATCCAAAAGAATTCCACATATTCGAGTGTTGCGCCCTATATTGCCGTTTAGAACCGTTATCGGTACTGCTCTATAGATTCAGCCAGGTTTATATTCTCCCTGCCGAAACCGGCGTGTATGGAGACGCGAAAAGTCCAGGTGACCGGGGGGTCGACGTACACGGTTTCGCTCCCGAAGACGTGGGCGACGGAGAACGGGATCAGCAGCGGGACGACCGTCGAGATCTACTCCGAGGACGAGTCGCTGTTCGTCACGCCGCAGCGCGATACCGACCACCACGAGGGAACGCTCGAGGTATCCACGCTCGACGACGAGCAACTGGTACGAGCGATCCTGACGATGTACGTCAGCGGCTTCGACATCATCCGACTCGAGGCGAATCGGATCACGACGGAGCAACGACGGGCGATCCGAACCGCAATCCAGGGCCTCATCGGCGTCGAGGTCGTCGAGGAGCAGAGCGACTGCGTCGTCGTCCAGGATCTGCTCGACTCTGCGGAGCTGTCGATCGTCAACGCCGTCTCTCGGATGCGCCTGATCGCTCGAGCGATGCTCGACGACGCGATCACCGCCCTCGTCGAAAACGACGACGACATCGCCCACGACGTCATCGAACGCGACGACGACGTCGACCGACTCTTCCTCGTCGTCTCGCGGGTCTTCCGAGCGACGCTCCGGTCGCCGCGCGCGGCCGAGGGGCTCGGCGTCTCCCGCGAGGACTGTTTCGACTACCACTCGAGCGCTCGCCAACTCGAGCGCGTCGCCGACCACGCCGTCAAGATCAGCCAGCTAGCGCTCAAACTCGACGACATCCCCGAAGCCGTCGCGGAGGCGCTGTACGAACTGCACACCGACGCCGCCGGCATCATCGAGAAGTCGATGGACGCGCTGTTCGCCGAGGAGAGCGCCGAGGCGAACGAACTCGGACACGACGCGCTCGAGGCCGTCCCCGAAATAGACGAACACACCCGGCACATCGACGAGATACTGCGCGAACTCGACCCCGTTCAGGCGCAGTTACTGGGTCTGATCCTGGACTCGATCTCGCGAAGCGCCGACTACGGCGGAAACATCGCCGAGACCGCGCTCCAGAAGGCGGCACCGAGACCGTAACCGCCGCTCTTCGGCCGTCGCTTCTTCACACTCGAAACGCCAGACCTCAGTCAGTTCGGCAGCAGTTCTGCTTCGACAGATCTCCGAACGGATTGAGGCAACGTATTTAGTATACCACCATAGAGTTTATTCGTTGGAGCTCGGTCACTGTGGCGACAGCCTTTGCCGCGATTATCACGGTCAGTACGACTGGAGCGCCGACTCGAACGGACGCCTGTCCGCGAACGGCGGACTCGCCGCTAGCTGGCGGGTAATCGAAAACGACTTCGATCGAACGAGTAGTCACCGCTCGGGAGGCCCTACGAGTCCGAACCGCGTGCTAAGTCGTCCGAAACCGCGGTTCGTCCCTGCGCCTCGAGTTCCTCGCGGCGTCGGTGACTCGACTCGGACTCGAACTCGAGCGAGAGCACCTGCGTCCCCTCGGACTCGAGCGAGCGGCGGTACGCGTCCGAGAACTCGACGGGTGCAACGCGTTCGAACTCGAGCCCGTACAGCTCGGCGAGCGCGTCGAACTCGAGTCCGTGTGGCGTCTTGAACTGCGACGTAAACGGCGGGTCGAACTCCTCGATCGGGAGTTTGTGGAAGATCCCGCCGCCGTCGTTGTCCAGCAACACGATCGTCGCGTCGACCCCGCAGCGGTCGACCGCGAGCAGCCCGTTGGCGTCGTGGTAGAGGGCGAGGTCGCCGGTGACGAGCACGAGCGGGTCGTCCGTCGCGCTACCGGCGCCCAGCGCCGTGCTCGTGATCCCGTCGATCCCGCTCGCACCGCGGTTGGCGAGAACCGTGAGATTCGCCGTTCGCGGGCGAGCAAACCGGTCCGCATCTCGAATCGGCATGCTGTTCGAGACGAAAACGGTCGTCGGATCGGGTGCGTCCTCGAACACCGACGCGAGGATCGCCCCCTCGAACGGGGTCTCCTCGAGCGCGCCGGGTTCCAGCGCGGCGTCCCGAACTCGCCAGTGGTGTTCCTCCGCCCGTTCGAACCGCTCGAGCCACTCGGCACTCGAGTTCGGTACGGTCGCTCCGCCGTCCTCGTCGAATCGCTCGAGCAGGGCAGTGACGACGGAGTCCGGCGTCGCGGCCAGGAGATTGGTCGCAGTGAACGTCGCCTCGCGCCACTCGCCCGCGGGGTCGACCAGGTACTGGGCGGCGTCGGCGTCCCGGAGGGCGTGTCGAAGCGGCTTCGACGTCGGCGAGGCGCCGATCCGGAGAACGACGTCGGGTGCAGGGAGTTCGTCGACGTAGTCGTCGTACCCCCCGAAGACGGGGCCGTCATCGACGTGGACTCCGAACCGGAGGTTCGAGAGCGGATCGGCGAGAATCGGCGCGCCGACGCGTTCGGCGAGGGAGGTCACCGGTTCGGGCTCGAGATCGACGAGATCCGCGGGGTCCGCCGGACCGGCGACGAGCAGCGGACGGTCGGCGTTCGCGAGCGCACGCGCGAGGTCTCGAACGGAGCTGTCGTCGGGTGTCGGTCGGCCGCCGCTGGTCTCGACGAACGCTCCCTTCCGGCCCCTCCCGGCGAGCGTTTCTGCGAAGGCGTCGGGGACGTCCCCGGTTTCGGTCGGCTCGAGCGGCTTCCGGAACGGACAGTTCAGGTGTACCGGCCCCGGCGGAGTTCCCGTCGTCGCCGCGAGGGCTCGAGCGGCCGTCGTCCGAAGACTCCGAACTTTTCGCTCGTCGGCCTCGGGTTCGGGGAGTTCCGCGTCCCAGCGAACGGCGTCGCCGTAGAGTTCGACCTGGTCGATCGTCTGGTTCGCGCCGCTGTCTCGAAGCTCCGCCGGTCGGTCGGCGCTCAACACGAGCAGCGGGACTCGAGCCTGATTCGCCTCGATAACCGCCGGGTGGAAGTTCGCTGCGGCGGTGCCGGAGGTGCAGACCAGGGCGGTCGGCTCCCCGGTGCGACGGGCGCGACCGAGCGCGAAGAAGGCCGCCGAGCGCTCGTCCAGGTGCGAGAAGACCTCGACGTCGGGATGCTCGGCGAACGCGACGGTCAGCGGCGTCGATCGGCTTCCCGGTGCGATACAGACCGCCTCGAGCCCGCCCTTCGCGAGTTCGTCGACGAGGGTGCGACCCCAGAGCGTCGCGCGGTTCGGGGCACTCATCTGAGCTCGTCGAGGATCGGTCGGAACTTTAGCTGTACCTCCTCCCACTCCTCGGTCGGATCGCTGTCGGCGACGATGCCGTTGCCCGCGAACAGCGTCACCGTCTCGTCGGCGGCGAGTCCCGATCGAATACCGACCGCGAACTCGCCGTCGCCGGCGGCGTCGAACCAGCCGATCGGCGCGGCGTACCAGCCGCGGTCGAACGACTCGATCTCTCGAATCGTCTCGAGGGCCGCACGCGGCGGCACGCCGCCGACCGCCGGCGTCGGGTGCAGCGCCTCGACGAGGTCGAGAATGTGAGTGTCCCGCTCGAGCGTCGCCGCGATCGGCGTCTGCAGGTGCTGGATCGTCGCCAGCTGACGAATCGTCTGGTCGTCGATCGCGAGTTCGCGCGCGAGCGGTTCGAGCTGGTCGCGAATTGACTCGACCACGAGGCCGTGTTCGCGCTGGAACTTGTCGCTGTCGACCATCCGCTCGACGTACTCGTCGTCCTCCTCGGGCGTGTCACCGCGCGGGACGGAGCCCGCGAGCGCCTCCGTCTCCACACGGTCGCCGCGTTTCGAGACCAGTCGCTCGGGAGGCGCACCGAAGAACGTGCCGCCGCCCTCGCGACCGATCAGGAATCGATAGCAGTTCGGGTACCGGCGGCGCAACCGTTCGAGCGTCGCGGGGACGTCGACCGGCCCGTCGAGTTCGACCGAGAGCGCCCGCGCGAGGACGACCTTCGTGAGGTCGCCGTTCGCGATTCGCTCGAGCGCCGTCTCGACCTGGCTCTGCCACGCCGCGGGCGCGGTCGTGCGGCCCGTCGAGCGAACGCCGGGACCCGACCCGCTCGGCCGCATCGCCGGCAGGTCGCCCAGTCGTTCGTGCCAGTCCTCGAGCCGACGCATCGCCTCGCTCTCTCCCGGTGCGACAGTCGTGAGCCAGGTGCCGTCGTCGCTCCGGGTGACGAGAACCTGCGGAACGACGAACGAGGCCGCCTCGAAGCCGCTCCACCGGGTATCTGGCTCGTGAGCGTCGTGAAACGAAAAACCGCCGAACGCGCGCGGACGTGCGACTGCAGGGCCGACGTGATCGAGGCCGTCGAACGCCGCGGCGGCCTGCGTTCGAATCTCGTCGAACCGCTCCGGGCCGCTGGCGGCGAACCGGGAGGCGACGCCGCGGCCGACGACCTCGAGGCCGACGGGCGTCGCCCACTGAATCCGACACGCGTCGCCGGCGTCGACGATCGCGCCGAAGGAAACGTCCTCGAGTTCGCGACTCCGACTCACCAGCTCGATACTCTCTTCAGTGGTCGCCGGCCGTGAGTCGCCAGTCAGTTGTCGCCCGCCCGACGTTCGGTCCATCGAACGCACGTCGGGACTGCCACGCCTTCAGCCTAACTATTCGATCGACTCGTTAGCTGTATCGCTCCTCGTTCCACGGATTCGCCGTCTCGGAGTAGCCGCGTCGCTCCCAGTAGCCCGGTTCGGGTTCGGCGAGGAACTCGATCCCGTCGACCCACTTGGCACCCTTGTAGGCGTACTTGTGTGGTGTGACGACCCGAAGCGGACCGCCGTGGTCCGCCGGTAGCTCTTCACCGTCGTAGGCCCACGCGAAGAGGACCTCCTCGCGGAGACAGTCCTCGAGCGGCAGGTCCGTGGTGTAGTCGTCGAGTGCGGAGAACATGACGTGGACTGCATCGTCACGGATGCCGGCTCGTTCGGCGATGGTAGGGAAGGGAACCCCCGTGAACGCGCAGTCGAACTTGCTCCAGCCGGTCACGCAGTGGAAGTCCTGGCGCTGGGTCACGGTCGGGAGCTCTCGGAACTCCTCCCAGGAGAAGGAGAGCTCCTCTTCGACGGCGCCGGTGACGGTGAACTCCCAGGTTTCGGGATCGAACTCCGGCGTGCCGCTCTTCGAGAGCACCGGAAAGGCGGACGTTTCGCGCTGTCCCGGCGGCAGCCGCTCCTCGCCGAACTCCTGATAGAGTTCCGTAACGTCGGTTGCGTCGTTCGTGCTCATACACGAGCGTCGGGTTCCGATCACGTAGGTGTGACGCTGGCGGCGTCACCGACCGGCAGACGGCCGCCCCGACGTCCGGAACGCCGAGGACGATTCCAGTCGCCGTACCTGAGCACACGATCGTGCGGGATGATAACTATAATCGCGATAGGATCTCTCGAGGGAAACGTCGAATTTGCCAGACGGCGCTGTCGTCGAAACGGGACGAAATAGTCGAACCGGCGTCACAATTCGGGGGTACCTCGCGAAACCCTCGCCATCCATTAGTAGCGTCTCGCCGACTGTGCTCCCTGTATGGCTAGTAAACAGCAGATGGCAGACCGTGAAATGTCAGGACAGAAAGCAGAGGAGGTCGGCGAACAGGCTATCGGCCCCGCGGCCATCGCATCCGCCGCCTCGGTCGGACTGTCGTGGTACTACTTTTTCATCCGCGGCGACCGCCAGCGAGGGATATTCGTGGGGCTCTGGCCGCCGACGATCCTCGCGTTCGCGAGCTACTTCAATCAGCGAAAGATGCGCAAACAGCTCGATTCGGTCATGCAACCGGGCACGACGCTCAAGAACGCGATCGATTCCATGATGGGGAACAAGTAACCTCGTCCCCGTTCGGTCCCCCGCCGACGCGACTCGGCCAGTAATGCAGGACGATCGCCCTGGACATCACGACAGGGGAACAATAGTTTCACGCGAGAAATTTTTTCTTTCCCATCGACGTAGATTCCCCGTCAGAGCTAAATACCCCCTCGCCGAAAGCGGAATCAGATGCCGAAAGTAGAGATCACCATCCCGGAACACCTCGAGATGCAGATCGCGCAGATGGTCGAGCGGGGCGAGTTCGTCAACCGTGAGGAAGCGATCGAGGACCTCCTGTCGACGGGCATCAAAGCCTACAAGACCAGCGGACCGATGGACGAGGACGACGAAGGAGGAATGGGTAGCGGACTCGAAGACGACGGAATGATGGGCCACGACGACGAGTACGTCTTCTAGCTTTTACAGACCGAGCGCGAGCAACGGAATCCCGAACGCGATCAGGATCCCGACGAGCGTGACTGCAATGCCGACGCCGACGTCGCGCGTCGTGTAGTCGCCCATCGGCGCGGTCGTTCTGTCGGCCTCGAGGTCGTGGCCGACGTCGGCTCCCGAGTCGTGATCAACCGCAGGATCGGTGTCGTTGTCGTCTGCCATACCTGCGTGTTGCCGACTCGGGATCTTAAAATCACCTACAGCGATTCGAGCGACTGCGTTCGGGACGGTTCCTCCCCTCCGAGATCGCTCCCGCAGCGATCGGTTGTTCGATCCAGACGGCTTTACTACTCCGGGTGCCAACGTCGAGATAGCAAATGGCCCTGACCAAGCGAGTCATCCCGTGTATCGACGTCGATCTCGACGAGGACGGGAACCCGGCGGTCTACACCGGCGTTCACTTCGAGGATCTGAAATACACCGGCGATCCGGTCGAGATGGCCCGGGCGTACAACGAGGCGGGCGCCGACGAGTTCGTCTTCCTCGACATCACCGCCTCGGCGGAGGGACGAGAGACCATGCTCGACGTCGTCCGCGACGTCGCCGACGAGGTCTTCATCCCGCTGACCGTCGGCGGCGGCATTCGGACCACCGACGACATCAAGGAGACGCTCCGGGCGGGCGCCGACAAGGTCTCGATCACGACCGGCGCCCTCGAGCGACCCGAACTCATCACCGAGGGCGCGCGCGCGTTCGGCAGCCAGTGTATCGTCATCAGCGTCGACGCCAGACGGCGGTTCGACGAGGAGGGCGAACACTACGTCGAGGTCGACGGCGAGTCCTGCTGGTTCGAGTGCACCAAGAAAGGGGGTCGCGAGGGAACCGGCATCGACGTCCTCGAGTGGGCCCGAGAGGCCGAAACCCGCGGCGCGGGCGAACTGTTCGTCAACTCGATCGACAAGGACGGCACCAAGGACGGCTACGACGTTCCGCTGACGAAGGCGGTTTGTGACGCCGTCGACACGCCGGTTATCGCCTCGTCGGGCTGTGGCGGTCCCGAGGACCTGTACGAAGTGTTCACCGAGGCCAACGCCGACGCCGGCCTCGCGGCGTCGATCTTTCACTTCGACGAGCACTCGATCCGGGAGTGCAAGGAGTACCTGGACGAGCGCGACGTTCCGGTTCGACTCTGAACCGCGAGCGATGCGCGCTTCGGAGGGTGAAGGCCGAGAACCGCAAAAGGCGAACGACGAGCGTCTGCAACCGCAAGTGATCAACGCGAGCGAGCGGCTTTTTGGTGCAGATTTTTGCGCGAGGGTGAAGCGAAGCGAACCCGAGTGGAAAAAGGTGCTAACGGAATACCTGGACGAGCGCGACGTTCCGGTTCGACTCTGAACCGCGAGGCGCGACCGAGGTGAGCGCCTCGGAACGCGAACGGGGAGGAATGACCCGTGAGCGGACGTGACCCGGAAGCGAGCGAAGCGAGTGAGCGTGTTTTTGGTCCCGGATTTTGCTCGAGCGGCGGCTACGCCACCCGAGAGGAAAACGGTGGCAGCGGAGTACCCGGACGAGCGCGGCGTCCCGGACCGACACTGAATCAGCCTTCGGGAGCGCCCTCGGTGGGTCGTCTATCACACCGTCGCATTTTCGCGCCGATTGCGATCACTCCTCGAGCGCACCCCACGACCGCGTCTCGTCGACGCGGATCGCGATGATCGGTCCCTCGTGGAGGTCGTGGTCGTCGTACTGCTCGTAGGTCGACCGGAGCGCCCGAACGGCCGCTTCGTGGCCGCTCTCGTCCGGGCGGATCACGTCGGCCCGTCCGCGGACCTGTACCCACGCGAGACGAGACCAGTCCTCGCTGTAGCGGTCGACGAGCACCGTGATCCACGGGTTCGACCGAACGTTCCGAACCCGCCGGAGTTCCAGCGTCGATTTCGGCTTCTCGTCGATCGCCGAGACGAGTCGTAACCCGTTCGCCCCGTCGACGAGCGCGTAACAGATCGGAACGGCGTGCGGTCGGTTCCGTGCATCGACCGTCGCCAGCGTTCCGACTCGAGCCCGCTCGAGAAACGCTCGCTCTGCCGGCATCATACGAAGACGACAGCGACGAGCGGGAAAACGCTGGTCCCGGACCGGAGCGCCCTCGCCGTTCGACGGGCCAGCGAGATCGGTATCCAATACCCTTATAGCGCCGCGGCCGCGCCGTTGTACCAGTGAAGTGGCGGTGCACGTGGTGTGGTAAACCACACGCGGAAGACGACCCTCCCTGTGACGAGTGCGGACACAACACCTTCGAGAAGGCGGTCGTCCGACAGGGCGAGGAGGGGCCACCACGGACGGAGACCGTCGACACCGGCACGACCTACGTCTGGCGCTGCCAGAACTGCGGCCGGGATCACGTCAAGAACAACCCTCCCTGCGCTCGTTGCGGCGAACACGACCTCGAGAAGACCGAACAGAGCTACGACGATGCCGATCGCGACCTCGACGTTCCCGGCTGGCTCGAGGTCGCGAAACCCTACGTTCCGGCGTTCGCCGTCATCGGACTCGTCGCGCTCCTGTTCGCGACGGGCATCATCTCGCCCTCGATCCTGCCGGGAATCGGTCATCCTGCTCCGCCGGACGCGCCCGGCGAGGGATCCGCGGCCGCCGGACTCGACCTCGAGCAGACCGAACTGCTGGTCCACGAGCGACTCGAGACCGAACGAACCGGCGGCGAGACGCAGTACGACGACGACCTCGCGGCGTTCGCGGAGTACCACAACCGGGCGTCGATCGCACGGGAGTACGAGGGCGCGGATCCCGATCCAGCCGGACTCGACGAGTTCGGCGTCGACTGTAGCGTCGACCCCGCCGGGACGTCGCTATCGCTCACCGGATCGTCGATCGACGACTACGACGACGAGGCGGCGCTCGCCGACGATATCGCCGCCGCGTTGCTCGCCTCGGATCTCGGCGACGACGTTCGGGCCGGCCATCCGAGAGCGGGACTCGACGTCCACGCGACCGACGACGGCACCGCCCACGTCACCTACGTTACCTGCTGAACCGGATTTTCGGCCGGAACGGAGACGCTGCTCTCGAGAACGAGTGTGAAACGCGACGAGAAGGGTCCGATTCGAAACCGGGTTACGCTGCGGCCTCGAAGGCGTCACGGAAGCTGGTCGCCTTCTCGCGGACGTCGACCGCAGCCTCCTCCAGGGCCTCGAGGGGATCGACGCCGCTCTCGGTCTTGATCGTCAGGATCGGCTCCGTCTGCCCACCGGACTGTTCGGGATTCACGTCGTACGTTGCCGCGCTCACGTCGTCGTGCTCGAGGAGGGCGCCTTTGAGGACGTTCATGAACGTGTGATCCTCGCCGGCGATCTCGATCGAGAGTTCATCCTCGCTGCTCTCGGTGACCCGCAGTTCCATGTCCGTTCCTGGGGTCGTCAGCCGCTTGTACCTTTCCTTTTCGACCCCTCTCGTCGGCGCACGATCGTCACGAACGCGGAGAAATTCATATATGGATACGGCCAAACCACAGGACATGGATCCGATCGCGGTCGCGGTCGCGGGACTCGTCGCGGCGGCGCTGCTCGGTTCCGTAGCGGTCGTCCGGCGACTTCACCGGCCGGATCGTCCGTGGCTCGAGGTCGCACGGACGCGACTCGTGATGGGCGTCCCGTGGGGGTCGTTGGTCGTGATCGGCGCGGTCTGTTTCGTCTATCTGTTCGTCCAGGACGGGATCACGAACGTCAGGGAACCCGTCACCGTTCCGTACCGAGCCTGGTCGTACTTCTACCCGCTCGGGATGCTCACCGCGTCGTTCTCTCACGTCGGGCCGACGCACCTCATCGGGAACGTCCTGGGTGCGGCCGTCGTCGCACCGATCGCCGAGTACGCCTGGGGCCACTACCCGGACGAACGCGAGAACGGGGCGGCCGACTCGTGGCGAACCGATCCCCGGGTGCGCGCGCTGGTCGTCTTCCCGCTGGTCGTGTTCGCGATCGGGCTGGTTACCAGCCTCTTCGCACTCGGGCCCGTGATCGGCTTCTCGGGACTCGTCTTCGCGTTCGCCGGCTTCGCCATCGTCCACTACCCGATCGTGACGCTCGTCGGGACGCTCGGCGTGCAGGGGGCGCTCCTGACGATCGTTCGGGCGCTACGAGATCCCGTCAGTGTCTACGTCGCCGAGCCGAGTCCGCCGGGGCCGCCTACGTGGGCGACGATCGCCATCCAGGGACACGCGCTCGGGTTCTTCATCGGCCTCGTCCTCGGAATCCTGGTGCTACGGCGCCGCGGTAGTCGCCCCGACCCGCTCCGCCTCTGGATCGCCATCCTGCTGTTCGGCTTCGCCAAGTCGCTGTGGGCGATCTACTGGTTCGGCGGCGACAACTCGTTCGTCCTCTTTCAGGGGCCGGGGGTCGTCGTCGTCGCGGTGCTGGCCGTCCTGATTACGCTCGCGGTCGCCGGCTCCGAGCGGTCGGTCGTTCCACGGCGATTCCGATCGGACGATACCCGCTCGAGAACGGTCGGGGACGGATCGTCGCCCGACGTGCGACCGCTCGAACTCGTCAACGGCCGTTCCGGCCACACCGACGCCGCCGCACGGCTCGAGCGGATCACAGAACTCGCTCGCGGTACGCGGACGGCCGAACGGACGTCCGGTCCGAGTCTCCGCCGAACTGCGTTCCTGGCGATTCTCGTCGTGACCGCGATGCTCGCCGGAATCGCCGTCCCCGCCAATCTGCTCGTCGTCGAGGGTGCCGACCCGACTTCGGAGTCACACGTCGAAATCGACGGGTACACCGTCGAGTACGCCGAGAGCGTCGAGAACGAACTCGTCTCGCCGGTCGCCGTCGGCCCGTTCGACGACGCCGTCACCCTCGAGTCCAGCGGGGTGATCGTTTCGAGCGATCAGCGCCAGATCTGGCTCGAGGCGGTGACGAGCCAGCGACTCGCCTTCACCGGCGAGGAGACGATCTACGTCGGCGGCCTCGGCTGGCGGGAGGCCGTCCACGTCGAGCGAGTCGGCTGGGAACCGATCGGGAACGAGACGGTCTATCAGGTCTGGATTCGGGAAGACGGCGCGGAGCGCCAACTCGCTTACGAGTCGAACAGTTCAGCGGCGGACGTCCGTATCGACGGCCGTACCGTCGCGGTCGCCTCCGAGGACGGCGAGTTCGTCCTCGAGGTGACTGCAGCCGAGACCGATACCGTCACGACCGCGCCGATCCCCGAAGAGAACGAGTCGACCGAGGCGGACGGACTCACCTTCGAGCGCGACGACGGGACGATCTACGCGATCTCGGACGGCACGGAGGTCGCCCTCGCGGCCGAGGAGACGTACGACTAGTCCCACTCGATCCGGAATACTTCCGCCTCGAGCGTCGCCTCCGCCTCGGTGTGAAAGTCGAACCGCTTGGCGATCGGGAACGCCGCACGAAATCCGTGCGTGACCTCGCCACCCTCGTCGGCGGCGAACGATTCGACGAACGATTGACTTCCCTCGTTGTGGATCGTGTAGGAGACGTCCGCGATCGTTCGGGTCGTCTCGAGAAACTCCCGGTCGGCGTGACGATTGCCCCGTTGTGCCCCGAACGGCGGGTTCGAAAGGACGGTCGCGTCGGTGATCGACAGCGGATGACGCGTAACGTCACCGCGGACCCAGTCGATCGCGGCGGTCGCGTCGACGCGCGCCGCGTTCTCGCGAGCCAGCGCGAGCGCGCCGGCGTCGACGTCGACGCCGACCACCCGGCCGGCGCCCGCCAGCGCGCCCGCGACCGCGAGCATCCCCGTTCCGGTTCCGAGATCGACTATCGGCCGCTCGAGATCGCCCTGCAGGCTCGCGAGGTGACAGATGTGGGCGGCGATCTCGGGCGGCGTGAGATACTGTTCGAGCGTCGCAGACGGCTCGGCGAAGTCCTCGAGCGACTCGAGCCGACGGGCGAGCGTGCGCCGGGAGGGGCCGGACATTACGCCGGCGTCAGTGCTCGATCGTAATGGGCCCGTCGAGTTCCAGTTCGATACCCTCGCGTTCGGCGCGCTCCGCGCAGGCTGCGAGCGCCGGACTGACCTTCTCGACGTTGGCGACGTCGTCGGCCGAGACCGTCACGGAGCCGACACCGAGGAACGCGCCCGCACGAACGTAGCCTCTGATTCGATTGATCTCGTCCTGCGTGGCGAGCGAGCAGTCCTCGTCGAAGCAGGCGTCGACGGTCAGGCCCGCCGGGAACAGCCCTTCCTGGGTCAGTTCCCGCTTGAGACCGCGAAGGTATCCGGGCGCCGTCGACTCGAGCGCCGACGCCTCGAGGGTTACCGGCGTGACGTCTGCGGGTCGGCAGCGATCGATCGGCGACTCGAACTCGGACGATGGGGTGGTGCTCATTACCAGCACATACATAGGCTGCATACAAAAAGTTTGTTAATACCCCACAGTAATACCTGCCCGACGAAGGGGCTCGAACTGAGTCCGATTCGGCGGGGCGATAGTTATCTACTGCTTGGTAGGTTCAAATAGAGTTAAGAACGGGCCGGAACAGGGACAGATATGGACCAGTGTCCACGGTGTCAGAGCCCGCTCGAGGAGCTCTCGTTGGGAGAGGTTGCGACGGTTACGTGTTCCCGCTGCGGGTACGCGGACGTTCCCGTGGAGCACGAGCGTCTCGGTCACGAGGGAGAATCCTGGCGCGACGCGCTCAACCGCTTCTACGAGGAGTAACGCCGAGCGGGTCTCGTAACTCGAGCGTATCCGGAGAGCATCTCGCTCGAAAAGAGTCGAAAACCGAACCCCGCTACTCGTTCGCTGCCGCTTCGACTTCCTCCGCCTCCTCCTTGTCGTGGTCGACGTCCTCGTCGGAGCGGGCGGCGACGAGGCCACCGCGCGCGACGCTGTACAGCGGCTCGTTGGCGTGAGAGACGCCGCTGATCGAGAACGGAATGTTCGCGTCCTCGAGGTGGTCGCGGAACAGGTCCTCGAAGCCGCTGGGGCTCGAGGTTCCGCCGGTGACGACGACGGGAACGTCGAGTCCCTCCTCGACGTCCTCCTCGTCGACTTCCGTGACGATGTTCTCGATGACGTAATCGAGCAGGTTCTCGTAGTAGATCGACAGTGCGCCCTCGACGCCGCCGACGTCCGTCGTGAAGTCGAGTTCGAAGTCGTTCTCCTTGATCGAGGTGACCTTGTCGACCGGCGTCCCGGTCGCGCGCGCGGCCTGCTCGTCGACCCAGTCGCCGCCGCGGGCGACGGAGAACTTCATGACGGGCACCGCGTAGTAGGACAGACAGACGTTCGTCATCCCCGCACCGAAGCTGATGCCGAGTCCGGTGAAGTTGTTGTCCGCGAGCTCGGAGTAGATGACGGACATCCCCTCATTGATCGGTTCGGAGTCGTATCCCATGTCGTTGAGGAACGACTCGATCGTTTTCTGGTGGTACAGCGTCGAGAGATCCGAATCGATCGGATCGGCCGGTGACGAGAAGTACAGCTTCTCGTCCGGGTACGCAGGTTCTCCGACGACCTGTTCGATGATGAGCTTCATCATCGGGATCGCGCTCTTCTCGTCGTTCGAGAGGATCCCGTGTTTCATCGGTCGGCGCGTCTCCTTGTTGAAGATGTTCGCGAAGTTCAGGGCGTCGTCGCCGACGACGTACACCTTGTCGTCCTTGCGGATGTGAAGAACCTCGCTTCGTGAGAGCATCTGCTCGGCCATATCCGAGTACTCGATCTCTACGAAGGAGTTTCGCTGCTGTACGAACACCGTGTCGTTTCCATCCTGCTGTGCTGACAGGATATTCATCGTTCCGACGTCTAGGCCTTTGGCCATATTGGCCAAGGTAACTGATTCGTTATAAGTCTAGTGTCCCGACTGTCTTAATTTGATGAGAGTTCGAGAGGAATACGTCTCTCGAGGAGCTGATCGTTACTTCCGCGCGACCAGCGTGCGGAACCGACTGAGGAGTGCCGAGACGACTCCAGCGGACCGTGATTCCTCGTCGGCGGCGGCCTCCCGGCGCTTCTGTTCGCGAAGTTCCTTCAGTTTCGTCGTCTGGTCGTCGACGGTCGAACTCGAGGTCGTCTTCTTCGTCTCGCCCCCTTTCAGCCCCTTGAGGCCGTCGACCTGCGCGTCGACACCCGAGGAGCGGGTCGTCTTGGTTCCGGCGCTCGCGTCGATCGAGACGCCCTCGAGATCGTTCTCGGAGAAACTCAGCCGCTTGTGTTCGGTCTTTTCGACGCCGCCCCAGGAGAGTTCGACGTCCTCCATCGCCTCGTCGATGTCTCGCTGGACGTCGGCGTCGGATAACTCGTCCTCCTCGTCCGCGTCGTCGATCTCGACCGTTTCCGCCTGTCGCGCGAGGTCGAGGTAGTGAGCGACGAGCGCCGCGCCGGTCGACGCGATGAGCCCGGACAGTCCGACTGCGTACGTCGCGACGACCTCGACCGTGTAATCGACGTCGCGGACGAAGTGCCAGTTCGTGGGGTAGGCGTAGAGGAATCCGCTGACTGCGACCGCGGTAATCACGGCGCCACCGATCGACGTGTACAGCATCCGGCGCTCGGACGGCAAGAGAACGACGATTCCCAGCATCATCGCCGGGAGCGAGAGCATTCCCAGCGCGTACGCCGGCTGAATCCAGTTGTAGTACGCGCTGTCCAACGTGTGTGCTTCGTGCGTGCTTCCCCAGAGGAAAAGCACGAGCGCCGTCACCGCGATCCCGATACCGCCGAAGAAGAGACCGAATCCGACGTAGACGTCGGTTCGTCCCTCCGGTTCGCCGATGTACCGACGGTAGAGATCGAAGAGGTATCCATCAGGGGGCTGTTCCGCTGCCATTGACTCCCCGTTTACACTCCAGTACTATGACTGTTGGGCTCATAAACAGGTAGTGTTTCATGAATTTCACCGACCGTGAAAGCGGTCACGACAGGTCTTCGGGTTCTAGAAGGCGATATATCGGCACACCGATCGGAGCGACTCCGCCAAACCCTTATACTTCTGATATATTATGGCGTGGCAACCGTTTACTACAGGTGCGTGTGCAGCACGACAACTTCAGTTCTCAAGATTGTCCCTAAACCACCGGTAGGGAAACTATAAACGCCCGAAAGGCTCGTTTCCGATATCGGTTTTGGTGAGAGGACTGATTGGATGGCGCGGCCGTTTTTCTCACGATATTCCGACTCAACCATCGGTATTTTGGCGAGTTATGAGACAGCGTTTCCGTCGATCCGAGTAGAGTTATCTCGATTACTACTGTTGTAGTTCCGCTCAAGTTGTGACAAACTCAACATTGGTAAACTCAAACCGTGTCCCACCGCTCTCGCTGTCGGTGAGTGTCCAGTCCCAGTCGTACAAATCGGCAAGCTGTATGACGACCGTGAGACCGAGTCCCATCCCGCGTGATCTCGTAGTAAAGCCCGCCTCAACCACGTCGTTGTGGGTATCCTCGGGAATACCGGGACCGTTATCCTCTACGTAGAACCCGTCTTCGAGATCGCCAATACGAACGGTCACCCCCTTCTCACTGTGTTCGATGCTGTTTCGAAAGAGGTTCGCCAGCAGATGCTGCATGTGGATCGGGTTACCTCGAATCGTCTGTACGGTATTCACGACGAGTGTCGCTGACTCCGTTTGGATTGAAAGCTCGTCCCACATTCTCGCGGCCAGCGCCGCAATCACAGTCGGTTCGTCGTCAATGTTTACTTTCGATCCTCGCACGGTGACGAGCAGAATGTCGATCATCTCCTCGATTCGCTCGTGAGCGAGTGCTACCTCCTTCGCGGCATCTTCGTTTCGGGGCTGGGACTGCTGGTGGTACCCCTTGGCGATCGCCAGTGGGTTGCGAAGTTCGTGTGCGAGCAGCCTCGCGAAGTTTTCTAACCGGTTGTTCTGATAAGCGAGTTCGCGGCTTCGTTGCTCGGCTTCACGCGCACGTGTTTTCGCCTTCGCGTCGTAGATTCCCGTCCCGAAGCCAGCACCGCTACCGAGTGCTGTAAGAATGAGGGCGTTGGGGACGAGATTGGTGAGGCCGCTGACAAGTCCGCTGAGTGCGAGAATTCCACCCATCACCCCGGCCCCGGCGAGGCACCAGCCTGCAATACGGTCGTAGAGCGCAGGATGAATAGTAGCTCGGGGTAACCGATACCCGCCATAGAGGAGCACAGAACCAGGGATCGCCGTCAGCAAGGACACGACCACTACGATTTCGAACGGCATTTCCCCAGCGGTCTGTATCAGTGGGAAAAGCGCAGCAAGCGCGACGTACATCACTCCGAGAGCGACGATGACTCGTCTTCCGTTGGCTGCCGAGAGAGTCCAAAGAGATTCTCGCATTGCTACCACAAGAAAATGTGGATTTATTACATTATTGGCCTTTTGCTGATGAGATCGCCACTCAACGGGACAGTTCGTGGCTGCCGTGATAGTCTCGGCGGAAGACACAGAAAGCGAACGAGCGTCAGCCCAGCTTCGATTGAGTGTAGGAATCCCAATACGAGCCGCCGATAATAGTACTATCACAGATGCTACAGGTCCAGCGCGTCGGGCGTACTGCATCACACCAGCGGACAAACGCTACTGGTCTTCGGCCGTTTTCGTCCTGCTTACCGAGTCTGTTTCTCCCACGAGGGAGTCGTCGAGACGGGACGCCTACTCGTGGCGAAGTCACGGGTTAAGCGCGGTGGTCCAGTAAATGCGATCGAGAGCGCGATGAGCCCGAACACCGTTATACCGATAATGCCGCCCTCGCTGGCAACGAGTTGTCTGAGAACGGCATCATCGGTGGTTGCGTACCCGACGAGCCCAACTGCGTTGAACACGCCGTGGAAGATGGCCGCGGGGAGAACGGATTTCGATCGAACGACGATGTAGGTGAACAGCGGGGCCAAAGCGATACACGCGACCGTGAACGCGACGATGCCGATGATCGGGAACGACGGATAATTGTGCCCGGCAAAGACGAGTGGCGCGTGCCAGATCCCCCACGCGGCACCGATCGCTAGCGACGCCTTCCAGAATCCCAGCGGGGCAAGCTCCCATAAGAGGTAACCCCGCCAACCGAACTCTTCACCGAAACCGAAGATCGCATTGAACGTCGCACCAATCGCTACGACGATACCCCACGCAGCGAACGCCCAGAACACTCCCGACGGAAGGCCGACTTCGGCCGCTGTATCGAGTGATGAGTTGAACGTTACGCCCGGTACGCCGAGCGAGAGCACCGTTATCACGCTGAGAACCGGGAGTGGCAGGATCGCGGCCAGAGCGAGCCACCGCTTCCGCCCGATCCGGAGACCGACGTCTGAGAGTGCGATCCCATTGTGCAGGCACACAGTCAGTCCGGCGATCCCGGGCGTGAACATGTAGAGTGGTCCAACCGCTACGATGTTGATACCCGTAACGCGGGTGATGGCGGTGAATCCCAGGGCGAGCGCTGTCAGGATGACGAGGAACTCCGCGAGGTTGCGCGTATCGATGCCTTCCGGTGTTGAGAGGGGCCTGTTCATTGGGATCACAGGTTGAGGACAATGATGACGAGTTGGCCCGCGACAACTGTTCCGAGGATCAGCAGGACACAGATGTCGTAGATGGCGTGGAATTCGTCGAAATCGTCGATCTCGCCGGGACGCTCCAGGTGCGTCTCGAGCCACCGTGATCCGACGTATAGGCCCGCTACAATTGCTGGAAACGCTACGAGCATAGGTAAAGTCGAGATGTGTTCTGGTCCGTAGTGTTGGAAGGTTCCGACGGTCCATCGGATCCGGACGGTATCTGCAAGGTGACTGTAGGAAACGATGCTGAGGACGACGCTTACGAGGGCGATTACGAGCCCGCCGAGCGTCGTCAATCGCACTCGTACTGGGTTTTCAGCGGCGGTGTGTGCTGCCATAGGTGGAGTGACGGAGGGGAGTCGCATAACGGGTCGAGCACAATTTCAGTCCCTGTAGTTATGCTAATCTCTTTAAAATGTAGCCACGAAAGGAGGGTGTTGTGAGTGAGGATGATGATATCGACCGATTTGCGGCCGTGCTGGAAGACCCGACTGCACGGGCAATCCTCACTGAAACGAGTCAAGGACCAATGTCAGCAACCACACTGAGCGAACGCTGTGGCGTCTCCGAACCGACGATCTACCGCCGTCTGGAGGATCTTCGGGAGTGCGACCTGCTCATTGAGCGGACGAAACTCGATACGGACGGCGGCCATCATCGAACCATGTACGCGACAAACTTCGAACGACTCACGGTCGAGCTTCGAGACGGACAGTTAGTTCTCGAGGTTGATCGCCGTGAGGATCCAGCCGATCGATTCACGCGGCTTATCGAGGGGATGTGACGTGCGCCTTCCGCTCCTCCAACTCTGGGAGCCTGCGATGCCACCGGACTGGGTCATTGTGTTCCAACAGGGGACACAGATCCTGAGCGTTATCATTGGCATCTTCATCGCGTATCAGGCCTACCGCGGCTACAGACGGAACAACAGCCGTCCGATGCTATTCATCGCACTCGGTTTCGTGCTCGTACTTGCCGTCCCGTTCTGCATCTTCCTCCTGTACGGAATTTTTCCGGGTATACCAGTAGCAGTGGTCATCATCGCCTCACAATCGAGTCAGGTGTCAGGGCTGCTAGCGATACTGTATGCTCTCTGGATGCCACCGTAATCGACCGATAGATCCGCTGTATTCGGCAGTTGTTTGTGACAGACGTCAGACAGATAGCTAGTAATCGTGGTACGTTGTCCGCCTGTACTCACTCGAAGGATGCCAAACCTATCTCTCGAGAAAAACTTCGATAGAGCCACAGGAGTAGTTCGTCGACCGCTCGAGTTGCCCTCGCAGTACAAGCGGGGTCGCGGACGTCGTCTAACACGAGAAGCGCCGCCGTTATACGTCCGTGGCCGTTACGACGGACAATGAGCCAGGAGTCGGAGTACAGCGAAGGGGACCTCAGAAACGTGGGGATGAGCCTCAAGCACGATCGAGAGTGGGACTACGAACTCGACCGCATCCTCGAGGCGATCGAGGAGCGCGACGCGGCGAAGGTCGGGCTGCAGTTTCCCGAGGGGCTGAAACGACGCGGTCCGAAGGTCGCGGACGACCTTCGCGAACTCGCCGACGACGACGTGACGTTCATGCTCTCGGGCCAGCCGTGTTACGGCGCCTGTGACCTCGACACGTATCTGATGAAACGCACCGACGTGTTCGTCCACTTCGGCCACTCGCCGATGAAGAACACGGACAAGGTGATCTACGTCCCGCTGTTCTCGAACGTCGAAGTGCAGCCGATCATGGAGGAGGCTCTCGACACGCTCGAGGACCCCGAGGAGACCGAGGGCGTCGGCCTCGTCACCACGGCCCAGCACATGAACCGCTACGAGGAGATGACCGAGTTCCTGGAAGAACGAGGCTACGAGGTCCAGAGCCGTCGCGGCGACGACCGACTCACGCACGAGGGCCAGGTCCTGGGCTGCAACTACGCGAGCGCTGACGTACCCGCGGACCAGGTACTCTACGTCGGCGGCGGCAAGTTCCACCCGCTCGGTCTGGCGATGGAACACCCCGACAAACACGTCGTCATCGCCGACCCGGTCAACAACGTCGTCACTCCCGCGGACACGGAGAAATTCATGAAACAGCGCTACGGTGCGGTCCACCGCGCGATGGACGCCGAGAAGTGGGGCGTCATCTTCTGTACGAAGATCGGGCAGGGTCGCTGGGAGCAGGCCGAGCAGATTCTCGACGACAACGACAACGCCTACCTCATCACGATGGACGAGGTGACCCCCGACCGGCTCCGAAACTTCGACATGGACGCGTTCGTCAACACCGGCTGTCCGCGGATCACGACCGACGACGGCCCGCAGTTCCACAAGCCGATGCTGACGCCCGGCGAGTACGAGATCGCCGTCGGCAACAAGCCGCTCGAGGATCTCTCGTTCGACACGTTCCACGGCACCTGGTAGGACCCTACCGGAACCGTCGATCGAGGCTCCCGCTCAGTCGCCGTCCGGGTACTCCTCGGTGTTATTTCGCCGGTCTCTCCCCGTTTCGTCGACGGTTCATCGATAATCGATTTCACTCAACAAATCGGAGCCGCGTGTCGATCAGTCGTGCGCTTCGTCGGCTGCATCGCTCGACACCTCGTCCGCTCGGACCTGGGTCAGAAGGTTGTAGCGACGGCAGACGTCGGTCCAGTCGACGACGTTCCACCACTCCTCGACGTAAGCGCCGCGGTCGTTCTCGTACTGGAGGTAGTAGGCGTGTTCCCAGACGTCGAGGGTCAGGATCGGAATCGCACCCTGGTGAGCCAGTTCGTTCTGGGACTCGACCTGTCCGATCACCAGGAGGTCCGCGACGGGTTCGTAGAACAGCATCGCCCACCCGCCGCCTTCGACGTTCTCCGCGGCCGCGGTGAACTCGTCTCGGAACGCCTCGAACGAACCGAACTGCTCCTCGAGCGCCGAGCGCAGTTCGCCGTCGGGTTCGCCGCCGCCGTCGGGGCTCATGTTCTGCCAGAAGACGGTGTGGTTGACGTGGCCGGAGAAATTAAAGGAGAAGTCCCGCTTTGCGGCCTTGATATCCTCGAAATCGCCGCCGGAGCGCATCTCCTCGAACTCATCGAGCGCAGCGTTCGCCCCCTCCACGTACGCCTGGTGGTGCTCGCTGTGATGGAGTTCCACGATGCGCTCGTCGATGTGGGGCTCGAGCGCGTCGTACTCGTAGGGAAGTTCCGGTAGAGCGTACCGTCCGTTCTCCGTCGCGTCGGAGTCCTCCTCGGCCGTCGCGGTCGATCCCACTAGCGCGAGGCCGGTGAGCCCGCCGATCGTTTGGAGAACGTCGCGGCGTTGTCCCGTCGGGAGAATCGAGTCGTTCGTCATGCGCTCTTGAGCTCGACGGTTCCGCCGATCAAAGTTTACCCGGAAATAGAAAGGATTGAAATTAACGGACGGATCAATGAGAGTAATCTCCCGGAGTCAATTCCTGTCGAAGGGCGATCTCCTCACTCGTTCGACTCACGGTACTCGCGGAGACAATAACACTTACCCAGTCGGTCCGCACATCCTCGAGTATGACGCGAAGCGACTGGGACGACTGGCTCGTCCGCGACATCGAAGCGGCGACACCGGGCGGCGTTTCGATATGGTATCTCGGCTGTAACGGATTCGTACTCAAGGACCGCGAGGGAACGACGATCTTCATCGATCCCTACGTCGGCCTCGGCGATCCGCCACGAACCGTTCGCATGATTCCGGTGCCGTTCGATCCGGCGGACGTGGCCGAGACGGACGCGATCCTCGCGACCCACGAGCACACGGACCACGTCCACGGACCGAGCCAGGCGCCGATCCTCGAGAACACCGGTGCGACCCTGTACGGACCGGACGACAGCCTGGCGGTCGCACGCGAGGACGAGAACTGGACCGAGGAGTGGGACATAACCGACGAGCAGTTCACCGAAGTTAGCGAAGGAGAGAGTCTCGACATCGGAGCGTTCACCCTTCATGTCGAGGAGGCACACGATCCGGACGCGACCAATCCCGTCAGTTACGTCCTCGAGCACGACGCGGGAACGTTCTTCCACGGCGGCGACACGAAACCGACCGAGGAGTTCGAACGGATCGGCGCGGAGTACGACATCGACCTCGGCGCGCTCGCCTTCGGTACCGTCGGCCAGATCCCCGACAAGGAGACGGGAGAGCCGAAACGGACGCGCTGGTACAACGACGAGAACCAGATCGTCGAGGCGGCGGCCGCCCTCGAACTCGAGGCGCTCCTGCCGAGTCACTGGGACATGTGGCGCGGTCTGACCTCTGATCCGAAGGTGCTCCACCACCACGCGAAGAGTTTCGAGTACCCGCGCCGACTGGAACTCGTCGAGATCGGCGATCGCGTCGACCTCTGATACGTATATCAGAACTGATACTGTCCGCACAATTTATAGTAATGGTCTGGTAACGTTGGCGCCATGAGTAGCACCGCCGACACGGACGACGTGATCGAGGTCAGTGCCGATGGGTTGACCGTCCGAAAGCGGTTCGCGGCCGACGAGTTTCCCGTCCCGGCGATCAGGTTCGAGATCGAGTCGGACCACGACGAACCGGTCACATTCCGCCTCTCCGAGGAGATCCCCGAATCGTTCCCGATGGACAAGGTCGGATTCCACCCCGACTACTACAGCGACGACTGGACGGCGTTCCAGGACAACCACGTCGAGTTCACCGGGACGCTCGAATCCGGCGAACCGCTCGTAACCGTCTACGGAATCCGGATCGACGACGAGAGCGTCGTGACCGAGTTCCTCACGGAGCCGACGGTCGTCGAGGTCAGTTCCGAGGACGCGGCCGACTCGGACGCCGACGCGATCAGCGACGACGTCATCGAGACGATCGTCGGAGACGACCGCAATCAGGCGGTCAAAGACATGATCTCGGGCGAGTCCGATTCCGTTCCGGGCCTCGAGGACGAGGAAGATCTGGATCTCGATCTCGAGGACGGCGTGGACTCGACCGACGAGGGAACGGAGCGCGAGGACGACGAGCCGGACATCGCACTTGGGTTCGAAGAGGACGAGATCCCCGAAGCAGAGGAGGACGAGGCGATCGAAGCCGCGCCGCCGGACGAGCAATCACTCGATCTCGGTCTGGAGACCGACGAAGCCGACGACGACCCGGAGCCGTCCGAACTCGATCTCGGCCTCGAGGACGACGCCGATATCGAGCCATCGGAAGACACCGCACCCGACGACGTCGAGACAGACACGGAGACCGCCGCCGAGGAGAGACCGGACGTCGACACCGAGGACGGAGACGGTGGTACGGAGACCGCAGTCGGTGACGACGACGCGGACGAGGCCGATCTCGAGGCCGGCGAAGCCGACGAGGAGCCGGCAGCCGAATCGCCGCCGACGGACGTCGAAGACACTGACGCTGAACCGGCCACACCTGACGAGCCGCCCATAGCTGACGAGGACGAGGGCCTCGACGACGAGTCGACCGCCGAAGCGAACGAGACCGACGCGGCAGAAGACGAGTCCGCCGACGAACCCGCTATTGCACTCGAGGGTTCGATCGGCGATCGACTCGCAACCGAGATTCGCCAGGGAATCGTCGACGAGGAGGATCTCGAGGTCCTCCGTTCGGAACTCCATCTCGAGCCTTCGGGGTCGGAGACCGCGAAGGTCGAGCATCTCCAGTCACGGGTCGAGGAGGTCGCCGCCTACACCGACGCGCTGGAAGCGTTCCTCGACGAACAGGGAACCGGCGAACAGCTAATCGAAGAACTTCGAGACGAGTTGGCATCGTTCGAGGACGACATCGCCGCGATGGACGACCGACTCGAGGGCACCGAATCGCGCGTCGACGGTGTCGAAACCGACGTCGAGTCGCTGACCGACTGGACCGCCGACCTGGAAACCGATCTGGGCGAGGTCACGGACGACGTCGAGACCGTAGAGACCGACCTCGAAAACGTAAACGACGACGTCGAAACGGTCGACGAACGCGTCGACGACCTCGCAGACGACGTGGACGACCTCGAGGACGATCTCGCGGACGTCCGGGAAGGGCTGACGGACATTCAGGACTGGCGCGATCAGCTTGGTTCGATGTTCTCGGACAGCTGAGTAGCCACTGAAAGCCGGTGTGCTCCCGTTCGCACAGTCGCGGTGCGATCGGTGTGAACATTTCAGTTGGTACTATCATCTCCGTTTCGCTGGAAACGCAACTCGTTTATCCGTCGCTCGTTGAGAACTGATCGATGGGTGAGACGATCCCGATCGCAGTTCCGCGGAAGGGCCGGCCGCTCGAGTGCGTGCTCGATCGTATCGCTGCACGTCTCGACGTGCCGACCCTCGCGGACGACATCACGTCGACGCTTCGACACGAAAAAGCACGGACGAAAGGCACCGTCGACGCCGAGGAGGACGTGTACCATCGTCTCGCCACCTACAGTACCGTCGACGATCCGAACGAACCCGAGTACACGCTTCTTCGTGACGACCGCGCCGGGAAACCACGACGGATCGTCTTCGACAGCGTGACGATTCCGCTCGACGACGCAGATACCGTTTCAGAGGAGATGTCGGTCCAGCTCGTCGGTCGCGAAGAGCCGTTTCGCGCGCTGCGAACCCACGAGTTCGCGCTCGGGTTCGACAGCGCCGACCTGGTCCTCGAGGAGGTCGTCGGACTCCGGCCGGAGCCCCTCGACCGAATCGCCGACATTAACGCCCGAATCGACCCCGTCGACACCGACGTGCGGGTCGTCACTGGTCTGGGAGATACCGTCTACCACACCCTGATGGCGACCCCCGAAACGGCGCCGCCGTCCGAATCGATCGACCGGGACTTTCTCGAGGCCTACGAGGGGCCGCTCTGTATCGAACCCCGGTACGAGCGACTGGTCCAGGCCGTCCTCGGCACGAAAACCCTCGACGGCGTCGAGTTCCACTACCCTGCGAACGGTCGCGAAGAAGAGGCGGCGATCGCCGAGACCGGCCTCGGCGTCTATCTGACGGTGACCGGCTCGACCGCCCGCGACCACGGCCTGTTGCTCGGCGAGCAGTTGTTCCCGAGCGAGACGGTGATGCTCGAGAACACGCCCGAGGTTACCGAGACGGTCGCCGCGGTCCGGTCAGTGCTGGCAAACGGTACTGCGGAGACGGAACTCGCAGTCACTCACTGATCCGTTCGGTTCTTCCTGTTTTCCTCGAATCACCGTCATACAGCCGTTAGAGCTTCGGCTACGCTAGTATTTGTAACCTGACTCGAGAAGCTGTATCGATCAAATTCGATATAGCATTACAGAGTTTATCTGTCCGGTGTCGGCCACCACAACGCTAACGAATTACACGTTTCGAATATGTCAGTTTCGCAGAGGCGCTCTACAGAAGCGAATAGATGTTCGCCTCGTAGACCGTCCGCACCTGGTCGCCCCAGTTGTGCGTGTAGGTATCGATGACGTCGCTGGCGACGTCGCCGCGGAGGTACTTGACGACGCCGCGATCTCCCGTTCGATCCCGGAGGTGCGTCGTGAAGAAGTGTCTAAAGTAGTGGGGCGTCACGTTTTCCGTCGCACCTCCGCCCGTTCGATACCAGCCGCGTTCGCGAGCGTGTTTTTCGACGATGGACCGAACGTCGGACGGCTGCAGTCGCTCTCCCCAGGCGCCCCTGGTGTTGAGGAACAGCGGCTCGGCCGGTGAAACCGGGTCCGGACGGATCGCTACCCACTCGAGCAGCGCTCGTCGGAGTTCGGCGTCGACGGGAATCACCGTGTCCCGCTCGCGCTTGTTCGAGGCGCTTCGCTCCTCGCCGTTGACGATCCGACCGCGAGCGGGCTCCGCGGCGACGAACACCGACGCCGGACGGCGCTCGAGCTGGACGCGCGGCGTCCACTCGAGATCGAGTTCCGGCACCTCGAGGTGACAATCCCGTAGGTCGAGATTACAGAGTTCGCCGACGCGCATCCCCGTTTTCAGGTGGGTGACGATCACGGCGCGCTCGAGCGGGTGGGAGACCGAATCGACGAACGACCGCATCTCCGGCACCGAAATGTCCCGACGAGTCGGATTCGTGTCGATGGACTCCGAGAGTTCCTCCATCACCAGTACCATCGGATTTTCTTCGAAGACGCCGACCTGGGTCATGTAGTCGTAGAACCGGTTGAGATAGGACGCGTACGTCGCGATCGTGCTCGGTTCGAACCGATCGCGGAGCGAGTGCACCCAGGCCATGCACTCGCGCCGGCCGATCGCGGAGACGCCCTCGCCGTCGTCGAAGCGGTCGCGAACGAACTCCTCGAACTGCCGGAGGACGCGCTCGTAGGCCACGAGCGTCCGTTCGCTCTTCCCGTGATAGCGCTGGTCGTCGAGGAAGTACGCGATCGGATCCGCGACCTCCTCGGGCGCGTCGGTCCTAGTTGCCATCGTCCCCGACCATCGTGTATCCGCCGTGGCGACCGCTGTACCGAATTCGGTTCTCGGCCTGGAGCTGTTCCAGCGCGTCGTCGAGCCGCGACTCGATGTCGTCGCTGACCGCCTCGAGGAGTTCGTTCCACGAATACGTGTCAGACGAGAGTAATTCGAGGACGCGTGTTTCGAGGCCGTTACCCCGAGGGTTTTCGTCCGGAGAACCGGGTTCCTCGCGATCGCCCTCGAAGCCGCGACGGCCGGCCTGGACCATCGTTCGGACGTACTCGCTCTGACTCATCTCGAGATCGTCGGCGTGATCCTGCCACTCGGATTTCTGATAAGACGGGACGTAGGTCTTGACGACGGCGCGGGAAGTATCGGCCGAATCACTCATACACGACCGATCAAACTCCGAGACCTTCAATCCTCCTATTGAATGAGATAAGGGACGTTATCTTACTTGACGTCCCAAAATATGCGCCAGATTTAGTACTATAGGATTAGCTAAAGGTCGATAGAG
This sequence comes from Natronococcus sp. CG52, assembly GCF_023913515.1. Lineage (NCBI taxonomy): Archaea > Methanobacteriati > Methanobacteriota > Halobacteria > Halobacteriales > Natrialbaceae > Natronococcus > Natronococcus zhouii. The sequence continues at coordinate 1,538,007 of NZ_CP099391.1, forward strand.
TACTATAGCTTGAGATCTAATTATCCGATTTGTAGTACTACCAAACGAGATATTGATCGAAAAACACAGAGTTCCGGAGGTCGGACTCCGGTCGAGAACGGAACTCGCTCGGGTTCGAGAGGGGAAATCCGTGTGTCTGTCTCGTGGTAATTCGTCACTGTTCGTGCCGTCATCAGGTCGCAACTGTCCATCCGGCGACGAGCGGAGCACTCGTCCGCACGTCGACCTGTGGTAGTTTCTCTCGTCCGAACGAAGTGGCCGGCTTCGAGGTCCGTTCCTGCTAACCGGGAGCGTGCCAGAGACGGAACTCGAGAACGATTCCCCCTCCGCTACGGGGCTCGAAGCTTCCCGGGCCGGCCGGCAGTTCCGCCGGTGTCGTTCGACCGGAACAAACTCCGAGATAGAAACCGCGTCTTTCAGGATTAGTACGCGCCCGTGAAGTCGCGTGTTGGCTTCCCGACGTCGGAGGTTGTGACACCCAACTCCTGACCTGATCCAGTTCGACTCGTCGAACATCGGTCGCCGAGACGCATCGATTAGAGACAGCCGAGTATTTCTGACCGGATTCGGCGGCGCGGCGAGACTCCCGCGTCCCGGAGCTCTCGATTTCGAACGGAAGAGAGCCTATAGCAGCGCCACATAGCGTCGTGAGCGGGTTTGTTCGGATATCGAGGAGGGCGTTGAAGAACGCGACTCGAGCGATCACTCGGCAATTCACGGTCGAAAGGCAACCGCAGAACCGACGAGCGAGGTCGTTCGTTCGACGTTCGTTCGATCGGCCTCATCGTCTCCGCCGCGGCTCCCGGTGGGTCCGAGCACTCCCGCGTGAACGCAGGTGCGCCGTTGCGGGAGTTGGTCGTGTCTTTCGGTCACTCCTACGCACGCAGTGCTCTCTGTCTCCTTACGACCCGGAACGAGGCACGGACGACGGGCCAGCAGACTTCTCTCGGACGGGACGGCGGCCCCGTATCAGAACCCCGTGGTTGGCCCGTTTGGCGACTGGACTCCGGTTCGAGCCGTCCGTCCCGGGGCGACGAAGACTACGCCAGTTCCCGTTTCCGTGGGTCGGAGAGGCGTCCGCCGATCGGGAGATTCCACACCGGATGAGTGCCGGTATTGCGAAGGTGATGGGTGACCAGACGAACGGGTCTCGTCGGTCCTGCTGGTCGAGCGTTCGATCAGCGGATTTCGCTTCCCGCCGGGCTGTCGCTATCGGTCATCGGCTCGTATCGCCAGAAGCCGGGTGGCACCCTCCGAGATCGAACGGCAGTTCTCGAGGAGATCGGACCGGCAGCGACGCGATCGAGAAGCGTTCGGCAATACTCTGATTCGAACAGAAGTGGGATGGAGATATTTACTATAATTCGAGTTCTTGTTAGATATCCCGGCGGTCCGAATCGGACGTGTGAATCATATACCGATATACAGAAAGATCGAAGACGGTGTCGGTCGAACTCGAGGACGATACGCCCGTCTGGGGGAGTGTAGGCCCTCGTTTATCGGGTCTTCGGTACCGAGCAGAAATCGGACTCGAGTGAAAACGGAACTCGTCGACGCGAACCTACGTCGATTCGGTCTCGGATCGATCGTCCTCATCGCTCGAGACCGAGCGCTGGAACCACTCGCCGACCGTTCGCTCTCGTTTTCGCGCGCGAAGTCGTTCCTGCAGGTGATCTTCGATGTGTCGCTGCAACTCGAGTCCCCTGTCGGCGTCGATATCGTGTGCGATGGCCGCTCGCCCGAGAAACGAGGCGGAACTCGCGGTGTCGGCCGTGACGCTGGCGAGTCGCCGCCGGCGCTGGAAGATGGACTGAGTGTGGACCACTGCCTGGACGCGGTAGTAGGGGACGACCTTCGTCGATCGGTTCCAGAATCCGGTCCGCGTGAGGACGTAGCGGTCGCCGGCGCGGTAGCCGCGGTTCGACCACTTCAGGTGGGCGGCGACCGGAACGAGGGCGAGCAGGCCGGCGAGCAGGTACCAGCGTTCGACGAACGTGACGCTGGCGAGCAGGTAGCCGATGCCCACCACGACGGCGACGACCAGGAGGTACCGGACGCCGTATCGCTCCCGCGCCCGTTTCGGCGGCGCCTCGAGGTCGACGTCGCCGAAGGGTTCGATCGAGCGGGCGAGACCGACGACCCGGTCGAACCTGGCGAGGGGAATCGCGGACTCCGATCCGCGGCTTCCCGACTGGCCGGGCGCGTAGCCGGCGGTTTCGACGGCCAGCGCGCCGTAGCCGAACCACCGGAACGGAATTCGTTCGGAGATCGTCAGCGTCTGGACCTTCTCGAGCGGAATCGTCCCGCTGTAGCGCTGAATCAACCCGCGCTCGTAGTAGAGTTCGTCGTCGACGCGCGTGAGCCGGAAGCCGTAGTACCGGTTGAAGGTCAGGACGGCGCTCACGACCCAGGCGGCGAGCAAGAAGAGCAGAACGGCCCACGCGATCGCGGCGACACCGCTACCGGGACCGGGAATCCCCTCGACGAGGTCGACCGGAATCAGCGTCGTCGGGTCGAAGCCGCTGACGAACGAGAGGGCGATCCCGCCGAGGAGGCTGGCTCCGGGGTCGATCGTGAACACGCTCAGGATCGCGAGTTCTCGAGGCTGAATCTCGAAGAGGAGTTCCTCTTCGGCGTCCGACTCGTCGTCGACCGCGTCGCGATCGGTCTCGTCGGTTGCCGTTTCGCGTTCGTCCTCAGCCCGTTCGCCGTGACGGAGTTGCCGTCTGAGCCGCCGGGCCTCGTCTTCACCGACGTACTGCAGCGAAACCTCCGTCTGTCCGCCGCCCGCGGTTTCGATGTGGACGGCGGCGACGCCGAGCGCCCTGCTGAGAACCGTCTGTCGAATGTCGACGTTCTGAATCCGCCGGAGCGGAACCTCGCGATCGCGCCGCGCGACGACGCCCGAGGCGACGTCGAACGTGTCCGCGGTGAGTTCGTACCGGAATCGTTCGTAGTAGGCGACCTCGTAGACGATCGCGACGACGATCCCGGCGAGAACCATGCCGCCGACCGAGAGGGCGTTCGGTCCGGCACCGCCGGGAGAGGCGACTATCCCCGCGATAAAAAACAGCAGGCCGACGTTCACGCTGCGCGAGATCGAGCGAACCGCGATCGACACCGGATGGAGTTTCTTCATACGGCGTCTTCACCCTCGCTCTCGATCGCGAGTCGCCGCAGTTCCTCGCGGAGTTTCTCGGCTCGTTCCGGTGTCAGTCCGGGAATCGCTACGTCGGCGCTTCGAGACCCCGCCGTGTAGACGACGACCGTCGAGAGTCCGGTCGTCCGCTCGAGCGGTGATCGCCGGGAGTCGACGTGCTGGACGCGGACGTACGGGACGACCGTTTTGATACGAGTGAAGACGCCTCGCTCGATGAACAGGCCGTCTTCCTGTACCTCGAACCGCCAGACGGAGTAGCGGAGCCAGGCGACGACGAGACGAACGATAGCCAGGATCACGGCGAGCGCGACGGCTCCCGGGACGAGCAGGTCCGGTGGGTTGCCCCAGAAATCGGTGATAGAGAGCAGCAGTGCTCCCCCCACGATGAAGCCGCCCGCGAGACCGGCCCGAAAAACCGCCACGATGAGCCAGACGACGCGGACCCGTGGGTTGAGTCGTTCCATAGCTACCGAGATGTTCGGTATGAGAATAAAGAGTGGGATAGCGGGTCCGGGCGTCAGACGATGTCACGAGCGCGAAGGAACGACACCTGGCGATACATCCGGCAGCCGAGACAGAAACCGGTCGCCGCCGCGAGTCCGGCAGCCAGTCCGACCAGTGCAGCGACGGCGAATCCGAGCGTGGGGACGTCCGCGATGAGCAACAGGGTCGCGAGTCCGGTACCCGCCGCACCCAGGAGTTTCGCGAATCGGTGCGGTGACGCGGCCTCACGGTGCTCCGGTCGACCGACGAGCGGGATCATGATCCGTTGCCAGAGGAACCGGTACAGGTCGAGCCGCCAGCCGGAGAGCACCGAGACGCCGAGGATCACGGCGACAGCAGCGACCAGTATCGGCTCACTCAGCCCGACGCCGAGTAACAGGAGCGTTGCGGTAATCGACTGGCCGAATCGGGGGGCTCGAGGGTCGACGAGCGTGACGCTCGAGTCGGTCGTCCGATCGGCCTGTGATCGTGTACTGGTCACACACCTGTTACGCGCTCGGACCGTATGAGTGCGCGGGCGTTGCAGAAGCAGACCGGATGTAACGTAGAACGGTTCGGGAGATACCGTAGAACGGTCGAACCGAAATCGTCGCGCGGTCGACGTCAGTGCGTTGCGGTCCTGAGGTCGTCGATCTGGTACAGGTCGTCCTGCAGTCCCGTCCCGTCGCACTCTTCGTTCGGACAGTCGTAGTGCCAGCCGTCCTGGGTCGCGTCACCCTCGCGGAATCGCTCGCCACAGACCTGACAGAACAGCTGTCCTTTCTCGCAGGTGTCTCGGTGGAGTTCCAGCGCGAGTTCCGTCTGGAACGACTGATTACAGTCTCGACAGGTGCGCATATTTCGTCTGACGCGAGCGGACCTCAAAATTGCTTGGGTTCGTTTCTTCCGTCCGGATTGCCAGTGATTCGGCTCCGCTACGCCGGTTTACCGCGAACAGACTGGGAAAAAAGAAGTATCGAACGCACTGTGTACTCGAGAGCGTGTTTCTCGGATTCCGGTAGCTGTGTGAATCATCGACATTGTCGAAATACCGTCGGGAAACACTGTCTATTGATCGAGAAGTTTGGCCGCGGGTCGGTATCAGTTCGATCGACGAGGGACGAACGCGAGCGGCGAGTCCGCGGTCGCGCTTTATCCGGTCAGTCGTCCTGACCCAGGATCCCGCGGTGGGTCATCTTCTCCGGGTCGAGCACTTCGTCGGCCTCCCCCTCGTCGAGATAGCCCTTCTCGAGGACGACCTCGCGGACGGTTTTGTCCTCCTTGAGCGCGGTCTTGGCAACCTCGCTGGCCTTATCGTAGCCGATGTGGACGTTGAGCGAGGTGGCGAGCGCCATCGACTGCTCAACCTGGTCCTCGCAGTGCTCGCGGTTGGCCTCGAGCGGGTCGACGAAGCGCTCGGCGAAGACCCGGCTCGAGTTCGAAATCAGTTCCGCCGACTCGAGGAAGTTGTGCGCCAGCACGGGCTTGTAGAGGTTGAGGTCGATCTGGCCCTCGGCGGCGCCGGCGGAGACGGCGGCGTCGTTGCCGACGACCTGTTTGTGGACCTGGTTGACCGCCTCGGCGACGACGGGGTTGATCTTGCCGGGCATGATCGAGGAGCCGGGCTGGTTCTCGGGCTGTTCGATCTCGCCGAGTCCGTTCCGGGGTCCGGAGGCCAGCAGTCGAAGATCGTTGGCGATCTTGTTCAGCGAGCCGGCGACGACGCGGAGTGCGCCGTGAGCTTCGGACATCGCGTCGTGGGCGGCCTGGGCCTCGAAGTGGTTGTCCGCTTCTCGGAACTGGACGCCGGTCTCCTTCGTGATGTACTCCGCCGCGCGGCCGGGGAACTCCTCGTGGGTGTTCAGTCCCGTACCGACTGCGGTGCCGCCGAGTGCGAGCTCCGCGAGGTGATTTCGGACCTTGTCGACGCGGTCGAGTCCCTTCTGGATCTGCGCGCGGTAGCCGCCGAACTCCTGGCCTAACGTGACGGGCGTGGCGTCCTGCAGGTGGGTCCGACCGGTCTTGACGACGTCGTCGAACTCCTCCTCTTTGGCCTCGAGCGCCTCCCGAAGCGTATCGAGGGCCGGGATGACGTCTTTCTCGACGGCCTCGAGGGCGGCGACGTGCATCGCGGTCGGAATGACGTCGTTTGACGACTGGCCGTAGTTGACGTGGTCGTTGGGGTGGACGACGCGGTCGCCGATCTCCGCGCCCATGAGCTCTGCGGCGCGGTTGGCGATGACCTCGTTGGCGTTCATGTTCGAGGAGGTGCCGGAACCGGTCTGGAAGACGTCGACCGGGAACTGGTCGTCGTGCTCGCCGGCGATGACCTCGTCGGCGGCCTCGACGATCGCCTCGACGACGTCGTCCGCGACCAGTCCGAGGTCGCGGTTGGCCTGTGCGGCCGCCTTCTTGACGACGCCGAGCGCGCGGACGAACCGCCGGCCGAAGCTGATCCCCGAGATGGGGAAGTTCCGGATTGCGCGCTGGGTCTGGGCGCCCCAGTAGGCGTCTGCCGGCACCTGCATCTCCCCGAGGCTGTCGCGTTCGACTCTGTAGTCCTCGCTCATGTGTAGAGCGTTTCCCGCCGGGTGCGTAAAATCCACCGGTCCGGTCTCGAGCGCCCGTCCCGGCGCGGTTCTCCGGCGCCCGTATCGGATAGAGCCATTGTAGCCGTTACAAATCGGGTTACTATAACAATTCACTCGCCGCAGAATTAATAATCGAAAACCATTAAGTATCCCCTCCGTAATACGGATAGCGTGTACAATGACTGATAAGGGAATATTCTCCCGACGAACGCTTCTCGAGGGTGCCGGAGCTGCTGGAACCGCGAGCCTCGTTGCGCTCGCGGGATGTACGGGTGGTGAAGGCGACGGAGACGATACGCTCGAAGTGCTCCACGGGTGGACCGGCGGTGACGGTGCCGAGGCGGCCGACGCGCTCTTCGGTGCGTTCGAGGACGAACATTCCGATATCGACCTCGACGAGCAGCCGATCGGCGGCGGCGGTAACGAGAACCTCGATCAGACGGTTGCGAACCGTCTCCAGGGGGGTGACCCGCCGAGTTCGTTCGCGGGCTGGCCCGGCGCGAACCTCGAGCAGTACGACGGCGTCCTCGGCGACATCGAGTCCGAGGTCTGGGACGAGGCCGAACTGAAAGACACTCACGCCGAGGAAGCGGTGGAACTCTGTCAGTTCGACGGCGGCTTCTCGGCGGTGCCGATCGGCTCCCACCGACTGAACGACCTCTTTTACAACGTCGAGGTCCTCGACGAGGCGGGCGTGGACCCGGGCTCGATCGACAGCGCCGACGCGTTCATCGACGCGCTGGACACCGTCGACTCCGAGACCGACGCGACGCCGCTCGCGATGTCGCTCGAACCGTGGTGTATCCTCCAGACGTGGGCGCAGACGATGCTCGGCGAGCACGGTTACGACGCCTACATGAGTTTCATCGAAGGAGACGGTGAGGAGGACGCCGTTCGATCGACGTTCGAGACGCTCGAGGAGATCCTCGACAACTACATCAACGCTGACGCTGCCTCGGTCGACTTCACCGAGGTCAACCAAGACATCATGAGCGGCAACGCTGCGTTCATCCACCAGGGCAACTGGGTCGCCGGCGCGTACATCGCGGAGGAACTCGAGTACGGCGAGACGTGGGACGCGATTCGATACCCCGGAACGGAAGACTACTACACGCTGCACATCGACTCGTTCATCTACCCGGGCGACAACCCGAGCCCCGAGGCAACCGCCGCCTGGCTGCGATTTGCCGGCGGCGAGACGGCCCAGGTCGCGTTCAACCAGTACAAGGGATCGATTCCGACGCGACTGGAGGTGCCCACGGACGAGTTCAACGCCTACCTCACGGATACGATCGAGGACTTCGACGACGCGTCGGAGAAGCCGCCGACGCTCGCACACGGCCTCGCCGTCGATCAGAGCACCCAGTCCGACCTCCAAGGGGTACTCAACGATAACTTCGCGGACCCCTACGACGTGGACGGCGCGACGGATGGGTTCATGAACGCCTTCTGACCACGAATACCAGTTTTATGAAAGGCGTTCTAGAACTATTGCGTAGCGTCCGGCGCGGTCGAAACGCGGGGCGGGACGGCGCCGAGAGCCGTCACCGCGAGCGCCCGGTCAGGACCGACGGCGGGGCCGTCGACGAGCGATCGTCGCTCCGTCGCTGGCTCGACAGCGATCTGGTGCAGTCGGCACCGTTCTGGCTCCCGCCGTTCCTCCTGATGGGCTTTTTCGTCTACGCCGCGATCGGGTGGAACGTCCTGCTCTCGCTGACCAGCTACTCCGGGTTCGGTGATCCCGACTACAGCGACCTCAGCTTCGGGAACTACTGGGCGATGCTGGAGGACCCCCAGATGTGGTCGGCGACGTGGAACACGTTCGTTCTGCTCGTGGGATTCACCCTGGCGTGTCTGGTCGTCGGACTCGTGCTTGCGCTGCTGCTCGACCGCGAAATCCGCTTCGGCAGGTCGCTCCGGACGATCTACCTCCTCCCGTTCGCCCTGTCGTTCATCGTCACGGCTCAGTTCTGGCGGTGGATGTACAACGTCAACAACGGCATCGTCAATGAGTTCGTCGGGATATTCGGTCTCGGACCGTACAGCTGGCTGGGGAGCCCGCGCCTCGTGCTCGGGTCGGTGATCTTCGCGCTCGTCTGGCAGTTCAGCGGCTACACGATGATCATCTACCTCGCCGCGCTCCGATCGATCCCGAACGACCAGTACGAGGCCGCGCGGGCCGACGGCGCCAGCACGCTCCGGATGTACCGGCGCGTGATCATCCCGCAGTTACGGCCCGCGATAGTCAGCGCGTCCGTGGTCCTGGTGCTGTTTGCATTGAAGGCGTTCGACTTCCTGTACGCGATCTCGGACGGCTACCGGCCCCGACGCGGAGCGGACATCCTGGCGACGAAGATGGTTCGCGAGTCGTTCGGTCGATCGGAGTGGGCGTACGGGTCGTCGATCGCGCTCGTGCTGTTCGTGTTGTCGCTGGCGGTCATCGCCCCGTACCTGTACAGCCAATACAAGCGAGGGAACCTATGAGCGAAAAGTCAGTTACGACCGAGACGCCGACTGCAACGGACCGCGCGACCGATCGGATCAACCTCGGACGAGTAGGGCTGTACGCAACCCTGGTCGGTCTCGTCGGCTTCTACCTCGTTCCAATCGAGTCGGGATTCGTGACGTCGATCAAGACCTCGGAAGCGGTGCGAGAGACCCTGCCCTTCTTCCCGCCCGGTCCCAGCGGGACCACGGTCGAGAAGTGGCAGGTCGCGTTCGACTTTCTCGCGCCCGGGATGGTCAACAGCGTGCTGTTTACGATCCCGTCGACGATTCTCTGTGCGATCCTCGGCAGCATGGCCGCCTACGGCCTGACGCTGGTCAACTGGCGCGGCCAGATCGCCGTGCTCGCGCTGTTCATCGCGGGCATCTTCGTCCCGTACCAGGCGGTGATCGTTCCGCTCTACGAGTTCTGGACCCAGTGGGCCCAGCTGGAGGCGCGACTCGCGTTCCTGTGGGGGCTGCCGCTGCTCGCCGAGCACCACGCGACGATCCTCGAGCTGATCATCACGCACACGGCGTACGGGGTTCCGATCGTGACGCTGCTGTTCCGTTCGCAGTACAAGACGATGTCCCAGGAGATGATCGAGGCCGCGAGGCTCGACGGCGCGTCGGTCTGGCGGATTTACCGCCGGATCGTCCTGCCGCTGTCGGTCCCGATGTTCGCGGTCGTGTTCATCTTCCAGTTCACCCAGATCTGGAACGAGTTCCTGTTCTCGCTGACGATCATCGGGAGCGTCAACAATCCTGCCGCGTCCGCGACCCTGATCCTGTCGGGGCTGGGCGAGGCGCTCGAGGGAACCGACTACCCGCTGCGGATGGCGGGGGCGTTCATCACGGCGCTGCCGACGCTGCTCGTCTACGTGCTGTTCGCCGACAAGTTCGCGGAGGGCGTGCAAGTATGACCGACCGACGACCGACTTCGAAGAAATGGAGGCTCTGACGATGGGAGAAACGCAACTCGACGACATAACGAAAGTGTTCACTGACGACGACGGCGGCGATATCGTTGCCGTCGACGAGGTATCGATCGACATCGAAGACGGGGAGTTCCTCGTTCTCGTCGGCCCGTCCGGCTGCGGCAAGTCGACGACGCTGCGGATGATCGCGGGACTCGAGACGATCACGGACGGCGCGATCCGTCTCGACGATCGAGTGGTCAACGACCTGCCCGCGAAGGACCGGAACATCGCGATGGTGTTCCAGTCCTACGCGCTCTACCCGCACATGACCGTCCGGGAGAACATGTCGTTCGGGCTCGAGGAGTCCACCGATCTCCCGGACGACGAAATCGCCACTCGGATCGAGGAGACCGCCGAGATGATGGGAATCGGAGACCTGCTGGACCGAAAACCGGGAGAGCTCTCGGGCGGACAGCAACAGCGCGTCGCGCTCGGGCGTGCGATCGTCCGCGAGCCGGCGGTGTTCCTGATGGACGAACCGCTCTCGAACCTCGACGCCAAACTCCGCGCGCAGATGCGTACCGAGCTCCAGCAACTCCAGGAGGAACTCGAGACGACGACGGTCTACGTCACCCACGACCAGACGGAAGCGATGACGATGGGCGACCGCATCGCCATTCTCAACGACGGCGAACTCCAGCAGGTCGGGACGCCGCTCGAGTGCTATCACGAACCCGCAAACGTGTTCGTCGCGGACTTCATCGGCGAACCGGCGATGAACTTCTTCGACGTTACGCGCCGCGACGCGGACGGCGAGGGTACCGTGCTCGTCGGCGACCCCCTCGAGTACGCCGTCTCAGCCGACGTCTCGACGGCGATCGGCGACCGTACCGAGGTCGTCCTCGGGGTGCGTCCGGAGGACGTCGGCATCGAAATCAGCGACGGAGAGCGACGGCGAGAAGACGGTCACGCCGTCCCCGCGACGGTCACCGTCGTCGAACCGACCGGCGACGAGAACATCGTCTACCTGACGCTCGGCGAGGGCGACGGCGAGACGGCCATCGCGACGATCGACGGAATGAGTCGGATCGAGTCCGGCGAACGCGTGGTCGCCTACATCCCCGAAGACGCGATTCACGTCTTCGACGCGAAAACCGGCGAAGCGCTACACAACCGCCGCGTCGAGAGCACCGAGCCCCGAGCGCCGAACATCTGATCGTCGAAACGGCTCGTCGGCTCTCGATGGGGTTCGCGCCGACTGACTCTTCCGATACTGCTTCGTATCGCCGCTTTTCGTCTCCGTCCGCATCTACGTGCGCTGCACTTCGACGCGAGCGTCGTTCGAACGCCTCACCGTGACTTCGACGCCGATCGGTCGCCCGACGCTCGAGCGTAGCCGATACCGACGGCGCGGGCACCCGCGACGTGGAGGTAGGCGGCGACCGCCGCAGCGATCAGTCCCAACGCGTCACCGCGGCGGACGGCCGTGACGGCGAACCACGTCGCGAGTACGACGAGCGAAAACCCGACCGTCCAGCGCAGGAAGTACGCGGGGTCGGTTAGCACGGGGAGCAGGGTGTCGGCCTCGGCGGCCGCTCGCAACCGCCCGGTCGACGCGCTCGCGGCTACCGCGACCGGATACACGTACGTACACGCGACGAAAAAGAACACTAGCGCGGTCGACGAGACGAGCGAGAACAGTCCCGCCCCGTTCTCGAGCGCCTCCGGCGTCTCCGTCAACGAACGCGCCAGCAGGGCGGTCGACGGAACGAGCACCGCAACCGCCAGCGCGAGGGCTCCGAGACCGGGTCGGACTACCGCCCGCACGGACGGCCGCGGTCTCCGCTCGTCGGAAACGAGCACGAACGACGTCGTTCCGAAGAAGACGACGACGCCGATGAGCGCGACGGTCGCGGGTACGAGCGCGAGCGTCGCGGGTACGAGCGCCGCCGCGTACCGCAGCCCGACCGCGATCGCGACGACGCTGATACCGCTCCTGAGCAACGTCGCTCGTCCGATCTCGTCGCCGACCGGGTACCGAAGCGCATCGCCGATCATATCCGTCCCCGGCGACGCTCCTCGATCGGTCGATCGATCCCTTCCGTACCCATACGCGGCGAGTGGGGCGGTCGGGGCAAAAACGTCGCGGTCCCGGCCGTGACGCCGCGGACGGACGCCGACTCCGTCAGTGCAGTTCGCTCTCTCTATCGCCCCGTTTACCGTACGCGGTGAAATTACGCCGATCAGGTAAAATCCACCGAAAACCCGACGTCGTCGGCTCGAGCGCGCTCTCGCAGGGCCGACTGCAGGCGCTTCCGTCCGGTCCCGTGTGCGGCGCGCGCGTCCTCGAGATCGACGTCGTAAACGGTCGGCGTCGCCCAGAAGAACGTGCGCGAACTGGCGGTGTCGACGACCAGCGACGCCAGCCCGAGCCGGCGCTGGAAGATCGACCGTCGCGTCGTGACGGTCTGGATGCGGTAGTACGGGATCACGGTCGTTCGCCGACGCCAGAATCCGCGTCGAATCACCAGATGGTCCTCCCCGACGTAGTAGCCGAGGTGGGTATACCGCAGGTGCGCCGCCGGCGGGACCGCCACGAAGACGACCGCGGCGAGGTACCAGCGCTCGAGCGGCGTCACCTGGGCGATAACGAACCCCGCGGCGACGATCACGGCCGCGATCAGCGAGTACCGGACGAGATACCGGCGGCGGGCCAGCGGCGGCGGGCTCTCGAACTTCGGCGTCTCGACGCCCGTGAGGGTCTCGGTGAACCGGTGGACGTGCGACGTGCGGGCCAGGGGGACGGCGGACTGGCTTCCGCCGCTGCTGTCCGGACCGTAGCCGGCAGTCTCGACCCACAGGCCGGCGTACTCGATCGCCCGCTGGATCGGGTTGTCGGTGACCGTCACCGACTGGACCTTCTCCACCGGAATCGAGCCGCTGTAGCGCTGGAGGAGTCCGCGCTCGTAGACGAAGTCGTCGCCGACGCGGCCGAGCCGGAAGTCGTAGTACGTGGCGAACGTGTAGGCGACGCTGACCAGGTAGGTGATGACGATCCCGTTGATCGCCGAGACGACGGTCAACACGCCGTAGCTCCGGGCGTCGCCGGTCGTGAGGTCTTCCGGTCCGCCGAACGGCTGGGAGAGGGCGACGAGCACCTCGAGGATCGTGTCCGTCGCGAGGAAGAATACGAAGCCGACCGCCGCGACTGCGGCGGGTCGCAGCGTCGTCAGCGAGTAGAGGAGCAGTTCCCTGGACTCGAGTTCGAACAGTTGCTTTCGCCGGGGTTCGCGCTGGCGACCGGACGAGGGGGCCGGTCGCGGTTCCGCGGACTGACGGTCGGTTTCGATCGGCGAGGGTCGCTCGTCTTCGTGCGACTCGGCTGGAGCCTTCCGGCTTCTCGTCGCGTCGGCGTCGGCTCCGGGCGCGCTCGACTCCGTCGGCGCTTCCGACTCCGCGTGCTCCGGCGGTGTGTCCGCTTCCGTCTGCTCCGTCGCGGGCGCATCGGAGCGACCGTTCACCCGGGCCGTCCGGCGCCGGATCTGGTGCTGTAATCTGTCGGCTTCGGACTTGCTGACGAAATTCAGGGCAGCCTCGCTGCTCCCGCCGCCGGCCGTCTCGACGGTGAGGACGGCGAGGCCGAGCACCCGCTGCAGGACGCCCTGCCGGACGTCGACGTTCTGGATCCGGCGGTACGGGATCTCCCGGGAGCGACGAGCGAACACGCCGGAGGCGACGTCGAACGTGTCCGGCGTGACCGCGTACGCGAACCGGTAGTAGTAGACGACGCCGTAGCCCGCGCCGAGGAGAAACCCGAGCAGCGCGACGAACGGCAACCAGGACATACTGGCGAAATCGAAAACGCCCGCGAGTCCGATGACGAGAAAGACCGGGACCCAGAGCCAGAGTAACCCGTACTGGACGGCGTACGTGATCGCGCTGAACGAATGGAGTCGGTTCATACGGCGTCGTCGGCCTCGCTCTCGACGGCCAGTTCGCGGAGCGTATCCTGCAGGTTCCGCGCCCGCGTCGGCGGCAGTCCGGGGATCCGGACGTCCGCGTTCCGCGAGCCGGCAGTGTAGACGACGACGCTCGAGAGGCCGAGCGCCCGTTCGACGGGGCCAAACTGCGTGTCGACGTGCTGGACGCGGACGAACGGGACCGCCGTCTCGACGAACGTGATGACGCCGCGCTCGAGGTAGAGCGCGTCCGACTGGAGTTCGAACTGCCAGACCTGGTAGAGCCGGATCGCGTAGGCGGCGCCGAGTGCGATCGCGACCGCGACCACGCCCACCAGTCCGGCCGTCGGGACGGACGTGATCCACCGGTCGACGGCGCCGAGAACGGCGCCGAGAACGATCGCCATGATCGCCGCCTGGGCGATCCAGAGGATCCTGATACGGGGATGAAGCGACTCCATACGAGTATCCTATCAGGAGTGAAGGATAAACCTGCGGTTCGAGCCGGTGTTCGCCCGACGGACGGCCCGTGCCGACGCGGTGGGCGAACGCATACCGAGTCGCGACGACGTGTTTCGTCCGGCCGTCGCCGAGCTCCGTTACTCGAGCTCTGCGTACTCCTCGGGCGTGTACGTCGAGAGCTCGAGCGCGTGGATGTCCGTCGTCATGCGATCGCCGAGCGCGTCGTAGACCTGCTGGTGTTGCTGGACCAGCGGGAGTCCCTCGAAGGAAGGCGAGACGACCGTCGCCGCGAGGTGGTCGTCGTCGTGTTTGTCGCGTGCGTGCGTGACCGTCGCGTCGGCGTCCTCGAGTTCAGATTCGATGACCGCCTCGACGTCGTCGGGCTTCATACGGGATCGATCGGCCGCTCGAGGCAAAAACACCGCGGTCGACGGCGCGTGATCACGATGCTTATGCCGGCGCAGGAGTGTGTCACGTCTATGTCACTCGCGAGCGAGACGCGCCGCGCCGTCGATGGCCATCCGTTTCTCCTGTCCGCGTTGCGGGCCGACGTCGTGAACTACACCGCTGCTGCCCGGTACCTCGACGTCGACGGCGAGGTCGACGCGGTGGCGACGGCGATTCGCCGGTACGCCGAGGAGCTACCGGCGTACGAGACCGACGCACGCGACGCCCGTGTCAGGATGGAAAGCGGAATCACGGCGGTTCCGATCGATGGATCCCATCCGGAAACCGCGCTGCTCGCCGTCGGCGGAACGTCGTTCAGGACCGACGGCGGCGATCTGACCGCCATCGTCGCGACCGGCGACGTCGATGCAACCGCGCTCGCAGAGGCGCTGCAACATCTCTCGCACGAGGCTATCGCGCCGGTCGCCGCCGGCGTGAGCGAGGGCGCGATGATGATCATCGTCGAGCGCCTCGAAGGGGCGAACGCGCTGCGCGCGGTCGAGGACGCGCTCGAGGCAGTTCCCGCGACAGATAGTAACGACTGAAACGATTTACGCGCCGATCGCACTGTCCGCGGTTCTCGCTTGCGTCGCTCACTCCGAACCGCGCTCCTGTCGTGCGGTCGGGTGTGCAGTGACGTTCAGCGGCTACTATCGTTCTCGAGAGCGGACTGCCGGAAAGCTACTTGCGGCCCGCTCACGGAGTGTTATCGATGACAGTCTCGAGAGCCGTACGGCCCCTTCCGGAATCGAACGATCGATCGTGTCCGCGGACGCCCGTCGGTCCCGAACTCGGGGGGGAGAGCGAATGAACGACGATCGGACGCAGGTGGCGATCGCCTGCCAGGGCGGCGGGAGCCACACCGCTTTCACGGCCGGTGTCCTCCGCGAATTCCTCTCGCAGTGGCAGACCCGGGAGGAGACGTTCGAACTGGTCGGGATCAGCGGCAGTTCCGGGGGCGCGTTCAACGCGCTCGCGGCCTGGTACGGATTCGTCACCGGCGACGAGACGAGGGGGATCGCGATCCTCGACGACCTCTGGGACGACATCGCTGCGAGCAACGTCGCAGACCAGCTATTCAACGACTGGGTGACGAGCTACGCCCGGCTCGCCAGTACCGGTGTCGGGCTCCCACAGGTGAGTCCGTACTACTCACCGGCAGCCAGATGGAGTCAGGGGCAGCTCGCCGACCTTCTCGAACGCCACATCCCCTTCACGGAGATTCCGGTCCTCTGTGCAGCCGAGGTGCCGAATCTGGTCGTCGGCGCAGTCAACGTCAACGCCGGCGAGTTCGTGACGTTCGTCAACGAAGACGTTACGGTCGACGCCGTCCTCGCTTCGGCCGCAGTACCGGGGCTGTTCGAGGCCGTCGAGATAGACGGCCACCACCACTGGGACGGGCTGCTCTCGCAGAACCCGCCGGTCGGGGACCTGCTCTCCCTTCCCGGCGACCGGACGCCCGACGAACTGTGGATCGTTCAGATCAACCCCCAGGCCCGGCCGGAGACGCCGACCTCGCTTTCGGAAATCGGCGATCGACGCAACGAACTCGCGGGCAACATCTCTCTGAACCAGGAGCTTCGCATCGTCGAGCGGATCAACGAGTGGATCGAGAGCGGTCACTTCGACCACCCGGAGTACACGACGACGGAAGTCAAGCGGATCGAGCTGACGGGCTATCACCAGTCGACCAAACTCGACCGCGACCAAGACTTTCTCGAGCAACTCGCGGCCGAAGGCGAGGAGCGAGCCGCGGCGTTTCTCGACGACCGGACGTCCGACTGAAAAACGATCGACTGCGCCGAAAACCGACTCGAGCGGCGGCCACCACACTGCTTAACTGCCGTCCGGAAAAAATCAGGGTAATGACCCTGCACGTGACGAACACGTTGACGGGCGAGAAAGAGCCGTTCGAGCCACAGGACCCCGAGAACGTTCTCCTCTACTACTGTGGTCTGACGGTCTCCGACCCGCCCCACCTGGGACACGCCCGCTCGTGGGTCCACGTCGACGTCATGCACCGCTGGCTCGAGCACCTCGGCTACGACGTGCGTCACGTCGAGAACTTCACCGACGTCAACGAGAAGATCGTCGCCCGCGTCGGCGAGGACGACCTGGGCGAAGACGAGGCCGGCGTCGCGGAAACGTACATCGAACGGACGCTCGCGGACATGCGCTCGCTCAATCTCTTGCGGGCTGAGGTCTACCCCCGCGTCTCCGAGCACGTCCCCGAAATCGTCGACCTCGTCGAGACCCTGATGGAGAAGGGCTACGCCTACGAGTCCAACGGCTCGGTCTACTTCGACGTCACGGAGTTCGACGGATACGGCGCGCTCTCGAACCAGGATCTCGAGGAGATCGAGTCCCAGGGCGACCCCGACGAGCGCTCGGAGAAGCGCAACCCCGCCGACTTCGCGCTCTGGAAGGCCGACGGCGTCGATCCGGAGGCGATCGAGGAGCACCGCCACGAGGGCGCAGCGCCCGCCGAGGAGGCCTGCGAGACGGCCCTGACCTGGGACTCGCCGTGGGGCGAGGGCCGGCCCGGCTGGCACATCGAGTGCTCGGCGATGAGCACGACCCACCTGGATGACACGCTCGATATGCACGTCGGCGGCCGCGACCTGGTCTTTCCCCACCACGAGAACGAAATTGCCCAGTCCGAAGCCGCGACGGACCAGCAGTTCGCGAAGTACTGGCTCCACTGCGAACTGTTCCAGATGGACGACGAGAAGATGTCCTCGAGTCTGGGGAACTTCGTCACCGTCGACCAGGCGGTCGAGCAGTGGGGGACGAACGTCCTTCGAACCTTCCTCACCGCCGGCGCGTACAACAACGCGCAGCTCTACTCGGACGAGACGATCGCCGAGGCCGAAGAGCGATGGGACCGCCTCGAGCGCGCCTACGAGGCGGCCGTCGACGTCGTCGACTCGCCGGAGATGAACGCGAAAGCCGCGGACGACGACCTCCGCGAAGCCGTCGCCGACGCCCGCGAGGAGTTCACGGCCGCGATGAACGACGACTTCAACACCCGCGAGGCCCAGTCGGCGCTGCTGTCGGTGGCGACGGCGATCAACCGCCACCTCGAGGAGACGGCCGAGGACTACGACTACCGCGGACTGCGGCGGGCGATCGAGACCCTCGAGGAACTGGGCGGCGTTCTCGGACTCTCCTTCGAGGGCGACACCGACGGAACGGCGAACCTCGCGGGCGACGTCGTCGAACTCGTCCTCGACGTGCGCGAGCACGAACGCGAGTCTGGGGACTACGAGCGGGCCGACGAGTTGCGCGACGAACTCGAGGCGCTGGGGATCGAAGTACAGGATACGGACGACGGGCCGACGTATCGGCTCCCGTCGGGCGACGAGTAGCAGTCACTCCCCCGATCCGAACAGCCGTCTCGTCTCGGACACCGGTTTTCGATCAGCGAGTAGGCGACCGCTTCGAGAGGATAGGAACCGACTACCTCGCTCGAGTGACTGATACAGCAGTGAGACCAACCACGTAACTTATGAGTTAGAGTACGGTGAACGAGACTAGTATGAATCGACGACAGTTCGTTGTCACGGCCGCGGTCGGATGCATCGGCGTCTCGGCCGGCTGTCTCGGCAGCCTCATCGACGACGTGACCTCCTTCTCGGCGTCGCCGGCGGTCGTCAGCGAGAGCGCGGCCGACGAGGCCGGCTACGAGTATCAGGGGACCGAAGAGACGGTGCGATCCGAGGAGGTCGCCGGCGAGGACGTCGAGGCGACGAACTACATCTCGGAGTACACCCGAACGATCGAAACACCGCTCGGCGCGCTCGGCGGCGACGTCGACGCGGGCGTCTTCGCCGCCATCACGACGCCGCAGGTCCGCGTCGCCGGCGAGGACTTCAACCCGGTCGGCGACATGAGCAACGAGGAGATCGTCGAGTTGATCCAGAACCAGTACGACGAACTCGAGGTCGAGAACTCCGTCGGCGGGCGCGCGGTCGAGGCGCTCGACGGCACGACCGTCTCGCTCGAATCGTACGAGGGGGAGGCGACCTTCCAGGGCCAGCAGGGTGTCGACGTCTTCCTCGACATCGCCACCCCCGACTACGGCGGCGACCACTTCGTGATCGTCGCCGTCTATCCGGACGACGGGAACCTTCCGCTCGAACCCGAGCGCGACCGGGTCGACGTGATGATCCGGGGACTCGAGCACGGCGACGACGTGGACGCGGAAATCGTTGAGGACGACGCCGACGGCGAATAACTGGCGAGAGACGCTGAAAGAATCGCGGATCGGTATCGGCTGGAGCGTTTCGGCCGGAGAGCGTGTTTTGGAACGGATCCTGTGCCACCAAACAAATATAATCAGTTTCAGCTGAGAAAATTATTTCTGCCGGCGAGAGAACAGGGGACTGGCCGGGGATCCATCGACAGTCACAAACTCCTATCAGCCAACTCCCCGGTCGTACCCTATCTAACTGTGACGTGAGAGGATCGCTGAATATCTTCTGGCTCGAGAGAGCTATCGATCCGCTTTCACTCGTCCCTCGATCGGTGAGGCAGACAGCGGTGGGAGATCGTTTGCCGTTCCGAACATCCTCGAGTTCACCCGAGCGGCGAGAACACTCGCTGCGCTCCGGGTGAGCGAGCCTAGAGGCCGAGCGCGCCGAGGAGCGAGAGACCGCTCGCGAGCGCGCCGAGCAGGTAGCCGCCGATCGCACCGCCGTTGAGCAGCGGCAGTCCCGCGTGGGGGCGACCCTTGAGCACCATGTGCATGAGTACGAGCAGACCGGCGAGCGTTCCCAGGATGGCACCGAGTGCGGGGACGTTCAGGGCGACTCCGGGCACCTCGAGCGTTCCGGCGTCGACGAAGTACGCCGCGCTCGCGACGAGGATGGTCGGGATGACGGCGTCGCCGAGTCCGATGAAGAGCGCGTCGCGCTCGAGGTCGCCGTCCTCGCCGTCGCCCGGTTCCGAACCGCCCGTGGCCGTCTCGTCCTCGGCGGGGAGACTCGAGCCGCCGTCGGTCTCCTCCTCGAGAACGTCGTCGGTGCTCCCGTCCGCCAGATAGGAGTAGGAAAGCGTCGTCGGGATCACGAGGACGACGGGGATCTTCAGATCCATCACGCCCTCGGCGAGGTCGAGCATGTGCTCGGTCCGGTAGACGCTGATCGCGTCGTAGACGGCGAGGACGGCGAGCAGCAAGATCGCCGGCAGCAGTCCGAAGCTGATCCCGAACAGGGCCGCAGCTCCCGCCCCCATCAGGACCCCGGTGAGATCGATCACGTACCACTCGGGGTAGAACAGCAACGCCGCACCGACGCCGAGCGCGGCGAGGACGGCGAGCACGTTGGTCGAGCCGGCCGTGACGACCGGCGGCACGAGTTCGGTGAAGACGAACCAGGCGAGCATCACGCTCACGCCGATGATCATCGCCCTGATGAGCCACTCGAGGTCGTACCGAAAGGTCGCGAGCATGAAACCGGTCGCGACGAGGATGACTGCGAAGTAGACGAGGCTGTTGGTCGGGTTCTCGGGGTCGTCGACGGCCTGCCGTTCCGAGTCGTGGAACGGCTCGATCAGTGCCAGCGCCCCGAGCTGGACGCCGAGAAACAGCAGGACCGTCACGCCGACCGCCACGAGGACCCGGGTCCGGTGGTTCATAGCGCGGCGTTTGCACCCGTTCCTCTTGGGGTTTTTCGTTGGTCCGCGGGCGACTCGACCGGTCGCCGCCGGCTCACCGCGTGTACAGCGTCGAACTGACCAGCGACGGAAGGTGGACGCCGTCGTCCGGCGTCACCGCCAGGTAGGGGCGGTCGACGGGGCCGAAGACGTCGACGACGCGGCCGACGGTCTCGAGCGAGTCGTCGAGCACCATCGTCCCGATCTCGTCCTGGAGGGTATCGTCGTCGCCGCCCGTATCCGTTCGTAAGATCGCCAACCCCTGGGCGGTGCGAACGACCTGTCCGACGCGACGCATCAGTCTCGCATCGCCGCGACGTACGCCGCGACGGCCTGAACGAGGTCGTTCTTCGTCGAGTCGTCGGCACCGCGAACGACGACCCGGCCGCGGTCGGCCCAGTGCTCCCGCGAGTAGGATTTGTCCCGCTCGATCGTGGCGTCGTAGCCGATCTGCTGGACGGCTTTCGCGATCTCGTCGACCGTCGGCTCCTCGACCGCCAGATCCTCGGCGACCCGTCGTCCCTCGGCCCGGGAGAGGGTCGTATCGAGATAGGCGGGCCAGATGACGTTCTCGACCATACTCACATTTCGGCAGGCCTACGGGTAAACACTTTTCAAAAGTGGTCGGTTCCGCGCTCGAGTCGGGTCGCGGTCTCGAGAGCGAGCTATTGGCGGCGAACGAGTCCGGCGAGCAGGGCGAGAAGCGCCGCGACGGCGGCGGGAACGCCGAAGCCGGGGATCGTGTCGTCCCCACCGGCCGCGTCGTCGGCGTCTTCGTCGTCGCTCGCGTCATCGTCGGCGTCGTCGCTACCGGCCTCGAGTTCGGCCTCCGCTTCGGCGTACGCTTCGGCGTGAACCTCCTGGACGATTTCCTCGATCGCGAGCACGACGAGCGGTCCGGGCTGGTTGATGAACTGAGCGTTGACTTCGACGAACTGCTCGTTCTGGTAGGCGGTCGTCCCCATCGCGGATTCGCTGACCGGCGGCTCCTCGGCGGAGTCCTCGTAGATGATCCACTCGGGGTCCTCCTCGATAACGTCCTCTTCGCTAATCTCCTGCCAGCCCTCGAGTCCCACTTCCGCGCCGAGGTTCTCGACGCCGGCAGTCGTCAGGAGTTCGTGCTGGAAGGTGGCTTCGCCGGGGGTGTAGCTGCCGATCATCGCGTAGTACGCGAGCGGGTGTTCCTCGTCGGCGGTCGCCTCTTCGATGATCTCGAGGCGCTCGTTCATCCACTCGACGGATTCGGCGGCGCCCTCGCACTCGCCGACGAGTTCCCCGGTCGTCCGCACGTTCTCGGCGACGTCGTCGAGGGACTCCTCGACCGGGAAGACGTAGACGGTTAGCCCCGCGTCGCGGAGCTGGTCGACCACGTCGTCGTTCGCGAGGTGGCTCGCCGCGAGGACGACGTCGGGGTCGCGGTCGATGACTTCCTCGGCGACCGGACTGCCCATATCGTCGCTGATATCGAGTTCCTCCTCGGCCTCGAGGTAGGCGGTGTACTCGTTGACCGGCATGCCGTCGACTTTCGCCTCGGCGCCGATCTCGAACGCGATCTGGGCGTCGCTCGGTTGCAGCGCGACGACCGAGTCGGGTTCTTCCTCTATCGTCACCTGCTCGCCCGTCGCGTCCTCACCCTCGAAGGGGAACTCGCAGCTCGGCTCTTCCTGCGCGACATTCGCCGTCTGTCCCCCTGCGGCGGCGGCAGGAGTGAACGCGGCGAGTGCGGTCAGTACGGCGACGAAAACGATCAGTGAGTTTCGCATTACTCGAACAGTGGACCCCACTCCAACAAATATTTGCCTACTGCAAGCGAGCTTTCAGCCGTGTCTGATCGAGGTCGCATCGTCTCGTGGTCATTCGGGCTATCGGTACTGCTCGTCTCCGTCGTCGTCGCGAGCGCGGCGCTCGGGCCGGTTCGGATCGATCCGGTGACCGTCTCGAAGGCGATGATCAACTTCGCCGGAGTCGGAACGTACGACGTGCCGGCGACACACCAGACGATCGTCGCGGACGTCCGACTCCCCAGAATCCTCCTGGCGGCGACGGTCGGTTTCGCACTCGCCGCCGCCGGGACGGTCATGCAGGGCTTCTTCCGAAATCCGCTCGCCGATCCGTCGATCATCGGCGTCTCCTCGGGGGCGGCCGTCGGCGCCGTCGCCGCGATCGCGTTCCCCGCGCTCGTACCGATCGGGAGCATCCACCTGCCCGCGTTCGTCGGCGCGGTCGTAACCGCGTTTCTGGTCTACGCCATCGCGACCGAGGGCGGTCGAACGCCGGTCGCGACGCTGTTACTCGCCGGCGTCGCCGTCCAGGCGTTTCTCGGCGCGGTGATCTCCTACATGCTGGTCCACAGCGGCGAGAGCCTTCGGGAGGCGGTCGTCTGGATGATGGGCCACCTCCACCGGAGCAACTGGGGCGACGTCGGCTTCGCGCTGCCGGTGACGCTCGTCGGCGTCCTCGTGCTGGGTGCGTACACCCGCGAGATGAACGTCCTCCTGCTCGGCGAGGAGGACGCCCGACACCTCGGGGTGAACGTCGAGCGGACCAAACTACTGTTGCTCGCGATTGCGAGCATCGTCACCGCCGCCGGGGTCGCCGTCGCCGGGATCATCGGCTTCGTCGGCCTCGTCGTTCCCCACATGATGCGGCTGGTCGTCGGCCCGGATCACCGCATCCTGCTGCCGACGAGCGCGCTCGCGGGCGCGTCGTTTCTCGTCGTCGCAGATACTGCCGCTCGAGTCGGCGCGTTCGGGATCCCGATCGTTCCCGTCGGAATCGTCACCGCGGTCGTCGGCGCGCCCTTTTTCCTCTACCTGCTCACCAGCCGGGAGGTGCACGCCCTGTGACCGGCAACCGAGCGGAATTGCCTGCGGCGAACGGGGCCCGGATCGACGTCAGAGACGTCGACGTGTCGCTCGGCGAGGTGGACGTCCTCGAGAACATCTCCGTGACCGTCGAACCGGGGGAGTTCGTCGGCCTCGTCGGGCCGAACGGTTCGGGCAAGACGACGCTCCTGCGAACGGTAAGCGGCGCACTCTCGCCGACGCGGGGGAGCGTCACCGTCGACGGAACCGACCTCCACGGCCGCTCTTCGAAGGCCGCGAGCAGACTGGTCGCGGTCGTTCCGCAGGATACGAATCTCTCCTTTTCCTTCGACGTCCGGACCGTCGTCGAGATGGGGCGGTACCCGCACCGATCGCGCTTCTCGCCGCCGACAGAGGACGATCGAGCGCACGTCGAGTGCGCGCTCGAGCGGACCGAAACCGCCGCGTTCGCCGACCGGCCGGTCGACGAGGTCAGCGGCGGGGAACGCCAGCGGGTCGTCCTCGCGCGGGCGATCGC
Source organism: Natronococcus sp. CG52 (assembly GCF_023913515.1). Classification (NCBI taxonomy): domain Archaea; kingdom Methanobacteriati; phylum Methanobacteriota; class Halobacteria; order Halobacteriales; family Natrialbaceae; genus Natronococcus; species Natronococcus zhouii. The sequence continues at coordinate 1,561,510 of NZ_CP099391.1, forward strand.
ACAGGACACGCCCGTCCTGTTGCTGGACGAGCCGACGGCCAGCCTCGACGTCAACCACCAGATCGAGACGCTCGAACTCGTTCGCGACCTCGTCGAGGACGGCACCACCGTCGTCGCCGCGATTCACGACCTGGATCTCGCCGCGCGCTACTGCGATCGACTCGTCGCGCTCGGAGACGGATCGGTGCTGGAGGCGGGACCGCCCGAATCGGTGTTGACGGCGAACACGCTCGAGTCGGCGTTCGACGTGACCGCGACGGTGATGGAGAACCCCGCGACGGGAACGCCGGCGGTGACCGCGCTCCGCGAGGCGGAGACGGGATCGCTCCCGGAGCGAGTCCACGTCGTCGGAACCGGGTCGACCGCCGCGAGCGTCGTCTCCAGACTCGCGGCCGCCGGCGTCGAGTGTACGGTCGGTCCGGTCTCGAGCGGCGACGTCGCCGCCGAAACCGCGCGTCAGCGCGGAGTCGAGACGCTCGAGGTCGAGCCCTTCGCGGCGCTCTCCGCCGACGATCGGGCCTCGATCAGACGGGCGCTCGAGGCGGCCGACGTGACGGTCGCGGCGGATCTCGACGTCGGCGCCGGGAACCAGCTCGTTCTCGAGGATCTGACCGAAACGGCACCCCTCGTCGTCATCGAGCGCCGCCCCTTCGCCGAGCGAAACCACGCCGGCGAACGGGCGCGATCGCTGTACGAGGGCTGCCGGCAACGCGCGGGCGCCGTCTCGCCTGACGCGGTTCTCGAGGCGATCGTCGAGGCGGGGGGGCGTTCACGGTCACCGTCGTCGACGGTCGAACCAACGGACGATTGAGCGCTGAACAGTGTTCGACGGCCCCTTCGGTCGTCGACGTCGAGATCGAGCGCTGGACCGCATAATCCGTCACTACGCCCGAGTTAGCCACAGTTCCGCGCGCCAACCGAACTCTGCGCGTAGAAACGGGGTCTCGGATTTTTGCGCCCCCGAATGGCGGGTCGGACCATGCATCTCGACAACAGTCAGACTCGCCGAACGGTGCTCCGAATCGCCGCCGCAGCAGCCGCATCTGCCGGAGTTGCGGGCGTTGCAACGGCGCAGGAGACGGAAGACGAAGACGACGAGACCGAACGACTCCCGATCGTTCTCGGCGCCCGGGCGGCGTACTGGTACGGCGTTGCCCCCGAGGAGATCGAGGGCGAAGAGAACCCGACGCTCGACCTCGAGGACGGCGAGGAGTACGAACTCGTCTGGATCAACCTCGACGACGTCGAACACGAGTTGGTCCTCGAGTCCGAGGACGGCGAGGAGCTCGCGGTCTCGGAGGAGACGGAGACGGCGGGCGAGGCGGTGTCGATGACCGTCGAGGCGTCGGAGGAGGTCGCCGAGTACTACTGCGAGTACCACCCCGACTCGATGCGCGGCGACGTCGAGCTGAACGACGGATTCGATCTCACGGGGGACGGTAATGACGAAGACGAGGACGATCACATGGACGGCGAGGACGAAGACGATAACGGGGACGGGGGCTACTGAGTCGAATTCGGTTCGAACCTCGTCGACCGTCCAGCCTGGCGGTCCGGACTGAACGGTTTTTTACCCCCGCGCGCCCGAGTGGCGATCAATGACCGAGTACGACTACGACGAGCTCGGACTCGTCGCCGGACTGGAGATCCACCAGCAACTCGACACGGCGACGAAGCTGTTCTGCCAGTGTCCGACCGAGATTCGCGAGCCCGAGGAGTCAACGCGGGGGTTCACCCGCTACCTCCACCCGACCCGCAGCGAACTGGGAGAGATCGACGACGCCGCCTTAGAGGAGAGCAAGGTCGACCGCGAGTTCGAGTACCTCGCGTACGACACGACCTGCCTCGTCGAGGAGGACGAGGAACCGCCGCACGAACTCGACGCGGAGGCCCTCGAGACGACCCTCGAGGTGGCCCAGCTGATGGAGATGAAGCCGGTCGACCAGGCCCACGTTATGCGCAAGATCGTCGTCGACGGCTCCAACACCTCCGGCTTCCAGCGCTCGACGCTGATCGCCACCGAGGGCGAGATCGAGACGAGCGATGGAGCCGTCGGGATCGAGGACCTGCTGCTCGAGGAGGAGAGCGCCCAGCGCGTCGCGGAGACCGACGACGGCGTCCGCTACAGCCTCGATCGACTGGGAATCCCGCTGGTCGAGATCGGGACGAGTCCGGACATCTCGACGCCCGAACAGGCGCTCGAGGCCGCCGAGCGGATCGGTATGCTGCTGCGCTCGACGGGGAAGGTCAAACGCGGACTGGGGACGATCCGCCAGGACGTCAACGTCTCCATCGCGGCGGGCGCCCGCGTCGAGATCAAGGGCGTTCAGAGCCTCGACGACATCGACGACATCGTCCGCAACGAGGCCGCCCGACAGGTCGAACTCGTCGAGATCGCCGACGAACTCGCCGAACGCGAGGCGTCGATCGGCGAGTCGCAGGACGCGACCGAGGTCTTCGAGGACACCGACAGCGGCGTTATCGGCAGTGCACTGAACTCCGGCGGCTCGGTGATGGCCGTCCCGCTGTACGGCTTCGACGGACTGGTCGGCCGCGAAATCGCCCCCGACCGCCGCCTCGGCACCGAGTTCTCCGATCACGCGAAGCGCCACGGTGCCGGCGGAATCTTCCACACCGACGAACTCCCCGCCTACGGGGTAACCGAGGACGAGGTCGCGGCGCTTCGAGACGCGGTCGGTGCCGATCCCGAAGACGCCGTCGCGATCGTCGCCGACGACGACGAGACCGCCGGGTCGGCGATCGAAGCCGTCGCCGAGCGGGCGGGAACCGCCCTCGAGGGCGTCCCCGAGGAAACCCGCGGGGCGAACGACGACGGGACGACCCGCTACCTGCGCCCGCTTCCCGGCGCGGCGCGGATGTACCCCGAGACGGACGTCCCGCCCGTCGAGCCCGATCCGAGCGACGTCCCCGAGCCGGAGCTGCTGACCGAGAAGGTCGAGCGCTACCAGGCGGAGTACGATCTGGGATCGGGGCTGGCCGAGCAGGTCGCCTACGGCAAACGCATGCCGCTCTTCGAGGACGTCGTCGCCGACGGTATCGATCCGACGCTGGCCGCGACGACGCTCGAGTCGACGCTCACCGAGCTCCGCCGCGGCGACGTCCCGGTTTCGGAACTGAGCCGGGAGCACCTCGAGTCCGTGCTCTCGATGGCCGAGGACGGCGACCTCCCCAACGAGGGCGTGCCGGACCTGCTCGGAGCACTGGCCGAGGACCCCGAACGAACGGCCGAGGAGGCCGCAGAAGCGGCGGGGCTCGGCGGTGCCGACGAGGACGCGGTCCGCGAGACCGTCGCCGAGGTCGTCGAGCGAAACGAGGGACAGGTCGAAGAAGAGGGGATGCAGGCGTTCTCGGGACTCATGGGCGAGTGTATGGGCGCGCTTCGCGGAAAGGCCGACGGCGACCTCGTGAGTCAGCTACTGCGCGAGGAGATTCAGAAGCGAGCCTGATCGCGGCTCGAGGGCGACCCAGCGATACGTCGACCTGCTTCGGAGGGACGCGCTACTCGATTTCGGCTACCAGTCTCTCTCGCGGATATTGTAGTAATGTCGGAATCTGATGTACGGCAGAAAATATGGTAGTTTAGGGGCGCCTGCAAACGGCTGCTGGTGAGAAGGCCCCGAAAGCCCCCGGCGCTGAGCGGACGCTTCGCGTCCGCGATGCTCGAGAGAGCAAAGCTCTCGCCGGGCTCGAATCAGTGCGCTCGCTGTGCGCTTTGCTCCAGTGCTTGCGTCGCGCACCGTCCCTCGCACGGCATCGCGGCCGAGGGCGAGCACTGCGAGCCCTCGTCCTCAGCGCGCCGAAGTGATGGCCGGGAACGCGGCTCGAACGGTGGTGAGAGCCGCGCGACCCGGGGGAGGGCAGGCCTACTGTTGTCCTGGCGGACTGAACGGGCGAAGTGGGGTCGCGTGGAAAGGAGTCGCCCCCGACGGCTCTATCGATGCGATGAGCAGTGTTCGACGCGAGGAGCGACGATATCCGTCGGAGCGACGGCGAGCCTACTAAGGGCTTTCAATGTCTTCCCGAGACCAGAGATGTATCTAAAACTATCCTTGGTCAATAAAGTAAAGATGAGATAACCTCATAGCCGGGGTCAAACACGGCGGACCGATGGCCGTAACTAGTCGACGAGTTCCTCGAGCAACGTCTCGAGTTCGTAGCTCTGGAGCGCGTCCCGTTCCTCGATCGCCGAGATGACGAACGTCGAGTCCGTCCGGTCGACGCCCTCGATCTGCTCGAACTCGGCGATCAATCGTTCGACCATCTCGCTGCCGCTCAGTCGAGCGATGACGATGAAGTCCGTCTTCCCCATCGTGAAGTAGACGTTCGTCACGCCCTCGACGGTCAGCAGCCGCTCCGCGAACGTCTCGTAGGAGCCCTGGTAGTCGGCGTGGATTTCGACGATGACCGTAACGCCGAGGCCGAGTTCCTCGAGGTCGACCTCGTAGCGGTCGTTCGCGATGATGCCCTCCTCCCGGAGATTGTTGAGGCGGTAGTGGATCGTCGAGACCGGAATCCCGGTCGCCTCGTTGAGCCGTTCGGGGCTCCCGGTCTCGAGTTCGGCGATCGCTTTCAGCAGGCGCACGTCGCGTTCGTCCATGGGTCGAATTCGGGCGGGGATGGTTTCTGTGCTTCGAAGAAGTCGCGCCTAGTTAGAGATAACTCTAACTTGGGTCCGCTGTGGCGGACGTGAGTTCGGATACGATTCATATGTGTGGTTCTACATCCGACCTCCGGAGAGTTCTTGTAGAAGGGACTAAATACGGGCGCAGATTTCGAACGGAGCGTGAGTCAATTTCGATCTCTCCGTTCTGGCTATCAGGATACGGTGCTGTTCTCGATCCTCGCACTCTGCTGGGGGACCTCGTTCGTCGCGATCGAGGTCGGCCTCGAGTACGTGCCACCGTTACTGTTCGCCGGACTTCGCTACGCCCTCGCCGGCGCGATCGTCCTCGCGTACGCGGCCGTCGTGACCGACCGACTGCGACCGGTCGACCGGGCCGAGTGGCTCGCGGTCGGCGTCGCCGGGGTGTTCGTCATCGCGCTCTATCACGCCCTGCTGTACGTCGGTGAACTGTACGTCCCCGGTGCGATCGCGGCGACGATCGCCAGCACGGCCCCGATCCTGACGGCCGCGTTCGCCGGTGCGGTCCTTCCGAAGGAGCGATTCGCTCCGGCGGGCGTCGTCGGACTCGTCCTCGGACTCCTCGGCGTGATCGCCGTCGTGCAGCCGTCGCCGACGGGACTCGAGAGCGAGATCATTCTCGGGGCCGGACTCGTGTTCGGCGCCGCGATCGCCTTCGCGATCGGGACCGTGCTCATGCGTCCGATCGACGCCGCACTGCCGGTCGAGACCCTTCAGGCCTGGGCGATGCTCGTCGGCGGTGCGGTGCTCCTGGTCGCCGCACCCCTCCGCGGTGAATCGCTGGCCGCGGTCGACGTAACCCCGCCGGCGCTGCTCTCGTTTGCCTACCTCACGCTCGTCTCGAGCGTGTTCGCGTTCTTCCTCTACTTCGAACTGCTCGACCGGGCCGGCGCGACGCAGGTCGCTCTCGTAGGGTACGCCGAGCCGGTGGTCGCGATCGGCGTGAGCTGGCTGGTGATCGGCTACGTCGTCGACTCGCTGACGATCGTCGGACTGCTCACGATCCTCGCCGGCTTCGCCGTCATCAAGCGGCGGGCGCTCTGGCGAGTCGGACGGTCGACCGTCGAGAAACGGCGACGGTCGACCGGTTCGGCCGTATCTGCCGAGCCACACCCCGAGGCGAGAACCGACGGCGGCGTCCACTGCGAGGCCGAGGACGTGGATCCAGAACCGCCGGTCGACCGACAGTAGCTCCGGCGGCGTCGTCGACCAACGGTAGTACGGCAGGTGGTCGAGGGCGCGGCGACGTGCGGTCGACGGTACTTTCGGCGCCTCGTCCGCGGATCCCCGACCGGGATTTTTGCATTTTTATTCGGGATATATCATCGTGGTAAACGCTCTCACGAAGTTTTATACGACCCAACGTGGCCGATCACACGAGAGCGGGGTACAACGATGAACACGAAAACAACGACACTTACGGCGGTTTGCTACGTGCGGGCGCCACTGCTCCTCGAACCGGTCGACAGACAGGTCGAGACCGTACGGGCCTGCGAGTCCGAGGGGACGATCGACGACCTCCTCCTCCGAAGCTGGCCGAAGGAGGTCACGCTGTCCGACGACAGTCCGTATCAGGAGGCGCTCGAAGCGTACGATCGATTCCGGACGTGGGCCGACCACGTGGGAGTGGACGTCTGTCCGCCGTTCAGAGAGCGAACGACGACGTCACAGGTGACCGACGAGACGAAGGAGTTGCTCGTGACGCCGCTTCTCTGCCTCGAACTCTACGCCGACGACGAGCTGGTCGGCGTGTTCCCTCACTCCGACGGCGACGAAACGATCACGACCGAGGATGCGATCGCCAGTCTCCGGTGTGGCGAACTTCCGACGCCGCTCGAGGGCGACGCATCCGACACGGTGCGACGCGCAGACGACGCATCTGTTCCGACGTTACGCACAGGTGGTTCGTCCGGACCTCTCGAGTCCGGCGAGTCGACGGCCGTGGAGTCGGACGGCTGTCCCGACTGCAACAGCACATTGATCGACGGACAGGGCCTGTTCGCCTGCACCGACTGCGGGTGGACCGGCGCGATTACTGAGCGGGGTGTGTACGTGTCAGAAACGACGCGGGAACTCGAGACGCGCGAAGTGGTCTCTCCGGTCGACGGGAGCTAGCGACGACAGGTACTCACCGGTCGACGGCAGATAGCGGCGGTAGATCACGACGACGGACGGCGGCGCAGTTACTCCTCCTCGACGGCGGTATCGTCGTACGCGGCCTCGATCGCAACCGCGGTTCCGTCGCGAACGGTCTCGACGTCGTCCGCGTCCGTTCCGAACGACGACTCGAGTCGATCCACGTCGACGCGGTCGTCGTCTCGATAGCTCACGACGGCGTTCGCGGTCGCACTGCCACCGTCGAGAGAGAGCTGCTGGTGGATGCCCGCAGCGCCCTCGATGGCGTCGAACTGGAAGCCGAGTTCGTCGGCTTCCGCGTCAGTCTGGTCGTTCTCCAGGTCGTCCGCCGTGAACGCCTCGTCCGGAGCGTACAGTCCGAGCGAGATCCCGTCGGCCTCGTCGGCGCGGAGAAGCCCGGCGAACTCGTCGTCGATCTCGTACTTCGGCTTCCGCTCGCCGGCGGCCGTCGCGACGGTTCCCTCGACGGCAGTCGCCGGATCGAACGCGTCGTTCTCGCTCGGATACGAGTAAGCGAACAGTTCGTCCGTGACGCCGACGGCTTCCCCGCTCTCTCCGTCGACGGAGACCGCATACGCGTCACCGAGCGCCGCCGGATCGTATCCCGTTTCCTCGAGCGCATCGGTGAGATCGTCGCGTTCGTAGGTTCCCGTGATCGCGTAGACGCCGTCCGCGTAGACGAACGCGCTCGCGTCGCTCGTCTCGCCGTGCGCGTTGAAGGCCTCTACTGCCGGGGAGTCACCGAGTTGTGCGAGGCCGAACGACGAGAGCTGTGCGAACGCGATCGGATTGACGAGCAGCGAATCCGTGGGCTGCTCGTCGTCGCCGAGATCGGCGCGCTGGAAGCTCGCACCGAACGCGATGGCGCCGTAGAACGACGACGACCGATCGGTCTCCCGAAGTAGCGACGCGTACGACGGGAGGTCACCGTCGTCGAGCAGTTCGTGGTCGGAGTCGGCGACCGACTCCGAGTCATCGCTACCGCTGGAGTCGCTATCGTCGGTGTCGTCGGTTTCGTCGCTCGTTTCCGAACAGCCGGCGAGAGACGCCATCCCTGCGGCCAGGAGGGAGAGGGAGGTTCGTCGATCGAGACGTGTCATGTAGTGGTGGTCCTCGCCGGACGTTCTTCACTGTACTGGAAAGTATTGAAATAGTGAACGTAGGGGCGTAGAAGAGGGTGCTCCGGTGCGAGTCGGCTAGCGAACCGGTGGAGATCGGTACTCAATCCTCTGCCGGCCGCTCGGTCGCTCGACGGAGCAGACCGAGCAGCGTGTTCGCCTCCCCCGTCGTCAGATCGGCACGGCCGAACACCCGGCGAAGCATTCGCATCGTCTTATCGCGTTTCTCGACCGGATGGTTGATCTCGGCGAGCAGCGCACCCCACTGGTCGTAGAGGCGATCGATCGTCTCCTCGGGGGCACGAGTGCGCTCGAGGTCCGGCAACTGCGTTTCGGCCGGCGAGAGGGTGAGCGTCCGCAGTTCGTACAGCGTCACCGTCGCGGCCTGTCCGAGATTCAACACGGGATAGTCGGCGCTCGCGGGGATCGCACAGATTTCGTCGATCCGCGCGAGTTCCTCGTTCGTGAGCCCGACCTGTTCGCGGCCGAAGACGAGCGCCGTCGGTCCCTCGACCGTCGGGAGACGTTCGGCGAGATCCGCGGGCGTGGAGTACGGAAACCGGATGTGACTCCGATCGTCTTCGTTCGTTACCGCCGTACAGCCGATCGTGTGGTAGCGTTCGACGAGTTCGTCGAACGCGAGTTCGGTCGCGTTCGGGAGGACGTCCTCGCGGGCGTGTCCGGCGAACCCGTACGCCTCGCCGTCCGGGTCGAGCGTCGGCGGGTCGACGAGCAGGAGGTCCTCGAAGCCGAAGTTCTTCATCGCTCTGGCGATGGTGCCGACGTTCCCCGGCGTCTGTGCGTCGACGATGGCGACCGCCGGCGGCGTTCGATCGGTTTCCGACGTCGATTCTTCGCAGGCGGTGTGCGTACTCGAGTCCTCAGTCATGATTTGGTGTAATGAATCGTGGAAAGCGATTCGTTTCCGTCGACCACTCGAAGGCACCCGTGTCGGGAGAAGATGTCGTTCGGAACGGATGCGTCCATCGAACCGTGTTCATACCGCAGGTAACGAGTGCGGGTGCAAAAGTCACCTGATGCCGGGGTGAAAGACCTGGTACAAAAAAGACGTAGTACGAGAGAACTAGTATCCGCACTGGAACTAGCTATTCGCTATTTCTCAATAACTTCCTAATATATCTTACTAGAAACTAGTCTAGTACTCCTCTAGTTGTTGGGTAGAATACACTCAATTCGATCGCGTGTTCGTCGCTCTATCTGGATTCGTCGTTCCTGTTCGTCCGTTACCGGTCGGTTGCATCCCTCTCGACGAAGTTCTTCGCCAGGATCCGTTGACGAATTTGTCCGCTGACTGCCGTCAGAAGCGAAATTCCGGAACAGATCGACCGGATGGGAGAGGGACACACCCCCGTCGCGTTTGTAATGGCGATCAGGTGGGGGGGAGGGTCTGTTCTGCAACACACCAGTGTCGCGCTTGTAAAATATCGGGGTAGTGGTCGAGATTTGCGCCAATTCGGCTATTTTGATTCAGGCCCGCCCACCTGTTTCCCGTTACATCCGCGACGGTGGTGTGTGTGCCATCCGTTGCACAGCGTCTCGAGTCTGCGCCCGCAGCTAGCGTAGTTTTTAGGCTGTGATCCGTGTATTCTATCGCTACCGCCTCGGAACGCCCGACAGTCTTCGTTCCGGCTTCGAGAGTGCAACCGCCGTACGCACCTTCGAGCCCGTTACATCCGCGATGGGGGTGTCCGCGCCCCCGCCGCGAGTCGGACGGACGATTAGAAACGCGAGGTCGGCGGTTTCCGGCGCGCACTCCAGTGAATCGCTTGAGTCGGGTATGAGGCGCTCACGGGGACTATTTACATCCGCGATCGATCTCCATACCTTTATTTCAGTTCAGTTGGAAGGCACGGGCTACCGCAATGTCCGCGAACGACGATCGTGATCCACTCTTTCGATACGACGATCCGGTCTTTGCCGACGAGCGATTGCTCGAGATCACGCACCTCCCCGGCCCGGACCGGATCGTCGGTCGCGACGAGCAGATGCAGCGCGTGGCGGACGCCCTGAATCCCGCAATCTTCGGGAGCGAGCCCAACCACCTGTTCATCTTCGGCAAGACCGGTACCGGCAAGTCGCTCATCTCCAGATCCGTGACCAAGCGGGTGATATCGGAAGCGAAACGCGACGACATCACGGTGAAGTACGCCTTCATCGACTGCGGCGAGCAAAACACCGAGGCGTCGATCGTCAAAACGATCGCCCAACTCGTCAACGAACCCGGAACGAGCGGGGTCTCCGTCCCCGATAGGGGGCTCGGGACCGGCGACTACTACAAGCGACTCTGGCAGGCCGTCGACCACTGTACGGACGTCACCATCGTCATCTTGGACGAGATCGACATGCTCGAGGACGACGAGGTGCTCCGAAAGCTCTCGCGTGCGGGCGAGAACCGACGGATCTCCGACTCCAGCATCGGTATCATCGGCATCTCGAACAAGATCGACTTCCCCGACCACCTCTCCGAGCGCGTCAAGTCGAGTCTCTCCCGGGACGAACTCGTCTTCTCGCCGTACGACGCCAACCAGCTGGTCGAAATCCTGGAGAAGCGACGCGACGCGTTCCACGACGGGGTGCTCTCGGGCGACGTCATCCCCCTGACGGCCGCCCTCGCTGCCCAGGAACACGGTGACGCGCGCAAGGCGATCGACATCCTCCGGAACGCGGGTCGGATCGCCAAGAAGCAAAACGCCAGCCGGGTAACTGCCGAGCACGTCCGCGACGCGAAGGAGAAGACCGAGGCCGACCGGTTCAACGAACTGATCGAGGGCTCGCCACAGCAGGCGAAGGCGATCCTCTACTCGCTGACGCTGCTGACGGAGAACAGCACCGAGAAGGAGTTCCCGACGAAGATCATCTACAACCAGTACAAGGAGGTCGCGCGTCGACTCGACTTCGACGTCCTCTCGGAACGACGCGTCCAGGAGATTCTCCAGGAGCAGAACTTCCTCAACGTCATTCAGTCCGAGCGCGAGGGTCGGGGACGCGGCCGCGGCGCGCACGCGAAACACCGACTCCTCGAGAACCCCTCGATCGTCAAGAAGGTGTTACTCCGAGATTCGCGGCTCGCACCCCTCGAGGAGGGCGCGTAGCGGAACGAGGTCCGGCCCGCCGGGATCGCGGTATCTTTCTGCTTCGCTTTCACAGTACTCGTATGGACAGCGTCGACGCGGCCGGGCTGGGGATCGGCGACGAGTTTCCGACCCGGATCATGGGGGTGTTGAACGTCAGCGAGGAGTCGCCGTACGATCCGAGCGTTTACGACGATCCCGACGAGGCGGCCCGGTACGTGGACGAGGAACTGATCGGCGAGGGCGCGGACATTATCGACGTCGGCCTCGAGTCGGCCAACAAACGGTTCGACGTGCTCCCGGCCGAGGAGGAACTCGATCGGCTCCACGTCGCTTGCGAGACGATCGATCGCGTCTCTGGCGACGCGATCTTCTCCATCGAAACCCGGTATCACGAGGTGGCCGAGGCGGCGCTCGAGCGGGGGTTCGACATGGTCAACGACATCTGTGGCTTCGCGGACCCCGAAATGCCGACCGTCTGTGCGGCCCACGACGCCGCCGTCGCGAAGATGGCGAGCCCGCCGGACCTCGAGCGTCCCGGTGCGGTCGAAGAGACCGATTGGGAACGTCGGAGGTCGCCGGACTGGGCCGCCGAAGCGGACTACGTCGACCAGGTGTACGAGGCGTTGAAACAGAACGGGCTGACGGACGAGACGATCGTCGATCCCGCCTTCGGCGGCTGGAGTGAGGCCCAGACCCTCGAGGACGACCGGGAGACCTTCCGTCGGCTCCGAGAGTTCCGCGCCCTCGATCGGCCGATGCTGGTCTCTATCAATCGGAAGAACTTCCTCGGCGAACTCGCTGGTCGCGGGACCGACGAGCGCCTGCCGGTCAGCCTGGCGGCGACGTCGCTGGCGATCGAGCGCGGAGCCCACGTGATACGGACTCACGACGTCGCCGAGACCCGGGATGCGGCCGCGATCGGCGACGCCTTCACGGAGCGTGCGAGCGCACAGACCGACGGCGTCACCGTCGCGGAACTGGACGTTCGGTCCACTCGCGAGCTTCGACTGCACCTCGAAGAGCGCGGGATCGATCCGTCGATCGCAGACGAGTGGCGGACTCGCGTCTTCGAAATCGAAGGACTCGAGCGCGACGATCGGGACAGATTGCGGTCGATCGCTAGCGAGTACGACGTATCTGTGCTCGATGTGAACGATGAACGGAGTATTGTTCTCGGATCGGAAACGTCGATTTCTGCCCTTTCAGAACGAATACGGAATAATTACAATCACCTCGATCGTATCAGTTCTGATTTCCAACGATTGTTGGAGTAAGAGAAAGCTTATGACGGAGGCTCCGAAAGGAGATGATGGACGCCGGGCGGTCTCCCGGGTAGGGGTACTTGGAGGCGACCCCCGGCCCACAACACGGAATTATTGTGATGGTACGTCAACCAGTGACGACGCCATCTGGAAATACGCAGACACATAGTCACACGGAGACGAGCACGAGTATGGAGTTCGACGAGTGGGTGCCCGTCTACGACGCCATCTGCCGCGATTTCGGCTACGGACGAGAGGGCGACGAGCGAGCACGAGACGTCCTCGCATCGCTGACCGGGCCGTTCGACCTCGATCGACTCGCGGCCGTCCGCGGCGCGACGGTCGCCGTCGCGGGAGCCGGGCCGTCGCTCGAGACCGACGCCGCGATCGAGCGCGTCCGCGAGGTCGACGTCGTCTTCGCGGCCTCGACGGCGGCGGATACGCTCGCCGAAGCGGGACTCGACGTCGACTGTATGGTCACCGACCTCGACAAAAATCCCGACACCGTCCGCCGATTGACCGACCGGGAGACGCCGGTCGCGGTTCACGCTCACGGGGATAACGTGGCGGCGATCCGTACGATCGTCCCCGACTGCGCCGACGAGTACGTGCTCCCGACGACGCAGGCCGAACCGCGGGGACCCGTCTCGAACTTCGGTGGGTTCACCGACGGCGACCGGGCGGCCTTCCTCGCCGATCATCTCGGCGCCGCCCACCTCCGGTTCGTCGGCTGGGATTTCGACGATCCCTCGGTAGATTCGACGAAGGCTCGAAAGCTCGAGTGGGCCGAACGACTGCTGTACTGGCTCGAAGCGCGGCGCGGCGACCGTTTCGGGGTGCTGGACGGGCGACGGGACGGGATCGAAACGACGGCGCTTCCGATCGACTGACGTCCGCCGTGGGCTGTCCGTCGATACCGAGCGATCGTCCGGCTGTCGACGAATCGACGGGGTCGTCGCGGTTAGCGCTGCCGATCACTCGATCCGGTATTCGACGATGTCGTCACACTCACAGACCGGACAGGGGACGCGGGCGGACTCGACGGTCGTTCCGCAGCGGCGACACTCCTCGATGATCGTCGCGTTACCGTCACGAGACAGCACTGATTCGAGCCTCGCTCGCACGGTCGACACCGATACCGCTCCGTCGTTTTGCCGTTTGCCGTTCATGTCCCGACTATCGATCGTATCAGTGTTTGTTATTGTACGATTAACGTGAACGTCGTTCCTGAAACGGCGACTACAACGTCACACCGTGGATCCTCAGACGTAACCAAATCGACAGTATCGCGGGTGGTCGAGCGTCGGAGAAGGACGAACCGCCGCGTTGCAGTCGGAGAACACCCCTGTCGTCTTCCGATTCGAGACCGTCGTGCCGATCCGATTCGGTTGATGAATCGTTGCGATTTTCGGTTCGAAATACTGTATGTCAATCAATTCTACCATTAGTTCGACAAGAAAGCTTATGCCGGGATGCTCAACTTATGGAATTATGTCACAGGACACTTCGGTGCAGAACGAAACTGCTGGGGACGACCCCGATCGTCTTCCGAACCTCGTAACGATCGTCGGTCGTGGAGTCCCGTCGAACTTCGAAATCGCCGTCGACGGCGAGATCGAGATGATCGCCGACGATCCCGTCGCGGAGGGGACGGTCATCTCCGGCGGCGTCGCGGAGGGTGCGATCGAGGTTGGGGTCCAGCGATTCCGATTCTCCGGTCAGATGGCGAACGTTCACGTCGTCGACTGGAACGGAACGGAGATAGCCGACTCACCCAGTACGCCGGAAGTTCACGTCGATTACGGCGTCGTCACCCGCTAACTGTTTTCGCGAGTATCGGTTGCGTCCTGAATACGCCCCGCCCCTGCATCGGGTGTCTCTCACCCGGCACGTGGTCGGCTCCGGTACTGACAGTTCCATCTCGTACGCTATACCGCGTTCGCTGTCCGCTCGCCGGATTGCGGGTCGACTCGTCCCTCGAGTCGATCGGTCACGGACCGACGCGCGATCGCGTTCATTCGTCCGGCGCGAGTTCCTCGATCGTCGCTTCGATCTCGTCGCTCGAGGCGCCGCGAGGGAAGCCGATCGCGACGTCGTCGACGCCGTCGATGTCCTCGAACTTCGCTAGCTCCTCGCGGGCGCGCTCCGGCGTCCCGGCGGCGCCGAGATCGTCGAGCAACTCGTCGGAGATACAGTCGAGCGCCTCCTCCGTCTCGCCGCTCGCCCACGCGGCGGCGATCTCGTTGGCTTCCTCCTCGTAGCCCTGCCGCGAGAGCGATTCCCGGTAGTAGGTCCCCATCGCGCCGACGTAGAACGCGAGGTGCTGGCGGGTAAGCTCTCGGGCCCGGTCGCCGTCCTCGAGCGCGCACGCGGTCAGCGAGAGCGTCACGCGGACGTCGTCGGGGCGGCGATCGCCGAGTTCCATCCCGCGACGGAGGTCCTCGAGTCGGTCGGCGAGTCCGTCCGGGGTGAAGACGACCGCGTGCCAGCCGTCGGCGAACCGGCCCGCGAGTTCGACGGACTTCGGTCCCATCCCCGCAGCGTCGATGGGGACCGGTTCCGTCGGTGGATCACAGCGAAGCCGAAAGCCGGCCAGTGAGAAGATATCCCCGTCGTAGTTCACGGTCTCGCCGCTCATTACCGCGCGCATGATCTCGAGGTACTCCCGGGTGCGACGGAGCGGCCGGTCGAACTCGACGCCGTGCCATCCCTCGATGACGGCGGGGCCGCTCGAGGCGATCGCCATCCGCAGTCGGCCGTCGGCGACCTCTTGGAGGGTCGTGGCGGTCTGGCCGAGCAGCGCCGGCGACCGCGAGTAGACGTTGACGATACTCGGCCCGAGCCCGATCTCGTCGGTCTCGCGGGCGATCTCGGTCAGAACGGTGACCGCGTCGCGACCCCAGGTCTCGGGTAACCAGGCGTAATCGTAGCCGTGGCTCTCGCCGAGGCGCGCGAAATTGACGAGCGAATCGACGGATGGCTGTGCTGCGACCGGAAGGTGAAGGCTTCGTACTGTCATAGATTGGATTCTACCGGATCGGACGCCGTTCGGTCGGCCCGGTCTCGCACGGCCGGCGACGACCGTTCGCGCCGGTCGGCTCCCACGACCGTGTGAAACGTTCCCGTCCGGAAATACACAATCAACTCTCTTAATGTTGACTACTGCTCGCGGCTCTCGGCGCACCGTTCGAAAACTGGAGCGAAACCGGACGACGACCGTTCAGAATAGCGCGTCGAGTTCGCCGCCCGTGTCCATCAGGGTGGCGAACTCGTCCTGCGCGTTCGCCCGAACCGTTTCGGTGGTTTCCTGGGCTTCGATCGCGACCTCCTGGAGTTGCTGGATGCGCGGGACGTCGGTTACCCCCGAGAGGAGGACGATCGCTCCGACCTCCTCCCGGTCCGTCGTCGGGTAGTCGCCGCCGCGGATCTCCATGCTTCCCGTCTCGTCCTCGAGCCACTGTCGACCGCGCTCGACGCCCTTCCGGTTCAGGTGTTCGGGCGGTCCGGTCGCGACGACCAGTCCGCGCTCGGCACTCGAGACGTCACAGGGGAGGGTGAGCCGACCGAGCGTCGCCTTCCGGACCAGGCTCGTCATCCGGTTCGTCGCTTCACCCTCGTCGAACCCGTCGTCGCTGGTGAACGACGAGAGCAGGCCGCTCGAGGTATCGACGGTCTCGCTCGCGTACCCGATCGTCGAGATGCCGTCCGAGAGCGTGTTGATTATCTCGGAGGAGTCGACGACGCTCTCGGCGACGTGATCGTCGTGGCCGACCTCGCCGGCGGCGAATAGCAGTCCGAACCGCTCGACGATCTCTCGGTTGATCCGGTCGTAGCCGCCCTCGACGGACTCGCCGGCGCTTCGCCAGACGTCGTTGTCGAAGACGAGCAGGTTGTCGACCTCGCGGACGAACGTCCGGAACGAACGGGCCGCGTTGAGCGTGTAGATGCCGCCCTCGTCGGTCCCCGGGAGGACGCCCAGCCCGTAGACCGGTTCGGTGTAGATCCGCTTCAGGTGTTTCGCGAGGACGGGCGCCCCGCCGGAGCCGGTACCGCCGCCCATGCCGGCGACGATGAGGAAGGCGTCGATCTCGTGTACCGGAACCCGGTCGATCGCCCCCTGGATCTCGTCGATGTCCTCCTCGGTGACGTGAGCGCCGAGTTCGTTGTCCGCACCGACGCCGTGACCTTTCACGCGGGCCTGCCCGATGAGTACCCGGTTCTGCTGCGGGACGTGCTCGAGGCCCTGCAGATCCGCGGTCGCCGAGTTGACCGCGATCGCCGATTCCACGAAGCCGCCGTCGATCCTGCTGTCGAACGCGAGGAACTCGTCGACGACCTTTCCGCCTGCCTGACCGAAGCCGATGAGTGCGAGTTTCATAGCTGATTCTCGTGGCCGTTTCCCACCCGCCACGGATCGAACGGATCGACCGGTCGGGAAACGGGTTCCACGTGCGGAGCAATTCCGGAATAGGGTATTGTTATGGCCGATTTACCATCGAGTAAAGAGTGTCTTCTTTACGTGAAAGTAAAGAAAAATGACTCTGCTGTAACGATGATAGACAGACACCTCGATCGGAGACGTCGTTCGCGAGTGGTCGCATCGAGCTGAGATCGCCGGTGTCAGCTGGGATCTCGAGGGAGATGGGGGGCCGAAACGCCGTTTTTCGAGTTGTCGCTTCCAGAGTAAGTCCTATACACGGTGATGGCATAGCTGCTCGTATATGGACGACGTCGGTGCGTCGACGACGCGTCGGAGGGTACTCGCCGGGGCGACTACCGGGATCGCCGGTGCGCTCGCCGGGTGTGCGGAGAACCTCTGGTCACGGGCCGAAAACCCCGGCCCGGAGCAGGTTTCTCTCACCATCAAGGCAGTGCCCGCCGACGACGACGTCGTCGGCGCGAAGATCGCGAGTAAACTGCGAGAGAACTTTCAGAAGGCCGGAATCGACGCGACGTTCGAGCCGACGGCCAAGGCGGAACTCTACCGGGAGGTCCTCCTCGACGGCGAGTACGACGTCTTCATCGACAGGTGTGCCGAATTCGACGAGTACGACTGCCTTCGCGGGCTGCTCCACTCGCAGTACGTCAGTGAACGCGGCTGGCAGAACCCGTTTCACTTCTCCGACGTAACCGTCGACGAACTGCTCGAGTCACAGCTTACGACCGAGGGAGAAGAGCGCGAGCAGTCGCTCTCCGAACTATTCGATCACCTGACGGAGACGGTTCCGTACACCGCCGTCGCGTTCCCCCACCGAATCGGCGCCGCACGGAACGAACTCTCCGTCCCCGCACCGCCGCAAGAGCCGCTCGACTACGTCGAGATCATGTCCCGGGAACCCGACGGAGGCTCCCGGGACGGACCGCTCGAGGTCGGCGTCTTCGGCGAGCAACTCACCGACCGGCTGAATCCGATCGTCGTCGATCGCAACAGGATCTTCGGGCTGTTGGAACTGGTGTACTCGCCGCTGGTCTACCGAATCGACGACGAAGATATCCTGTGGCTCGCCGACGACATCGAGTGGGAGTCGGGTAGTCGACTCGGTGCGACGGTCACGTTGCACGATAACGTGACCTGGCACGACGGATCGTCACTCGACGCCGACGACGTCGCCTTCACGTACCAGTTCCTCGAGGATACGTCGCTGGGCGAGGCCGAAAGCGGTATCCCCGCACCACAGTACCGGGGCCAGCAGAGTCTCGTCGAGAACGTTGCCGCGATCGACGATCGAACGGTCGAGTTCACCTTCGGAACCGTCAACCGGTCTATCGCGAACCGGGCGCTCCGAATCCCGCTGTTGCCAGAACACATCTGGGAGCCTCGCTCGGCCATCGTCGGAGAGCGCCAGACAGAGGCGCTCGTCGACGACAACGAGGAACCGATCGGCTCGGGCCTGTTCGCAGTCGGTGACATCACCGACGATGCCGAGATCGAACTCGAGCCCTTCGACGATCACGTCTTCCGTGACGAGTCGACCGATCGGCCTTCGATCCTCGATGATTTCCCACAGTTCGAGGGGATCCGGTTCCAGATCGCGCCGAACGCCGGCACGCTCGTCGACCTCCTCGCCGAGGGAGAGGTCGATCTCACGGGCAGTCCGCTCCCGGCGGACGAAATCAACGCGGTCCTCGAGAACCCGGATCTCTCCGCGCTCACCGAACCGACCGACGAGTTCTACATGGTCGGCTACAACGGCCACCACCAGGAACTCGGCAATCCCAACGTTCGCCGAATCCTCTCCCGGCTGATCGATCGCGAACACGCCGTCGACGAACTGTTTTCCGGCTTTGCGGAGCCGGCGCGAACGCAGGGCTCGCTGTTCGGGATCAGAGACACCGAACTGGCGGACGACGAGGACACGATGATCACGAACTTCCCCGGTTCGGACGGCGAAGTCGACTCGAGTCGGGCCCGAACTCTCTTCGAGGAGGAAGGATACGGCTACGAGGACGGCGTCTTGCTCGAGTAGCCGGCGATAGCGCGCTCTCCGGAGCGGGACGGACGTCGATTCGCGTCTTCGTAACCGCGACGCGGCGGTGAGTCAACCGGACCGTATTAATGCCTTCCGAGCAGTATGTACCATATATGACGCTGCTCGACGTCGTCCTCGAGCTCACGATCGTCGTGACGGCGATGCTCGTCACGGCGACGCTCGTGCTCGTCGGACCGCAGCGGATCGCGGCTGCACTCCGCGGCTATCGGTGGCGGCTCGAGGCGTGTCTGCTCTCGATCGCCGCGCTCGGAGTCGTGTTAGCTCTCCGGCTGTCGACGCGAGACGTGGTCCGGCGGCTCGAGTGGCGCGTGGTCGGACACAACATCACGAACGACCTCTTCGCGCTGGAACAACAGCTCTTCGGCGAGACACCCGTCGCGATCCTCCAGTCCGCCCAGACCGAGGTGCTCACCTCGTTTTTCGTCTTCGTCTACATCTACGGCTACGCGTTCTTGCTCCTGTTCCCGATCATCGCCTACTTCGCGCTCGACGAGATGGACGAACTCTCCACGCTGATCCTCGCCTTTGCGGCCAACTACGGGATCGGACTGCTCTGTTACGTCCTCTTTATCGCCTACGGGCCGCGAAACTTCGATCCGATGCAGTTCGAGGGGCTGCTCTATAACGCCTTCCCCCAGGCGCGAAGCCTCACCAACCAGGTCAACCAGAACACGAACGTGTTCCCGTCGCTGCACACGTCGCTGTCGATGACGGTGTTCTTCGCCGCCTGGCTGACCCGCGATCGGTATCCGCTGTGGGTTCCGCTCTCCGGTTTTCTCGCGATCAGCGTCGCGATCTCGACGATGTACCTCGGCATCCACTGGTTCTCGGACGTCGTCGCGGGAACCCTGCTCGCGCTGGTTAGCGTCCACATCGGCGCCAGCTACACCGTCGAAGGGTTCGTCGCGACGGGGCGACAGTACCTCGGCCGGCGATTCGACGGGCTCGGAAAACCGGGTAGCGAGTGAGGGTGGCGCCGCAACCAGCCGTCGATCCGTCGTGTGACGCGGTTCGTCGGCACGCGGGAGGTTTCACACACCCCCGCGTTCGACCTCGGTAACCGGCCTCTTCAGCACGTATTCGGCCCGTACCGGCCGTTTGTCACGGTACCACAATGACCACTATCCTTATCGGTGGCAACCTGTTAGCTACTCGTATGACCTCTCCACACGATACGTCGGCGCCCGGAGGAGAGGAGAAACCGACGCAGTCGATCATCGAGGGAGTCGCTCGTCACGAGGGCGTCGACGTAACGGAGGTCGAACCACCCGCGTACGAACCGCTTTACACCGTTGTAAATCCCGAAGCGCTCGACACCCTGTTTCGAACCGCAACCGGTTCCGACACGGCCAACGCGCGCGTTTCGCTCGAGTACGCGGGGTACGATATCACCGTCTACGGCGACGGACGCGTCGACGTCGCGGATCCGTCGACCGGGGAGGTCGTTCCCGACCACGTCGAGGAGTAATCGGGATCGACCGAAAACGACGCTGCGACTGTTTTACTCGGTAATTTCGATCGTTCGACCCTCGTCGCTCGAGCGATAGATCGCGTCGATCACCCGCTGGACGGCGAGCGCCTGTTCGACGCTGGCGTCACTGCTCTTGCCGGTCGCGACCGCGTCGAAGAACGCCCGCTGCTCCGCGCTGTGGGTGTCGTTCTGGTGGGTTTCGATCGACGTATCTTCGAGGTGGTCGGGGCCGACGTTGCTCGCGGAGTGAACGGAGAGGTTTCCATCGAGGAGGTCGAACAGCGCGGCCGACTCGGTCCCGCGAACGACGAACTCGTTGTTCTCCGGCCGGTTCGTCGCCCAGGCGACCTCGAGCGAGATCGTTCGGTCGTCGGTCGTCCGAATGAACGCGCTCGCCGAATCGTCGACGTCGAAGCCGGCCGGCCCCGCGTCGTCCCCCCACATATCGAGATACGCGTACTCCTCTCGGGAGCCGAACTCGCCGCGTGTGACGCCGTTTACCTCCGACACGGAGGGGTAGTCGAGCAAGTAGAGCGCGAGGTCGATGGCGTGAACGCCGAGATCGATGAGGGCGCCCCCGCCGGCGATCTTGCGTCGCGTGAACCACGAACCGCGACCCGGAATTCCGCGGCGGCGGACGTAGTTCGCCTCGACGTGCGAAACGTCTCCGAGATCACCCTGATCGATCCGGTTTTTGACGATCTGGACCGTATTCGCGAACCGGTTGTTGAACCCCACCATACAGTACCCGTCACTCTCGGCTGCAGCACTGGCGATCCGCTCGGCGCTCTCGAGGGAGTGTGCCAGCGGTTTCTCGAGGAGAACGTTCAGATTGCGGTCGAAGGCGTCGACGGCGTACTCTTCGTGGTACTTGTTCGGGGTGGTGATGACGACGGCGTCGACCGTGTCGTACAGTTCCTGGTGGTCGTCGTAGACGTCGACGTCGTACCGGCGGGCAAAGCGCGTGCGTGCTTCGGCGGCGACGTCCATCCCACCGACGAGCGAGACGTCGAGGTCGCGAAGGCGCTCGGCGTGATACCGGCCGATGTTCCCGAGCCCAACAATACCGGTTTTGATGTCAGTTCGTGGTGTTGTCATTGGCGTCGTGTTCCGAGGAGTGGTCGTAATTCGGTACGTCGATTCGAGCGCGACGGGTTCATTCTCGGTTTCGTATTGGACTTCCTTTGCTCCGTCGTTTGTTCACCGCGATCCCGGCCGCAGAACGGCCGTTTCACTGGCTAGTCGACGGCTATTTCGAGCACAAAAGACGGACCGAGATCGGGCTAGTCTTCGGCTTCGGTCGGGGTCGTTCCGGGTTCGGATCCCGGGAGATCCACGATCCCGTGAACGAGCGCGTTTCCGTCCGCCGTATCGAAGAGGTGGATGTTCGACCGGTCGAGCACTACGTCGACCGTTTCTCCCTCACGGATGTCGGTGTCGGGGCTAACGCTCATCAAGAGCTGATCCGGAGACTCCATCGGATCTTCCTCCATCGTCCGCTCTGCCCCCTCGTCGAGCATGAGATAGACGAAGATCTCGTCGCCCATCGGCTCGAGGACGTCCGTCGTCACCTCGATGGGACTCGTCGGATGCGTAATCGCGTCGGCCTTCCTCGCGAGATGAATGTCCTCCGGCCGGACCCCGAGCGTGAGGGTGTCGCCGGTGCCCGCACCGGGAACCGCTGCGTGGTCGAACTCGATGTCGAAGTTCTTCGTCTCGAGTCCGCCGTCGACGACCTCTCCCTGGGCGAAGTTCATCGACGGCGACCCGATAAAGCCTGCGACGAACAGGTTGGCGGGCTCGTTGTAGCAGACGAGTGGCGGATCGATCTGCTGGAGTTCGCCGCCGTCGAGGACGGCGATCCGATCGGACATGGTCATCGCCTCGGCCTGGTCGTGGGTGACGTAGATGATCGTCGTCCCCAGTTCGCGGTGGAGCCGCTGGAGTTCGGTCCGCATGTGGACGCGCAGCTTCGCGTCCAGGTTCGCCAGCGGCTCGTCCATCAGGAAGACGTCCGGGTTGCGGACGATCGCGCGGGCGATCGCGACGCGCTGGCGCTGACCGCCGGACATCTCGTCGGGCATCCGGTCTAACATTCCCTCGAGCTGAACGATGTCGGACGCCTGTTCGACGCGTCGCTCGATCTCCTCGTCGTCGTACTTGCGCAGTCGGAGACCGAACGAGATGTTGTCGAAGACGTCCATGTGCGGGAACAACGCGATGTTCTGGAAGACCATCGCGACGCCGCGGTCCTTGGGAGCGAGGTTCGTGACGTCGTCGTCTCCGATGTAAACGTGCCCCTCCGAGGGCTGGGTCAGCCCCGCGATGGTCTCCATCGTCGTCGACTTCCCACACCCCGAGGGGCCGACGAGACAGACGAACTCCCCGTCCTCGATCTCGAGGTTCATGTCGTCGACCGCGACGACGTCTTCGTAGCGCTTCGTGACGTGTTCGAGTTGTACTCGTGCCATTGTTGTAGATTGGGTGGATCGGTTTGGATCGGATTGGTGGTTCGTATCGGATTACTCCTTGAGCGCGCCTGCGGTGAGTCCGCTGACGATCTTTTCCTGGGCCACGATCACGAGGATCGCGACCGGAAGGACACCGATGATGCTCGAGGCAGCCATCAGGTGGAACAGGATCTCGTACTGTCCCTGGTAGCCGAGGATACCTTCGAGCAGTGGCGCCCAGTTCTCCGGTTGGCCGTCGGTCATCAGAAACGAGAAGAAGAACTCGTTGTAGACCGCGATGAACGTCAACACGCCGGCAGTCGCGACGCCGGGTGCCGACAGCGGAATGATGACCCGAAACAGCGCGCCCAGGCGGGTCGTTCCCTCGACCCGGGCGGCGTCCTCGAGGCCGTCGGGAATCTGCGCGTAGAACGTCGTGAGGATGAAGATCGAGAGCGGCATGAAGATCGCCGAGATCGGGATCACCATCGCACCCGGCGTGTTGTAGAGGGTCCCGTCGCTCATGATGGGTTCGAGCATCGCGACCGGCGTGTTGAACAGGTCGTTTAGCGGGATGAAAAACGCCGCCGGCGGGAAGAACGACACGACCAGCACGAGCAGCATCAGCGGCGTCTTCCCGGGGAACTCGAGCCGGCCGAACGCGTAGCCCGCGAGGCTGGCGACGACCAGCACGAGGATCGTGGAGGCCGTCGCGATGACGAAGCTGTTGAACATGTACCAGTGGAACGGCAGCACCTCGAACACCTCGATGAAGGCGCCGGGGTTGAACCCGTTCGGCGTGAACACGATATCCTGCAGCTGTCCTTCGGGGGTCAACGCGACCATCAGCAGCCAGTAGAACGGGAACAGCGTCGTGAACAGGAAGAATATCGCCGCGACGTAGAACATCGCTTTGTAGACGCGCTGGGGGTTCTGAATGGAGCTCTCGACCCATCGCGAGAACGGTCCGCGCTCGAGTTCGGCCTCTTCGGTACCCCCGAGCGTTGCGCCTCCGTCGGCGACCTTGGTGTGCGGTCGACCGCCGTCCGGAAGACGGCGATTCGAATCCCCGCTGTATCCCTCGGAGCTGGCGTCTTCGCCGGTAGCTTCGGCGTCGGTGCCTCCGTGCGGAGTCGTGTCGTTATCGTTGGATTTCATCAGTAGAGACCAGCCTCCCTGTCGCGGAAGAGGACGATGTACACCATGATGAACAGGCCGATGACCAGCGCCGTCAGGAACGCCACGGCTGCGGCCGTTCCGAAGATGCGGGTGCCGCCGAACATCGCCTCGACGACCATACACGTCAGCGACGGGACGGTCGTACAGCCGACGCTCGACTCGATCAGTCCGTACACGCGCATCGCGTCCATCGTACGGAACAGCATCGCAACGAGCAGCGCCGGCATGATAAGCGGCAGCGTGATCATCTTGAACCGCTGCCAGGGCGAGGCGCCGGACACTCGAGCCACGTCGTACAGGCTCCGGTCGACGCTCTGGAGCCCGGCGAGGATCAACAGCGCCATGAACGCCGTCGACTTCCAGATGTCGGCGACGAGGACGATGATGAACGCGTCCTGACTGTCAGCGAGCGGGTTGGGACCGAAGAGACCGAGCCACTGCATCAGGTCCGTCCCGAAGCCGACCTCCGGCTGGAACATTAGGAAGAAGATCATCCCCTGGATGACGATCGGGACGGCCCAGGGCAGGATGATCGCGACTCGCACCCAGCGCCGGCCGCGGAACTCCTGATCGAGGATGAGCGCCTGGCCGAAGCCGAAGACCGTCTCGAAGAAGACGCTGATGATGGCGAACCCGAGCGTGACGAACAGCGCCTGCTGCAGGAACGGGACGCCGAATTCGACGAACGGGAACGACGTCGATAGCGTCACGTCCATAAACTGCTGGGCCAGCCTGACGTCGCCCGTGAGTACGTCGACGTAGTTCTCGAGTCCGACAAAGCCGCCGAGCGTCTCGCCGCCGCGTGTCCGGTCTTCCCGAAGCGACATGACGAACGTCCTGAGGAGCGGGTAGAACGCGATGAACCCGAGCAACAGGAACGACGGGATCAACAGGAGGTACGCGTAGGCCGCCTCGCTGAGGCTCTCCATCCAGTTGACGACGGCGTTGCCCGTCCGCTCCTGATCGGGCGTTTCCCCGCCGATTCCGGTGTCGGTATCAGTTGCCATCTTGCTCCCTCACGTCTGCTTCGCTCAGTTCGAGCCGTTCCTGCAGGTCGTTCATCGCCTCTTCGGGGGACTTCACGCCCCGATAGGCTCTGTTCACTTCCTGGTAGATGTGCGCCGACTGCTCCGGCCAGACGTCGGTCACCGGCCGAGGAACGGCGTTTTCGCCGGCGATCTGGATTGTTTCGGCGTAATGTGCGACCGGGCCGCTCTCCTCGGGATCGACTTCTTCGAGCAGTTCGACGATCGGCGGTATCCAGCCCTGGATTTCGAAGATCGTGAGCATGACCTCCTCGGTCGCGAACGCGTCCATCACCTGGATCGCTTCCTCTTCGTTCTCGGCATCCGGGTTCAGGGTGAAGTGCCAGCCGCCGAGGGCGGATGCGGTGCCCCCGAGTCCGTCGTACTCGGATTCTCCCTCGTCGACGCCGTACGGCATCGGCATCATCCCGATATCGTCGCCCATCCCTTCCTCGTGAGCGATCGCGATCGAGTACGGCCAGTTTCGGTGCATCACGGTGTTCCCGTTCGCGAAGGGGCCGCGAGCCTCCTCCTCGGTGTACTGGACGATCGCCGTCGGGGCGATCTGCTCGTAGCCGTCGAGGGCGTACTCGTCCTCGTCGCCACGGATGAACGTGCGCATCATTCGGATGGCCTCGAGGACGGGTTCCTCGTCGACCGTGACCGGGCGGTCTCCGGCCTCGAACAGGTTGTCAATTCCGCCGAAGTACGCGCCGCCGAAGGTACTCATCACCTCGTTGAAACTACAGCACGAGAGTCCCTCGTACGCGGCCCCCTGCGTGGTGAAACCGAAGTCAACGCCGGACTGATCTCGGACGTCGGCCGTGATTTCGGAAAACTCCTGCCAGGAGAGCGGTTCGGTGGCCCAGTCGCCGGTATCGTACCCCGCTTCCTCGGCGAGGTCCTGCCGGTACTGCATCGTCCCGAAGTCGGGAAACAGCGGTAGCGCGTGTAAATCTCCGGTATCCGGGTGACGTGCGGTCTCGACCGCCGCGTCGAGGTAGTCGTTGTCGATCATACTGACGGTGTCACTCGAGAGTCGATCCTCGAGGTTGACCGTCTGTTCGCGCAGGATGAACGGGATCGTCCACCCGCTGTCCATCATGAACAGGTCCGGCTGGGAGCGCCCTGCTTGCAGCGCGGATTGTGCGGCGGATCTACGCTGCTCGGTTTCGTCCGGTCCGGTGCGAACCTCGACGGTGATGTCCTCGTCGAGGCCGGCGTCCCAAAGTGCCTGGTGTAACTCTCCGTCAGGGGCCATAAGCCCCTGAAAGTCGGTGTCGCCGTAGGCGACGACCGATCCTTCTTCCGCCCCCCTACCGAGACACCCTGCCAGACCGATCGATCCAGCGCCAGCCACCGAGGCCGCAGCGACGAACGACCTCCGAGATACACCGACACCAGTCTTCTGTGCTGTCCTATCTCGATCCATCTTTCCTTGCAGAATACTTTCAGGGGCTTAATTCTTAGCCTTTAAATATCATAATAACGGGAATGTGTTGACAAACGATCCATATAATCCGGGAATACTTGCTTATCTACCCAAACGATTGTAATATCCGCTGTTAGGTAGGAGTACGCTGATCCGGGGCTGGCGAGTGGTCTATAGACGAGCGCTAGCGTGCCGCCCGGACCGGGCCAGGATTTCGTCGTCACTGGCTATCTCAGAGACCAATCGACGCGTACCGACCCACAGACGGCCCGCGACACGAGTCTCGGGTGCGAACTTCCGCGGGACGCGTTCCCCGAATCGACCGTTGGCGACTACGATGTGGGTTGGACGCGATCCAGTAGCATCACGCTTCACTCATCGATCTTCGAGGACCGGCGACCTGTGACGACCGATGTGAATCTCGTGGGCCTCGACGTCCTCGAGTGCGGCAACCCGACCGCCGACGGTAACCTCCGTTTCCTCTTCCGTCTCGAGGGTGATCGCGGCAACCTCCTCGCTCACCTCGAAGGAGACGTCGATGATGCGCCCGCGAACGACCCGTTGTCCACCGACGGCGACGTCTCGTCCGACGATCGTCGCGTAGAACTCGCCGCCCTCTTCGATGATATCCTTCACGCAGCGGCGGATCGACGCGTACTTTCGGGGATAGTTTCGGGGATCGCTGTCTTCGCCGAGCGTTCGCTCGGCGGTCGTCCAGAGGACGGTCCCGAAGAACCCGGAGACCAGAAAGCCGAGCGCCGATCGGTTGAAAATGACGCCGTACCGATCTTTGTCGTCCCGGAGCGCGTCCTGGGTCGCGTAGACGGAGTAGTTCCCGTCGGCGACGGCGACTACCGGGGTCGTGATTCCGCGTCGCGCACGCGTCGTCGTCGCGACCGACGTGTAATCGAAGTCGTCGGGTTCCGGCGCCTCGCCCGCCGGCGTAACGATCAGGTCGATGCTCACGCCGCTGTCGAGTGCGGCCGCGAGTTCGTCCTCGAATCGGGTGAGCAGGTCCGGCGTCAGCGAGAGGGAGAGTTCGTACTCGGCGTCGTTGATAATCTCCTCGAGGTAGCGCAGAATCGTCGATCGGGACTTGACGAGCGAGACGGCCTCCGTCTCCCGGGCCGGCGCCGTGTACCGAGCCTCGAGTTCGTCGATCATCTCCTCGAGCGAGTGCTGGACCTCGTCGAAGGCGTCGGCGGGATCGATCGCGACCACCTTCATCGGCCGGGATTCGCGGAGTTCGACCAGACCGCGATCGCTGAGACTGCGGACGGTGTCGTAGACTCGCGGCTGCGGAATATCGGTCCGGTCCGCGATCTCGCTCGCGGTCAGTTGTCCCTGCTCGAGGACGGTCAGATAGGCGTCGATCTCGTACTCGCCGAGGTTGAACCGGTCCCCGACGTGCTCGACCGTCGAGCGAAGTTCGTCTGGTGCCATACCTGTTCGCAGTATTCCAACGGGTAAATGATTTATTCTGACTCGAGTAGCATCCTGTTTCGAAACAGGGTTATCGCTCGGGGAGCGAGACGGTCAGAACCCTTAACCACGACGGCCATGAGTGTGTTGCCATGCTGCAGGTGACGGAGGAAACGGAGATCGAGGGCACTATCGATATTCTTCCGAGCCTCGATTCCGAGTTCGCGGTCCAACTCGTTCTCGCCGCGCTCGTCCTCGTAATCGGCTGGTACCTCTCGAAACTCGTCGTTCGCATCACCGGTCGGACGATCGCGCGTCGAATCGAACGACCGAGCGTCACGCGGACGGCCCTGCGCGGCGTCAGAGCGTCCGTACTGGTGCTGACGCTCGTGGTCGTCGCCCGAATCCTCGGCGTCGGTGACACGCAGATTCTCCTCTCGGTGACCGTCATCTCCGCCGTGATCGCGGTCGTCCTCGCGCCGCTGGTCGGGAGTTTCATCAACGGACTGTTCGTCCTCGCCGACCGACCGTACGAGATCGGCGACATGATCGAGGTCACGGACGAGGGTCACAAGGGATTCGTCGAGGACATCACGATCCGATACACCAAGATCTTCACCCTCCACAACACGTTCATCGTCATCCCGAACTCCGAGATCCAGCAGCGAGACGTGATCAACTACTCCGCCGAGGACGAACGCACGCGAATCTCCCTGGAGTTCGAAGTTACCTACGAGAGCGACCTCGAGTCGGCTCGAAGCCTGGCCGAGCGCGCGGCCCGGTCCGTCGACGTCGTCATCACGGGCGGCCCCGATATTCGGATCGGAAGCGCTCGGTACGGGGCCGCACCGGCCTGTATCATTCAGGAGTACGGCGATAACGGCGTCATGCTGGAACTGTTCTTCTGGGTCCAGCATCCGTACAAGCAGGCCGTTGCCCGCTCGGCCGTGCAGACGGCTATCTGGGAGCGGTTCGCGGACGCCGACGTCGAGTTCGCCTATCCGCACCGTCACCACGTCTTCAACGAACACAGCGGCATCGCACAGATGGCGTTCGACGAGCCCCGTCCGGATCGGTCGAGCGTTGACTCGTCGGTCGATCCGGTCGAGGGTCCCACCGATCGCGGCGATCAGTAGTGAACGCGGAGGAGAACGGAGTGGAGTGAGAACGGAGATTACGTCGCGCGCGCGCTCTCGACGGTGATGACCTCACAGTCGAGGTGAGTGCGCAGGTAGCGGTCGATGTCCGGATTGTCGGTGAACCGGCGGAAGAGCCGACGCAGCCGGCTCGCCTGCTGGCTTCCGATGACCACGGCGTCGGCTTCCTCGGCGGCGACCTCGTCGAGAATGCTCTCCTCGACGAGAAAGCCCGTTCGAACGACGTAGCGCGCGTTCTCGAGTCGCCCGAACGTCGATTCGACGGCGTTTTTGAGGTCGATTCGCGTCACTTTGTTCCCATTTTGGTAGAGGTCGACGTGAAGGACGGTCAGAGCCGCGTCCCGTTCGCGCGCGACCTCGATTGCCCGCTCGAGCGTCCGGCGCGAGTGTTTCGACAGGGGATACCGAACGGGAACCACGAGCAGCGTCATCAGACAATCGAACGATACCCGGCCGGGTAAACCTTTCAGTTAGGACAGTCCGGGACGTGAACGTATCGCACGTGAGGGTTCGTGACAGTCGCTCTCGGAGAGACAGCCATTTACTGCGAGCGCTGGTACGAAGCGACATGGAAACGAGGTCGACCGATGACGGTGATACCGTCTACGTCTCGACAACGGACGGCGACAGAGGCTCCAAGGGCCCGTTTCTCGTCGCGTACGAGACGGGCGATGCGGAGCGACGATACGGCTGGTACTGTACCAACTGCGAGAGCTTCGACAACGCGATGGATTCGATGGGTCGGATCCAGTGCAATCAGTGTGGGAACTTCCGGAAACCGACCGAGTGGGACGCTGCACACGAGTAGGCGCGGAGGTACGATTGCGGGACGGGACGGAATTGACCGGCGGGCTCTGTCCCGCCGGCTTCGACGATAATCCCTACTTACTGTCCACCGATCGCGGACCGTCGTTTGCATCTGTCGTCCAAAAACCGAATATTTCGTTTCATCACCCCTCCTTCGAGCGAACGAGTGTGCAGGACCAACGTTTATGGGGTATGCTATCGTAAGTGGATATTGAATGGGTCCTGTTAACATGCGACTCGTCGAGCAGGCCAGATCGATTTTCGCCGACATGGGTTACACCGTCGAAGGCAACGGCCCCGAGTTCCGTGCTGAACGCAAGTGGAAGGTCGTTCACGTCAGTACAGTCCTCGAACTCGACGAACTTCCGCCAGCCACCGGCCAGTTCCACTGCTTCGTCGCCCAACCCGAGGATGCGGATACCCTCGAAGCAAAACTCGAGCGGATGAATCCGAGCTACGAGTGGGCAATCATCGTCGTCGACGGCGACGACTATCAGGTCGAACGCGCGCCGCCCGGACCGCACGTCTCCGCCTGAGCCGTCTCCCGGATCACCGTTTTTGGAAAAACAGTCGCGTAGAGCGACCGGACCGTTACTCCAGTGCCCCGCGCGTCGCCGTCACGCCCGCACCGGGATCGACGTCCGCTCCCATCGACTCGAGGACGTCACCCAGCGCCGTCACCACGTAGATCGCGTTCTGGGGCTGGGCCGAGTGACCCATGCAGCCGATCCGGAAGATCTCGCCGTCCAGGTCGCCGAGTCCGCTGGCAATCTCGAGATCGTAGCGCTCGAGCAACTCGCCGCAGACCTCGCCGTCGTCGACGCCCTCGGGAACGCGGACGGCGTTCAGGCTCGGTAGCCAGTACTCGTCGGGCGCGTTCATCTCGAGGCCCATTCCCTCCATGCCGGCTTTCAGCGCGCCGGCCAATCGTTCGTGGCGCGCCCACCGCTTTTCGATTCCCTCCTCGGCGACGAGTCGCAGGGCCTCCCGGATCGCGTAGACGTTCGTGATCGGCGCGGTGTGGTGGTAGGATCGCTCGTCGCCCCAGTAGCCCTCGAGCAGGGAGAGATCGAGGTACCACGAACGGGGCTCTTCCTCGCGCGTGAGGACCTTGTCCATGGCCTCCTCCGAGAGGGTGAGCGGACTGGCACCCGGCGGACAGGAGAGACACTTCTGGGGGCCCGCGTAGGCGACGTCGATATTCCACTCGTCGACGCGGAGTTCGACGCCGCCGATCGAGGTGACGGTGTCGGCGATCACGAGGGCGTCGTGGTCGTGAGCCGCGGCGGTGAGTTCCGGCACGTTCGGTTGCAGGACGCCCGTACTGGTCTCGGCGTGGACGAACCCAAAGACGTCGGGATCGTACTCGGCCAGGGCGTCGGAAACCTGGGCGGGATCGAGCGGTTCGCCCCACGGCGCGTCGACCTCGACGACCTCGCCGCCGGCACGGCGGGCCATCGACGCCATTCGGCCGCCGAAGTAGCCGTTCGTCGGCACCAACATCGTATCGCCCGGCTCGACCACGTTCCCGATCGCGGCCTCCATCGCGGCCGATCCGGTCCCCGAGACGGGGATCGTCCACCGGTTGTCCGTCCGGAACGTGTATCGCAGTAGCTCCTGGACTTCGTCCATGATCTCGACGAACGACGGGTCGAGATGGCCCACGAGTGGCGTGCTCATCGCCCGGAGCACGCGGGGGTGGACGTCGCTCGGCCCCGGTCCCATCAGGGTTCGATTCGGTGGCGTCAGTTCGTCGATCTCGGATACGTCGATCGAATCGTCAGCACCTGCCATGCCGCGTAGTGGGACGGGCACCCTCAAAAACGTTCACCGACCGGCGAACGATACCACTACCGGACTCGAGCGATCGTGCGTTCCGGACCGTCATCGGCCGCGACCCGGTCGCGTCTTGCTATCACTAGCCGTACTTTGAATACCCGTCGCGGCGTACCGTAGCCAGCAATGGTATTCAAGAAGATCACACTGATCGGAACGAGTACGGAAAGCTTCGACGCCGCCGCCGACGACGCGATCGACCGGGCCGAAGACACGCTCCAGAACGTCCATTGGGTCGAAGTCGACGAACTCGGTGTCGAAGTCGCAAGCGCCGACGACCGCGAGTACCAGGCGGAGGTCACCGTCGCCTTCGAACTCGAGGACTAACGTTCTCTCGAGCGTCCCTCGCCGCCGGCTACGAGACGATCGGGACGAGCGTTTCTCGAGAAGACGGGCCTGGGAACGGACTGCTCGCGGCGACGAGTTCGGAACCGGACTACGTTCGGAACGACTCACCACAGCCGCACTCGCTGACGACGTTCGGGTTCTCGACGTGGAATCCCTCGGCCTGCAGGCCCTCTTCGTAGTCCAGGATACTTCCTTCGATATACTTCAGGCTCGCCGGATCGACGAACACGCGCAGCTCGTGGTGTTCGTAGATCGTGTCGTCCTCGTCCGGGGCGTCGTCGAACCGCATCCCGTAGGAGAGACCGGCGCAGCCACCCTGCTGGACGAAGAGTCGAAGTCCCGCCTCGCCAGCGTCGAGATCCTCGCTCTCGAGCAGCGAGAGCGCCTGTTCGGCCGCTATTTCCGTCACCTCGATCTCGGGACGTGCGTCCGCGGTCCCACTGTCCACGCTATCCGTGCTCATATGGTATCCTTCCGGCGCGACAGTGTTAACCTTGACGCCGCGAGAACAGGTTACCGACAGCGCCAGCGCTGGCCGTATCAGTCCGGGTACGACGACCTGCCGGCGGAACGATTCCCGCCGTTCCACACGGCCTCTCGAGTCTCGCCACCGACGTCGATTCCCGCTGTTGTCGCTCGGACTCGCCCTACACTCGCGATCGCTGCTGGACAGACCGATAGTACGTCCCGAACAGCCGTTCGTCGTTTGCCGAGAGTTCGACGTTGTTTTCGGCTAGCAACTCGATCATTCGTTCGATCTCGCACTCGTACCACATCGAGAGGAGTCGAACGTTTTTTTGTGCGTAATCGTAGTTACGTTCGAGGACGCGTGCATCGGTCGGGTCGACCTCACACGGTTCCATCTCTCCTGGTACTCTGTTATGCAGGTACGTAAAACCAATCGCAGATTAGTGACGTGTGTCGTGACCTCTACGTTCGCGTAGGATCGGGCTACGAGTCGTCGACGGGATCGGCTCCGAGTCGTAGCCGGACGCTCTCGGCGTGCGCCTCGAGTCCCTCCGCCTCGGCGAGGCTCGTAATCGTCCCGCCGAGCTCCTCGAGTCCCTCGGTCGAGAGCCGCTGGACGGTCGTCGACCGAAGGAACGTTTCGACCGAAAGCCCGCCGGTCACGCGCGCACCGCCGTTCGTCGGGAGCACGTGGTTGGTCCCACTGGCGTAGTCGCCCGCCGCGACCGGCGTGTCCGGGCCGAGAAAGACGCTGCCGGCGCTGTCGATCCGCTCGAGGATCGATTCGTCATCGTCGGCGAGGATCGAGAGGTGTTCGGGGGCGTAGGACTCGGTAAAGAGGATCGCCTCGCTCATCGAGCGGGCGAGCAGGACGCCGCTGGCGTCGTTCGAGAGGGTTTCGCGGATCACGTCCTCGCGCTCGCGCTCGCTCGCCTGTTCGTCGACGGCGGCGACGATGGCGTCGGCGGTCTCCCGGTCGTCCGTGACGGCCACGACCGACGCGTTCGGATCGTGCTCGGCCTGAGCGACGAGTTCGGCCGCGACGAGTTCGGGTGCTGCGGTTTCGTCGGCGACCACGACGATCTCGCTCGGGCCCGCGAGGAAGTCGATCTCGACGTCGCCGCGAACTTCGGCTTTGGCCGCGGTGACCCACCGGTTTCCGGGACCGACGATCTTTTGGACGCGGGTGATCGTCTCCGTCCCGTACGCCAGCCCCGCAATGGCCTGTGCGCCGCCGACGCTGAAGACCGCGTCCGCGCCGGCGACGTGAATTGCCGCCAGCGTCACCGGGTTGAGTTCCTCCGCCGGCGGCGTGACGACCGTCACGTGGTCGACGCCCGCGACGACCGCCGGGACGACGCCCATGATCGCACTCGAGGGGTACGCCGCCGAGCCGCCGGGGACGTAGACGCCGACGCGCTCGAGCGGCCGGAAGCGGCGACCGAGTTCTCGCCCGTCGTCGAATTCCTCGCGCCAGTCCGCTGGAAGCTGAGCCTCGTGGAATTCCCTGACGTTTTCGGCGGCCGTCTCGATCGCTTCCAGCAGGTCGTCGTCCAGTTTCTCGGCGGCCCGTTCGCAGTCGTCGGTGATCTCGAGATTCCCGACCTGGACGTCGTCGAACTCGTCGGTAAACTCGCGGACGGCGACGTCACCCTCCTCGCGGACCCGGTCGACGATCTCCCGAACGTCTCCCCTGACCGCCTCGATCCCGGCGTCGCGCTCGAAGAAGGCGACGCGGTCGTCCGGCCCGAGGTCGGCGATCTCCCGCACATCGACTGTCATACCCTCGCCTTCGCGTGGCGATCGAAAAACCGTTTTCATCACGACTCCGGATCCTCGATCCGCCAGATTCCCGTCGCGTCGAGCGTCGCTCTGACGAAGAGATAGATCAGGAGCGCGAACCCGACGACGGCAAACGGCGCCTGAAACAGCTCCGCGACGCTTCGACCGAACGCGAGCTGGCTGAACCCCCGAACGAAGAAGCTCAGGATAACGAGTCCGAACGCGACGACGGCGAGTTTGACGAACCCGGATCGATCCATACGTCGACGTACGTGCAGGACCGCTAAATCGTACCGGTTGTGTCCCTCACCGGACGTCCGCGCTCGCGACACGACCGACCGCGTAAATAGCGCCAGTCCCGAAGATGGTCGCCAGGTCGAGCAGTACCGCAAGCGCCGGAACCAGCGTGTCCTCCACCCCGACGAAAGCCGTCACTTCGAGGACGGTCATGGTATCCTCGCCGAGCATCACGCGCGTACGGCGTCGACGCCTACGTAACCGGGGTGAACGCCACGAGGGTCTGGATCCAGTCGGGCAGGTCGACAGCGGAAGGAAGGCACTCGAGACGAACAGCAAGGGCAACTGCAGCGAGGTTGCGCCGATGATCGTCGACTCCTCGTCGCGGGTCGACACCGCCAGCACGTCGATTCCCGCGTCCAGAAGTGCGACAAATCGAATCTGTTTCGCGCGTGTGCGCGTGAAAGGTGAGATTGTAATCCCTGTCGCCGTCGACTCGACCGTCGCATCCCCTTCGAACAGGTCTGCCTCACGAGCGATGGCGAGGGCTCGCTCTCGCCGCGCCGGATCGGCCAGTTCGGCCTCGAGAACGTCCCCGCCGTCGCGGCGTTCCAGCGCTACCGGCGTCTCCTCCGCGACGACGGCTCCGTCCTGAACGACCGAGAGGCGATCGCAGAGCCGATCGGCCTCGTCGAGGTACCGCGTCGTCAGGAAGACGCTCGTCCCCTCGTCGTCGATCCGCCGGAAGTACTCCCCTCCCCGGTTCCGCGCGGCGGGGTCGAGTCCGGTCGTCGGCTCGTCCAGGAAGACCAGCGGCGGTCGGTGGACCAGCGCCGTCGCGGCGTCGAGACCCTTTTTCATCCCGCCGGAGAAGTCGTCGTCGGCCCCCAACGCGACGTCGTCACGATTAGTCTCGGGCGTCGGCGCAGATACACGCTCGCGCGTTCTCCGTTCATCTCGCATTGACTCCCTCTACGCGTCTCCGCGTGGAAGGACGGATCCGACGGTCGGTTCGGAGGGTCGCACTCCCGCCGTCTCGAGCGGGATGGGATCTCCGTGATCCGTGTGAACCCGCGCGAGTGGTTTCAGCGGTACGCAATCGTTACTCCACTGTCGGCCGTTCTCTGGCCCGTCGAACCGTTCTTCCTGCCCGCGAGACCTATCTACCGCGGATCTCGGTGGTCCCCGAACACCCACAACGCCAGCATAACTATCCCGTCCCCGCCGCATCACCGACGTATGTGGCCCTGGGAGCACGCAATCGTCGGCTACCTCGCGTACTCGGTGTTCTGTCACGCCGTCTACCGGGAGTCTCCCGGCGGACTCGAGGCGTTCGCAGTCGTTTTCGCCTCGGTACTGCCGGATCTCATCGACAAGCCGCTCGCGTGGGAGTACGGCGTCTTCCCGTCGGGATACGCGCTCGGCCACTCGATTTTCTTCGCCGCGCCGCTCTCGATCGTCATCGGGCTCCTCGCACATCGAGTAAGTCGACCTCGAGCAGGTCTCGCCTTCGGAGTCGGCTACCTGCTGCACCTCCCGTCGGACGTCCTCGACGCCTACGTCCGTGAGGGTGTCGTGCAGTTCGAATTGATGCTCTGGCCCGTCGAAACGAGCCAAGGCTCGAGCCGCGGGCAGGGGTTCATGACGTACTTCATGCAACTGTTCGAGGGATACCAGGGAGATCTCCTCGCGGGAGAGCTCTCGACGTACCTCTGGCTCCAGCTCGGTCTGGGACTGTTCGCGTTCACGTTGTGGCTCTACGACGGCGCGCCGGTCCTCCGCGAGTGTCTGCTGGGAGCAAGGCGACTCCTCGTCGATCTGTGCGAACGAGCCTCCGGGTCGCTCGAGGATTCTCCGGAGCGCTAACGGCCGGGTTCGGGGCAACTACTGTCGCCACTCCGTTTGCGTTGTCAGAATAGGATAGTTGGAACGTCCACCGGGGCTATCACTCTTCTTTCGGTCATGCTCACGGGCGAGTGTGATTCCATCTCTCGATAATGATCAACGTGGGGCAGTCAACGTCCGAGACGACGGCCTTATGTATTACCCGGGCACTCGATACTAATGCGAACGACGTGGCGCACGCCGCCGCGTTCCCTCCGGCCGTTCTCCGGCACGGAGGTAGGTTACACATCCGACCCTCGTCTTCGACGCCGTTCTCGGCGTCGCGGTACGACGGCCTTATAAGGATAGGTCGCGTACTCTGGAACACGTGCATCACCCCGCCGGATGCGGTTTTCGGCGCGGGAGCGATCCGTTGCCCTTAAGTGCATACGGGGATTCGGATGCAATGTAAGACGTGATCGACGGAGCGTTCAACTCGCTCCGTCATCTCGGGCTGACGTGGCTTCGAAGGGGTTAAGTACTCCTCGGCGCTTACGAATACGTCCGAAGGAAATGAGGATCCTACCCCTGCGGTCCGCCGTACAGATGGGATCTGATGTTAGCCTTGGTAGTTCGGTGACGCCCGATCGGTCCGCGATCGTGGTCGATCCGAACGTGGACCATAGCAAGTGAGTGTGTATTCATTACATACTCCGCCAAACCCCCCGGCTCTGCCGGGGATAGAGCACTCCGGTTGATCCTGCCGGAGGCCATTGCTATTGGAGTCCGATTTAGCCATGCTAGTTGCACGAGTTTAGACTCGTAGCAGATAGCTCAGTAACACGTGGCCAAACTACCCTACAGAGCGCGATAACCTCGGGAAACTGAGGCTAATAGCGCATACGGCTCATCACCTGGAGTGGTGTGAGCTCGAAACGCTCCGGCGCTGTAGGATGTGGCTGCGGCCGATTAGGTAGACGGTGGGGTAACGGCCCACCGTGCCAGTAATCGGTACGGGTTGTGAGAGCAAGAGCCCGGAGACGGTATCTGAGACAAGATACCGGGCCCTACGGGGCGCAGCAGGCGCGAAACCTTTACACTGCACGCCAGTGCGATAAGGGGACTCCAAGTGCGAGGGCATAGAGCCCTCGCTTTTCGTGACCGTAAGGTGGTCACAGAATAAGTGCTGGGCAAGACCGGTGCCAGCCGCCGCGGTAATACCGGCAGCACGAGTGATGGCCGCTCTTATTGGGCCTAAAGCGTCCGTAGCTGGCCGCGCAAGTCCATCGGGAAATCTCTCCGCCTAACGGAGAGGCGTCCGACGGAAACTGCGTGGCTTGGGACCGGAAGATCCAGAGGGTACGTCCGGGGTAGGAGTGAAATCCTGTAATCCTGGACGGACCACCGGTGGCGAAAGCGCTCTGGAAAGACGGATCCGACGGTGAGGGACGAAAGCTCGGGTCACGAACCGGATTAGATACCCGGGTAGTCCGAGCTGTAAACGATGTCTGCTAGATGTGGCACAGGCTACGAGCCTGTGCTGTGTCGTAGGGAAGCCGTGAAGCAGACCGCCTGGGAAGTACGTCCGCAAGGATGAAACTTAAAGGAATTGGCGGGGGAGCACTACAACCGGAGGAGCCTGCGGTTTAATTGGACTCAACGCCGGACATCTCACCAGCATCGACAGTATGCAATGAAGGTCAGTGTGATGAGCTTACTGGAGCTACTGAGAGGAGGTGCATGGCCGCCGTCAGCTCGTACCGTGAGGCGTCCTGTTAAGTCAGGCAACGAGCGAGACCCGCACCCTTAATTGCCAGCAATACCCTTGTGGTAGTTGGGTACATTAAGAGGACTGCCAGTGCCAAACTGGAGGAAGGAACGGGCAACGGTAGGTCAGTATGCCCCGAATGTGCTGGGCAACACGCGGGCTACAATGGTCGAGACAGTGGGACGCTACGCCGAGAGGCGACGCTAATCTCCGAAACTCGATCGTAGTTCGGATTGAGGGCTGAAACTCGCCCTCATGAAGCTGGATTCGGTAGTAATCGCGCTTCAGAAGAGCGCGGTGAATACGTCCCTGCTCCTTGCACACACCGCCCGTCAAAGCACCCGAGTGAGGTCCGGATGAGGCCCCTGTATAGGGGTCGAATCTGGGCTTCGCAAGGGGGCTTAAGTCGTAACAAGGTAGCCGTAGGGGAATCTGCGGCTGGATCACCTCCACAGATCGGGACTGGGGCGTCGCCCCAGCCCACCTAACAGCGGTTCCACGTTCGGTCGACCCATTACGGGCCGACTGGGCACCTTTGAACTACCAAGGCTAACATTACGCTCCCGTCCGCCTCGATCGAGGCGGACGGGGTGGGCCCATAGCTCAGCGGTAGAGTGCCTCCTTTGCAAGGAGGATGCCCAGGGTTCGAATCCCTGTGGGTCCATGTCTCGGTGCGATTCGAAGCAAACCACTCCCCTTAAGTGGGAGAGGGCGCTACGAATCAATCCGAACGAACCGATGCACCAGCCGCGCAAGTGTGGCTGGGAAGGGTTAATGCAGGCTTGCCGTCTACAAGCGTGCAAATGAGACCGTGTGTACGTGTAGTCCAGGCGTCCACTGGACCCGTTCCCGGGTCACTCTACGGTTGCAACGCCGCGTTGCAACCCCGATCCGACGAACGTGGCTACTGTGCCAGCTGGTGGATCGCTCGGCTTGAGAGCTGAAGAAGGACGTGCCAAGCTGCGATAAGCCCAAGGGAGCCGCACGGAGGCGAAGAACTTGGGATCTCCGAATGGGAATCCCCACCGCAATTGCTTCGCGCAATGGGGAACGTCGAGAATTGAAACATCTTAGTATCGACAGGAAAAGAAAACGTAACGTGATGTCGTTAGTAATGGCGAATGAACGCGATGAAGTCCAAACCGAAGCCTTCACGGGCAATGTGGTGTTCGGACTGACGATCACTCTCCGAAATACAACACGAAGTCTCCTGGAACGGAGCACGACACAGGGTGACAGTCCCGTACTGTCGTAGAGTAAGAGACGAGTCAGCTCCAGAGTAGCGGGGATTGGATATTCCTCGTGAATGTTGCAGGCATCGACTGCAAAGACTAAACACTCCTCAAGACCGATAGCGAACAAGTAGCGTGAGCGAACGCTGAAAAGCACCCCGAGAAGGGAGGTGCAATAGGGCGTGAAATCAGTTGGCGATAGAGCGACGGGGCACACAAGGTCCTGATCAAAACGAACTGGGTGCGAACCCATAGTAGGACGATCAGGAAGCCGGTGTTCCGTCGTACGTTTTGAAAAACGAACCAGGGAGTATGCCTGTTTGACGAGTCTAACCGGATTATCCGGGAAGGCGTAGGGAAACCGACAGGGCCGCAGCACTTTGTGTGAGGGCCGCCGTGTTCAAGCGCGGGGAGTCAAACGGGCATTACCCGAAACTGGATGATCTAGGCGTGAGCAAGATGAAGCGTGCCGAAAGGCACGTGGAAGTCTGTTAGAGTTGGTGTCCTACAATACCCTCTCGTGACTTACGTCTAGGGGTGAAAGGCCCATCGAATCCAGAAACAGCTGGTTCCAACCGAAACATGTCGAAGCATGACCTCTGCTGAGATAGTTCGTGAGGTAGAGCGACGGATTGGGGGACCGCACTCCGAGAGGAGTGCGCCCCCCTGTCCAACTCCAAACTTACGAACGTCGTTTGACGCAGGGAGTCCGGTGCACGGGGTAAGCCTGTGTACCGTGAGGGAGACAACCCAGAGCT
The DNA here is from genome assembly GCF_023913515.1 of Natronococcus sp. CG52. Taxonomy (NCBI): domain Archaea; kingdom Methanobacteriati; phylum Methanobacteriota; class Halobacteria; order Halobacteriales; family Natrialbaceae; genus Natronococcus; species Natronococcus zhouii. The sequence goes on from NZ_CP099391.1 coordinate 1,601,471, forward strand.
GGGTTAAGGTCCCCAAGTGTAGACTAAGTGCGATCGAAGGTGGTCTCAAGCCCTAGACAGCCGGGAGGTGAGCTTAGAAGCAGCTACCCTCTAAGAAAAGCGTAACAGCTTACCGGCCGAGGTTTGAGGCGCCCAAAATGATCGGGGCTCAAGTCTACCACCGAGACCTAGCAGCACCACTTAACTGGTGATCTCGTAGGTTGGCGTTCTGTTCGGGCGGAAGCACGGTCGAGAGATCGTGTGGACCGTTCAGTAACGAAAATCCTGGTCATAGTAGCAGCGTTAGTCGGGTGTGAACCCCGACGGCCGAATGAGTAAGGGTTCCTCAGCAATGCTGATCAGCTGAGGGTTAGCCGGTCCTAAGTCAGCCCGTAAGTCGAAGCTGACAACAGGGAAATAGGTTAATATTCCTATGCCAGTGTGTACTCAAAGCCAACGCTTTGGGGCCGCCTCTGCCGGGCATTCGCCCGGTCGAACAGTCGAAATTCGTGGAAGCCGTAATGGCACGAAGCGAACGAATGGCTGGATAGCGCAAGAGAGGTCAACCTAGAGCCCGTGAAAAGGCGAACACACTGTCCGTACCGAGATCCGACACAGGTACTCATGGCGGCGAAAGCCAAGGTCTGTCGGGATCAACCGACGTTAGGGAATTCGGCAAGTTAGTCCCGTACCTTCGGAAGAAGGGATGCCTGCCTCGGAAAGAGGCAGGTCGCAGTGACTCGGGCGCTCCGACTGTCTAGTAACAACATAGGTGACCGCAAATCTGCAAAGACTCGTACGGTCACTGAATCCTGCCCAGTGCGGGTATCTGAACACCCCTTACAAGGGGACGAAGGACCCGTTAACGGCGGGGGTAACTATGACCCTCTTAAGGTAGCGTAGTACCTTGCCGCTTTAGTAGCGGCTTGCATGAATGGATCAACGAGAGCGCCACTGTCCCAACGTTGGGCCCGGTGAACTGTACTTTCCAGTGCGGAGTCTGGAGACCCCCAAGGGGAAGCGAAGACCCTATAGAGCTTTACTGCAGGCTGTCACTGAGACGTGGTCGCCATTGTGCAGCATAGGTAGGAGGCATTACACAGGTAGCCGCGCTAGCGGCTCACCGAGCCATCATTGAAATACTACCCGATGGTGACTGCGACTCTCACTCCTGGCGGAGGACACTGGTAGCCGGGCAGTTTGACTGGGGCGGTACGCGCTTGAAAAGATATCGAGCGCGCCCCAAGGTTTCCTCACCCGAGTCGGAGACTCGGGAAAGAGCGCAAGAGCATACGGAAGCCTGACAGTGTCCGGCACAACGACGGACGCTGACGCGAAAGCGTGGTCTAGCGAACCAATTATCCTGCTTGATGCGGGAAATTGCTGACAGAAAAGCTACCTTAGGGATAACAGAGTCGTCACTCGCAAGAGCACATATCGACCGAGTGGCTTGCTACCTCGATGTCGGTTCCCTCCATCCTGCCCGTGCAGAAGCGGGCAAGGGTGAGGTTGTTCGCCTATTAAAGGAGGTCGTGAGCTGGGTTTAGACCGTCGTGAGACAGGTCGGCTGCTATCTATTGGGGGTGTTACGGTATCTGACGGGAACGTTCGTATAGTACGAGAGGAACTACGAATGGGTGCCACTAGTGTACCGGCTGTTCGAAAGAGCACGTGCCGGGCAGCTACGCACCACGGGGTAAGAGCTGAACGCATCTAAGCTCGAAACCCACCTGGAAAAGAGATACCATCGAGATCACTCGTAGAAGACGAGTTCGATAGACTCGGGGTGTACGTGCCAAGGCAACGAGGCATTGAGCCCGCGAGCACTAACCGATCGAGCCACACAATCATAACCGCATTCGGATCAACAGTACCCGCGAACGGGTCCGGACGCAAACTGGACTACACATACACACGGTCACAAGCCACCGATATTGGCATGATCACGGTTCGATTCCGTGAATCGGCGTTACGGCGGCCACAGCGGCGGGGTTCCTCCCGTACCCATCCCGAACACGGAAGATAAGCCCGCCTGCGTTACGGTCAGTACTGGAGTGCGCGAGCCTCTGGGAAATCCGTTTCGCCGCCTCCACTCATACTTTCGTTCATTCCGCGCCCGATCAGCGGTCGCGCCCTCCGTGGGGTGGCCCTGCCACTTCCACGTTTCAACGCCCGCACGGAGCACCAGCTTCGTGCGGGTTCCTGTATTTCGTCCGTCACCCGGTGACAACGCCGCATTACCACTGTTTTCGTTTCGAAATAGAGACGGTGACTCGCGCGACATGCATTTTAGATAACAGTTCAAATACAGCAACGGCCCTCTGTCTCCAAATATATTTGGACTCGGCCTTATGTAGGTGTAGTAACAACAGATTGTATATGCCAGAACCGAAGCACACCGATCTCGACACCGTTTTTGAACTTCTGTCTCGGTCCCGCTGTCGGTACGCTATGTACTATCTTCTGGAAAACCAACATACCAACGTCGATAAACTTAGTAAACAGATAACCGCATGGGAAACAGAAACGTCCGTCCAATCAGTGGCTGAAGAGAAGAAACGGACAGTTGCGGCATCACTGATCCACAACCATCTGCCGCGACTCGCAGAGCAGGACGTCATCGAATTCGACCACCGCAGCGGAGACCTGACCGTCGCTGATGGATTCGAATCGGTTCGTGACTCTGTCGAACGGGCGCGAGTCCTCGACGATGGCCCGGTTGCCGACAGCGAGCCGGTCGATTCGGTTCTTTACAGCGACCCGCTCACAGAGACGTCCACAAGCCCGTCTTCGAGCGAATAGGGCAACGACCGGTCGAGATCGACGCTTCGCTTCTTGTTTCGAGCATTTGATAGCTGTCTGACGCCTGGCAGACGCGCGTCCGATCACGGTCCCCGGAATTTATGTATCAGACCGATGGCTCGACAAGCTATGGCGCACGCAGACGAACTCCCGCTTGTGATCGCAGAACGGATCGCGGAACGCGAAGGCCTCACACCGATCAACCTGCAGCCCCCGCTCTACGAATCGGTCGATACGGATGCCCTCGAAGCGCTCCTCGACTCGAGTAACGACGCGATTTCAGTATCGTTCACCTACCGGGGATACACGGTCCACGTCGACGGGACTGGCTCTGTTCGGATCTCGGACCCGCCTAGTGGCGAACCGCGGACGAAAGCGGAGGTGTAACGTCGTACTGTTTGAACGGGCCGTCCGATCGTAGACAGGAGTGAAACGATTGACGACCGGTTTCGGCTGCGTTCCGCAAACCCAGTACCGTCGATCGAACTCCACCAGTCGACCACGAAAGTCGGGTGGTCAGCACCGTTTTGTGAGTCCGTAGCCATCGCCAGCACTACTCCCTCGAGACGACGCTATGGGAGCGTTGCAACTCGCGGACTGGCGTCGGAGCGCAGAAATATCGCCCGGAACACTAACGTCCAGCGTCATCCCGTGGCGGCGTGCCGCGTCGGCTGGCTAACCCTCGTGCCGGGCGAGGGACAGGGACACGTCCCTGGGTGTGACGGCAGTAGCCGTCGAATTCGATTCCGGTTGGAATCTCGTATGTTACGTGCCTGGGTTCGCCGTACTGTCATCGCACCCGAATGGGTTTGCTCGGACGGGGACTAATGGCACGCAGTCGAACTAGGGAGGTGAGCGGTTTAAGTCTTCGTTCAGGGAGCGTCCGGTGCCGTCGCCTGCTCTCCTTCGTTCTCCTCGAGCCACTCGTCGTAGCTCTCACGGTCGACGACGGTCACCTCCGCAGTCATCCGCGAGTGGCCGGCTCCGCAGAACTCGGTACAGGCTGCGTCATACTGGCCGGTCTCGTACGCGACGGTCCGAAGTCGCGTGTACTCTCCGGGGAACGCGTCTTGTTTGGCGCCGAGATCAGAGATGAAAAGCGAGTGGATGACTTCCTCGGCGGTCAACCACATCGTGACGTCTTCGTCGGCGGGTATCACGATCTCGTCTTGCGTCGTGACGTTGGCATCCGGATAGGTGACCTCCCAGCCCCACTGGTAGCCGTGGACGATCAACTCTTCGTCGTCAGTCTCGGGAAGGTCCTCCACCGACGCGTATTCTTCGTTGGCGCCGTCGCCGGCGAGCTCGGCCGGTTGCGCCGGTGAGACGTACGGACTGACGAGCACGCTGTAACCGGAGATGCCGACGAACAGCAGAATAATCGCGGTCGCCGCGGTCCAGGTGATCTCGAGCGCGGGATCTTCCGCGGTCGGCTGTGGATCGTCGTTGTCGTGAAACTTGACGGTCGCGTATATGAGGATCATCAGAACGAACAGCGAGAGCGGGAGTGCAACGTAGAGCAACTGGTAGTTGAGTCCGTCGATGAGCTCTCGGTTTTCCGACTGTGCCGCGGCCGTTCCCGTTAGCGTGAGCAGTCCCGCAATCACTCCGACGACGAGTGCGGATATCGTCGACCTGCGGCCGTTCATTGCCGGTGGTTCGATGACTAGGTTGTTATAATCCCGTTATTGATTATTTGAAATACATTCCATTTTGAGTTACCTGATATCTGAGGTGTGAAGCCGACATCCTGACGACGGCGGGCGATCGATGTTTACTTTTATTGGGGCCGATGGTGAGTGGACGGCTATGTATGCCGGCGAGCGGGACGACCACCGCAACGCCCTCGGACGAGAGGTGAAGCGATGAGCCGAGCGGTAATACAGGTATCGCTGTTCGTCGCTATCCTGACTGGGTGTTTTCTGACAATCTATTTTGCGCGCCAGCTACGAGCCGATCCGTCGCCCGACGGCGGCTACGCAGCCATCGGTGAGCACGGGCTCACCTGGAGCGAAGCGAAAGCGGCCGCGATTCGCTGGACGACGACGACGAATCACCGAGAGATCGGCTTGCTCTACATCGCGTTCGGCACGGTCGCAGCGCTCTGGGGCGGGGTCGACGCGATGATGATTCGGACGCACCTGTTGACTCCCGCTGCGGATATCTGGACGGAGCAGACTTACAACGAACTGTTCACGATGCACGGGCTGACGATGCTCATCTTCTTCGTCGCCCCGGTCTTCTTTGGTATCGGGAACTACTTCCTGCCGCTGCTGATCGGCGCCGACGACATGGCGTTTCCCCGGCTGAACGCCGTCGGCTTCTGGATGCTGCCGCCTGCACTCCTGCTCTCCCGTCTCGGGATCATCGCCGAGGTGACGGGAACATCGCTCGCGCTGGTCGTTCCCGAGGAGTGGCTCTCCATTCTGTTCGCGCTGCGCGAGCCAGCGATCGGCTGGACCATGTACGCACCGCTTTCTTCGACGACGCCGGACCCGCAGATCAACTTTCTCCTGCTTGGCCTCCACCTGAGCGGCATCGCGACGACGATCGCCGCGATCAACTTCGTGACGACCGTCGTCTACGAGCGCGCCGATGGAGTCGGCTGGGCGAACCTCGACATCTTCTCGTGGAACATGCTCGTTACGAGCGGTATCGCCCTCTTTGCGTTCCCGCTGCTCGGGACTGCCCTCCTCATGTTGCTGTTCGACCGGAACTTCGGAACGACCTTCTTCGCTACCGAGGGTGGCGGTGCCATCCTCTGGCAGCATCTCTTCTGGTTCTGGGGCCACCCCGAGGTGTATATCGTCTTCCTCCCTGCAACGGGACTGATGAGTCTCATCTTACCGAAATTCGTCGGCCGCAAACTGTTCGGCTTCAAGTTCATCGTCTATTCGACGATCGCGATCGGCGTCCTCTCCTTTGGCGTCTGGGCCCATCATATGTTCACGACGGGGGTCGATCCGCGTATCCGAGCGAGTTTTATGGCAACCTCGATCGCGATCGCCGTACCGAGCGCGATCAAGATCTTCAACTGGATCACGACGATCTGGAACGGAAACGTCAAACTCGCGGCCCCGCTCGTGCTCTGTGTCGGCGGCATCGCCACGTTCATCTACGGCGGCATCACCGGCGTCTTCCTCGCGGTGATACCCATCGACATCATCTACCACGACACCTACTACGTCGTGGGTCACTTCCATCTCATCATCATGGGTATTATCCCGCTCATGATGTTCGCCGCGAGCTACTACTGGTATCCGATCATCACGGGCAGACTGTACGACCGCCGGCTGGCACTCTTTCAGTCGATTCTGCTGGTCATCGGGGTTGCCCTGACGTTCGGGACGCTCATGATCATCGGCTTCCTCGAGCTCCCACGCCGGTACGCGACCTACCCCGCCGAGTTCCAGACGCTGCAGATTGTCGCAACGGTCGGTTCGTACATCATCGGACTCAGCGTCATGCTGTGGTTATACAACGTGCTCTGGTCGTACTTCCAGGGTGAACCGGTCGAGACGGCCGACCCGTGGGATCTCAAGTCGACGAACCAGTTCAGCCGCGAGTGGCAGTGGTTCGAGGAGAAACTCGAGCGCGAGCGCGGGATCCCCCCGAGCGAACCCGCGGAGGTCCGTCGAACCTACATGCCGGCCCAGGAGGAGGAGCCACCGTCGCTCTACGGCCGGATCGTTCCGGTCGCCCGAACCGTCGTCAACGACGCCGGCACGGGTGCGATCGGTGGCTTCGTCGGAACGGTGCTCATGACCGGCGTGCTGGCCGTCGCCGTACTGCTCGGCGTGTTCGACCTCGAGTCGTTCGCCGATCTGGCCACGCTTGTCGGGCTACCCGCAAACACCACGTTCGGATACGTGGTCTTCCTCGCCGGCGGGATGACGACCTGGCCGCTGCTGTTCCTGGCGCTCGGCGAATACCTGCCGGGTGAGCTCTCGCTGGTCACCGGCCTCTGGTACTCGACGGTCATCGCCTCCGGGTTCGCCATCGGGTTCTTCACCGGCCAGACGGGTCTCGAACTGGTCACGTATCTGCTGTTCGTGTTGCTCTCCCACTGGGTCTACGGACTCGGGCTCGCCGGGACAGTCGAGTACCTCGGTAGCCGACACCCGTCGCCACCGGAGGACCAGGGATGAGTCCGGACGACGCACCCGAGCGAGACGGCCCCGCCGAGGACGACATCGAAATCGAGGGCGAGCCGACCGAATCCGAGGAGTCGCTGTTCCTCACGTACGTGGCGCCGTTTCTCGGCGTCCTCCTGATCGCCGTGGGGATTCCGCTCGCGATCCTCGGCGGCTACGTCGTCATGCAGGACACGCTCGGACTCTGCGGCGATCCGGATCTCGAGATCCGCGCGCTCGAGGATGACGAGCGGCCGTCGACGACTGTCGGGGATCTCGAGTACGAGGAACTCTCGGACGCCGAGCAGCGCGCGCTCGAGGAAGCCATCGACAGTCCGCTCGAGGAAGCCGCGGTCGAAGGCGAGATGGCGAACGAGGACGTCCTGCTCGAGGGTGCCATCGTCGAGGTCGACGACGACCGGTACTACGTCCGCATCGCGTCCCTGAACTCCTGTCTCGAGACCGAGCCGCTGTTGTTCCCGATCGGTGTCATCGGGATCCTTCTGGGAGTGGCGGGCGTGTTGACGCCGCCGATCTACCGGAAGATGGCCGGATTCGAGGAACGCATCCAGCGGTGACGACTCGCGGAGTCGACGGGTCGGAGCGCCGTTACTCCTCTTCCGGAGTATTGTACGTGCTCGGATCCGGCTCCGGCGGGATTCCGTCGCCGTCGCCCGGCTGTTCGGCGAGGTAGGAGAACTCGCCCTTGCCGTCCGGGGCGTCCCCCTGGGTCCAGGGCGCTTCCGGATCCGGCTGCGGCTCCCGGCGGGTCGACACGAACGCGTAGTTGACCTCCTGGTTCTCCTCCTCCTGCGGGAAGCTCGCCGGAACCGGGACCGGATCGTCCAGGGACTCGAGCGCCTCGAGCCACTGGTTCTGGTGCATCGTGTCGCGGGCGATGAGATACGAGAGCATGTCCTTCATTCCGGGATCGTCGGTGTACTCCCAGAGCCGAGTCGCGAGGGTGCGGCCGGTCGCTTCGGCCATCACGTTCGCGTAGAGGTCGCCCGCGAGGTTTCCCGAGGCGGCGACGTATCCGCCGGTGAAGGGCACGCCGTTACTGTCGACGGGCATCGCCGAGAGGCCCGATGAGAGGAACTGACGCGGGTTCTGTCCGGTCATCGCCGCGGCGGCGGCCGCGGTCTCTTCGGTTTCCTCGCGCATCTGCTTCGGTGATCTCCGAAGGTTCTTCGTGACCGCCGTCGCGAGCATCTCGATGTGGCCGAGTTCCTCGACTGCGGTCTCCATCAGTAGGTTTCGATACCCTTCGTACTCCTCGGGAAGCGCCCAGGCCTGGAACATGTACTGGAGCGCGACGCGCATCTCGCCTTCCTGTCCGCCGATCGCTTGCTGGAGGAGCTTCGCGAAGTGCGGATCCGGTTCTTCGACGGTAACCTCGTACTGTAACTCTGGTTCGTGAAAGAACATCCACCGTCACCGGCCATCGCCAACGGTATAAACGACAGTTGCGGCCGCCGCTGAAAGTACTCGAAAGGAGCCGTTATCGAGCGCGGAGGAGTAAGTGGGAGAGAACAGTCACCGATAGCGCGAGATCGACGTCTCAGCATGGCAAACGACTATGCTACCCTCGATGGTCGAACAGGGCGTGAGAATCGATGGATCGAAACAGCTTCCGACCGGTATCGCGACGAACGTTCGCCAAGTACGGCCTGCTCACGGCGGGAACGGTTTCCGGTGTCTCGGGTGCGACTGCGAGCGACGGCCACGCGTCGAACGAGGTGCCTCGTGAAGGCGGCTCCAACGAGAGCACGGCGATCGCCGAACGCGGAGTGATGCTTCCGTACCAGTTCGTGCCGGATAGCCGGTTCGCGGTCGTCGAGCGCGACCTGGCCTGGCAGCCGGCGAGCCTCGAGTCGACCTCTCGGACGCACGTAATCCGATACGAACACTCCCCCTCGTTTCGAGCGTTTCTCTTCACCGGGACGCCCCTTCGATCGGGGCGATCGTTCGCACTCGGGGAGGCACTGGAATTCCCGACGGACACGGACCGTCACCTCGTTTCCGTCGGCGTCGAGGGTCTCGAATCGACCGGCTCCGACGCGCAGTGAGCGGTCCGCTTCTCAGACGGGGTCCGTGAATGAGCACTGTGGCTTTTTTCTACTGGACCTCGTACGAGATTCCCTCCCGAGGTGAATTCGGTGGATGACAACGACGAGAAACAACGAGCCGCGGCGAGATGTGAACAGTGTGGCGCGATCGGAATCGTCAAGCGGCAGTCCGACGGCACGCTCAAACCGCTCGGACAGCCGACGCTCTGTGACTGTCCCGACGGTACGCTTCGCGTCCTCGAGACCGATCCCGATACCGACGACCTTCCCTGACGGCGATTCGAGACGCGGAGTTCGACGGCGGCGCGATCAGAGCGCGCCGCCGACGTAGAGGACGATCACGAGGAGGACCCAGACGACGTCGACGAAGTGCCAGTACAGCGAGACGGTCGCGACGGAGACGTCCCGGTCGGGACCGTAGTGACCCCGGAGGGCGCGCCAGAAGACCGCGCCGATGCCGCCGATGCCCAGCGCGACGTGAATACCGTGCAGTCCGGTCAGCCCGAAGAAGGCGCTCCCGAAGATCCCCGTCGAGAGCGCGAATCCCTCGTGGACGACGAACTCGTAATACTCGATGACCTGGCCGCCGAGGAAGACGACTCCGAGAAGGAGTGTCGTCCCGAGCAGTCCGAGAAACCGCCGTCGGTTGTCGTCGTGCAACGCCTCGTGTGCGTAGTGGAACGTGACGCTGCTCGCGAGCAGGATCAGCGTGTTGACCAGGACCAGCGACGTCAACAGCGGCGGCAACTCCTGGGGCGGCCAGCTACCGATCCGCACGAAGAAGTAGTAGATGAACAGCGCACCGAACGTCGAAACGTCCGTCGCGAGAAAGAGCAGCGTCGTCGAGACGTACGACTGCCGGGAGTTCCCGTGCTCGTCTCGCGTCCCGAGAAACGCCTGGTCGACCCAGCCGGCGACGCCGGCCAGCAGGACGATCGTTCCGAGGACGGCGAGAACGACGCCGACGACTGGAGGGAGGACGCCGGCCGCGGCTCCGAGCAGGGCGATCGCGACTCCGCTGTAGAGCCCGCCGGCACCGAGTGCGGCGACGAGCGGCCACTTGCTCTCGTGTTCGTGGTCGTCGTGATCGCCGTGTGATTCCGGCGGCGGATTGTGCGGCCCGTATCCGGCGCTGTCGGCTTGCAGCTCCCGGGACGAGTCGGGACCGGTCCCTGTTCCCATACCCCCGATACGACGTCGACTCCGAAAAAGTACCGCCGATCAGTAGAAGTAGTCGTCTTCGGTGAGCTGGACGTAGCGGCCGTCGCGGTACGAGAACTTTCGTTTCTTGTATGCCGCGAGGAGCTTCGTTGCGGAGATGCCGGCGGCGTACCCCCGTTCGATAATTGCCCCGCTCTTCTCGGTACCCTGCATCCCGTCGATGGTATCGAACGCTCGGTCCCAGTCGTCGGGGCCGTACTCCGCGACGATATCGGCGAAGGCGACGTTACGCAGGATTTCGTCGCCGATCGCGCGCTTCCAGACCTCGTTGTAGCTCTCGAGCGAGTCGGTCGCGGCGAGGCGACCGGCGATCTTGCCGGTTCGAACCGCAACGTGGTAGCCGCCCTCGTGGAACGCCGAGGTGGTCCCCATCGCCCCGCCGGCGACGGCGATGTTCGCACCGACGGGCGACTCGATCGGCCGCGTCGAGGATATCGGATACGTCTCCGTCCCCTTCGATTTCCCGCGGTCCTCGACGATCGGAATGTCCGTCTCGATATCGTACTCGTCGCCGTACTCCTGCTCGAGGAGGCGCCTGATGTACTCCGAACCCGAGGGGATCTGCTCGTCGGTCGGTTCCAAAAGCGCGTAGGAATCGGGGTTCGAGACGTCCGCGAGATCCATGCCGATGGGCATCGTCAGACCGACGCGGGCGACCGTCCCGTCGTTGGGGAACACCCACGGATAGGCGGTCTCGCCCGGCATGTACCCCCACCAGAACTTGAGGCGATCCTCCTCGAACAGCTCCGGCGGGAACTCCCGGTACTCCTGGTAGGCGATGTGGTTCGCCTCCGGTGGCGAGAGGTACTCTGAAACGCTCCGACCGGGGGCGGTGAACTGGTCCAGTGCCTCGAGCGTGATCCGCCGCTGTGGACCGTCTGCGAGGACGACGTACTGAGCCTCGATCCGGTCGCCGTTCGAGAGCGTCAGCGTGTGGGTCGGTCCGCCCTGCGCCCGCAGGTCGGTCTCGAGTGATTTCACGCCCGTCCCGACCCGGAGGTCGGCACCCGCGTCGCTCGCCCGTTCGTGGAGCCAGTCGTCCATGCGGGCGCGGTGGAACGTGTAGCCGAAGTGCGGATACTCGGCGTCCATTCCGGTGGTCGTCAGTTCGACCCGACTCTCGGGGCCGATGAACTCGGTGGACTCGAGTTCCTGCAGGATGATCTCGTCGGGAATTTCCCGATAGTCGAAGCCCATGATGTCGATCCAGTAGTCGAGCATGCCCGCGGCGTCGGTCGAGTCGGGCCCGAGTTCCGCCCGATCTTCCCGTGGCACACCCTGTTCGAAGAGGACCGTCTCGGCGCCGTGGGCGGCGGCCCGCTCCGCAGCAGCGGTGCCAGCGGGCCCACCGCCGACGATCGCGACGTCAACGCGTTCCATACTCCGTTGGGTCTCAGCGGGTCATATTAAACTGCCTGAAACTCGTATCGAAAAACCGTCGTGTTCTCGGCGACGGAGACCGTGAACTGAACGCTTTTCACGACACCGGTCGACGCCTCTGATATGACTGCTGTCGACGAGACGCCGTCACCCGGTGGAACCGACGATCCGGACCTGCTCGTCCTCCGAAAGGGAACTCACGGAATTCCGATCGAACAGTACGCCGCGGCGCTCCGGGAGCGACTCCCCGACCGAACCGTCGAACTCGCCCGCACCCCCGCAGCAGAGCGCGAGGCGATCGTGGACGCCCGCTTCGTCACCGGGATGGTCCTCGACGAGGAGTTGCTCGAGACCGCCGCAAATCTGGAGGTGTTCGCCTGCGCGTACGCCGGCACCGGTCACCTGCCGCTCGAGGGCCTCGAGGAGCGCGGCGTCGCGGTGACGAACGCCTCGGGCGTCCACGGGCCGAACATCGGCGAACACGTCCTGGGCTCGATCCTGTACTTCACCCGTCGGTTCAACGTCGCCGAGCGCAGGCAGTGTCGACGGGAGTGGCGCCACTACCGGGCCCACGAACTCCAGGGATCGACCGTCACGGTCGTCGGCCTCGGTGCGATCGGGCGGGCGGTCTGCGACCGACTCGAGCCGTTCGGCGTCGACACGATCGGCGTCCGCTACTCGCCCGAGAAGGGCGGTCCGACGGACGAGGTCGTCGGATTCGAGGAGGAACCGTTTCACGACGCGCTCGCCCGGACGGACTACCTCGTCCTCGCGTGCCCGCTCACGGACGTCACGCGCGGGCTGGTCGACGAGGACGCCATGATCACGATCGATCCCGAGGCCGTGATCGTCAACATCGCCCGCGGACCGGTGATCGACACCGACGCGCTCGTCGACGCGCTGCGGTCGAACTGGATCCGCGGCGCCGCCCTCGACGTCACCGATCCCGAACCGCTTCCCGAGGAGCACCCGCTGTGGAACCTCGGAAACGTCCACATCACGCCGCACAACGCCGGTCACACGCCCGAGTACTACGAACGGCTGGCCGACATCGTCGCCGAGAACGTCCGCCGGTTCGACGGGGAAGGATCGGACGCCGACCTCGAGAACCAGATCGGTCTCTGACCCGCTCGAGCGTAGTCGACCCACCGCTTCCCTCGCCGCTTCCGCGTGTATCTTTTTGGCCGGGGAGAACGACACTCCGACTATGGAACCGCGAGCGACCGCTCGGTCGACGCACCCGTACCGACTCACCACTGGCCGTTCGGTTCCGAAGGTGGAACGATGACGCTCGCGTTAGACGGGACGGTGATCGTTCCCGTGGCCGATCCGGACGACGGCGAGCGGACCGCCGCGGCGCTCGAACCCCATCTCGAGACGAGCAGCACGGTGATCGTCGTCAACGTCATCGAGAAGTCGGGCGGCGGGATCGACAAGGCGTCGGTGGAACAGCGCGAGGAGCACGCAGACGACATCTTCAGGCGGGTCAGAACGACGCTCGACGACGCGCCCGGCACGCTCGAGACGAAGACGATCTACGGAACCGACATCGTCGAACGCATCTTCGAGGCCGCACGGGAGGAACGCGCCGACGCCGTCGTGTTCAACGCTCGCGAGGGGAACCGGCTCGCCGAGTTGCTGACCGGTAACGTGGCGAGACGGCTGGTCAAGGGGGCGGCCGTACCGGTCGTTGCTCTGCCGCGGAAGGAGTCCTGAACCGCGCCGACCGAACGCCGACAGCAGTTCGGACGGTTACCGGTAGTCGTCGCGCTCGTCGACCGAGTCGAGTCGGACCAGAAGCTCCGTTCCGGCTTCGCGAAGGGAAACGGTGTTCGTCTCGAGGTCGAACTCGACGGCGTCGGCCGCTTCGAGTTTCGGGACGTGAACGTGGCGCAGGGAGATACGAATACGGCGTCGCGTTCCGAGAAGCGCGTCACCCAGGTCGGCGACCGGTCCGCTCTCGCCGGGTTGTTCCTCGAGCGCGACGTGGTCGGCGAGGTCGTCCACCGGCACGGGCGAGTCGGCCATCTCGAGATATCGAAGGACGGCCCGGCGGCGGCGGTCGGCGAGCAGGTCGAACGCCGAACTCGCCCCGTCCGGAGACTCGGTCACGGACGTCAGGGACTCCGGATCGGACATGACTGGTAGCATTGCCTGTGATAGCGGCCAGAGGCATTTGTGCACCCCGCCAAACTGTGAAGGGAGTAACGACGAGTTCGTCAGGAAGCACCCCGATCGAGCGCGAACAGCGGCGTTCCGACTCGAGGACGATCACCCGGACGTAACGACCGGGGACGAAAACGGGGTGAGGAACTCGAACGCGGCCTAGAGGTAGCCGTTCTCGAGCAGCAGTTCGCCGTTCAGGACGCTCGCGCCGGCGGCACCGCGGATCGTGTTGTGGGCGAGGCAGTTGTACTGCAGGCCGAAGGAAGACTCGCGCAGGCCGCCCGCGGCGATGGCCATCCCGTCGCCGAGCGTGCGGTCGAGGCGGGGCTGCGGTCGATCCGGCTCCTCGAAGACGCGGATGAGCGGTTCGGGCGAGGAGCGCAGGTCGAGCGAGGGGTACTCCCGCATCGCTGTGGCGGCCTCGTCGGGGCTCGGTTCGTCTTCGGTCTCGACCCAGACGTTCTCGAGGTGGCCGTCGATCGTCGGAATCCGGTTACAGGAGGCGGCGACCTCGACGCCGTTGTGACTGAGCGCGGCGCCGTCGAACTCGCCGAGCAGTTTTCGGGACTCGGTCTCGAGTTTGTCCTCCTCGCTGCCGATGTAGGGGATGGCGTTGTCGATGATCTCCATCGAACTGACGCCGTCGTAGCCGGCGCCGGAGACGGCCTGGAGGGTCGCGACGTGAACCTTCTCGAGGCCGAACTCCGCGAGCGCGGCGAGTGTGGGAACGAAGGTGATCGTCGAACAGTTGGGGTTCTTGACCATCGCGCCGTCCCAGCCGCGCTCGTCGCGCTGGACCTCGAGGAGGTCGAGGTGTTCGGCGTTGACCTCCGGGATGACGAGGGGCACGTCGTCGTCCATCCGCGCGTTCGAGGAGTTCGAGGACATGACGTAGCCCGCCTCACAGAACGCGGGTTCGACCTCCGCGCCGACGCTCGAGGGGAGCGAGGAGAACAGCAGGTCGACGTCGTCGGGCACCGCGTCCGGCTCGGTCGCCGAGACGGTGGTTTCCGCGACGTCCTCGGGAATGGGACTGTCGACGCGCCACTTTGCGGCCTGTCGGTACGTCTTGCCGGCGCTCGATTCGCTCGCGGTCAGCGCGGCGATTTCGAACTCCGGATGCGGGTCGAGAAGCTGAATCAGTCGTTGCCCGACGGCTCCGGTTGCGCCGAGTACGCCTACTCGTACTGCCATTTTCCCGTCCTCGGAGTTGTGACCGCAAAACGGTTTGGATTTCCGCGACTGCTGCGGGTTCGTTACAGCCGAGTGAACCGTCCGCGGTGGTGACCGTCGGCAGACGACCGCATAGAAGAAATTAAGAAAACGGAGTGGGAGGTATCGACCGATGCACTACCAGAATCCACGCGTTTCGAGTACCGATCCGGTCCGGTTCGCGTCGGCAGCGGACGCCGAGACAACCGATCAGCGACGCGTCGTCACCGCCAGCGATTCGGGGTGGTCCCGATGACGGGTTCGACCGCGAACACCGGCGATCTGGGCCTGTTCGATACGACGTTCAGCACCGGCGCGACGGTCCTCTCGGCGCTCGCGCTCCTGATCGGAATCGGCTTCATGGTGATGGGGTACCAGGATATGGCCCTTCCCGTCGTCGGAACGGAGCTCTCGATTCTCACGGGAATGGTCGGTCTCCTGTTCGGTCTGTTCATCGCTATCGTGGCGTTCGTCGCCGCGGTCTACATGGAACCCGGCTTCGACGACGAACACTAGCTGGATCACTCGGCACGCCGAACGGCCGTTCTGGCAGCTCTCCGACTTTCGCGTTCGACCCGCGGTTACTGACGGCTCTCGGGTTTCGAATTCGGCGAGTGCCCTCGAACTACCTCGTTCGAGCCGAGAATCGAGTTACGCTGCAGTTTCGGCGCCTTTCTTCCGCGTGACGTAGCCGGCGATCCGGTTGCGAACGCCCTTGGATTCGACGTTCGTGAGCTTGTCGACGCTGTCCTTGTTCTGTTCGAAGTCGGTCGTGAACGCGTCCGGGTACCGCTCCAGCAGCAGGTTCCCGGTCTTCTTGACGTAGGCCGGTTTGATTGCCATACAGGGTGGTTCTTCGAGCGCGCCCTAAAGCCATTCGTTCTGCGGCGGGGCCCAGTATCGCGGATTTCCGGCGGCGCGCGGCGGTCGGCGTCTCCGCTCCGTCACCACTCCGAGTACTCGCGCACGCGCTCGAGTGCGTCTCGCTCCCGTCGGCTCCCGGCGCGGTCGACGACCGACGCACAGTACTCGAGGCGGTCTCGCAGTTCTCCGTCGTCGTACCCCTCCACGCCGAGGCGCGAGGCGGCGACGGTCGCCTCGATCACGGCGCCGAAGCCGCGGTCGATCGTCGGCACGGTCTCCGAGACGGTCGCCGCCTCGAGGGGATGAAGCTGCCACTCCTCCCATCGCGTTTCTCCCTCGATTCCCGAATCGACCTGCTCGACTCGCACCCGAACCCAGGCGTTCGCCGACTCGAGTACCGGCTCCTCGAGTTCGCGGATCGAGAGCGCGGCGTCGACGAAGTCGACGGGGTCGGCGGTGAACTGGACGTACCCCCCGCCCTGACGGTGGAAGTTCCGCCGGGTCCGGGTGTTTCCCCAGGTTTTCGCGGTGACGGGACCCGGGTCACCGTCGTCATCGTCATCGTCATCGTCGCCGCACAGTCCGAGTGCCGCGGCGTTCCACCGGCCGTTAGGACCGAGCGTCGTCACGACGGACTCGGTGACGCCCTCGAGCGAGACGGGCCACTCGACCGTCTCGGCGCTCGCGTTCGCCCCCTCCGGCCTCGGATCGTCGCTCATAGCGTGATCGTTTCGTGCTCGAGGGCGATGAACAGTCCGGCCGCGGTGACGTCCGCCGTCGTCCCCGGATTGACGCCGCGATCGACGAGTTCGTCGGCGAACGCCTCGACCGCCTCGCGGTCCGTTTCGACCGCGTCGCGCTCGGACAGTTCGGCGGCGCGCTCGGTCACCTCCGCCGCGACGGCCTCGCCGCTGCGTTTCGCCACGAGGGTGTCGGGACGCTCCGCGAGCAGGGAGAGAAAGACCGCCGCGGTCCGCTCGAGGATCGGCCCCTTCTCCGCGGCGAGCCGTTCGGCGGCCGTAAAGGAGCGATCGAAGCCGCGGACCCACTCCAGGGCGACGTCGTCGCCGGGAACGCTGCGATCCATCACGTCGAGCAGCGTGAGCCCGCGCTCTTCGAGGGCCGGAATCGCGTCGGTTCCGCGGCGAACGTCGAGCGGTTCCATCGCCTCGGGCGGATCGGAGACGAAGACGTCGACGTGCTCGAACGCCCGGTAGAACGCGGCCGCGTCGGCGACGGTCGTTCCCTCCAGAACGGACTCGACGACGGGCTGTGAGAGGTCGTCGCGGGCGGCCCGGACGAGCGGCGCGAGCAACAGGAGCGCGCCGAACTGGGTGTTTCCGCCCTCCTGGACGGCCATCCCTTCGACCGCACGTTCGAACGACGGACCGACCGCTGCGCCGCTCGCCGCTATCTCGAGGCCGTCGCGAGCGCCGACGGCGCCAGCGAGGAAGTGTTCGAAACGCAGATCGTCGAGGTCGCGGTGGCGGTCGACGTTGCCCGGCTTGGGAGTACCGGCGACCTCGAGCAAGAGCGCGAGTTGGGCGTTCTGAGCGGGATTAGTCATGTGAGTTCCGTGCGTACTCCTGTCGCGCGAGAATACTTGGCTCCGTCGTGACGACGACGTTCCGGAACGGTTCGAACGCCGTCTCGAGTACTCCGGTTGGCCTGCGATCTGCTCGCGAGCGCCGTCGCTCGAACTCGACGACCGGCGTGACCGCACCGCTCATATACGACTGCACCGTATAGGAGCGAAGATGCCGCACCGATCGCGTTACATCTCCGGCCTGGGCGTTCTGCTCATCGTGATCGCGGCAGGGCAATCGACTCTCAAGGTGATCAGTCACGGATCGACGCTGGAAGCGGTGATCGACTTTCTGCTGCTCGGGTTCACGGGCGTGCTGTTTCTGTACGTCGGAAACTGGCTCTCGAGTACCGAACTCGATCCGGAGCTCTATCCGCGGATCGCCGCCTGGAGTCTCGGCGGCGTCGGAGTGATGCTCGTCTTCCTCGTCCTTCGTGCGATTCATCCGGGTATTCCGACCGAATTCACGTTCGGGACGAGAGCGATCACGCTGGCGATCGGTTCGATCGCCGGCCTCGGCATCGGTATCCACGAAGCCCGGGCTATCTCCCGGGAGCAGGAGGTCGAACGCCGGAACGAGGAGCTGGAACGAATACGAGCGAAACTCGAGCGGCGAAACGGCGAGTTGACCCGGACGCAGGCGGAACTCGAGGCGACGGTTCGGAAACTGGAGGCGTCGAACGAGCGGCTGGACCAGTTCGCCTCCACTGCCTCTCACGACCTCCAGGAGCCGCTACGGATGATCTCGAGTTATTTGCAACTGCTGGAGGATCGTCTCGGCGACGAGATCGACGACGAGGCCGAGGAGTTCGTCGAGTATGCGGTCGACGGCGCCGAGCGGATGCAGGTGATGGTCGACGACCTGCTGCAGTACTCGCGAGTCAAAACGCGCGGCGATCCGTTCGAATCGGTCGACCTCGATGCGGTGATCGAGGATGCGTTAACCGATCTGCAGGTGCGAATCGGGGAACGCAACGCCGAGATCACGGCCGACGACCTTCCTCGCGTCGAGGGCGACTCGAGCCAGTTGCGCCAGCTGTTTCAGAACCTCCTGAGCAACGCGATCGAGTACAGCGGTGACGAGCCGCCCCGGATCCACGTCTCCGCCGACCGGATCGGCGACGAGTGGAAGATTTCGGTCCGCGACCACGGAATCGGCATCGACCCCGAGCATCAGCAGCGTATCTTCGAGATTTTCGATCGGCTCCACAGCCACGAGGAACACGAGGGAACGGGCATCGGCCTCGCGCTCTGTCAACGGATCGTCGAGCGCCACGGCGGCGAGATCTGGGTCGACTCCGAACCCGGCGAGGGATCGACGTTCTCCTTTACTCTCGAGCCGGGTATCGAAACGCCGGCACCGTCCGGCACTAACTCCTGTCCTCGATAGCACCGAGGCTCCGGACTCGACGGTCTCATCCTCGACTAAAATATTTCTCTCGAGTGCGCTACAGCGAGGTTATCGAGATGCTGTCTCGAGATCGGATCGAAGGTGCCGATCGACGGACGCTCGAACGCGATCGAGCACGACCGGATCGTCACTGGGCCGTCCGACGCTGACCGCGTCGGCGCCGTACTCGACGTACTCGCGGACCGTCTCGTCGTCGCGCACGCCGTTGTTGGCGATGACGAACAGGTCCGCCGTCGCGTCGCTGATTCCGTCGATCACCGACTCGGTGTCCATCGCGTCGACGTGGACGAACGACGCACCCGCCGTCTCGAGGGCTCGAGCGAGCGCGGGAAGGTCGACGCCGAGAACCTCCGCGCGAACCTTGACGCCGACGGTGGCGCCGGTCCCGGCGGCGCGCTCGACGTATTCGGCGAGTCGGTCGCCGTCCCGAAGCAGCGTCTCGCCGCAGCCGACCGCGCACAGTTCGTCCTGCCGGCAGTGGGCGTTGATCTCGAGGAGCGCGTCCCGGTCGCGGCAGACGCGAGCGGCGTCGACGACCGGCTCCGGGGTCGCACTCCGGACGTTGAACGCCGGCTGGATCGGCACGTCCTCGAGCGCGGCGAGCTGGCGGTCGACGAATCGGACGGGATCCTCGGGGAGGAACTCGTTGCGGTCGCGGTCGCCGACCATCTCGCGGGCCGCCGCTCTCGAGTCCTCGTCGAGCGCGATCCCGCCGAGGAAGGCGGCACCGGCGTATTCGGCGCCGGCACGCGCCCAGTTGGCGTCTGCCTCGCCGCTGAGACTCGCCAGCGCGAGCGGTGGCTCGAACACGTTAGCTCACGAGGCCGATCGCCTCTTCGACCGCGCCGATTACGCGTTCGGCGTCGGCCGAATCGTCGATTCTAATGTCGGTTCGGACCGTCGGTCGCTCGAAGGTCGTGTCGTCGCTCTCGTCGATCACGAACGCGTCTGCGAAGGGGTACGCCTCGGCCAGCCCCCCGGTGCTCGGCTCGTAGCCGACGGCGGCCATCAGCTCCGCGGCGGGTCCCGAGAACGCCTCGTTCCCGAGAAACGGCGAGACGGCGACGACCGTCGTCTCCGCGAGCGCGTCGGCGATCCCCGGCACTGAGAGCATCGGCCCGATGCTGGTGACGGGGTTCGACGGCCCGAGCACGACCGTCTCTGAAAGCGCCTCGAGCACGCCCAGCGCGGGGTCGGCCTCTTCGGCGCCGCGGAACTCGACGTCCTCGACGGTCGGCTCGCCTCGATTCGCGACCCAGTACTCCTGAAAGTGCATCGTTCCCCGGTCGGTGTGGACGACACTGGCCACCGGATCGTCGCTCATCGGGAGCAGATCGATCGTCAACCCGAACGCCTCGGCGAGTTTTCGAGTCGCCTCGCTCAGCGAGTGGCCCCGATCGAGGAGGCTCGTCCGGGTGATGTGGACGGCCCGGTCGCGGTCGCCGATCGTCATGAACTCCGCGACGCCCGAAAAACGGCGCCAGTCGGCGATCTCTCGGCCCGCGGTCTGTTTCGACTCCTCGAGGTACTGCGGCCCGTCGGGCAGACCCGCGGCGTCGGCGAGATCCATCAACTCCGCGTTCGTCCGGTGGGTGTCACCCTCGATCCCCCACCAGGTTTCGCGGTCGAGGACGTCGCCACCCTGGAAGAGCACGGTGTCGACGTCCGGCGACACGATGAGTCCCCCGAGCTCGATGTCGTCGCCGGTGTTGGCGACGACCGTCGTCTCCGCCGGCGAGAACGCGGCGTCGGCACCGTCCAACAGCTTCGGCGTCCCGGTGCCTCCGGAGAGGAACGTGACCATACGCGACACTCTCGATTGAGAGGCCTTAATGACTTGCAACCGGTGTCAGTCGGGACGACGGTCACCCGCGACGACCGTCGCCTCGAACGCCGACTACCGGTTCCAGGCCGCCTCGTCGGGATCGACCAGTCGTTCGCCGCGGTCGAGCGCGTCGATCCGCTCGCGTTCGTCCTCGCTCAGGTCGATCTCGAGGGCCGCGTAGTTCTCCCGAATGTGCTCGTCGCTCCCCTTCGGGATCGGGACGACGCCGTCGCGCCCGTAGTGCCAAGCCAGCGCGATCTGGACCGGCGTCGCGTCGTGGGCGTTCGCGATCTCCTGCAGTTCGTCGATCTCGTTCACCTCGGCCTTCGCGATCGGACAGTACGCGACCGTCTGAACGTCGTGGTCTCGCGAAAAGGAGACGAGGTCGTCCTGCTGGAGTCGGGGATGGAGTTCGACCTGGTTCGCGAGGATCGGCGACTCGAGGATCTCCGTCGCCTCCTCGAGCAACTCGGTCGTGAAGTTGCTGACGCCGACGTGGCGAGTCCAGCCCCGGTCGCGGACCTCGTCGAACGCCGGAAGCGTCTCCTCGGGGTCGTACGCACTGGTCGGCCAGTGGACGTACAGCAGGTCGACGGCGTCGACGCCGAGGCGTTCGAGGCTCTCCTCGGTCGTCTCGATCACGTCGTCGGCCGCGAGATTCGACGGTTCGACCTTCGTCGCGAGAAAGACGTCCTCGCGGTCGACGTCGGTCTCCTCGAGCGCGCGACCCACGGCCTCCTCGTTATCGTACATCTGGGCCGTGTCGACGTGTCGGTAGCCGGCCTCGAGCGCCGTTCGAACGGACTCGGTACAGGCGTCGTCCTCGTGGCCCGACGTTCCGAAACCCGGCTGCGGGATATCTATCGGTGGCACGGACGAGGCTACGCCCACCCGCCACTCGGCGGTGTGGAAACCGGCAAAACGGGTCCAGTTGAAGCCGCTCGGCGTCGACAGGTTTCCAGCGATCGTGTTCCGACAGGGAATACGCGTGAGAGGGCGTTCAAGTAGTATCGATACGGAAAATAGAGGGAAACGCCTCGAGGACGATTCAGTCTGAATGGGGAATGTCGTTCAATCGTTCGTGGATTCCTTAGCCACCTCTGCGATAGCGTCGATGTCGAGCCCGTGAATCGAAATATCCTGTCCGATTTTGTACTCCGATATTTTCCCGCATTCGTAGCATTCGAGCACGATGTCAGTCCTGTGTGCCATCCTGGAAATGTCATTTCGTTCATTGCATGCGGGACACCCCAGCCAATCCCTGAACCGGTTAACCATGCGAGTTGGTAACTTTCATCACCTATTTATAGATTGTGTGACTATCTGGGTGAAGAATGTGTCCGCGCAATATATGATCCGTGTTGAGTCTCCTAAATATCGTTCTCTCCAGAGAAGGGTGCGATACGTTCGCACTCTTCACATAACAGCCGTTTCAGACGACACCTCGTCTGAAGAAAGAGCGCCACGAGAGGCGCGAGGCGGTAATCGACCGGGTCGCCGTCTGCCCGTTCGGAAACCCGCTACTGTTCGACGACCCAGTCAGCGAAACTCCCCTCGAGCAGCGTCTCGGACTGGTTCTCGACGTAGCTCTGTTGCATCGACTCGATCGCGTCGGCGAGGACAGCACCGTCCTCAACCGCGGCGCGAACTCGGTCGTGCTTCCAGCGAGCGGGCGTCATCTTCTGGCGGACGCGCCGACGAAGCGGGTAGAGGTACTTCGCGGCCTCCTCCTCGGTCAGCCCGCGGTTCGTCAGACCGTCCTCGGCGTGGGCGAGCAGGTCCTCGTAGAGTTCGAGGCGGTCGGTGGTCTCCTTGCCGTCGTTGGTGATCCAGGTCAGTTCGGCGTCGAACCCCTCGCGCATCGCGGCGTAGAAGTTCTCGTGGGCGACCTCCCAGTCGAGTTCGACGACCGGGTGCTCGAGCCGGGTCAGGCTCTCGAGGAGGCCGGCGAACGCGGCGAGAAACGCGATCGAGTCCCGGACGGTCGGCTGGGCGGCGATCGGGCGCAACTCGATGCGTGCGTTGGCTGCCGAGCGCGTCGGGCCGCCGAATACCGGCCGAACCCACCGCCAGTAGGTGCCGTGTTTGCGCCGGAAGTGCGAGAAGCCGTCGTCGAACCGCTCTCCGGGTTTGATGTGCATCGGGACGATGGTGTCATCCGACGCGATCCGGTCGATCGCCTCCTCGACGGACGACAGGTCGCGCGGGAATCGGACCTTCCCCTCGCCGGTGGCAGGATCGTTGAGCGCCGTCTCGAAGACGCTGATCCGGTGTTCCATCCAGGCGTCCTCGAGGATCTCCTCGGCCGCGGCGTCCTCGTCGTAGAGGTCCGGCGGGAAGAACGGAGAGTTGACGCCGAGTGCGAGCAGCGGTCCGGCGATGCGCAGCGCGTAGTTGAAGTAGATCGGGAGGTCGGGTGCGTGGGCCACCTGGTAGTGAGGCTGGATCGAGGTGATCAGGCTCTCGGGCATGACGGTGTCGGCCTGGAGGGAGACGTTGGGCGCGTCGACGCGCATCCCCGCGGTGTCCGCCCCGCTCGTGTTCGCCATCGCGTGATAGCGCGCCGAGTCGCTCATGTTCGTCGCGACGCGAATCGTTCGCTCGGTCCCGTCAGCGGCCGTCACCGTCTGCTCGATGCTGTCGGTGAGGTAGGTGGCCGCGTCCTCTCCCTCCGGCGGGATCGTCCAGAGGCCGTCGCTGACCAGGCGCATGTGCTCGGACCGGGTGACCCGCAGCGCGGTCTGCAGACGCGCCTTGATCTCGGCCTCCTGGGCGACCAGCCCGTACGTGCTCAGCGGTTGCGGGCTGGTCGTCATCTCGGCGTTGTGAAGCCCGAGCTCCTTCTCGAAACCGATGAGTTCGAGCAGCCGTCGCGGGACGCGCCGGAGCGCGCAGTCGTCGGACTTGACGGCGTAGAACTCGTACTCGAAGCCGACGATCGCCTGCGGATTGTCGAAGACGCCGTCCTCGACGGCCTCTTTGATCACCTCGGCGTCAGCCTCGGCCCGCCCGCGGAATTCCTCGGCGTCGACCGACAGCACGTCCGCGACTCGTGCTGCGAGTTCCGCCTCTTCTGGTGGCATACTCCCGAGTGCGCGCTCGACTGTCTTGAAAGCACGTCCCTCTATTGCCGGGGCGACGGTTCCCTCTCTCCGAACGGTTTTACCCGTCCCGGCGGATACACACTGCCGATGGAGTTCGCCACGTTCGCCGACCGTGCCGCCGCGATCGAAGCCGAACCCGCCGACCTCGAGATCGTCGCCCACGTCACGGCGCTGCTCGAGGCGGCGGAACCGCAGACCCTCGAGATCGTCGCCCGGTTCGTTCAGGGACGGGTCTTTCCGGCGTGGGAGTCGACGACGCTGGACATCGGACCGAACACCTGCTACGAGGCGATCGCCCGTGCGGCGGGGACCAACGTCTCCCCGGACGACGTCGAGGAGCGACTCGCCGAGGTCGGCGAGATCGGCGACGTGGCGGCGAGCTACGAGTTCGGCGGCCAGCAGGGATTGGGTGCGTTCGCGGGCGGCGATTCGGGGTCCGGCGACGGCGGCGACCTCACCGTTCCCGAGGTCCACGAGACGCTGACCGACCTCGCGGCGGCCGAGGGCTCGGGGAGCCAGGACCGCAAGGAGGACCTCCTCTTCGGTCTCTTCAACCGGTGCTCGAGCGACGAGGCGCGCTACCTCGCCCGCCTCGTCCTCTCGGAGATGCGCATCGGCGTCGGCGAAGGAACGGTCAGAGACGCGATCAGCGAGGCGTTCGACGTCCCCGGGGACAGCGTCGAACGCGCGCTGCAGGTGTCGAACGACTACGGACAGGTAGCCCGGGTCGCTCGCGAGGAGGGTCAGGACGGACTCGACGCGATCGACCTCGAGATCGGTCGGCCCGTCCAGGCGATGCTCGCCCAGGCCGGAACGGTCACCGACGCGCTCGAGGAGTGGGAGGAGGCGGCGGTGGAGTGGAAGTACGACGGGGCTCGAATCCAGTTGCACTACGAGCCGGATGGTGCGGACGCCGACGGTGCGGACGACGCGGCGGGCGAGACCCGGATCTTCTCGAGAAACATGGAGGAGGTTACGGACGCCCTCCCCGAGGCCGTCGAGTTCGCCGCCGACCACCTCGAGGAGCCGACGATCCTCGACGGCGAGGTCGTCGCGATCGACGACGACGGCGCACCGCTGCCGTTCCAGGAGGTGCTCAAGCGATTCCGGCGCAAACACGACGTCGCGAAGGCCCGCGAGAAGGTCGCGGTTCGGCCGGTCTTCTTCGACTGCCTTCACGCCGACGGCGAGGACTTGCTCGAAGAGCCGCTGACGGCGCGTCACGACCGACTCGAGGCCGCGCTGACCGACGATCCGGATCAGGCACCCGAGGACGTCGACGGACTCTCCCTGCTCCGGCTCACGGACGACCCCGACGAGATCGAAGCTATCGACGCCGACGCGCTCGAGGCGGGCCACGAGGGGATCATGCTCAAGGATCCCGACTCGACGTACTCGCCCGGGCGCCGGGGGAAGAACTGGCGCAAGCGCAAACCGGACGTCGAGACGCTGGACTGCGTCGTGACGGGCGCCGAGTGGGGCGAGGGTCGCCGGGCGACGTTTCTGGGGACGTTCGAGCTCTCGGTGCGCGACGGGGACGACCTCGAGACGGTCGGCAAGGTCGCGACCGGGATCACCGACGAGAAACTGGCCGAGTTGACGGAGCTACTCGAACCACACATCGCCGCCGAGCAGGGCCAGGTGGTCGAACTCGAGCCAGAAGTCGTCTTCGAGGTCGGCTACGAGGAGATCCAGAGCTCGCCCACGTACTCGTCGGGCTACGCGCTTCGGTTCCCGCGGTTCGTGGGGGTTCGTTCGGATAAACGGCCGGGGGATGCGGACACGCTCGAGCGACTCGAGCGGCTTCGAAAGTAAGGGTCGTTGTTAACTGTCGTTTCGGGCAGCACTGAGATCCGATCCGTTGACCGCGATAGTTCTTGAAACGGTCGTTGCGTAGAGGTTGAGTAGGTAACTGAGCAGTAATCGATCTCACCGGTAGCTGTCGAGAACAGCGTGCTGAATAGAGAGCATGAGTACAGCATGACGACTTCGTTTGTTTCACGCCGAAACCAGTGAACCACCTGCTCACTACATGTGCATATTGACCGCCAACGATTCTGACAGCTTCGATAGATGTTCTTCGCGGCGTGCTGAATACAGGGCGCGTTTCGGTTACGACACTCACCCCAGGACGCTGACGAAGACACATCGTGCCCTCAGGGTGATATCGTCGCTACTGCACCGAGTAGCCGTTGATCAATCTGGCTTTTCACTGTCATCCATCAGGGAAGAAACGATGAGTCGTTTGGTCCCACGCCGAAGGAGACCACTGGCTGCAGGTTGAGAGATATCCAGATTAGCGGCGACTTCGCTGAGAGTTGCGTTCCGTGGGTCTTCGAAATACCCTGTGTCGAGTGCGACGAGGAGTGCCTCTCGTTGGCTATCGGTCAATCCCGCGTCCGTATTCCCTAAACTAGCGTATTCGTTCACGCGCAGTAACTCGATATCAATGTCGTTCTGTTCTGCATAGTCCCATAGAGGGGCCAGATTCGTCCGGTCGGGCATCCATACTGTTAGAATCCAACCGTTTCCGTCGTTCTTCATATCGAGTATGACACCGTTCGCGGTCGAAATAATCGGTGAGATGATCTTCGATTCGTCCGTATACTCGAAGCTATAGATCGCCTTCTCGTCTCTGGTTTCAATAACTCGTTCAAACTCGCCAATGGTGTGATCATTCCGCAATCCGTCTTCGAACTGGCGGAAATCAGATGACTGTATGCGATAGAAGAATTTCCCCGATGTAGGGTCAGTTCCTGCCTCTAACACCGATTTGACTGTCGAACTCTGGTCGTGAGTGACTGTCTTTGTGAGCACTATGTCAGGGTGCTCGATTCGGACAACTGCTTTAATATCGGTCACTGTTCTATAGGGTAGGTGTCTTTAATGTATGAATATGTATATCTGGTGAAGCCCTTAGCAACTATCAGAACCGGTTTGCTGCATACAGAGGATATAAAGCATTGACGGTGCGTTCCGAATCGGAGTCAGCGAAACGCTACATACAGAGTCTGCGTTCAGCAGCCGGGCGCTGTTCTATGGGTCAGTGAAACGGAGGCTGCTGGGGGACGATATAAGAGAGCGGTCCGGCGGAGTTGGTGGTACACTACTCAGAACGAGGATGAACGCGCATCGAAAATCTCTCGCGGAGTTCTCTGGGCGATAATCATCCTTTTTGCTTGCCCTCGTCGTCCTCACTGCATCCACCGAGCAACCTGCGAAAGCGGTCAGGAACGCATGAAATCTTCTAGACCCGATATAAATGGATTATTCGATTAAGAGAGAGACCAATGCGGGCACGGTCGGTATGCATTATGTATGGCGCAGAGATACCATGCCGATGACCGAGGCAGCGACACTGAACCAAAATTCTACCTCCCCGCCGGGGTCACCCCACCGTTCGATACCAGTCGCTTCGAGCGTCTCCGGGCGTCGCTATTCAACCATTACGTTGAATCACGATAATGGGTTTCCCTGAGATAGATTCGGCTGTGTTCTTTGGTTCGATTACAATGGTAACTTGGGGAATTTGGGTAGTCTTGGGCAACGCTGCGTCGGAGTCTATCGACCCGAGGACGGCCGCCGCGATCTCCTATCTTGTTGCGGGACCCCTTGCACTCGGATACAT
Source organism: Natronococcus sp. CG52 (assembly GCF_023913515.1). NCBI lineage: Archaea > Methanobacteriati > Methanobacteriota > Halobacteria > Halobacteriales > Natrialbaceae > Natronococcus > Natronococcus zhouii. Next base: position 1,628,850 of record NZ_CP099391.1, read on the forward strand.
ACTCGTTTCAGACGCATCGCTTGCCATTACTGCGAGAGGGGGACTGCTCGCTGGCGTGGCCGGATTGTTCACCGGAATAGGCCTGATTTCGATGTACATCGGCCTTTCCGGAGGGTCGACAACAGTCGTCTCTACTCTCGGTGCGATGTACTTCGTCGTCGCGGCCCTCATCGGTATGGTTATCCTCGGAGACGAAGTTACGATAACGAGATTTGCTGGGATAGCGTTCGCAATTATTGGGGTCATTTTGGTTTCCCAATAGATTACCCCTACGCAATCGTTGGGCACGGGATAGCACTCTCGAAAAAATGAGCCAAGGCGCGTCTTCCACTTTCTTAGTAGGTATTAGAGGAAGCAGAATCCTTCTCGTTGCTGATCTACCAGTCCACGTTGTCTCCGTCTGTACTCGTCGCCGTGCTGGATTTCGCTCTGTCTCCAGCACGTCGTTCTTGATAGAGGTTGGATAGGTTTCAATCTGCAGCGTTCTATCGTTTGCCTGTACTGACCGACCACTTCCCTCGCAGATCAGCGCTCAGTCCATGCCACGTTCGCGCTATGTATTCAGCACGACTCTATCAAGATCTCTATTAGCTGATGGAAATAATCACGGTAGGTTCGCACTTTGCACGTAATACGGCGACCGAAATCCGGCAAGAACGGCTCTATCCCGGCAACGGGGGATCGCCACGCCCTCCCCAACCGATTCGCTCGGTCACTCGGTTCCCTCGTTCATCCCTCGCACGGCTTCGAGTCGCGTCTCGCTGTCGCTCGCCGCGATTCAGCGTGCGCCACAGCAGGCCGGATGATCGAGGACGAGCGACTGACGCCATGTAAGCACTCTTAAGAGCCATCGGGAACAGGATTGGCGTATGCAACCGCGCGACCTGTCCGATCACGTCGCCTACGAGGCGGGTCGAGGCATCGAGGAGGTCGCCCGCGAACTCGGGCGCGATCCCTCGGAGTTCATCAAACTCGCCTCGAACGAGAACCCGCACGGGCCCTCGCCGGCGGCCACCGTGGCCATCCGCGAGGCGGCCTCGAGCGTGAGTTCCTACCCCAAGTCCGCCCACACCGACCTCACCGCTGCGATCGCGGACCGCTGGAACGTCGACGACGCCCAGGTCTGGCTCGCCAACGGCGGCGACGGGGCGATCGACTACCTCTCTCGGGCCACGCTCGAGCCCGACGACGACGTGCTCGTTCCCGCACCCGGATTCGCCTACTACGGGATGAGCGCTCGCTTCCACCACGGCGAGGTTCGCGAGTACACCCTCGAGCGGGACGAGGAGTTCGCACAGTCCCCAGGGAAGGTGCTCTCGGCGTACGACGACGACCGGATCGTCTACCTGACCAGTCCGCACAACCCGACGGGTTCGACCGTCGACCTCGCGGACGTCGAGCGGATCGCCGAGGAGACCGGCGACGACACGCTCGTGGTCGTCGACGAAGCGTACGGCGAGTTCGCCGACGTCGACAGCGCCGTCGCGCTGCTCGAGGGCCGCGACGGCTTCGAGGCTCGCGACGACGTCGCCGTTCTGCGCACGTTCTCGAAGGCCTACGGGCTCGCGGGACTGCGTCTCGGCTACGCGATCGTTCCGGACGAGTGGGCCGACGCCTACGCCCGCGTCAACACGCCGTTCGCCGCGAGCGAACTCGCCTGCCGGGCGGGTCTCGCCGCCATCGACGACGACGAGCACGTCGACCGGACCCTCGAGACGGCGCGCGAGTCTCGCGAGTACATGCGCGAACGGATCGACGCGCACGTCTGGCCGAGCGAGGGCAACTTCGTGCTCGTCGCCGTCGGCGACGCGACGGCCGTCGCCGAGGAGACCCGGGAGCGCGGCGTCATCGTCCGGGATTGCTCGAGTTTCGGGCTTCCGGGCTGTATCCGCGTCACCTGCGGCACCGAGGCGGAGACCGACCGCGCCGTCGAGACGATCAACGCCGTCCTCGAGGACGTCGCTCCCGAGAGCAGGGAGGTGTCCGAGGCGTGAGGGTCGCCGTCACCGGGACCCCGGGGACGGGAAAGACCACCGCGACGAAACTACTCGAGTCCCGGCTCGAGGACCGCGATGACGCGCTCGAGGTGATCCACCTCAACGAGGTTCTCGAGGCGGAGGGGCTCTACACCGAGGTCGACCCCGACCGCGAGAGTAAGATCGCGGATCTCGACGGGCTGGCGGCCTGGCTCGACGGCTCCGGAGAGGCGGTGATCGAATCTCACCTCGCCCACCACTTCGCGGTCGACCGCGTCGCCGTCCTGCGCTGTCACCCCGAAACGCTCGAGGAGCGCTTGCTCGAGCGCGGCGAGACGGACGCCAAGGCGAGCGAGAACGCGGAGAGCGAGGCGCTCGACGTCATTCTCGCCGAGGCGGTCGAGGAACACGGACTCGAGTCGGTGTACGAGATCGATACGACCGAGCTGGCCCCCGAGGAAGTCGCGACCGAACTCGACGCGGTCGTCGCGGACGAGCGAGAACCGACCGCCGGCGAGGTCGACTTCGTGGGGTATCTCGGATGACGCTCGACAAGCTTCGTCCGTACGTCTCGCGCTTTCTGGATCCGTTCGTCAGGGGGTTCGACCGCGTCGGAATGACCCCCGACGGCGTCAGCCTGCTGGCGTTCGGGACGGCGGTGCTGGCCGCACTCGCGTTCCTGCTCGGCGGCCGGGCGGATCCGATCTGGTTCGTCGCCGCCGCGACGCTGGTCTTTCTGAACGGCTGGCTGGACATCATCGACGGCGCGCTCGCACGCGAGCAACAGACCGCCTCAGCGGGCGGGGACCTCCTCGACCACGTCATCGACCGCTACGCCGACATCGTCATCATCGGCGGGCTTGCCGCCGGCGTCGGGGACTACTTCCTCGGCTTCCTCGCGGTGACGGGCGTCGTGATGACCTCCTATCTGGGAACGCAGGCCCAGGCCGTCGGTCTCGACCGGGTCTACGGCGGACTCGTCGGCCGCGCCGACCGGCTGGCGATCATCGGCCTCGTCGGCTTCCTCGCCTATCCGCTCTCGGGCGAGTACGGCGGGCTCACGCTGATCGGCTGGCTGCTGGTCTTTCTTGCAGTCGTCGGCCACCTGACCGCACTCCAGCGGTTCTACTACGCCTGGGTGGCACTCGACTGATCGCGGTCCGCGCTCTGGGACTGCGCCGCATGGTTTATCACTCGCCGCGATATAGATTCCTCCATGGTTCAATGCGAGATGTGTGGCACCGAGACGTCGTCTCCGAAGACGATCAAGGTCGAGGGTGCGAAGCTGGACGTGTGTTCGAACTGTACCGATTTCGGTACCGAAGTCAAGCAGTCCTCCTCGAGTTCGAGCACGTCGACGAAGTACTCGACCGGCTCGAGTTCGTCCTCGAGTTCGAGCTCCGGCGGAACGTCGACGAGCGGTGGTTCGAGCTCCTCGAGTTCCGGTGGCTCGCGCCGACAGGACATGTTCGACGACATGGACGAACTCGCGACCGATTACGACGAGCGCGTCCGGAACGCTCGCGAGCAGAAGGGGCTCAGCCAGTCCGATCTCGCGAACGAACTCAACGAGAAGGCGAGCCTCATCCGAAAGATCGAACGTAGCGATACGCTTCCGAGCGACCAGGTGCAGTCGAAACTCGAGAGCTTCCTCGAGATCGACCTGAGCGCCGAGGGCGCCTCCGCCGACGACTCGGAGTGGTCCGGCGGCTCCTCGTCGGGGAGTTACACGCTCGGCGACGTCGTCAAGCGAAAGGACTGAGGCGGACTCGGCGTCGGTGCGGCCAACTGACGTGACTCGCAAGCTATTTCTTTCCTGCGGCGGGCGTCTCTCCTATGTTCGTTCTCGTCAACCTGAAGACGTACCCGTGTGATCCGATCGACGTCGCGGAAGCCGTCCGTGACGTCGACGAACGCACAGACGCGCGTCTGGCCGTCGCGCCGCAGGCCGCTCACCTCGAGCGCGTCGCCGAGACGGGCGTCGAGACGTGGGCCCAGCACGTCGATCCGATCGAGCACGGCAGTAACACCGGCCACACGCTCGCCGAGTCGGTCGCTGACGCGGGTGCGGTCGGAACGCTGATCAACCACTCCGAACGGCGGCTGAAGTTGGCCGACGTCGACGGCTCGGTTCGTGCGGCCGACCGTGCGGGCCTCGAGACGGTTGTCTGTGCCAACAATCCGGCCCAGATCGGCGCCGCGGCGGCGCTCGGCTCCGACGCCGTCGCCGTCGAACCGCCGGAACTCATCGGAACCGGGACGCCGGTCAGCCAGGCCGACCCCGACGTCGTCGAGGACGCCGTCGACGCCGCCGCGAGCGTCGATTCCGACGTCTCGGTGCTGTGCGGTGCCGGAATCAGTACCGGCGACGACGTCGTCGCCGCGGCCGACCTCGGCGCGGAGGGCGTGTTGCTCGCGAGCGGCGTCGCGAAGGCCGACGATCCGACGGCCGCCCTCGAGGACCTCGTGGAACCGCTCTGAGCCGGCGCGACCGATCACTTTTTTCGACGCCGAACCAATGCGGCGGTATGACATCGGAGCCACCGGTCGGCGTCGCACTCGAGAACCGCCTCATGAGCAACGGAATCTACGTGACGGACGTCGCGTGGCTCGACGACGATTCGGACGCTGACGATCTGCCTCGAGACGGCACGGGGCTGACTCTCACGTACGAAACCGTCTCCGAGTCGTCGGCCGTGACGAGCGACGAGGTGAGCGCCGTCGTTCGGACGCTCCTGTCGATCGCCGAGGAGCGAGAGTGGACACCCGGTCGCCTCGAGGTGACCTCGCGGACGACCGACGGCGCACTGCGCGGTCGCTGGCACGTCGAGGCGGAGTGGTTCGCGGGGCTCGGAACGGAACTCTCGGAGATCGAGTTCTCCCAGCGGGTTCTCGAGACGATCGGCGACGTGTCGGACGACGCGTAGATTCCGACCGAAATAAACACGAACGTTGATACGTATCTGGGGTCATACTTTTCGTAGATTCCGCTATGACCGGAGAACAGCTCTACGTCTCGCACGCATCCGCCGATCTCGACCTGGTCCAGAACCTGTTCTCGACGGTCAGGAACTTCCCCGTCGGCGTCCACGTCGCGCTCGAAGAGGTCGAATCCGGACGCTCGCGCAAGCGACTCGAGGGGCGGATCGCGAACAGCAACGTCGTCGTCGCGGTGTTGACGGAGCGGTCGGCCGACAGCCGGTGGGTCAACCAGGAGATCGGGTACGCGCTGGCGAAGGGAATCCCCGTCCTACCGCTGTACGCCGACGCCGATCTCCGGGGCGGATTTCTCACCGATATCGAGGGCGTGGCGATCGATCGAGACGATCTCTCGCGGACGATCTTCGAACTCCTCTGTCGGCTCCGGCGGGAACTCGCGCCGCTGGGCGCGCTCTCGGTTCCGAACTGGTACGTCCAGTTTACGTGCACGAGCGTCCGGTGTACGCACCCCGTCGTCCTCGAACTCGAGGCGGACCAGTCGAAGCTCTGGAAGCTTCACGAGCACGGCAAACTGCTCTCCACCTCGTGTGCGGACTGCGGGGCGACGTACGCCTTCGATCCGGCGACGATCGGGTACGTCCGCCGCGAAAACGCCGTTCAGTGATCGCTCTCCCGAAGCCTGTCGTAGGCGTCCGTGACCAGCTTGAACGCGGATTTGCTCCCGCTCTCCCGGTCGGGATGGGCGCGCTTGACCTGCTCGTGGAACGCCGTACGAAGCCGATCGGCGTCGGCTCCCGATTCGACGCTGAGGATCTCTCGGGCTCGTTCGCGCCGCATCGCGACGCGTTTGAGCACGCCGCGGTCCTCGGCCTCTACCTTGCACGACGAGCAGAGTCGCTCGGTCCGGTCGTCGATCGTCGTGGCGAGAAACAGTTCCTCGGCGACCCACTCGGCACACTGGCTACACCGGTTCAGGGCCCTGTCGGGTTCGTCCGCCGATTCCGTCTCGTCCCCGTCCGCTTCGCCGGGAACCTCGTCCGTACACGACGGACAGCAGGTCACGACGGTGCCGTCGTCCAGGACGAGTTCCTCGAGGTCCCGGCGTCGGAACGTTCCCGCACAGCCGTCGCACGTCCCGCGTCGGCTGTCCGGCGTGTCGGGCGTTCTGGCAGCGTTACGAGCGTGGGGTTCACACGACGGACAGCAGGCGACTCGATCCCCGTTCGGCATCGTCACCGCCGTCAATCGTTCCAGCGCGACCTGGCGGCCGCAGCCGTCACAGCACGCTCGACGTTCGCCGGCCACACTCATCACGCGAGTGATTTATCTTCTTCCTACTTCAGTGCTGTCTCCGTTCGATCCGCCGCGGCGGGCAGCACCGACGTCCGCTAGGAAGCGCTTACGCGGCCACCGCTCGGGTTGCACGGAGCGAAAGGGACAGATTAACGAAGTTCGAAGTGGCCGTACGAACGCTCGTGCGAGGGAATCCTCGCACGGAGACGCGTCTGTCCGTCGGACGGTCCCCGGTGACTCCTCGGTGACTCCTCGGTGGCACCTCGCCGGCCCCTCCTCTGTCAGGTCTTCGGCGGTGGCCGGTCGAAACAGCCGCTTTCGATCGCTGACGGCGGTCGGACGCGCTGCAATGGGCGGACGACGTTCTCACCCCGGACAGCAAATCGTATAGTGTCGGAGGGCCGAGTTCGGCGTATGGACGCCGCAGTTCGCTCGAACAACCCAGGTGGTGCTCTCGACCGGGAGACGATCGCACTCGGCGGCGCGGACGTCGCGCTGCTAGCCGGGATACTTCTCGTCGGACAGCGGAGCCACGGCGTCAACCCGCTCGCGGAACCGCTCGTAGCGCTCGAAACGGTGATCCCGTTCGTCGCCGGCTGGCTGGTCATGGCGACGCTAGCGGGCGTCTACGCGTCCGGTGTTTCGTCGTCGGTGGCTCGAACGGCCCGCACCACGACGGTCGCTTGGATCGCGGGGGCGAACGTCGGACTGCTCCTTCGGGCGTCGCCGCTGTTCGACGGCGGCGCGGCCTGGCCGTTCCCGCTCGTGATCACCGGGTTCGGACTCCTCGCGCTCGTCGCCTGGCGAATCGGATACGCGGCGTACGCCGGTTCGCGCTCGTAGACGCGCTCACCGTTCTTCCGTTTTCGTCTTCGTATCGATGTGCTTTGGCCGTCTCGAGTGAAGGACCTATCACGATCCGTATACACTGTGTTCCGTGCCGAAATAAAAAGTGTATACGATTATTATGGTTCCTTCGAGGAATCTCTCCGGACGATCACTGACGAGGACGGCCCCGTCCGGCGGTTGATAATAGGAGAAGGTATATTATTATCAGATGACGTACCAAGATAGCTGGCGTATTAGGATAAATGTTCTTTCCAGGACCCCAGAATAATCTTCTCATAAGTTATAGCTAACCAGCACTGCAAATTCAAATTAGAAACGAATCCACCATGGGGGAATTATGGGGAACACTTATATGGATATTCCTCATACTATAGAGTACATTATGGCTGGATATTACGACATTGTTCTTGGGTTGATCCCGGTCGCACTGCTCGGAATCACCGCTGCACTGATGGTCGTGGGCCTTTCGCTAACCACAGCAGTCCCGATCGGTTCGGTCGTTTCGATGGCGATTATCGGCCACGCAATGTTCGTCAATACACCCGCTGACGTCGCCGACGAGCCGAAGTCGGCTCGGCCGCCGCTCAACGCGGACTGATTCAGTCTTTCATTCCCCTTCTTTTTCTCTCTCGCCGTCGTTTCGCTCGTTATGACCGAGACGCTGTTTCTCACCAGCGGAGACGTCGCTGACCTCGCATCGCCCGCAGAGTACGTCGCAGCCGTCCGAGAGGGGTATCGCCAGCGCGGCGAGGGCGCCTCCGCCCAGCCGCGGTCGAAGTTCCTCCGGGCCGACCCCGAGGGGATGTTCACCAGCTACGCCGCCATCCTGCCGGATACCGGCGCGATGGGCGGCTACATGTACAGCGCCGGATTCGGGGCCGGCGACGCCTGGTTCATGACGCCGCTGTTCGACGCCGACAGCGGCGAACCGCTCGCCCTGCTCGACGGGGCGAGCATGAATCCCTTCAAGACCGGCGCCGTCGGCGCCGTCGGCGTCGACGAACTCGCGCGCGAGGACGCGGAGACGCTCGCGGTCATCGGCAGCGGCGCACAGGCCCGTGGGCAACTCCGCGCGACGGCGACCGTCCGCGAGCTCACCGACGTCCGCGTCTACTCGCCGACGCCCGAACACTGCGAGGCGTTCGCCGCGGACTTCGACGCGGAACTCGAGGCCGACGTCCACCCCGTCTCCTCGAGCGCGGACGCGCTCGCCGGCGCGGACGTCGCGATCACGGCGACGAAGGCGAGCGACCCGGTGTTCGACGGCGACGACCTCGAGCCCGGAACGCACGTCACGGCGATGGGCCAGTACAGCAGGGACGAGCGCGAACTGGATACGACCACGATCGAGCGGGCGACGTACGTCCCCGACCTGCGGGAGCGGGCGACGTTCGACGCGGGATCGTTCCTCGCGGCACTCGAGGCGGGCGTCGTGAGCGAGGACGACATCCACGCGGAACTCGGCGAGGTCGTCGCCGGGAACGCACCCGGCCGCACGGACGACGAGGAGATCACCGTCTTCGATAGCGGCGGTACCGGGATCGAGACGGTTGCCGCGGCGTACATGCTCTACGAGAAAGCGCTCGAGGAAGGGGTCGGTACCGAGATCTCGTTTGCACCGGCGAGCGAGGCGCTGACGGGCGACTGAAGGCGGAGGTCAGGCGGACCGAACCTTGAACCCGTACCGGGTGACGCCCTCCTGCGTGTAGATGCGTCGAATCGTCGACTCGACCGGGTCGCCGACCGCGAAGTCCGCCGGTTCGGCGTCGGTTCCCATCGCCGGCGCGCTGACGGTCTCGCCGTCCGGTGACTCGAGCGCGACGATCGCGGCCGCGTAGTCGCCCGAGCGAGCCTGCTGGTCGGCGAATTCGGGCGGCGCGCCGCCCTGAGAGATGGTCGTTACGGCCTCGATCGTTCCCTCGCCGGTGAGCCGAACGGTCTCGTACTCCGCGAGCGCACCGCACTCGCCGCAGGCGCCGCTCGGCGGGAACGCCAGTGCGCCACAGTCGACGCAGCGGCCGGCTTCGAGGCGGTAGCGCTGCGGGAGCGACCGCCGCCAGGAGGGGACGCTGACGTAGGCGCCGCCGCCCGAGGGCGGACCGCTCGTGACGACGCCGCGCTGGCGGAGGTACTCGGCGTAGGAGAGCGAACCGCCTCCCTCGAGTGCGCTCTCGACGGGCACCTCGTCGCTCGATTCGACGACGAACGCGTCCGCACCGGCGCCGCTGCCGTGAGAGACGGCGAGGATCGAGTCGCGACCGTCCGCGAGCGCGCCGGCGAGCGAGACGGGGACGCTCGCGGCTCCGAGGTCGCCCAGATCGTGGACGGTCGCACAGGTTTGGATCTCCTCAGTGCCGACGCCCGCGGCGCTCGCCGCACGGTAGGGAAGTTTTCCGTCGGGGGCCTGGATCGCCGCGGCGTCCGGCTCCGGATCGGAGTCCAGACTATCGACTGCGCCGCGGATCGTCTCGGTGAACGCCTGCCGGTCGTACCTGGTGACGTCGAGTCCCTGGGTCTCGTCCGAACCGGTCTCGCGAAACCGGGTACCGGGATAGGGTGCCGTGTGCGATCCGCGATCGACGATCGTCGCCGGCCCCTCGGACCCGAGGACGAACGCCGCGGCCCCGGCGCCTGCAGCGTGATCGACGTCGTCGTCGGGTGCCCCTCGAGGCGCGTCGGCCGCGACGACGAGTGCGGTCTCGGCGTCGCTCTCGAGCGCGTCCATCCCGGCCCAGAGCGCGCGGGTGCCGGCCCGCGTGCTGGCCGTAAACTCGTGGGCGGTCGTCGACTCGGAGAGCGCCAGCATCGCGCCGAGGCGGACGGTCAGGTCCTCCTCCTCGAGCGGCGCTCGCGAGGAGGCGAACGCCAGCCAGTCGACGCTCGAGGCAGAGCAGTCGGCGGCCTCGAGCGCCCTCGTCGCCGCCTCGTACGCCATCGTCAGCGAGTCCTCGTCGGCGCCGGCGACTGCCTTCTCGTTCACGCCCGAGGCCTGGAACCGTCCCCAGGCTTCCTCGAAGGCCTCAGCGCTGATCCGGAACCGCGGCGCGTACGCGCCGGCGCCGGTGACGGCTGCTGGGCTCACGCCTCCACCTCCGTATCGGTCCGTTCCAGAATGTGGACGACCGCCGCACCCCCGCTGCCGCCGACGTTGTGGGTGAGCCCGCGCGTCGGGTTCTCGAGCTGTCGCGGCCCCGCCGTCCCGGAGAGCTGTTTGAACGCTTCGACGACCTGCCCGGCGCCCGTCGCGCCGATGGGGTGGCCCTTCGACTTGAGTCCGCCGGAGGTGTTGACGGGGAGTTCCCCGGTGGGTTCGGTCGCACCGGACTCGATTAACTGACCGGCCTTGCCGCGTTCGCAGAAGCCGAGATCCTCGTAGGCCAGCAGTTCGGCGATCGCGAAGCAGTCGTGGACCTCCGCGAAGTCGAGATCCTCGGGATCGATTCCGGCCATCTCGTAGGCCGACTCGGCCGCCCGCTCGCTCGCGGGGACGCCGGTGTAGCTGTCGCGCTGGAAGAGGCCGACGCTATCGCTGCCGGCGCCGACGCCGGCGACCCGGATCGGCTCGTCCGCGTACTCCGCGACGACGTCCTCGCTGACGATCAGCGCGCAGGCCGCGCCGTCCGAGGTCGGACAGCAGTGATACAGGTTCAGCGGATCCGCGACGACCGGCGCGGACTGGGCGTCCTCGAGCGAGCACTCGAAGCCCAGCTGGGCGTGGGGGTTCTTCGCCCCGTTGGCGTGGTTCTTCACGGCGACCCGAGAGAGCTGTTCCCCGGTCGTTCCGTACCGCTCCATGTGGACGCTCGCCATCTGGGCGTAGACGCCGGCGAACGTGGTTCCAGAGAGACGCTCCCACTCGGTCTCGCCGGAGACGCCGAGCCAGTACTTCGCCGCGTCGGAGCTCAGATCGGACATGACTTCGAACCCGCCCGCGAGGACGACGTCGGCCATTCCCGACTTAACGGCCTGGACGGCCTGCCGGACGGCGAACCCGCTGGCCGCGCAGGCGTTCTCGACGCGGGTACACGGCACCCCATCCAACCCCACGTGCTCGGTCACGGCCGGCCCCGAGAGGCCGAGTTGCCGGCCGCCGACGCCGAGGGTCCCGACGAACGCCTCGTCCACGTCTCCCGGCTCGAGGCCGTCGGGAACGCTCTCGACGGCGGCCTCGAACGCCGTTCGAAACAGTGATCGATAGCTCTCCTCGGGAAAGGCCCCGAACGCCGACTGTCCCGCGCCGACGAGGTACGCGTCTCGCATACTCGAAGCAGTGTGACGGTGTCCCATAAGTGTACGCAGCCCGGATGGCGGTTCGTTCGCGAGGGATAGAAAGACGCACGTACCGCTAACCCGGCTCGGAGGGATGGATCTCCTATGCCCGACGGAGAAGCAGACCTGCTGGACCTGGAGTCCGACGAGGCGCGAGAGGTTGGCGCGGAGATGGCGCGCGAGCCGCCGGATTTCGTCACCGTGACACGCACTTCTACGGCCTCGTGTTCGTCGTCAACTCTCGTCCGAGCACCGTTCAGGGAGAGTTCCGCGGGAGATCGTCGGCCGACTGGCGCTCGAGAGAGTAAGTCGGGTCACCCGCGAAACCGTCATCGTCGACGACAGGTATCGAATCGTTGCGGGTAATTCGACGGTGTCGATCTCGCCGTAGGACGACGATACTCGCGTCAAACATCTACTTACCCCCGTATACTCACTGAAAACGGGAAGAAGTTCAAACGTCTCGGCTCCGTAGTACGACGCATGTCCCGCGCGGCCGAGCTCGCGTCCGTTCTCGAGACGAGTGACTCGCTGGCGATCGTCTGCCACGACAATCCCGACCCGGACTGTCTCGCCAGCGCTCTCGCCCTCGAGACGATCGCGACCGATCAGGACGTCGACGACGTGACGATCGCCTACGGCGGCGAGATCTCCCACCAGCAAAACCGCGCGTTCGTCAACATGCTCGACATCTCGCTCCAGGCGATCAGCGCGACCGATCTCGAGCTGTACGACACGGTCGCCTTCGTCGACCACTCACAGCCCGGAGCGAACACGGAGCTCCCGGAAAGCGTCGTACCGGAGATCGTCGTCGATCACCACCCCGGCGAGCCGGCCGATACGTCGTTCGTGGACGTCCGGATCGACTACGGTGCGACGGTGACGATCTTCATCGAGTACCTGAAGGACCTCGAGATCGACCTGACCGTCCGCCTCGCCTCGGCCCTGCTTTTCGCGTTGCACCGCGAGCGCCTCGATTTCGTCCGCGAGCCGACCAGACGCGAGTACCAGGCCGCACTCGACGTTTACTCGGCGGCGGACCTCGAACTGCTCGAACAGCTGTACGGCAGCGCGTTCTCGTCGGCGACGCTCGACGCCATCGGCCGCGCGATCGCTACCCGGGAGCGGCGGAGTTCGTCGCTCGTCGCGAACGTCGGGCAGACTCCCGAGACGGACGCGCTCCCGCAGGCCGCGGACTACCTGCTCAACCTCGAGGGGGTGGACACGGTGCTGGTCTACGGGATCGTCGAGGATGCGATCCGTCTGAGCGCCCGTTCGATCGATCCGCGGATTCACATCGGCAAGACGCTCACGACGGGCTACGACGATCTCGGATCGGTGGGCGGTCACCACGACATGGCCGGCGGCCGAATCAAACTGGGATTGTTCGCCGACAGCGTCGACGAGGATGCCGACGAACTGCTCGAGTTCGTCGGACAACGGCTGACCCACCGGTTCTTCGAAGCGCTCAACCTCGAGGACGAGTAGGACGGACGCGAAACGGAACCGATCGACTCAGTCGATGTCGATCGCGTGGGACTCCCCGGACGACTCGAGTTTGGGGAGGTGGATCGTCAGAACGCCGTTGTTGACCGTGGCGTGGACTTCGTCGACGTCGACCGGTTCGGGAAGCTGAACCTGCCGACTGAACGACTGGAGCTGTCGCTCGCGACGAATGTAGCTGTCGTCCTCGTCGGACGCGGTTTCGCGTTCGCGCTCACCGCTGACGAGCAGCGTCTCCCCGGAGATGCTGCTAGTGAGATCGTCGGCTCCGTAGCCTGGGACGTCGACGGTGACGATGAACTCGTCGTCGTGGTCGGCGAGGTCGAGACTCGTTGACTCCGCCCCGAAGTCGAACTGGCTCCCGCCGCCGGTCTCCATCTCCCACGTTCGGGGTGTACCGCCGAACTGACGGTTCAATCGGTCGAACAGTTCCTCGAGACTCTCGAACGGGTTTCGTCGGTCGGCCATGGGTCCTCGTTACCGTCTACGGCCCGAATCTCGAAAAAGCCATTTGTCGGCGTCTAGACGGTCAGCGAGGCGGACAGGTCGTCGGCCGAGATTGCGGCAGAATCGAGGGCAGGGCTGGTCGTTTTCAGGCTCCCGACCGTAGCGTCGTCTATGACGAAAGCACTGTTCGTCGTCAGCGAGGAAGGGTATTGGGGCGAAGAATGCGTCGAGCCGCTCGAGACCCTGTCGGACGCGGGCATCGAGATCACGGTCGCGACGCCGTCGGGGAGCCCGCCGGAGATCGACGAACGGTCCCTCGACCCCGAGCAGGTCGGCGAGGAGACGGCCGAACACGTCCGCGAGGTCCACGAGAACGACGAACGGCTGAACGATCCGATCCCGACCGCGCGAGCGGACGCCGAGGAGTTCGACGCGGTCGTCTTCCCCGGCGGTCACGGCACCGAGTGGGACGTCAATCAGGACAGCGACGCGCGACGGCTGCTCCGCGACACCGTCGAGGGCGACGACGGGAAGGCGCTGGTCGTCTGTCACGCCGTCGGCATCCTCGCGTTCGCCCGCGACAACCAGGGGGCGTTCATCGTCAACGGCCGCGACGTGACCGGCTTCCCCAGCGAGTGGGAGGACGAGATCGTCGACGAGAACGACTGCATGCCGAACGGCCGCAAGCTTCCCTACTGGATCGCGGACGAGGTCGAAGCCGCCGGCGGGAACTGGGACGCCGAACTCGACGCCGACACGAGCGTCACCGTCGACGGCGACCTGATCACCGCTCGCGGTCCCGAATCCTCGAGCGCGGCGGGCGAGACGCTGCTCGAGGAACTGGACGTCTAAGCGCCGAAATCACGCGCCAGAGCCACTGAAACGCCCGTCCTCGATCCGCCGGTCGGACGCGCCGTTCCGAACCGGGCCTGTTTTCCCTCCGCGATGCCGAGACTAGCTGTGACCTCCGCCGAACCGTCCCCACTCGAACAACCCGGCCGCCTCCACAGTCGCAGCTACCGGATCACCGTCGACGACGGTCGGGACTCGTTTTTCGCCCTCAGCATCGAAGACGCCGCCAACGACGACGCGTGGCTCATGTCCGACACCGTGCTCGCACTCGAGACGATGCGATAATCGCCGGTGCAGGCTCCGAGGCAGTCGGCCGGAGCCCGCTCGCCGCTCGCGCGTTGCCCTCGCCCGCTACGATTTTAGAGCGACGGCTCTCCCCACCCGACAACCCCATCACGAGAGCGAACCGGCTTTGCGATGTACTGACGGTTCAATCTGCGATACACTGTCGTCTCTTCTGTGATCGATAAACCGCAGTCGAACGACCACCGCCGTCCAATTCCTTGGGAACGGCCGTAGCCTGCCACCGCGAACAGTCGTTCCCGACCCGCGTGAAAGTCTGCGCGGCACGGCGTCCCCGGCAGGAACCGTGAAACCGGTGGCAGCTGCTCGCGGCGTTCGAACCCCGTCACCCCCGCCTAACGCTCGCCGATTCGAGAGGGAACTCACCCAGTATCTCGGGTTCTCGGTTAGTGTCACCGGAAGATATTTACAGAACTATTGAAATGTTATAGGTGTGAAACGGCCCTCCAGGCGGAGCTTCCTTACCGGTAGCACCGTCACGGCCGCCGGCCTCGCCGGCATCTCGGGTGGATCGTACGCGAAACACCTCGCGAGCCTCGACGCCGACTTCCCCGACGACGCTGAGGACGCACTCGCGTTGATTCCGGCGGAGTCAGTCGCGAATGGCGACTACCGGATGGTAATCCTCGCCGACATCGAGGACGAGGACGAGTACGGCTACGAGGTGCGGGAGGTTCTTCGCTCGTTCGACGACCTCGACGCCGACGACGTCTCCCGCGTCGCGACGGCTCGCGTCGCGGATCCTCCCGGTCAGATCGGCGTCGCAGCCGGGTCCTTTGACCGGCCCGACCCGGGCGAGGAGACCGGCGAGCAGGACGACTGGCGGCTCGCGGAAGCGAACGATCGTGCATACGCGACCGCGGAAGACCGCGCGGCGGTCGCCCACGGCGAGGAGTCCGCGGACCTGACGGCCGCGGCTGTCGACGTCGCTGCGGGCGACACCGAGGCGTTTCTCGACGTCCGCGGGGACGCTGCCGCGGCGTTTGAACTGCTCGCCGACCGGCCGCTCGTCTACTTCGCGCCCGACGTCGAGGAGGCGGGCTTCCCCGGCATCGATCCCGACACCCTCGACGCGTTCGCGGCGGGCTTTACGGACGCCCCGAACGTGATCGAGGGCACCGTCGAGAACCGATACGTCCTGTTCCCGGCCGCCGGCATCGACCTCGATGACGAGACCGTCGTGGAGATCGTCACCGAGCTGGAGCCCGGCGTCGCCGCCGAGATCGACGTCGACCGCGAAAACGACATCATCCACACGACGGTGGTCGCCGAGGAGCCGCCGGAACGCGACCGCGAGGCGGCACCCGACGCGCGAATCGTCGCCGAGGTCGATCACGACGAGGGCGTCGTCGTCTTCCGCCACCGCGAGGGTGAGCCGATCGACGCCGACGAGCTCGAGCTGTGGCACGACGGCGAGCTCTCCGACGGGCCGGCCGGCGAGTTCGACGTCTTCGAGGAGGGCGACGAGCTGACCGTCGCCACCGACCCCCTCGCCACGGTCACCCTTCGCTGGTTCGACGAGGACGAGAACGCGTTCTACACGTATGCCACCTTCCTCGTCGGACGGGACGCCTTCGAGGTCGACTACGACTTCGACGCGGAGCGCCTGGAGATCGAGTACGTCGGCGACCGGAAGGCCGACCCGGAGAAGCTGACTCTCCAGTACCGCTCCGATCGCGACGTGGAGAGGCTCGATGGCTTCGCCGACGAGTACGACGCGCTGACCGCGGGCGACGCGGTCACCGCCGAGGGTGTCGGCGTCGGCGACCGCGTTTCGCTGGAACTCGACGTGCCGAACGAGCCACGACGGTCACCGACGCGGCTGGTCAGCCACCGGGTTCGTCCGCCGCGGATCCACCTCCACCGTCGCCCGGAGGAGGGCGTTATCGCGCAGTATCACGACGAGCAAGAGCGCGACGCCGCGGAGTTCCGTCTGCTGGTCGACGGCCGGGAAGCGGAGACGCAGTTTGCCGACCTCGTGAACGCCTTAGAGCGCGGCGACGCCGTCGAACTCGGCGACTACGGTATCGGCACGGAGCTAACCGTCGACTGGATCGCACCGGACGAACCGATCGAAATCGGTGGCTTGGTCGTGCGTCCACACGCGCGATTCGACATGGAGTACGATGGCGGCGACGGAACCCTGACGATCGTCCACAACGAGGGCGACGCTGTCGACGCCGACGACCTCGAGCTGCGCGTCGGCGGCGAGCCGACGGATGTCCAGCCGGCCGACGAGCACGACCGATTCGAGCCGGGCGACGAGCTGAAGGTCGAGGCGGAGCCGTTCGTGGAGGGCAGCCTCTCGTGGGTCCCCGAGGACGTCGACCGCGAGTACACGCTCGGTCGGACGGTGACCGCCGCAGACACCTTCGAGGTAGACTACGATCCCGACGCTGACGAGGTGGAACTCACCTACGTCGGCGAGCAGCGGGCAGACCCCGAGCGGCTGGGCGTCCACCGCCGGGCCCGGGGTTCGGGTGGTACCGACGAACCGGAGCCGCTATTCGCCGAGGGACATAACACGCTAACGACGGACGACGCAATCGTGGTGGCAGACGTCGAGGTCGACGAGCACATCCGGGTCGTCCTCCGCGACGACGAAGGCCGGTACCGACACCACGTCTTCAACTTCACACCGAAGCCCCGCTTCGCGTTCTCCTTCGAGTCCCGGGAGGGCGGCGTCGTCGCCGTCTACCGCGATGAGTTCGCCCGTGGTGCCGCCGAGTTTCGGATCCTCGCGGACGGCGAAGAGACTGACGTTCAGCCGGCCGACGAGCACGACGAACTCGAAGGCGGCGACGAGATCGATCTCGGTGAATTCGAGACGGGGACCGAACTCGTCGTCGAGTGGACCGCCCCGGACCACCCGGTCGAGGTGAGCGACCACGTCATCGTCCCGGACGCTGATTTCGATGTCGTCTACGACGAGAACAAGACGCTGACCGTCACTCACGAGAACGGCGACGAACTCGCCGCCGCCGACGTCCAGTTGTTCATCCAGCCCACGCGGTCCGAGCCGGTGGTGTGGGGCGACGACGGCACCGTCGATGAGGGCGACAGCCGGACGGTTGAACTCGACGAAGACCCGGAGGTCGTCTTCATCGTTTTCCGAGAGCGCGAACTGCTCCACGAGGAGCAGATTAGCGACTGATCGGCGACTCGCGGTCCCCTGCGTTAAGCTGAATCGAGTATCGGATCTCATTCCCACCGACGCAGTGCATTCCCGGTACTGCATCGTCTCGAGTGTGTGGATCGAGAAATCCGCTGATTGAGGGAGTTCTTCGACCTCTCGAGCGCAGAGATCTTGGAAAGGGATCCTGGCTCGCCTTTCCTGCCCTACACCTCGAAGATCCTACTCCTCGCAGCCGTATACTCCGCGGTAGAATCTTTCGGGTGAACGCCGTAGATTCGCCCGCATCAGGGCTCGTTTCTTCCGTGAGCCTTCAAGAACTGAACATTCAAAATCAGTCCCTTTTTACCCGACGGCCGGGAACTGCGACTATGAGCTTCGAGGAAGACGACGACGTCGTCCTGCACGACGAACACAGCGAGTTCGACGGAGAGACCGGCACTGTCACCCAGACGATGGAATCGATGTTCGGCGACGTCACGTACACGATTAGCTTCGAGGACGGTCAGGAGACCGGCGTCCCCGAAGACGATCTCGAGGCGGCCGACGACGTCGACGCCGACGAAGACGAGGAGTAACCCGCTCTCCGGTTGGCCGATCGGGCCGATCACTGAACGCCCCGACCCCCTATCCGTACTGTACCCGAAGATGCCACAGATTCCGCTTCACTACGTCGACTTACGCGCGTTTTGTTACGCCACCGAGGACGAGAAGCGCGTCGAAGAGGCGCTTCGCACGTTCCTGCCCGAAGAGTTCGAGATCGAGCGCGCCGAGAGCGAGGGCCACTACGGCGACCGCATCCTCGTCCTCTCTGCGCGCGTCGAGAACGCCGACGACGTCCGCCACGTGCTCTCGCGACTGGCCGACCTCGAGTCACTCGACGACCTGCTTTCCGAACTCGACGACAGGGTCACCGAGAACACCGAACTCTTCTTGCGACTCGACAAGCAGGCGGCCTTCGAGGGGGACGTTCGTCTCGGCAACGGCATTACGTTCCGCGCGAAGGTCGAGGCCTACCCCGCGAAGAAAGAGCAGGCCGTCGAGAACGCACAGGAGGTTCTCGAGCGACTGCGCGAGGAGCCGTAACCCTCGAGCGCGGCGCTTTTCACTGCCGGCTGTGAGATTCATGTATGCACGTTCACGTCGTCGGTGAGGACCCCGTCCGCGACGCCGTCGCTACCGCGCTCGAAGACGTCGACGTCGACGTCCGAGACGCAGCAGCCGAGGATCTCGAGGAGGCCCGGTTCGCCGTCGTCAGCGGCGTCGCCGGCGCGGCGACGTTCGACCGAGCGAACGCGGCCGCCCGGGAGGGCGACACGCCCTGGATCGCCGTCGAGATCGGCGGCGTCGGCGGACAGCCGCTGTCGTCGGTCGACGCCGCCGTGTCGGGATTCGCCCCGGGAACGGGCTGTTTCGACTGTCTTCGCGCACGCGTCGCGTCGCACCTCGAGGAGAGCGCCGACGAGCCGACGGCGGATCGCAGCGCGGCCCGGTTCGCCGGCGCGGTCGCCGGTCGGGAGTGCGTCCGGGTCCTCTCCGGCGAGGAACGGTCGGTCATCGGCCACGTCGTCGAGATCCCTCACAACCGGCGGCGCTTCCTCCCGGTCCCGAACTGCGACTGCGCGGCCGGCGAGCGAGACCGGACGCTCGAGCGCGACGACGACGCGTTCGACCTCGCGACGGCCGTCGAGCACGCCGATCAGGCCATCGACGACCGGGTCGGCATCGTCGAAAGCATCGGCGAGGTCGAGTCGTTCCCCGCGCCGTACTACCTCGCGACGACGGCCGATACGTCGGGGTACAGCGACGCTAGCGCCCCGGCGCAGGCCGCGGGTGTCGATCCGGACTGGAACGCGGCGCTGATGAAGGCGGTCGGCGAGGGACTCGAGCGCTACTGCGCCGGCGTCTACCGGGACGACGAGTTCGTCCACGCGAGCGAGGACGACCTCGAGCGTGCGGTCTCGCCGACGGATCTGGTTCGACCGGACGAGGCCCCGGCGTACGATCCGAGCGAGGAGCACCGGTGGGTCGAGGGCGAGAACCTCGAGACGGGCGAGACGACGCAGCTTCCCGCCGCGGCGGTCCAGTTTCCCCAGCCCGGCGAGCGGCTGGTCCCCGCGATCACGACCGGCCTCGGACTCGGCTCCTCGCCCGTCGACGCCCTGCGATCGGGGCTGACGGAGGTCATAGAGCGCGACGCGACGATGCTCGCCTGGTACTCGACGTTCGACCCCCTCGGCCTCGCCGTCGAGGACGAGACGTTCGCCGCGCTCGAGCGCCGCGCCCGAAGCGAGGGGCTCACCGTAACGCCGATGCTGGTCACGCAGGACGTCGACGTGCCGGTCGTCGCGGTCACGGTCCACCGGGATCCGGACGCGGCCGGGGACGAGGCGTGGCCGGCGTTTGCGGCAGGTTCTGCGGCGGCGCTCGACGCCACCGAGGCGGCGACGTCGGCGCTGGCCGAGGCACTTCAGAACTGGATGGAACTGCGGAGTCTCGGTCGGGACGGGGCGGACGACGCGTCCGGCGCGATCGGCGAGTACGCGTCGTTCCCGGCCGCGGCGCGCGACTTCGTCAGTGTGGAGCGGACGGTTCCCGCGGCGAGCGTCGGTCCGGACGCGGCTCCGACCGGGGCCGAGGGACTCGAGGAACTCGTCTCGCGGACGGTCGACGCCGGACTGACGCCGTACGCGGCGCGACTGACGACGCGCGACGTCGACCGACTCGGCTTCGAGGCCGTTCGGGTCGTCGTCCCCGGCGCGCAACCGCTGTTCACCGGCGACCCGTTCTTCGGCGAGCGAGCCGAGCTGGTGCCGGACGACCTCGGCTTCGAGCCGCGACTCGAGCGCCCGTTCCACCCGTATCCCTGAGCGACCGCCCGCGATCCGTATCGCTTTATCGCCGCGGAATCTTCGCAGTGACGATGACGGACGAGCCGGACGAGTCGGCCGAACCGATCGCCCGCGAAGCCTACGATCGACTCGCCGCCGGATACGATCGTGAGGGAGAGACGAAACCTGCGAACGCCTACCTCGAGCGGCCGGCGACGCTTTCGTTGGTTCCAGACGTGGCTGGCGATCGGATTCTCGACGCGGGGTGTGGTGCGGGCCATCTCACCGCGGAACTCGCGGATCGCGGTGCGTCGGTCGTCGGCGTCGACGTCAGCGAAGCCATGCTCGCGTACGCTCGAGACCGGCAGCCGTCGGCGTCGTTCGTCCGGGCGGATCTCGGCACCGGGCTTCCGTTCGCGGATCGCGAGTTCGACGGAATCGCCAGTTCGCTCGCGTTTCACTACCTCCGGGAGTGGGAACCGCTCTTCCGCAAACTTCGCCGAATCCTCCGGCCTCGCGGCTGGCTAGTCTTTTCGGTCCAGCACCCCCACGCGGACTTCGTGGAGTACGACGACGCTCGAAACTATCACGAACGAGAGCGAGTCTCCGCGACGTGGGAGTCGTTCGGGACGACCGTCGACGTGCCGGCGTACCGCCGCCCGCTCTCCGCGATGGTCGACCCCGCACTCGACGCCGGCTTTCGGCTCGATCGACTGGTGGAACCGACGCCGACCGACGCGTACAAGCGGGTCGATTCGGAGCGCTACGAGTACGAGTCGACGAATCCGAATTTCCTCTGCTTCCGGTTCGTCGCGTCCGAACGGACCGACGGAACGTGATCCGAGGCCGGCGCTCGCGACGCGTCGACGGAGAACGGCTCAGTCGTCGTCGCGCTCGACGTCCGTTTCGTTCGACCGCTCCTCGGCCTCCTCCTCGTCCGTGATAACCTCGAGTTCGAGTTCGTCGTCGTGGATGGTGATGAGAACGAGTTGGCTCGTCTCGGTGATCGCGGTCGTTTCGACGAGGTTGTCGGCGCCGCGGTCGTCACCGAGCCGCGTGATGCGGAACCGCTGTTCGGACCCCTCGACGTGCGGAGGTCCGACCCGCTCGTTCGGCACTATCGTGTAGCTCTCCTCGTAGGTCTGGCGCTCCGCGTCTCGGGCGTGGGCCTCGAGGTGGACGTTGTAGGGCCGCTCCCCCTCGTTCGTGATCTCGATCGGCACCGGTCGCTGGAGGGTGCCCTGGAAGTGGTCCTCGATCGCCTCGACGCAGCCCGCGAGGCTCGTGACGGCGGCGACGCCGGCGAACTGCAGTACCGTGCGGCGATTCACGGTCGGCCCTCGGGACCGAACGAACGTCAGTATTGCTGTTTCCGGTCGTCTCGTTCGCGGAGAGATGCCGACTTTCTCGAGGCCCCGTTTGTCCCACTCTGGCACGAGGGATTTTGTCACGGTGTGCAAACCTCCGTACACGGAGAAAATCGCCATCGACGACGTCGACGTCGAACGCAACCCGATGGAGGTGCACTCGGTCAGACGGCCGGTCTCGCGGACCCTCGACTTCACCGACTTCGCGATGAACTACTTCGAACTCGAGCCCGGCGAGTCGTTTTCGGGCGGATTGCACACCCATCACGATCAGGAGGAGGTGTTCTACGTCCGGGAGGGCGTCGCCACGTTCGAGATCCGCGGGTCGCAGTCCGATTCGGACGGCACCCGTGGCGACGGTGGGAGCGACGAAACGAGCGAGGTGGCCGTCCGAGAGTTCGTTTCGCCTGACCCGTACCGAGTGTTCGAACTCGTTCGTCCAGGGATAGGCAGCGCTCGCAAACCGTTCGCCGATCGGCGCCTGTGAGCGGTCGTCAACCGACGTTCGCTGGCCGGTCGTTCACATGTTAACGAGCACATTCTCGGCGGTCTGATGAGTCGTATAGTATGATGGCTGGTAACAAAGATGCGCGAGTCGATCGGCGTGACCCCGGTCTGGGCGGGGTCACGGGGCATCGGTCGAGTCGTGGGGAGTTCAACGCTGGTGTGACCGAAACGAAACGGCGCTCGTACTCGAGGGGGTCGACAGACCAATGGCGCGAAACGTAACGATGAGCGTGGTCGGTGTGCTTTCGATCGTCGCACTGATCGCGGCGAGTCTCGGGTGGTACAGAGCGTTCTCGTTCGTCGGCGCAGGGGTCATTCTCTCGGTGTTCGCGGTGGCGTCGATCGAGCGAAGCGCCGGGGATCCCGACCTCGCTCCGTACACGGGGCTGATCGGCGCGCTGGCGGCGTTCTTCCTGCTCGGTCTCGGCGGGATCTGGCTGACGTGGGAGCCGGGTGCGACCGAGTACAGCTACGCTCTCGGCGTTCCGACGCCGACGCTCGTCTACTTCGCGTTCATCTGGCTGTTGCCGCTTACGGCGGCGATCTACTACGCGCTGATCTTCGACCGGATCGCCAGCGAGGAGATCGTCGACGACATCCTCGCGGAGGCGCGCGAAGAACAGCAGCGGGAGTCGTTCCCGCTGGCACCCGAACAGCCGAAACGGTCCATGGAGGCGACCGACGGAGGTGAGGTGAGCGATGAATAATCCCGCCGCGCTCTCCCCGTTCCTGCTCCAGGAAGAGGGAATCCCGGTCGCGGACGATCCGATCATCATCGGCTTCGGAGCAGCGTACCTGCTGATCGTCGTCCTCATCGGCGCCTGGGGCTGGAAGCAGACCGATACCACGAGCGACTTCCTGATCACGGGCAAGAGCATCGGGACGTGGGTGCTCGCGCTGACGGCGTTCTCGGTGATCCAGTCCGGGTTCGGCTTCGTCGGCGGGCCGGAACTGGTCTACTCGTTCGGCACCACCGCGCTGTGGATCTTCTTCACGGCGCCGCTCGGCTTCCTGCTGACGTGGGTCGTCCTCGCGAAGCGAATGCGTGTACTCGCCGATATCCGGAACGTATTGACGCTTCCCGACGCGATGTACGTCCGGTACGAGAGCGACTGGGTTCGGGGACTCAGCGGCGTCGCCGTCGCGCTCGGCGTCGTCGCCTATCTCGCGGTCAACCTGGCCGCGCTCCAGTACGTTATGCGCGCCATCTTCGGCATTCCGCTGCTCTGGGGGCTCCTCGGCGGTGCCCTGATCCTGCTGCTGTACAGCATGCTCGGCGGGATGATCGCCGGCGTCTGGACGGACTTCCTGCAGGCGATCACGATGATCGTCGGCGCCGCGTTCGTCTTCGTCTACGCGATGTCGTTCGGCGGCGGGATGGCGAACATCTCGCAGAACCTGGCGAGCGCGGATCCGAACCTCATCTCGCCGTTCGGGGCGATGGGCACCGCGACCACGGCCGTCTTCGTCGGCATCTCGTGGTGGATCCTGTTCTCCGTCGGCGCGGCCGGACAGCCCCACCTGATCACGAAGTTCTACATGAGCCGTGACATGACGATCCTGAAGTGGGGCGCACCTATCGCCGCCATCTCCTACGCCATCTCGAGCCTGATCGCGTTCTCCGCCGGGCTGTCGATGCGAGCGATGGTCGAAGCCGGTCAGCGACAGGAGACGTTCGCTCCCTCGGAGGTCGGTCCCGTCTTCGTCCTCGATCACACGGGGAGCGTCATCGCCGGGCTGATCCTCGCGGCGCTGCTCGCGGCGATCATGTCGACGAGCGACTCGTTCCTCAACATCGGTGCGGCGGCCATTTCGCGGGACATTCCGCGCGCGATGGGACGCCCCATTACGGACGACAAGACCGAACTCCGCGTGACTCAGGCCGCACTCGCGACGCTGACGGTCCTGTCGACGATCGTCGTCTTCTACTCGCAGGCGCTCGTCGGCATCCTGGGGGCGATCAGCTAGGGCTTCTTCGCCGCCGCGTTCGTTCCCGTCGCCGTCCTCGGGCTGAACTGGAAAGGGGCGACGAAGGAGGGCGCGATCGCCTCGCTCGTCGTCGGGATGGCGTTCAACATCGTGTACAACGTTCCAGCCGAGATGGCGGAGGCCCTCGAAGCCGGCTGGGCCCAGTCGCTCAACGAGACCGTCATGGCGACCTATCCGTTCGCGGAAGCGATGCCGGTCGAAGCGGTCGCGTTGCTGGTCGCGATGGTCGCGTTCATCTTCGTCTCGATCGCGACGCAGAACGGTCAGGACCTCCCGGCCGATCTGCACCCCCTGTTCGAACGATGATGACCGAAAACGAAGAGCCGATCACCCGCTTCGCGCGGTGGCTGCGCCAGCGCCCGAACTCGATCGAGTTCTGGGAACTGGTGCTCACCGACGAGCGGCTCGTCTGGTGTTACGTCGGCCAGTCCTACCGGTCGATGCTGTTGCGAGCCGATATGGGCGAACGTGACCGCACCATCGTCGAGGACAGCCGTCTCGAGGAACTCGAGGGGCTCGCCGAGGAGAACTTTTCGGTCCCGCTCGAAAACCTCGAGTCGATTCGCCACGTCGAGGGAACGCGGTTTCGCCGCGCGCAACTCGAAATCGAGTGGAGAGACGAGGACGGCACCCGGTACGACGGGGAGATGACGCTGGTCAGTACCAGCGAGGCCGATCCACAGGAGGGGGTCGTCGCCGCACTCGAGAACGATCCGCGCCTCGATCACGTCGACGTCGAGACAGAAACGCGGCGCTGGTCGTTCTTCTGAGTCGGTTCTGCCAACCTCTCTGAATCGAAAGGAAGCGGGGGACCGTCTACTGAGATCTACTGACGGATGCGAGACAACGGTATTCAGTTATCTTTGCAACCCCAGCCGAACGCCGTCCAGCCACCGTCGGCAGTAAGCACTTCTCCGGTGACGAAGTTGTCTCCTGAAGCGAGGAACTCGACGCAGTTCGCAACTTCGTCCGGCGTCCCAAACCGATCGAGCGGCGTTCTATCCCTGATATCCTGCTGATCGAATCCGGTATCATCTTGAGCCTGTTCGACCATTTCAGTCATGATATATCCCGGTGCGAGAGCGTTCACGCGTATATCGTGTTCCGCCCACTCGACAGCGAGACACCGAGTGAGATTGTTAACACCTCCCTTCGTCGTATTGTACGGAGTTCGATCCTGTTGTCCCATACTCCCCATCATACTCGAGATGTTGACAATTTCACCGCCGTCTCCCTGTTCGATCATTTGGGCTCCGGCCGCCTGCGCACAGAAGAAGACTCCCGTTAAGTTCACGTCGACGACCCGCTGCCACTCCTCGGGCGACATCTCCTCCGCGGGACCGCGGATGTTGATACCTGCGTTGTTTACCATTACGTCAAGACTACCGAAGCGGTCGACGGTTTCGTCGATCAGATTGTCGACCGACGGTTTTTCGCTCACGTCGACTTCGACCGCGTGAGCCGATCCGCCGCTCTCTTCGAACTCCTCGACAACTTGTTCACAGTCATCGAGTGATCGCGAACAAATAACAACATTATCACCGTTTTCCGCGAACCGATTTGCGATACTCTTTCCTAATCCTCTCGTCGATCCCGTTACGATTACCGTTCGTTTATCTGATCCGGTAGCCATAATATAACTGATCCCTCTCCTAAACGGGCTTAATTATTTTGATCGTGGAGCAACTGTAGATAATTCGGTTCGTTACCTCCGTTACTACATCCGTCTCTCACTTCCCGACGGCCGAGCGGCGTTTTCGGATCAGGAGTCTGTACCAGCAACAGACTCTGGGGTCGAATGCGCGTACACGCTCGCCACACCGGTGAACGCGGTCCTGGAAGCCGCCATCATCGCCTGAAGAACGGCGCTTCAACGAGATCGATTCCCCTTTTCGGTCGATTTCCAGCCACCAGTTTCCGACGCACTCACCGCTGTTTTCCGAGGAGCAGTTACCGTTTCATTCCCACACCTCCCTCACAGCCTTAGGGAAAACGGCGTCCGAAGCGTGAAACCCCGATAACCGCCCCGAGCCCGAATTCGAGTTTCTCGACGCGGCAGACGGATCGTTTTTTACGGTGAACGACGAGCGGTCACCCATGTCCACGGGAGATCCGTCGACGGCCGAGATCGACACGACACTGTTCATCACGGTTTCCGGTCCGCCGGGCTGCGGGGCGACGACGCTCTGTAAACGCCTCGCCGATGCAATGGGCTGTCCGTACGTCTCCGGCGGCGACATCTTCCGCGAACTCGCCGAGGATCGGGAGCTGAACCTCAACCAGCTCACGGCGAAGGCGGAGGCGTCCGACGAGATCGACCGGGCGCTCGATCAACGGCTGCAGTCCATCGCCGAGAAGTGGGGGATGGCGAACAAGCCGTTCATCCTCGAGTCTCGTCTCGCGGGCTGGCTCGCCGGCGAACGCGCCGACCTTCGGATCTGGCTCGACGCGCCCGAAGACGTCCGCCTCGAGCGAATCGAGGATCGTATCGAGACCGAGGCCGAGATGCGGGTCCGCGAAGTCAGCGAGGCGGGACGGTACCACTCCTACTACGAGATCGATATCGACGACCGCGAGTTCTACGATCTCCACATCAACACCGCCCGCTGGAGCAAGCAGGGGGTGTTCGAACTCGTCCGCACCGCACTCGAGGAGTACGATCCCGACATCGACGAGGGGGCGTTCTCGACGCCGACCGTGAATCTCTAGTTGATTTTCCGTCCGACCGTATTTCGTAGCGTGGCTTCTCGAGCGAATCGTGCTCGAACGCGAGAGGCGGTAGCGGCGACTCGGGGTGGTTCCGCTCCGCTGCGGCGGTCGTCCGACGGCGGTAGTTCTTTCTCGCTACCTGTCCACACACCGCACGAATGACGTACTTCGTTACGATCGACGCCGAGACGTACGAGGGGGCCCGCGAGACGTCCACGTGGGACGTTCCGGAAGGGTTCAACGCGGCCGCGGATCTGGTGGGCAAACACGACGACGGGGGACGCGTCGCGCTCTACCAGACCGCGTCCGACGGCGGCGACGAGGCGTACACCTTCGACGACCTCGACGCGCGGTCGAACGCGGTCGCGAACGCCCTCGAGTCGCGCGGACTCGAGTACGGCGACCGCGTGGCCGTCGTCGTCCCACAGAAGCCCGCGAACGCCCTCTCGCACCTCGCGTGCTGGAAGCTTGGTGCCGTCTCGCTACCGCTGTCGGTGCTGTTCGGCACGGACGCGCTGCGCTACCGGCTGACCGACAGCGAGGCCCGGATCGCGGTCGTCGACGCGTCGCAGTGGGAGACGATTCGCGAGGTCGCGCCCGACTGCCCGGCGCTCGAGCACGTGTTGGTCGTCGACGGCGATCCGGACGCGGAGCAGGCTGGCAACGCGACGGTCTCGAGCTTTTCGGGGATCGACTGGAACGAGTCCGCCTACGAGGTCGCCGAAACCGATGTCGACACGCCCGCGATCATCATGTACACGAGCGGGAGCACCGGCGAGCCGAAGGGGGTGCTCCACACGCACGGCGTCTGGCTCGGGCACTGCCCGGCCTTTTTCATGTATTTCGAACACGACATCGGCGACGACGCCGTCTACTGGACGCCCGCCGACTGGGCCTGGATCGGCGCGCTCGGCGATCTCGTCTTCCCGGCCTGGCACTACGGACAACCGGTCGTCGGCTACCCGATGGGCTCGTTCGACCCCGAGGCCGCGTTCGAACTCATGGCGGAGTACGACGTCACCGGGACCTTCCTGCCGCCGACGGCGATCCGGATGCTGATGGACGTCGACGACCCGACCGAACGGTACGATCTCTCGATCCGCGCGATCTGTTCGGGCGGAGAGCCGCTGACGCCCGAAATTCTCGAGTGGGCCGACGAGGCGCTCGCGGGAACGGTCGTCAACGAACTGTACGGCCAGACGGAGGCCAACCTGCTGGTGACCAACTGTCGAGAGTGGTTCCCGGCGAAGGCGGGGAGTATGGGCAAACCGGTCCCGGGTCACGACGTCAGGGTACTCGATCCCGAGACGGGCGATCCGATCGAAACCGGCGCAATCGGCGAGATCGCGGTCCGTCGCGGCGACGACCCCGTGATCTTCGAGGAGTACTGGAACGCGCCGGAGAAGACCGAGCGCGTCACGCTCGAGGACGGGCCGGACGGCGGCGTCTGGCACCTGACCGGCGACCTCGCCGAGCGGGACGGCGACGGCTTCCTCTGGTTCAAGTCGCGCGACGACGACCTCATCATCACGAGCGGCTACCGCGTCGGGCCGCGAGAGGTCGAGGAGGTGATCCTCGAGCACCCGGCGGTCGCGCAGGTCGGCGTCGTCGGCGTCCCGGACGAGCGACGCGGCGAAATCATCAAGGCCGTCGTCCAGCCCGCCGAAAACGCATCGACGGGCGACACGCTGCGCGAGGAGATCCGCGACCTCGTCCGGGATCGACTCGCCGAGTACGAGTACCCGCGCGAGATCGAGTTCCGCGACGAACTGCCGCAGACGACGACGGGAAAGATTCGCCGAACCGCGCTCAAAGAGACGTGACGGGTGGTGCGCGGATCGACGGTGTGTAGATCGATTGCGTACGAGCGACTCGAATTCGGTCTCGAGGTGCCGCGCTCACTCGTTCGGCGAGTAGTTCGGCGCCTCGTCGGTGATGACGACGTCGTGGGCGTGGCTCTCGGCCTGGCCGGCCGAGGAGACGCGGACGAACTCCGAGCGTTCCTTGAACTCGGGGACCGTTCCTGCACCGACGTAGCCCATTCCGGACTGCATGCCGCCCGCGAGCTGGTGAAGTTCGGACTTGAGCGTGCCCTTGTACGGCGTCGCGGCCTCGACGCCCTCGGGGACGTACTCGTCGTCGTCCTCGGGGTCTTCCTTCAGGTAGCGGTCGGCGTCGCCGGACTTCATCGCGCCGACGGAACCCATGCCGCGGTACTGCTTGTACTTCTTGCCGTTCATCGTCACGACGCGGCCGGGGGCCTCGTCGGTGCCGGCGAAGTACGAGCCGAGCATGACCGCGTCGGCGCCCGCGGCGATCGACTTGATCGCGTCGCCGGAGTAGCGGATGCCGCCGTCGGCGATTACCGGCACGTCGTGTTCGCTCGCGACGTCGGCGACCTGCGCGACGGCCGTAATCTGAGGCATGCCGGCGCCGGAGACGACGCGGGTCGTACAGATCGATCCCGGACCGATGCCGACCTTGATGCCGTCGGCGAAGTCGACGAGCTCCTCGGCCGCCTCGCGGGTACCGACGTTGCCCACGACGATGTCGGCCTCGACGGACTCCTTGATCTCGCGGGCGCCCTCGATAACGTTCATGTTGTGCGCGTGGGCGGTGTCGATGAACAGCACGTCGGCACCGGCCTCGTCGGCGGCGGCCGCGCGCTCGCTCTCGAACGGGCTGACGGCGACGCCACAGCGGAGTCGACCGTCCTCGTCGCGGACGGCTTCCTTGTACTCGCGGCGCTGGAGGATGCCCTGCATTGTCACCAGGCCGACGAGGAGGTTCTCGTCGTCGACGACGGGGACGCGCTCGATCTTGTGGTCGTACATCAGCTCGAACGCCTCGCGCGGGTCGATGTCCTCGGGTGCCGTGATGACCTCGTCGGTCATCGCTTCGGTGACGAGGTCGTCCTCGTTGACCTCGAGGTGGGGCCGGATGTCGGTACTCGAGATGATGCCCAGGACTTCGCCGTTCGTGTTGACGACGGGGGCGCCGCCGACGCCCTCGCGGGCCATTCGCTCGTCGACCTCGCGAACCGTCATCTCGGGGTCGGCGGTGACGACCGAGTCGAGGGGGATGATGAGCTCGTCGGCGCTCTTGACGCGCTCGATCTCCTCGACCATCTCGTCGACGTTCATGTTCCGGTGGATGACGCCGAGTCCGCCGTGGCGGGCCATCGCGGTCGCCATGCCGCTCTCCGTGACGGTGTCCATCGCGGCCGAGAGGATCGGGACCGACACCTCGACAGATTTCGAGACGCGCGAGGTGAGGTCGGCGTCGTCCGGTTCGACGCGACTCTCCTTCGGTCGAAGGAGGACGTCGTCGAACGTCAGCGCTTCCGGTACCTGCAGCTTCGAAGAATACGGCTCGTGCTCGGGAGTATCGTTCGCCATGTAAACTGTCCGAAACCGCCGGCAAAAAGTATTGCGAGACGGAATTCGGGTGTGAACGACTGACGATGGGCTCCCTCCTCCGGTTTCGGGTGTTCACGTTGTGCGCCCAAATTCGTTCACTTTCGTCAGAATCTGCTCGTCGTTGTCGAAAATACGCCGAGTTGTGTAACCACTTCCCACGCAACGTTTATTGACCGGCCAGTGCTCAACTCGTGTATGCACGCTGTGAGTTCCAGCGAATCCCGAACCGTTGGTCAGACGAGCTTCGACTCCGTCGCCACCAAAATTTTCGGGAACTTTACATTTAAACTCACAGCACGAGGCCCCGACCGGATGCGCTGGCTGCTCGAGTCAGCACGGCATTCGTCGTCACAACACCCCTCGGCCTCGGGTCACGGCCATCGACCCTGAGCGATGAGTACGTCACAGCACCCGATCGCCCTTCGCCTCGAGAACCTCGTCGGCGGCGATACGCGACTGTTAGCGCTGGTGATGATGCTCCCGCTGGTCGACGGCATCTTCCCGGCGCTGATCCTCACCGGTGCGTTAGACGATCCGTGGGGCGCCGTCCAGGTCGGCCTGCTGATCTTCGGCGGGAGTGCAACCGTCGCAGTAATCCTCGCCGAGATGAGCGGGACGCCCCGCGAACAGGTGAAGGTCGTCCTGCTCGTCGGCATCCCGCTGATTCTGCTTGCCGCCCTGCAGGCGGCACTGGCGCCCGCGATCGGCAGCGTCCTCAACACCGAAATCTTCGAGCGCTTCGCGGCGGTCGTGATCCTCGCCATCGCGGCCAAGACCGCGAGTGCGACGATCGGCGAGTATCTGCCGAGCCCCGCCGTTATCGTCGGACTCGGACTGGTCGCGAGTCTGGATCCGGCGGGCGCCTCGTTCGCCGTGATGGATAATCCCGCACTCGTCGCGAACGCGACGCTGGCGGCGGTCGTCGGGGTCGCGTTCGCGCTCTGTGTCGCCCTCAGCGGGTCCTACCTGCGGGAGTACATGGACATCGACCGGTTCCGCTTCGGTAGCGCCGTCGCGCTCGGCCTGCTGCCGCTGTCGCTGCTGGGGATGGCCTTCGGACAGGCGCCGCTCGCGGCGCTCGTCGTCGCCGCCGTCTTCGCGCTCGACATCCCGCTCGAGCGCGGCGACGACGAGTCCGCATCGAAGACCACCGCGTCGGAGACGATCGACGAACTGCCCTCGAGCGTCACCTCCCCGCCGGCGTCGGTGACGTCTGACACCGCACCGGCAGTCGGCACCGGCCCGCTGTTCGACGGGCGCGACTCGAGTTCGAGCACGTCCACCGACGGCGGCCGCGAGACGGTGCCCGACTCGGACTCCGTCCCGTCGGCGGACGCCAGTAGGACTACCGACGAGTCGGACGACGACTCTGGTCGGGGCGACTCGAGCGAGACCGAAGAACGAGCCCCCTGGCTGTAACCCGAATCGAAACCACTTTACGGCGTATCCCCCAACGTGTTCTCGAGGGGTCGTGGCCAAGCCAGGGATGGCGACTGACTCCAGAGGCAACGCGCCCGGGACGACACTCCAGACTGATATACTGATCGGACACCTGATCAGTGTCCGTGTGATGACCCTCTGGAGTTCCGAGGCGCACCGGAGATATCAGTCGATCGGGGGTTCAAATCCCTCCGACCCCATTTCTGCTGCGAGCAAATCCGCGAGCAGCAGCAATTGAACGAGGAGGATTTGAGTCCAGAGGACGGGCGAAGCGAAATCCTCGTGGTTCGAATCCCCCCGACCCTATCTGAAATAAAAAACCAAGAGAGGCTTTTCTCGCGTTCTCGATACATTCTGAACAGGGGGTGGTCCGCGTGACGGTCGCCCCTAGATCGTCGATCGACAATTCGACGTGTCGCAACTGCGGCGCCCACGTTTCTGAGCGGTTCCGTCGCGTCTACGGCGACAACGGCGACCACGCCCACCGTTGCGGCGAATGCGATACGTACGCCCGGCTGACTCGCGGTTCGGCTGCTGGCATCGACGTCCCGATCCCGGATCCAGAGACGTCGCCCGGCCGTCACGGAGGTGAGGCCGATGTCTGAACGCCTCGAGTGGCCGCCGGAGTTCGACCGAACGCTGTCGAGTGAGCGAACTCGGAATAAGAACTTCGACGTCTCGCTGTCGAAGGCGTTCGACGATCTCGAGGCGGAGCTGTCGCGACTCGACGTCGACGACTTCCGCTACTCGTTCGACGCTCAACAGCGCAAGAGCGATCAGCGTCCATACACTCGTGCGAACCCCGACGATCCAGGTTTCGTGCTCCGCTGGAGCATGGACGGCGAGCAGTACGCGGTGGCCTGCGACCGGTTCTCGCGACTCCGCGACAACGTGCGAACATTCGGACGGTACGTCCGCGAGAAGCGCAAGACGGAGCAGCGGCCGGTCGTCACCGGCGAGCCGGAGTTCGCGAACGCGCGACTACCACCGGCAGACGAGGAACCGATCGCTGCGGAGGTGCCGCCACACGAGATTCTAGACGTCGCTCCGGACGCGAACGAGTTCGAAATCCGGCGGGCGTTCCGCGAAAAGATCAAAGACGCCCATCCTGATACTGGTGGCAGCACAGCGGAGTTCCGGCGAATCAAGGGCGCGAAAGAGGCGATGACGGCCGACGGACCGGGAGGTGGCCGATGACGGAGTTCGTCCCGGCGAGTCGGCTGTATCACGTCGCGAGTCGGACGCCCGTAGCCCACCCTGCGGAGCAGGCGACCGACGAGCAGGTTCGGCGCGCGCTCGAGCGCCACGAATTTGCACAGCCCGAGAACGCGACGCGAAATGGAGGGTGTCGGCGATGAGCTCGCGCGCATCGCCCTTCGAACGTTCGAATGCGAGCGGTGATCCGTTCGAGGATCGTGGGGTGGTCGGCGTAAAAATCGAGACCGCAGTAGCGAGGGCTGATCACGAGTTCTCGAAGGTGTTTGATTCGGAACGCCCGTCCTCAACTACCGCCAACTCGGCATCACCGCAACATCCGGCGGGACTTCCGATAGGGCGTATTTCCCCGTTCTGGTGTTCGACGGCAGCGTATGCGGAACCACACGACTCACAGACTGCCGCTACTTTGCGGGACTCTTCGTTTCCGTTCATTAGCACCGTCAGGCAGTCGACGGATATAGCGTTCTCGTACGGCGGTTTGATATGAATCGAGGGTATCGGCCCTCGAAAGTCCGAAGGCGAGCGGCGACGCCCTCGAGGCCGAGATCGTCCAGACCATCGGCGCACTCGAGTACGTCGGTGACCGGACGGCGACCTGGCACGACGCGCGGACGTCGACTGTCCTCGAGCCGAGTGAGTCGCTGCCGTTCTTCGGGATCGTCCTCGTCGAGTCGGACGTCCCTGTTGAGATCAAGGGCTGTCAAATTCGAACGGGCAACGGGAGCGGATCGACTCGCGGCCGGTTCTACGTGAAGCGGGCGGCGCACGACCGGCTGCTCGAGGCGGGCGGGATGTACCTTCTCGCAGTGTACCTTCCGCGGCCAGGGTTGCCCCAGGTCGCCCGCGCGATCGTGCCGGCGAGCCTGTTCGACGAACTGCTTCGCGGTCGGTGGTACGACGTCGGCGGGTCGCGCTCGGAATCCGGGGTCGCGAAGCTCGCCTGGTCGCACGTGATCGAGCCCGAGTTCGTCGATCCGGAGGCACCCGTGGGTGGTCGGCTGTGAGTTCCGATACCGACCTCGCGATCAGAGACGGTCGGGATCAGATCCGTGATATCGCCGGGAACTGGGCGCGAGCCGACCGGATTCGAAACTGTCGGTTCTGTCGACGCAATTTGCGTGGGCTGTGGGCGGATCCGAGTCAAACGCGCGACGCTCGAGGAACTCGACCAGGAGCCGACCGTCGATCCGACGACGCTCGAGGCGACGGACCTCACGTCGTTCAAACACGTCTGCCACCCGTGCGAGGGTGCGACGTGGTGGAACCCGGTAGCGGTCCTCTCGGGACTGCTCGAGAACGGAGGTGAGTCGGCGTGAGCGACAATACCTGTACGAACGGTACTGAGCGACTGGTTCAGTACCCTGCTACCATCTGGGAAGGATTCTCCCGTATTCAAGCGGTTACATGTACTCCCCGGGCCGTTCTTCGAACTCGTCCCGATGATCGGTGGAGCAGAAGTGGATATTCTTCCCT
Organism: Natronococcus sp. CG52; assembly: GCF_023913515.1. NCBI lineage: Archaea > Methanobacteriati > Methanobacteriota > Halobacteria > Halobacteriales > Natrialbaceae > Natronococcus > Natronococcus zhouii. Next base: position 1,663,368 of record NZ_CP099391.1, read on the forward strand.
TGATAGAGAGTTACGATCTGTTCTTCCTCGCTCTCGTAGAGTTCCTCACCACAAACGGGGCACTTTTCCATGTGGATTCTCCTCACGGAAGAGACAGGCAACGCGGCAAGGAGTGCTTTCCCTGCAATTACAAGGATACAGTGTCAACCGGTCGCTACACACGGGCACTGACCGCGAGCGGGGTGAGTAGCCGTGCTGGGCCCCATGGTGACCTGCACGGCCGGCACGAGCGCCCCGAGCTCGTTCAGCAGCACCGCGAGGAGCACGACGACTGTCTCGACGTCGGTCCACTCCTCCGGCGTACTCTCGTTCGTGAGCCACGCCGTGATCAGCACCTCGATCGAGATCAGGAACGCGTCCGTGATCTCCGTCCCGTGGGCCGCGTAGAGTGCATCGGTGAGCGCGACGTTCAGCGGTGCCGAGAACTCGAGCGTCCCGACCGCGCCGATCGAGAACGACGCGATCACGAACAACGGCGCGAGCAGGTTGTCTGTAAGATCGATTCCGTCTTCCCGACGTACCGCGGCGGGAACCATGTTCTGCGGTAGGCTGAGTGCCATACGCTCGGCCGTCGCCCCCGTCTGACGAAAAAGTCAGCAAAACCATGATTCAACAAATTTCATACCAAGGAGGGTTGCCGCCCGGTACATGGCATTGAACAAACTCCGGAAGCTCGACAAGAACTCGGCTGGCGTTACGCTACCGAAAGATGATCTCCGAGTTGAGGTACTGCTCGACGAAAACGGCGAGATCGACGGCGATCACCACGTCCACATTCAGCACGTCGACGACGGTGAATGGACGCTCGAACTTGTTGAGGAAATCAATGTATGAGTAATAGGAGTAGGTCGTTATGTAAGAGACGTAATTGAAAATCTGGATAAATACAATTTGAGATAAGAAGATGCTCTATATTGAGTTAGTTGTAGGCGTCATAGCCACCGAATTCGAACTCTTCAGAGGCGACAACGGTTTCAGTGTCATCATTAGTAACTGCGATCACAGTCAGGGTACCTTGTTGGTGGTCACCAGGATCAATCGCGCTAAAGTCCCAGTCATTATTGTCTCCATTTCCATCGCCATTACTATCGAATCCGTTTTCGGTGTTAGTGTCGTCTAATTCCCATGTGAAGGTAACAACATCTCCAGACTCAGTGAGAGTTGCGCTGCCGGTGTAATCACCGCCCAACTCAATTTCCTCCGCATTGCCCATTGACGTCACTGAAACCTGAACCTGTTGAGTGTTCGAATTATTTTCGACTTCAATTGTTGCTCCTGCCTGTGCTTCGCCCTCAATACTATCACCCATATCGAGAACGAATGCTGCGATCACGGCCGCGAGAATGACCGTTATAGCTACCATCAAGATAACCCCGATGACAGGCGATACTGCGCGTTCCTCGTCGTTGCCGACGAGCTTCCGTACGATCGTTTTCCCATCCATAATTAGAAGTCGTAATCTTCGGATGCGACGGTAGTTTCGGTATCGGAGTCAGTTATGGCAACGACAGTAATTGTACCAGAACCAGACACCTGAACATCTCCACTAGTTTCGCCTATCGAGAGTGTATCTCCGCTACTATCGAAGTTCCCTTCTGCAGTACTATCCACGCTATCTGTGTCACCTCGTACTTCGAAATCTACTGCATTTCCAGACGAGGTGATTTGGATCGTACCTTCCCTGTCGTCATTATCAATGTCGATTGACACTCCTGCCTGTGCTTCGCCCTCAATACTATCACCCATATCGAGAACGAATGCTGCGATCACGGCTGCGAGAATGACCGTGATGGCTACCATCAAGATAACCCCAATAACTGGCGATACTGCGCGTTCCTCGTCGTTGCCGACGAGCTTCCGTACGATTGCTTTTCCGTCCATAGTTTGATCTGCACCACCACAGCGGCGGAAGGCTTTTTGTGACCACCGTGGTCGGTTCCGGTGACGCGTCCAGTGGGATTGGGGGATCCAACCGATCTGTTCGCGTCGCCTTCCGTTCCGCGTTCTTCGGGTGCTAATTAGGACAGTTAAACCAGTACTAATAAATCTTGTTGACAGTCATGAAATCAAGAAGTATCAATGACATCTAGGGTTTTCAGATGTGAGAATTAGGCGGGTGTAGAACCCCTACAGGCACCCCTTGGACGGTTCATAACTGCCGATAGTAGCCGTTTCATCCGTTCTCGGATAATACACGAACGGTTATAGGATCGCGCTCACACTGGACCGATATGACCACTTCGGACCCCGTGATTCGCGCCGAAGATCTCGCGCGGACCTACGACGGTGGGCGGTACGCGGATTCGTGGGACGCGGTCCGGGGGAGTATTTGAGCCCGGAGGACGAGCGAAGCGAAGTCCTCGTGGTTCACATCCCTCCGATTATCCGAAGTAAAGATCCAGGAGAGTCTTTTCTCGAGTCCTCGAGCTATTCTGACCGAGGGCTATCGACGAGCAGGATCGGCGTGTGCTCGAGATTCGAGGTGAGCGACACCGCCGCAGGCGGCACCGATCACTGGTCGGCGACCCAGCTTTCGTCACCCCTGGTACAGTCGACTCTCACTTCACCTCCCGATTCGAGGAGGGTGCTCAGCACCTCCGTCTCGCGGGTAGGGCAGGTAGTGCTTTTCACAGCTAGTTGTTCCCTCTTTGAACGTCAAGAGGTACCGCACTACACAAGTGGGATGTGAGGACACGGGTTACAACTGATGAGTGTCGTGAGTGTCGCACTCGCACTGGAAGTCCCGCAGCGAACTCCGCGCGCTCGTCGAGAGTGCCGAGTACGCACTCGAGAGCGATGCCGATCGAGAGACCGCAGTCGGACTCCGGAAAAGTCACGCAAACCGCCCGCTCTGTAACGACTCGAGTCCCACACAACCGACCGCGGAACTCACACGGCGTCGCCGAACTCCTCCGCTTCCCACTCGGAAACGAGTCGCTTGGCTAACTCGCGTGGTTTGTGGTCGTAGACCAGGTGGTGCTCGAGAGTCTCGTCTTCCTCCATCGATTCGTTACAGACGGGACAGTACACCGGCGACTTGGTAGACATACTCGAAGTAGGTTACAGACGGACAAAAGCCCCCCGCCGAAACGAACTTCGAGAGCCCGGTGGGCGGATCGACCGCCGGGCTCGAACCCGACCACGAGGAACGAACCGGGCAGTATCCTGTCGGCTGGAAGCCAGTGCGGTAGATTCGTCGGACGGTCGCGGCGAATCCCACACCCAGTTACGGCCGACGTAGAGCGAGCGTCCGCTACGGCGAGAGAACGGCAATTCGGGCGGCCATGCGTCCGTTACACGCGGAGTGGTAGCAGAGATCTTTTCCATCTGGCAGCCCCAATAACTCCAATGACCCCACCGTCCCATCGGGACGCGGAATCGACGACCGCTGCTCGCCTTCGGCGACAGGAAATCGTCACCGACCTCGCTCAACGGGCCCTCGAGAGCGACGAGTTCGACCAGTTCGTTAACGATGCAGTGACCGCCGCCGTCGACGCGTTGAACGCGGAGTACGCGAGCCTCCTCGAGTTGCATCCCGCGGACGACGAGGCGGTTCTCAGAGCGGGCATCGGCTGGGACGACGATGCGGGCGAGACCGGGACGGTTCCGATCGGGCAGGGATCTCGAGTCGACGACGCGCTCCGTTCGGACGGACCGATCGTCGTCGGGGATCGCGAGTCGGACGAGATCGGTTCGGAGTCGGCGCTGCTCGCGACCCACGACGTGACGAGCGGGGTCCGTGTCGTCGTCGGCTCCGACGACGAGCCGTGGGGTGTCCTCGAGACCTACACGAGCGAGCGGCGAGCGTACGACGACCACGAGGTCGAGTTCCTCCGGCAGGTCGCGGACGTCATCTCCTCCGCGGCGGAGAACGCGGCCTCGGACCGTGATACCCGGACGTATCAGGCGGATCGGACCGCCTGGGAACCGCCACGGGAACGGATCGTCAGCGCGCTCGAGACCGCCAGCGAGGGGATCAGTCTCCTCGACGAGGACGGCGAGTTCGTCTACGTGAACGACGCCTACGCCGACCTCTACCGGTACGAACCCCAGGAGATGTACGGGATGCGCTGGGAGGCGCTCTATCCCGAGGGGATGACCGACGAGATCTACGAGGACGTCCTCCCGCTGCTCTCGACCGCGGACACCTGGTCCGGAGAGACGGTCGGGCTTCGCAGCGACGGCACGCAGTTTATCGAGGACCACTCCCTCTCGATGACGGACGACGGCAACATGGTCTGTGTCGTCCGGGACGTCACCAAACAGCGACGGCTCGAGGAGGAACTCGACGAGGTGTACAGCCGTATCACGGACGGCTTCATCGGTCTCGATCCTGAGTGGACGTTCACTCACGTCAACGACCGCGCCGCCGAACACATCGGCGCCGACGGTCGGGAACTGGTCGGAAAATCGCTCTGGGAGGTGTTTCCCGACTCCAGGTCGACGCTGGAATCGAAGTTCCGAACGGCGATGGCGACCCAGGAACCGGAGTCGTTCGAGGAGTACGTTCCGTCGCTCGACGCGTGGTTCGAGGTGAACGTGTACCCCTCCGAAACCGGTCTGTCGGTCTACTTCCGGGACGTGACCGAGCAGAAGACGTTCGAACGAGAGCTTCGGGAGAACAACTGGACGCTCCAGCGACTCTACGAGATCACGGCCGACCCGAACCAGGAGTTCGGCGAGAAGGTCGACCTCCTGCTCGAACTCGGCCGCGAGCGGCTCGGTCTCGACGTCGGTTTCGTCGCCAGTATCGACGCCGAGAGGGATCAGTTCGAGGTCGATTACGCGATCGGCGAGGACGAGCGGCTGCAGCCGGGAACGACGACCTCGCTCTCCGAGACGTACTGTCGACGGACGATCGAGTCGGACGAGCTGCTGGCCCTGGAAGACGTCCCGTCCCAGGGCGGGGTGGACGACCGCGCCTACGAACGGTGGGATTTCGACGCCTACGTCGGGTCCAGAATCGACCTCGACGAGGACCAGTACAAGACGATCTGCTTCGCCGACAACTCGAGCCGGTCGACGCCGTTTACGCCCGCGGAACGGAGCTTCGTCGAACTCGCCACCCAGTGGCTCAGCTACGAACTCGAGCGCCAGCAGTACCAGAGCGAACTCGAGGAACTCGTCGCGGAACTCGAGGAGTCGAACGAACGGCTGGAACACTTCGCGTACGCGGCTTCGCACGATCTCCAGGAGCCGCTGCGCATGGTGACGAGCTACCTCTCGCTGATCGAGAGCCGGTACGACGACGAACTCGACGAGGACGGCGAGGAGTTCCTCGAGTTCGCCGTCGACGGCGCCGATCGGATGCGCGAGATGATCGACGGACTGCTCGAGTACTCCCGAGTCGACACGCGCGGCGATCCGTTCGCGCCGGTCGACCTCGAGGAGGTTCTCTCGGAGGTGCGATCCGATCTCCAGTTGCAACTCGAGGAGACGGACGCCGACGTCACCGTCGCGTCACTGCCGCGCGTCGCCGGGGATGCCGATCAGCTCCGTCAGCTCTTCCAGAACCTGCTCAGTAACGCGATCAAGTACAGCGGGGACGAGCCACCTCGCGTGCACGTCTCGGCCGAGGAATCCGACGAAGGGTGGGCCGTCTCGGTTCGCGACGAGGGGATCGGGATCGAGTCGGACGAGCTCGACGGAATCTTCGAGCTGTTCCAGCGACTGCACACGCACGACGAGGAGTCGGGGACCGGGATCGGTCTCGCGCTCTGCCAGCGCATCGTCGAACGCCACGACGGCGAGATCGAGGTCGACTCCGAACCCGGTGCGGGCTCGACGTTTACGATCACGCTGCCGCCAGCCACGGTGCTCGAGGAATAAGCGTCGGCGAGTGATTGCGGTGCGAAGAGCTAACGGAACGGCGCCGTCTCCACTCGTCGGCGGGTAACGATCCAGCGACGAGTCGGCTCCGTGTTCGCCACACCACTCACTCGGTGTCGAACGAAACCCGCGTTACGTCCTCGGAACCACAGGTCGAACAGCGCTGGTCGGGTGACTCGACCAGTCGGCTGCCGCAGCGGCGACACGTCCCCCGACTCGTGTCTCCGCTCTCCCCGCAGAGTGAACACGCCCGGTGGGTCCCTCTGAAGTGGGCTCCGCAGTCCGAGCAGCTGTAGATGCTCTGCATAGAGAAACCTACGTTCCCGTCGCTAAAGTGCGTTTTCCACCTTTCACACCGCTTCGGACGGGAGTTACAGTCGGCGTTGGTTCGAGTCACGAAGCCGTCGGGTTTTTTACACCGTCCGTCGAATCCGACCCCATGGCACGGGATACCGTCCGGCTCGACTGGGACGACGACGTGGCGACGCTGACGATCGACCGCCCCGACGCGCTCAACGCGTTAGACGTGACGACGCTCGAGGCGATGGACGAGGCGCTCACGGAAGCGGCGGACGGAGACGCGCGTGCGCTCGTGCTTACGGGTGCCGGCGACGACGCGTTCATCGCCGGTGCGGACATCGGCTACATGCAGGACCTCACCACCGAGGAGGCCCAGGAGTGGGGCGAACTCGGCCACTCGGTCGCGGACGCCCTCGAGTCGTTCCCGGCGCCGACGATCGCCGCCGTCAACGGCTACGCGTTCGGCGGCGGCTGTGAGATGGCGATCGCCTGCGACCTCCGGGTCGCGAGCGAGTCCGCGCTGATCGGCAACACCGAGATCGATCTCGGCATCATTCCGGGCTGGGGGGCGACCCAGCGGCTGCCTCGACTCGTCGGCGACGAGACGGCCAGACGGATGATCTTCCTCGGCGAACGCCTCGACGCGGCGAGCGCCGCCGAGGTCGGCCTGGTCGGCGAGGTCGTTCCGGACGACGACCTCGAGTCGGTCGTCACCGAACTCGCGAACCGCCTCGCGTCGAAGCCGACGTTCGCCCTCCGGGCGGCGAAGCAGTCGATAAACCAGTTCGGCGAGGGTTCCCGGACGAGCGGGCTCGACTACGAGAAGCGAACGTTCGCCAGTCTGTTCGGGTCACACGACCAGCGCGAGGGGATGTCGGCGTTCCTCGAGGATCGGGAACCGACGTTCGAGTAATCGCGCCTCCCGACTGCGGGCGATTCGGGTCGCCTCCGAACCCGGTGCGGGTTCGGCGATCAGGTGACGCTACAGTGGCGAACTACGGCGGATTCGATCTACTTTTTCCACCGCACGTATCGGCTGCAAGCATATGTCTGGGTGACTGTTACGGGTTCTTTCGTCGAATCGGACGAAGGAGGCTACCGATCCGGAGCCGGCAACATCGTTCACGCTCGCGGCCGGATCACCAGAACCCGAGAGGAGATCCAACCCATGACAGCAGACGACGCTCCCGATTCCGATCGAGAACAGGACCGAGAAGCGGACGTGACTGACGCCGACGCTCCGGACGCGGACCGCGGTGACGACCGGCGATCGCCTCGAGCCGACGGCTCGGGCGCGGACCCCGGATCGACGGGGACGAGCGACGACGGCGGCGAGGAGGTCGACGAGAACAGCAAACACCGACAGCTCGACGAGGTCCGCGAGAACCCCGAGGGCGAGCAGCTGACGACCGATCACGGCGTCAAGGTCAGCGACACCGACAACTCCCTGAAGGCGGGCGAGCGCGGGCCGACGATCATGGAGGACTTCCACTTCCGGGAGAAGATGACGCAGTTCGACCACGAGTCGATCCCGGAGCGCGTGGTCCACGCCCGCGGGACCGGCGCGCACGGCTACTTCCAGCCCTACGAGGATCCCGATCTCGGCGAGTACGACGACGTCTCGGAACTGACGAAGGCCTCGTTCCTGCAGGATCCGGACCGGAAGACGCCGGTGTTCACGCGCTTCTCGACGGTCGTCGGCTCCCGCGGCTCGGCCGACACCGTCCGAGACGTCCGCGGCTTCGCGACCAAGTTCTACACCGAGGAGGGCAACTGGGACCTCGTCGGGAACAACATCCCGATCTTCTTCATCCAGGACGCGATGGAGTTCCCCGACCTCGTGCACGCGATCAAGCCCGAACCCGACGACGGGATGCCCCAGGCGTCGGCGGCCCACGACACCTTCTGGGACTTCGCCTCGCTCAAGCCGGAGATCACGCACATGATCATGTGGGTGCTCTCGGGCCGCGCGCTGCCCCGGTACTACCGCACGATGGAGGGATTCGGCGTCCACACGTTCCGACTCGTCAACGACGATGGCGAGTCGGTCTTCGTCAAGTTCCACTGGAAGCCCAAACTCGGCACTCATCAGCTGGTCTGGGACGAGACGCAGAAGCTCGCGGGCAAAGCGACGGACTTCAACCGGAAGAGCCTCTACGACGCCATCGAGGACGGTCATTACCCCGAGTGGGAACTCGGCGTCCAGATCGTCGCGGAAGAGGAGGCCGATCGGTTCGACTTCGACCTGCTCGATCCGACCAAGATCATCCCCGAGGAGGAGGTCCCGGTTCGGCCCCTCGGGAAGATGGTGCTCAACGAGACGCCGGACAACTTCTTCGCGGAAGTCGAACAGGCGGCCTTCCATCCCGGCAACGTCGTCCCCGGGATCGACTTCTCGAACGATCCGCTCCTCCAGGGGCGGCTGTTCTCCTACCAGGACACCCAGCTCAACCGCTTCGGCAGCGCGAACTGGGACGAGATCCCGATCAACCGACCGATCGCCGAGCGCCACAACAACCAGCGCGCCGGCTTCATGCGCCGGGAGATCAACGACAGCACGGTCTCCTACTCCCCGAACTCGATCGGCGACGACTATCCGGAAGAGGCCCCCGAGGAGGAAGGCGGCTACGAGCACCACGCCGAGAAGGTCGACGGGAAGAAGATCCGCAACCGGAGCGAGAGCTTCGAGAACCACTACTCGCAGGCGCGGCTGTTCTGGAACAGCATGAGCGAACCCGAGAAGGAGAACATCATCGACGCCGCGCACTTCGAACTCGGCAAGGTCGACCGGGTGGAGATTCGCGAGCGAATGGTCTACGACCACTTCAACAACGTCGACCACGAGTTCGCAAAGCGAGTCGCCGAGGGGATCGGGATCGAACCGCCCGAAGAGCCCGGCGATCAGCTTCCCGACCACGACAGGGAGTCGTCCGCGCTGAGCATGGAGAACACCGTAAAGGACACGATCGAGACGCGAAAGATCGCCGTACTGCTCGACGACGGCTTCGAGGACGACCACGTCTCGAGGGTCGTCGAGGAACTCGAGAACCGCGACGCCCAGGTCACGGTGATCTCGAAGGTACTCGGCGAGAAGGAAGGCGAAGACGGCGACGCGGTGGAAGCAGACCAGCACCACGTCGCGAGCGGTTCGATCATGTACGACGCGGTCTTCGTTCCCGGCGGAAGTGACGGCGTCGACGCCCTCGAGGAGCAGGGTGACGCCAAGCACTTCGTCGCAGAGGCGTTCAAGCACAAGAAGCCGATCGCCGCGCTCGGCGAGGGGACCGAGTTGCTCGAGACCGTCGAACTCCCGGACGTCGACGTCGCCGACGACGGCGAGGGGCCGGTCTCGTCAGCCGGAGTCGTGACGTGTCGCGACGACGGCGAACTGGACGCGTTCCTCGAGACGTTCGTCGATGCGATCGCACAGCACCGCCACTGGGAACGGTCTCCGAAGGAAGTCCCCGCGTAACTCGAGACGGCTCCGCCGGTCGGCCTTTTCCGACGGTTACCGTTCGATCGATCACCGTCTGACTCCCGTCCGGAGCAGGCTTACCGCCACGAGACGACCGGTCAATCGGGATGAGTGTCAGCGTCGGGCGTCAGTCACGGGGATTGGATGGCGGGAAGCACTACCGGTAACGTAACTGGTCTATACAGATTTGTGGACTGTACTGGTGATGACGACAGTCGTCGATCTCGAGATTCCGGCCGATCGGCTCGGAGTTGCCCACGCGTTCGATCGTGTTTCGACGTTCGAGTTTCACATCGGCGGGATGGTCGGTGACTTTCCCCCGCTGGTCTGGGTATCTGGCCCGGACCAGCGATCCGTTCGGCGGGCACTCGAGGCGGATCCTACCGTGGAGATCATCGCCGATCTGACCGACGATCCCCGGAACGAACGCGACGGCGACGAACGGGTGCGTGATCGGTGGCTGTATCGTCTCGAGTTCGGAAGTCGGGTCAAACTGTTTCAGCAACTCGTCTCGGAGAACGAGGGAGCGATTCTGGAAGCGAGCGGGCAGAACGATCACTGGTCGGTACAGTTGCTCTTTCACGATCGCCGGGCCGTCTCCGAGTGTCACGCGATGTTCGACCAGTACGATTTTCGGGTGAACGTGGCACGGGTCACCGGCATGAGCGATCTCCCGAGTACGCGAACGCCGCTCACCGAGACCCAGTACGAGACGATCTGTAAGGCCCACGAACTGGGGTACTTCGACGTTCCGCGGAAGGTAACGTTGAAAGAACTCGCGGCCGAACTGGACATCTCTCATCAGGCGCTCTCCGAGCGTCTCCGTCGGAGTCACGCCGCGCTCGTTAGCGCCGAACTGTCGAACGACATCGCACCACCGAAGATCGATCCGTGAGCCGGTCTTCGGGACGCGGCGGATTCCGTTCACCTTCGTTCCAGATCACCTGGACGGATGACAACACCCGAATATGATCGGAAATTTAATTTCGAAATAATTTGATTCTGCATCGGGTAAGTGTGGGAATAGGATATTTTATCGCAACCTAGACTCATTTCGCACCAACAATTACCTTTAATAGTTGACAGAGTAACAGTGAGGTGTCGGCGTAATCGCCGACGGACAGCGGCCTTGCTACGCGGTCTAGGAAGTGCCGGTGGATGACTCGTGCTCAATCACCTTCGGCGGTCACTCGTGGCTGTGTGACCGCTCCGCTGTGAGGCTCGGGTCGTGCCTCGGCCCAGGCACGATCCCGTATCCGTTCCGAAGAACGAGAAACCGCTTTGTACCTCCCGTGCGGCCGGCCGTCCCTCCTCTCGAGTCCCGGATCGTCAATCCGCGTGTGGCACGCGCCTCGTCCCGTTCGTCTCTGTCTGACCCTGGAGAGCCGTGTGCGCGTGAAACACGACCGAGAAGTCCTGCGGACTGGGGATCGCACAGGCGAGCCAGCCGATCAGCGCTGCCGTAACGACCGGCGGCTGGCTGGTCCCGCTCCCGGTGGCGACGAACACGAACGCAGGGACGGCGAGGAACAGCGGTGCCAGGGCTGCGACGCGGAGGATCCAGGGTGGTTCAGCACCGGTCGGGTGTGGCTGGACGACCGCCCACGGGCAGCTCCGTAACAGCCCGAGGACGCCGCCCCGCCGATCCGGTGCGTACGAAATCGTGTAGTCGATGGCAGCGAGCCGAAGCACGAGAGCGTGTGACCACTCGTGAGCGATCAGTCCGAGCACGACGACCAGTGCGAGTGCGCCGCCAGTAATCAGCAGTTCCGTTCCAAGCATAGCAGGTGCAAGCCGTTTATATTCAGCGCCGGGCAGACCCCGTTCGAGTTTCCAGTTACCCCACGCATCTCTGTGGTAGAAGTAGTACGATATTACTGTCCGGCTTCACATATTGTGGTATTATACTAACAACGGAAACGGTTTGCACCCGATTACAGAGCCGCCGTGCGATCAGGTGTGCACTGACTTCAGTGGCTACTACAGGTAGCGACTGGCTGGCCAACGGTTAAGTCCGTGGGGAGGTATTACATGCCATGGCACTTCGTGACTCCCTCGAGTTCGGCCACGCGGACCGCAAGCAAATCTACGAGTACGTGGAGCGACACGGAGCGGTCGATCCCACGAAGGCACAGGACCGTCTCGGCATCGATCCCGGCGGCTTCCGCCACCACGTCGCGATCCTGAAGCGCGACGGTCGTCTCGAGGAGAAAGACGGCACCCTCAGAGTGACGATCGACGCCGGTGCCGAAGAGGAGTACCGGTCGGCGGAACTCGAGTTCCACATTCGACCGGCGAGACAGGAGGACCTCTCGGGCGTCATCGGCGCGATCCGACAGGTCGCCGAGGAACGGACGTACATCGAGGCCGAGAGCGTCGCCGACGAGATCGACCACGAGGAGGCACTGCTCCGCCACAACGAACTCGAGTCGCGGATGTTCTTCGTCGCGACCGTCAACAACGAGGTCGTCGGCTGGGTCCACCTCAACGCGCCGGAACTGGAGAAGCTTTCCCACACCGCCGAACTCACCGTCGGCGTCCTCGAGGGATATCGCGGGCACGGTATCGGTGCGCACCTCCTCTCGCGAGGCCTCGAGTGGGCGGCCTCGAACGGCTACGAGAAGGTCTACCAGAGCGTCCCCTCGACGAACGAGGACGCGATCGCCTTCCTCGAAGAACACGACTGGGAGACCGAGGCGGTCCGGGAGGACCACTACAAGCTAAACGGTCATTACGTCGACGAAGTGATGATGGCCGTCGAACTCTGACCGGTTCGACGGACGCCAAAAGTGGCAGACGGCCTGCGGGCCGATCAGGCCGGGCTCCCCTCGCTCTCTGCGATCTCGAACAGGTCGTCGTACCCCTCGTCGGTCGGGAGCTGGTTCTTGATGTCCTCGAGTGCGCCCTCGGTGACCGCCCCCTCGACCACGTCGAGGACGACCCGTGCGTGGAAGGCGGCGTCGGCGGCGTCGTCCTCGCCGATCTCTTCGCGCTCGGCGACGCGGTCGACGAACTCGTCGAACTCGAAGCGCTCGACGTCGTCGACGTCCTCGAGGAACCGAGCGAGCTCCCCGGGGAGTTGCGATCCCAGGTTCTCCGCCTGTCCCGGGTCGACGCGCTCGGAGAGCGTCGTCAGGGTCGCACGGGAGATGCTCAGTGCGGCCTCTCGGGAGTCGAGCTGCGCGCGGTGTTGCACCTCGCCGATGAAGTTATCATACTGCATACTCGGGTGTCGAGCAGCCGTTCTGATTAGCCTGCAGCCTTAAATTGAAAGGACAGACCCGTCGCCGAGAACTCGTTCGACTCCGATGCGTCCGGTCGCCGCCACTCCTGCGTGATGGTCGAACCGAAAGACAGTTTGAACGGACGATGCTACGGGAAGGCATGCTTTCGATCGCCCTTGCCGGAAAGCCCAACGCCGGCAAGTCTACGTTCTACACCGCGGCGACGATGGCCGAAGTGGACGTCGCCAACTATCCGTTCACCACTATCGACGCCAACCGGGGTGTGAGCTACGTCCGGACCGACTGCCCCTGTCTCGAGCGCGACGAACGGTGCAACGCCGACAACTGCGAGGGCGGCAAGCGCTACGTTCCGATCGAACTCCTTGACGTCGCCGGACTCGTTCCCGGCGCCCACGAGGGGAAGGGCCTCGGCAACCAGTTTCTCGACGAACTCACCAACGCCGACGTGATCGTCAACGTCATCGACGCCTCCGGCGGGACTAACGAGAAGGGCGAACCCGTCGACATCGGCGAGCACGATCCGCTCGAGGACATCGACTTCGTCGAGGAGGAGATGGACCTCTGGCTGGCGGGCATCGTCGACCGCAACTGGGAGTCGATCGAGCGCAAGTCCCGGTCGCCGGGGTTCGACATCGACGATGCGCTGGCGGACATGCTGACCGGCTTCGGCGCCTCGCCGACCGACGTCGCGCGGACCCTCAGGGAGATCGACTACCCCGAGGATCCCCGCGAGTGGACCGACGACCACCGCGAGGCGCTGGCCCGTGAGATCCGCCAGCGGACCAAACCGATCGTCGTCGCGGCGAACAAGATCGATATCGCCCCCGAAGAGAACGTCGAACGCCTGCTCGACCTCGACAAACCCGTGATCCCGACCACGGCGGAGGGCGAACTCGCCCTGCGCCGGGCCGCCGACAACGGTCTCGTCGACTACGACCCGGGCGACGAGACGCTCGAGATCGGCGAGGACGTGAACGACGCCCAGCGCGAGGCCCTCGAGGGACTCGCCGAAACGATGGCCGAGTACGACGGAACGGGCGTGCAGACGGCGCTCGACTACGCGGTCTACGACCTGCTCGAGCACCTCACCGCCTACCCCGTCGAGGACGCCTCGAAGTGGTCCGACGGCAGCGGCAACGTCCTGCCCGACGCCTTTCTGCTCCCCGACGGCTCGACGCCGGTCGACCTCGCCTACGCCGTCCACTCCGACATCGGCGACGGCTACCTCCACGCCGTCGACGCCAGATCCTCCCGCGAAATCGGCGAGACCTACGAACTCGAGGAGGGTGACGTGATCAAGATCGTGAGTACCAACTGATCACTGCACCGCTCAGATTCGATCCGGTCCTGTCACCTGCTCTCTAACCGGACGCGGCGGTAGTGCGGGCGTTCTCTCTATCAGTTCCGGAGGCACCTCCCGAAGCGACGCGGATGCGCTGCGGCGAGTCCGTTTTCGGTTCGCCGTTCCCGGACGAAGCGGTAACGGAATCCGTCCCGCTTCGGTCCGTATCTGCCGGATTAGCGGTAACATTGCTTATCTCGTTAGCTTGCGTACTCTCTCTAATGGTCAAACAAATCAGCTGTCGAGAAGCGGGGATGGACTGTGACTTCCTCATCCGAGACGAAAACGAAGACGAGCTCGTCGAACTCGTCCAACGACACGCCGAACGGACGCACGACGCCGAAATGTCGGATCCGGACGTGCGCGGGCTCATGAGCGAGGTCGAATCGTAGACCGCCGTTCGCGCTCCGACCGAGAACTCACCCGAGAACGCTACTTATCAGCAGTCGGAGTCCGAGTCCGACGAGGATCAGCCCGGAGAGCCACCGCACGCCCGCGGCGACTCTCGGACGCGCGACCAGGAGTTGTCGCACGCCGCTCGAGCCGACCGCGACCGTCGCGAGGTAGCCCGTCGTCAGGACCGCGTAGATTCCGCCGAGGACCGATAGCTGGACCGGAACGTGGCCGCTTCGGTCGACGAACTGCGGAAGGAACGCGAGGAAGAACAGCGCCACCTGGGGGTTCAGGACGTTAACCATCACGGCCTCTCGGAACGGGTTCGCGGCGGATTCGGTGCTCCCGTCGATCAACAGCCCGTCGTCTCGAGCCGTTCGAACGCCGAGGTAGACGAGGTAGGCCGCGCCGACGTACGAGACGGCGGCGAACGCGAGCTCGGAGGTCCGAAAGATCGCGGAGAGTCCGACGACCGCCGCGACGGTGTGGACGAGCACGCCGACGCTGATCCCGCCGGCGGAAGCGACGCCGGCGTTGCGACCGTCGCCGATGCTCCTCGTGAGCACGTAGAGCGTGTCCGGTCCCGGAGAGAGAATCATCGCCCCCGCTGCCAGGAGGTAGACCGCGAGCACCGCCGGCTCGATCAGCGCGGAGCGAGCGACCTCGAGCATCGGCGGACTACCCCTCCGTGGATCCCGCGTTCGGACCGGGTGGATTCGACGCGACGCCGAACGAGGGCCGGCTCTCGGTGTCGATACGACCGACGGTTCGCTGGGGTCTCACTACCGGCCACGTTCGCGTCCGTCGATAAAAACGCGGGGGGATCCGCTCGCTCCGGAGAGGCCGGTCGACTCGAGGCCCGGTGATCCTCAACCCAGTCGAGACAGCGGTTCGAACCAGACGGCCGCCACAAGGACGGCGAGGAAGACGTACGAGCCGCGGATGAGCAGCATCGTCGCCAGGTCGGGCGGCGCGCGGCGGGCGACGACGGCGACCGCGGCGAAGGCGAGCGCCGCGAGGACCGCGGTGGGCGGAAAGATCCGCGCGACCGCGAAGGCGACGACGACGAGCAGCGCCGTGACCATGAGTCCGTAGGCGACGGTGTAGGCGCGATCCGGGCCCAGGGCGACGGCGACGGTCTGCTTTCGGATCGACCGGTCGTAGTCGTAGTCCGTGGCGTCGTCGATCACCTTGATCCCCGACAGCAGGACGAGGAAGACGACGGCGAAGCCGAGCGGAACGGCCGCGACCGTCTCGGCCTGCGCGTAGAATCCGCCGAACAGCGAGAGCGCGATTCCCAGCGGGTAGCCGGTCGTCGCCGTCACGGGGTTCATATCCAGTTGCGGCGCGTGGTAGTAGGCGATCAGCCACGTCGGCAGGGTCAGCGCGACGGCGACCCAGTCGACCAGCGCGAAGAGGACGAGACAGCAGAGCGCGAACGTCGCGGTCGAGAACGCGAGTCCGACGCGACAACCTCGCTCGGTCAGCGGGTGATCGTCGTCCTCGCCGCGGACGTAGAAATCGACGTAGCCGTCCTTGAGGTGGGCCGTGTACACCGCTGCGAACATCGCGACGACGTGGACCGCCGCGAGTACCGGAACGGCCTCTCGAGCGAGGACCGCCCCGAACAGGGAGGCGGCGAGCGGCGGCAGCATGAATACGGGGTGGACCTGCGACCAGAACGCCCGGAGCGTCGCCCCGATGCCGCCTCCGTGTCTCGCGAGGGACATAGCTCGTGTGACCACGAACCGACGTAAAATACCGTGGGTAACCGGGCGAATCGTCCGGCACCCGCCACCCGCCTCGCGACCGCGGCTACTGCGGCAGGTACGCGATGCCGACCGGATGGCGTTCGGTCTCCTGGCGCTCGGTTTCGGTCTGCGTCTTCTGCCCCGGATCGCCCTAACTCCCCGAAAACCGGTGAGCGAATCGGCCTCGTTCCCGCCGGGACACACAGATTCATGTGGAAGTACGACTCATGGTGGCCTATGTCAGGCAGCTACACCGGCGCCGATCTCTTTACCGACGCCCTCGAGTCCTACGGCGTCGACTACGTCTTCGGCAACCCGGGAACGACGGAACTGCCGGTCGTCGACGCGATCAGCCACAGCGACCTCGAGTACGTCCTCGGCCTCCACGAGGACGTCGCGGTCGGAATGGCCTCCGGCTACGCCCAGACGCGGCGGTATCACGCCCACCACGACGAGTCGATCACTCCGGTCGGCGTCGCGAACCTCCACATCGCACCCGGGCTGGCACACGGCCTCGGCAACCTCTACGCGGCGAAGATCGCCGGCGCGCCGGTCGTCGTCACCGCCGGTAACCACAGCACCGACTTCCGCCACGAGGAGCCGATCCTGTCGGGCGAACTCGTCGAGATGGCCGACCAGTTCTGCAAGTGGTCCGACGAGGTGCTCGACGTCGAGGCGCTGCCGGCGATGCTCCGACGCGCGTTCCGGGTCGCGCTGACGCCGCCGACAGGGCCGGTCTTCCTCGGCCTTCCGCTCGACGTGATGCTCACGGAGACCGACGCCGAACCCGAGCGACTCGGCGGGATTCCAAACGGCGGGAGCGGCGATCCGACCCAGCTCGAGCGCGCAGCAGAACTGCTGGCCGAGGCCGAGAACCCGGCGATGGTGGTCGGCGATCAGATTGCGCGCTCGGGGGCGGACGCCGTCGCCGCAGCAGTCGAACTCGCGGAGGCGTCCGGCGCCCGCGTCCACGGCGAGATCCTCGCCTGCGAGGTCGATTACCCGACCGACCACGCCCAGTGGGTCTCCTACATCCCGCCGGACGAGAACCTCGCGTCGATGCTGATGGATACCGACACGCTGCTGTTCGTCGGCTGTTCGACGAACACGACGCTGACCCGCCACGAGGAGGCGCTGGTCGATTCGGAGACGACCTGCATCCACGTCGGCGACGACGCCTGGCAACTCGGCAAGAACCAGCCGGCGGACGCCGCGGTCGTCGGCGACCCGGGACTCGCCCTGCAGGGACTTACCGAACGGGTTCAGGAGCGACTCTCCGAGGACGTCGTCGCGGAGCGCCTCGAGCACGTCGGCGCGGTCAGGGAGATGGTTGAAGCGAAGATCGCGGCGATGGGCGAGGACGAGGCGACCGACGACCCGCGGGCCTCGAAGGCCCAGCTCGTCGACGCGATGGAACGGGTCGCCGGCGACGCTTACATCGTCGACGAAGGGGTGACCTCGAAGTACGCCATGCTCACGCGCTGGGATCTCGCCCCCGAGCAGTACATCTCGAACAAGGGCGGCGGACTCGGCTACGGCCTGCCGGCGTCGGTCGGCGCGGCCGTCGCCGAGAGCCAGCGAGACGAGTCGCGGGACGTGATCGGCTTTATCGGCGACGGCTCCTACCTCTACTACCCGAACGCGATCTACAGCGCGGCCCGGTACGACCTCGACCTCACCGTCGTCGTCCCCGACAACCGCAACTACCGGATCCTGAAGGACAACACGCTCAAAATCATGGGCGGCGAGGAGGACGACTACGAGTTCGTCGGAATGGACTTCGAGCCGCCGGTCGACATTCCGAAGAACGCCGAGAGCCATGGCGCCCGCGGCGAACTCGTCGAGACGCCCGACGAGATCGAGGGAGCGCTCGAGGACGCGCTCGCCCGCGGCGGGACCGGCGTGCTCGACGTGCTGGTTCACGACTGACTCGAGTCCACTGAGAACGTTCGGCGGTTGCCGTCTACGGGGCGCTCCGTCGCTATAGGAGACGCACACAGAGCCTTCGAATCATCCCGTTCACGGTTGTATTGGTTTCGTTCTATGAATAGTCTAATTCAGTTAACCCGGGATTGTTATCGATAGAACAATTCGTGAGTGTTCGGTAGCGCTCGATTATTAATAAACGAGGATGAGACTCAAGGTGTTTTAAAATAACATTTATAACCAAACAAATCAAAAGTACGTTGTGAGTGAACCAAAGTATGTGGGAGAAATTCTTTTAATCGAAGATAATCCCGGGGATGTTCGTCTCACAAAGGAGATATTCAAGGAAGCGAGATTGTACGGTACTTACTACGTTGCTGACGACGGCGTCGAGGCGTTAGACTTCCTCTATCAGCGTGGCGACTACGTTGACGCACCTCGCCCGAATATCGTCTTTCTCGACTGGCATTTCCCCAAGAAGAGCGGGAAAGAGGTGCTGACGGAGCTAAAGAATGACGAACGCCTGAAACAGATTCCAGTAGTCGTTCTGACGGGGATACAACCGGAGTTGACCGATCTGAAATCGGAAACTCCTCGAGCCGATGCGTACATCCTGAAACCGCTCGATCTCGACGACCTCCTCAAGATCGTTGAAGAGTTCTCTCTCGATCAGCCTCTCGAGTGATTCTAACGAATATCGATATGTACCTCACCGGCACGTAACAGCCGTTTTGCGGCCAAACCGGAAACCCACGGTACACATACGACAGTCGTCACTCGTTCACTCGTCGAGTTCGGTGCGCTCACGAACCAGCTCTCCCGCCGCAGTCTCCGGGAATATCTTCCCCGGATTCAGCGTCCCCGTCGGATCGAGCGCGCGCTTGATCCGTCGCATGGTCTCGACCGCACCGGAGCCGTGTTCGGCCTCGAGGTACTCGCGTTTCCCCTGGCCGATTCCGTGTTCGCCGGTCGCCGTCCCGCCCAGTTCGAGCGCTCGCTCGACGATGGTCGCGTAGACTTCCTCGCCCCGCGCGACCTGATCCGGGTCGTTTCGATCGACGAGGACCGTGTAGTGGAGGTTGCCGTCGCCCGCGTGGCCGAAGCAGGGGGCCAGCAGGTCCCGTTCGTCCGCGAGGCGCCTGGTCTCGCGGACGATCTCCGGATACGAACTGATCGGGACCGTCACGTCGCCGGGGTGGAGCGGCTCGAGGTCGGTCTCGTACGACGCCACGGCGTACGCCAGTTCCCGGCGGGCCCGCCAGAGATCGTCCATCTCGCCGTCGTCCGCGCTCATCTCGAAGGTGGCGATGTCGTGCTCCTCGAAAATCGTTCGGCAGAGATCGATCTCCTCCTCGACGCCGTGGTTGGCGTGGAACTCGAGGAAGACCATCGGCGCGTCGGGGAGGTCGGTCCCCAGGTAGGCGTTGGCCATCCGCGCGCTCAGCCCGTCGACGAGTTCGATCCGCGCCACGTCGACGTCCGTCCGCACGGCGTCGGAGACCGCCGCGGTCGCGTCGTCCAGCGTCTCGAAGATCGCCCGCCCGCCGCGGATCTGCTGAGG
This sequence comes from Natronococcus sp. CG52, assembly GCF_023913515.1. Classification (NCBI taxonomy): domain Archaea; kingdom Methanobacteriati; phylum Methanobacteriota; class Halobacteria; order Halobacteriales; family Natrialbaceae; genus Natronococcus; species Natronococcus zhouii. The sequence continues at coordinate 1,683,190 of NZ_CP099391.1, forward strand.
GCGACCCGCGAGTTCCAGGGTCGCCTCGGTGACGACGGCGAGGGTGCCCTCGCTGCCGACGATCAGCTCGGTGAGGTTGTAGCCGCTCGAGGTCTTGATCGCTCGCGAACCCGTCTGCACGACGGTGCCGTCGGCGAGGACGGCCTCGAGGCCGAGCACCCAGTCGGCGATCTCGCCGTACCTGACCGTCTTCATCCCGCTGGCGTCCGTCGCGATCATTCCCCCGATCGTCGAGATGTCGCCCGAGGAGGGAAGCGGCGGGAAGAAGAGGCCGTCCGCGGCGACGTGCTCCTCGACGGCCGAGCCGACGATTCCCGGTCCGACGTCGATCTGGAAGTCGTCGGGTCGGTACTCCCGGATGTCGTCCATGCGCGTGAGATCGAGGCTGATCCCGCCGTAGGCCGGGACCGCGCTACCCTCGAGTCCCGTCCCCGCCGCGTAGGGCGTCACCGGCACCCCGCGTTCGGTCGCCGCCGCGAGGACCGCCGAGACGTCGTCGGTGCTCTCGGGCCAGACCACCGCGTCGGGACGAACCTCGCCGCCCCGTTGCTCCGCCCCGTAGTCGGCGGCGTGGCTGTCGCGCTGCCCCTCGGCGAACGAGCGCTGGTCGTCCGCGAGGGGGAGTCCCCCGAGAAACGAGCAGTCGTGTGTCATACGTGCACATCATTCACCGGTGGCATCAACGTTGTCCTCGCTCTCGGTCGCCGCAGGGCCCGCGATTCTCGGGGGCCCACGATCCGGGACAACGGTGACGGTACTCGAGCCCGTTCGATCGACCGTGACCGATCCGCCGGAGGACCTCCCCGACGATTCGCTCGAGGTGCAACTCGAGGCGCTTCGCGACCACCTCGAGGCGACCGCCGAGCTTCCGATCGATCCCAAGACGAACCGCTGGCTCGGGGAGGCCGAAGCCGTCGCTCGAGACGCCGCACGGAACGACATCGATCCGGAAACGGCTCGAGAGCGCGTGGATCAGGTCCGACGACTGCTCTCTGAGGCCGACGAGCCGGATCACGAGGAGGCGGCCGCGCACCTCGGGGCGGCTCGCGACCTGTGTCGTGACGTTCTATCGACGTGAGATGGGGAGAACGGCGTGCTGAATACAGAGGGTGTCTCTCTCACGGTACCTTCGGTATTTCTGCCCGCCACGTTTGAGTCAACTGGTGGGCAGAGATGCGAACTGAACGGCGGAAATTCGTTCGGATTCGGACGGTGTGCATTGAGCCGTTCCGAAAACTCCTGCGTGAGTCCGGGGCGCAGTTCAGTCTGAAACAGTTTCGCAGATAGAAACATGATACTATTGACCAGATAGTATTATAACTGGTTTTCCTGCTCGCTCGTATGGCTATGTGGGACCGACGATCCGTACTGGCAACCTGTGCAGCGCTTTCGACAACCGGCGCGCTCGCGTCGATCGGCTCGACGGCCGCGGAATCGACGGGGTCGGGAGAGACGACCTCGAGTTCGGGCTGGCTCGACGGCTCGGAGGGATGGTCCTCGGCTCGCGGCAACGCCGCGAACTCTCGCTATCTACCGCTTGAGGGCGAGTTCCCGAAACCGGATACCGAGGCCTGGCGGTACGAACTGCCGGATGCGGAGGACGTTGAGACCGCCGTCACGACCGACCGAGTGGCCGTCGTCGACGGTACGGTCTACGTCCGGACGGACGGCGAGATCCACGCGCTCGATGCCGCCCACGGCGACCTCGAGTGGGCGACGGACGCCGACGCGACCGGCGCTCCGGCGGTGTTCGATGGCGCGGTCTACGTCACGGGCGACCGTCACCTCGCGGCGCTCGACACCGCGGACGGGACGGTCGAGTGGGAGCGGGAGTTCGAGACCGACGAGTCGCTCGCGGACCCGACGATCGCGTTCGAGACGATCTACCTCGTCGTCGACGGCGCGCTCCACGCGCTCGAGCCCGCGGACGGTTCGACTCAATGGACGGTGGAGACGGTCGACGTGCGGGCCAACTCTCCGGACTCCGAATCCGACGAGCGGGTGCCGACGCCGTTCCGCCCGGAGACGGTCGCCGTCGCGAACGGGACCGTCTACGCCGCCCTCGAGGGCGCGCCGTGGGTCGACGAGAGCGCCTGGGAGGATGAAACGTTCGAGTTCTCCTGCGCGTTCGGCGCGGTCGACGCGGCGACCGGCGACAGGGAGTGGGGAGTCGCGCTCGTCGACCCGTACGCGGGCGGTGACACCGCCGCTCCGATCACCGCGAGCGAACGGGTCGTAAACGCGAACCTGACCAGTGGAACAGGCAGTTACAGACTCAGTACCGAAGACGGGAGCGGCTACTTTCTCGAGTGGTCCGTGAAAGCCGGTACGGAAACGAGATTCGTCCACACCTACGGGGATATGAACGGCCTCCTCTCTGTTCGCGATCACGAAGACGAGAACCACTGGATGGTCGAGAGCGACGTTACCGCGTGGCAGTCGCCGATCGTCGTGGGCGACACGTTGATCGCCGATCACTACTCGACGTACACCTCCGACTATCCAAAGAAGTCGCTCGTCGCGTTCGACATCGCTGACGGCAGCGACCGCTGGGTCCTCGACTTCGACGAACAGCTCTCCGACTCCAGCGGCGAACCCGCCGCCGCCGCCGAGAACACGCTCTACCTCGAGACCGGCGAGGCACTCGTCGCGCTGCGTTCGTCCGACGCCGAACCAGACGACGGAGACGACTCGGACGACGGAGACGGCGACGATGACTCCGATTGCGACTGCGAAGACGGAAACGGTGGCGGAGACGGAAACGGGAACAACGACGGCGACGGCGGAAACGGTGACAGCGATGATAGCGACGCTGACGGCGGGAACGGCGGCAGCGACGGAGACGACGAAAACGGCGACATCGGTGACGGCGACGGTTCGAACGGCGGGGACGACGATACCGGATCGGATGGTGATGCGACCGAACCGGACGAGGACGACAGTGTGCCCGGCTTCACGACCGGTGCCGGTCTTCTCGGCGGCGCGGCCACCCTCGAGTGGCTGCGCCGGAAGGCCGGCGCCGACGAATCGACCGCCGTCGACGAATCAGCCAAGTAACGAACACCACTGATTGCGACGATCTTCTGTTCGGCACGGCTTCCTCCTTCTCTCGATATTTGATAGAAACCGCGGCGTTACATTCGAATATTTATATAAAGATGACAATTCAAATCCGTCCGCAATTCTGAAGAGTCCGACGGATCCACGGGGTCCAACCGCACTACGACGTTCCCGGTAGACCCGTGAAGATGGGACGCGCCTCCTACGCGGCGCCGTCTCCACTCGAGTATCGCGGCTCTCGATCCGTTAAGTCAATCAGTGACGCGGTCGATGGTGCCACGTATGATTCGACGGCCTTTGCGGAGGGGAGACGCGTGAACGCGGAACTGGACCTGCTGGTGCGACTCGGCGACTACGAGCGACCGCAGGAGGTCGCCGACCGCGCCGTCCGCGCGGAGGAACTGGGCTTCGACCGCATCTCGATGGGCGAGACGACGGGCTGGAACATCGTCCCGGTGCTGACGCTCGTCGCCGACCGGACGGACGAGCTCGGCGTCTCGAACGACGTCATCTCGCCGTTCGGCCGGTCGCCAGCAATGCTCGCCCAGACGGCGCTGACGCTGCACGACGCTTCGGATGGCCGGTTCCGGCTCGGACTCGGCCCGAGTTCGCCCGCGATCACCGAACGCTGGCACGGCCAGTCGTTCGACCGCCCGCTGCGGCGTACGCGCGAGGCAATCGAGATCGTCCGGGCCGTCTACGAGGAGGGCAACCCCGCTTACGAAGGCGAAATCTTCGATGTCGCCGGGCTCAATTACGAGCGGGAACTCCCCGAAAATCCGCCGCCGATCGACCTCGGAACGCTCGGACCGAAAGCGACGGAGATGGCGGGTCGGTTCGGCGACGGCTGGGCGCCCCAACTGTTCACGAAAGATGGCCTCGAGGAGCGACTCGAGGACCTCGAGCGCGGCGCCGAACTCGCGGGTAAAGACCTCTCTGACCTGCGCGTGAGCCCGATCGTTCGCGGGGTCGCCTCCGAGGACCGCGATCGGGCACGCGACCTCGCTCGCGGAACCGTCGTGTTCATGCTCGGCGCCTACGGTCCCTACTACGGCGATTCCGTGGCCGACCAGGGTTACCCCGACGTCGTTTCGGACATCCGGGACGCCTGGGAGGACAGGGACACCGACGCGATGGCCGCGCGGCTCCCCGACGAGGTGTTAGACGAACTGGCTCCCGCGGGCACTCCCGAGGAGGTCCGCGAGTGGGTCGCGGAGTACGCCGCGATCGACGGCGTCGACGCCGTCCGCGTCGGCTTCGTCGACGGGATGACCGACGAGGACAAGGAGGCGACGATGGCGGCCGTTGCGGACGTGAAATAACAAAGACGGAGCGGCTCGAGCCGTCTCACCGATTGCGAGCGCGTAGGGAGACGCTCTTCACGCCGTAGCTCTGGCAGGCACCCTGTGCCTGCTCCGTGAGGAACTCGTACCCCGAGTTCTCCCTGAGGTCGACGACCGCAAAGCCGGGGGTCTCGATCACGTCGGTGTAGTCGTCGATCTGCATGGCGCCGCCGATACACGCCGCCCAGAGGTCCGCATCCTGCTTGATCCGGTCCGGCAGCCGGCGCTCGCTGATGATGTCGGAGATCGCCAGCCGTCCGTCGGGGGCGAGAACCCGGCTCACCTCCTCGAAGACGCGATCCTTCCTCGCGGAGAGGTTGATCACGCCGTTCGACAGTACGACGTCGAACGTCCCATCTTCGAACGGCAGCTCCTCGATGTACCCTTTCTCGAAGGAGACGTTCGATACTCCTGCATCGTCGCGGAGCCGTCGCGACTTCGCGAGCTGTTCGTCGGTCATGTCGAGACCGGTCACGTGGCCGCCGTCGCCGACCCGAAGCGCCGCGACGAAGACGTCCATTCCGGAGCCGCTGCCGAGATCGAGGACGCGATCGCCCTCGGTGAGGTCGGCGAGATCCACGTGATAGCCGACGCCGGCGAAGGAATCGACGGCGTCCTGCGGGATCTGGTCGAGTTCTCCCGGCGAGTAGCCGAGTCGCTCCGCCAGTCCGCGCCCCATCTCGAAGTGGAACTCCTCGTCCGGCGCGTCGGCGACGTCTCGATAGATTTCTTTCACCCTGTTCTCCAGTTCCTGTTCGTTGACTGTAGTGCTCATTTGCGTGTCCTCGTCAGGTGACGATCACGTCGGTCTCGAGCGGCGCCTCGTTCGTGATCATGTCCACCAGCGGCGACGTCTTCTCGACCCGTTCCTTGAGTTCGATGACCTGGTCGTCCGAGGCGTCGGTCGTGACGTACGTCGTGCAGGTCATCGTGCTGTACCCCGGGCGGACCTCCTCGGAGATTCCGAGGAATCCTCGAAGGTCGATGTCGCCGTCCAGTTCGAACCGAAGCTCCTCGAGATCGATGTCCATGGCCGCGGCGTTCGCGGCGTAGCCGACGCTCAGACACGACCCGAGCGCGGCGAGCAGCAGTTCGGCCGCGTTCGGTCCGGTCCGCTCGCCGAGGATTTCCTCCGGCTCGTCGCCCTCGATTCGGAACGTCTCGGTTCGGATTCGGTCGCCCGCTTGATCGAACTCGTCGATCGTCGTCGCGCACTTCAGGGCGTCGGTCCACTCGGTTTTCGCGTGGAATCTGAATCGCCCGGCGTCCGGTTCCCGTGAGATCGTTTCGACCGCCTGACCGAGCTGTTCGACGTCGACGCCGTTTTTGACTGTCATGGTAGTGTTCACCCAGCTGGTTCCGTCGTCGGGAAAGGCGGTCCGCGCCGGCTCCGGATCGCCGGCCGTCGGCCGCGGTTCGGTTCGCCCTTCCGTCAGAAGTGATACGGCTGTTCGGACGATGTACGTACCTCGTGATATTCGGGCGATCGGTGAGTCCGTTGCAGCCGGTGACTCGCGGTCACCGGCTGCAAGGCGCCGCTCGTTCGTCGGACGATAGCCGTCTGCGGCTTCCTTTCTCCCCGAGCCAGCAGCTACCGATCCTCGCGAGCACCCCGGAACTGCTCCGTCAGTTCGTCACCACTTCGATCGCGAGCGGCCGGGCCTCTCGCCGGTAGGATTCGTAAACCGACTCCGCCCACTCGCGCACCGCCGGGACGTCGGTGTCGATCAGGACCCGTACCGTTCCGCTGTCGGGATTGTAGCCACAGACGCCGACGCGGTCGTCGAAGAGACAGATCCCGTAGGTCGGCAGGTCGTCGTGGAGCAGGACCGCGAGATTCCCGCTCTCCAGGGTTTCCGCCGACTGCTCCGGATACGTCGACCGGATGTGGCTGGCAACGTTCGGCGGGTCGATGATCTCGGTTCGCATCCCGTCGACGATCCGCTGGCAGAGTTCGACCTGACAGGGCTCGAACAGGGCCAGGTCGAAGCCGACGAACCGAAACCGATCGGTCTCCCGCAGCAGCGACACGAATCGGTTCACCGGGCGGTACGGGTCGTCGACCGCGGCGACCGTCACGACCGCGTCGCTCATCGTCTCGAGTCCCAGTTCGCGCACCTCGAGGGGTAGCCACTGCCAGACGTCGCGGAACTGCCGTTCGGTTTCGAGTCGCCCGAGCAGTTCCTCCATCACGGACGCGACGAACGCGCCCGGCTGCGTCGCCTCGTACCGATGGCCGTCCCTGCGGACCCAGTGTCGGGCTTCGAACTCGCGAAGCGTTCGGCTAATCGTCGACGGTGAGACGCCGGTCAACTCACGAAGGTCCGTGCGACTCCGGGGGCGTCCGGCCAGCGCGGCGAGTGTGGTAACGCGGTGCGGTGCCCGCGTGAGATACGCGACGTCGTCGACCGCGCTCGATCGTTCCGTCGCTCGGGTGTCGGTTCCGCCAGGGTCGTCACTCTCGTCGAGGTACGTCACCATGCCACTCCTACGCACGCAGGGATAATAGCGTTAGACGGAACCAGTCACAAATCGAACCAAACCGGGTCAAACTGGGTTCACGGCCGCCCGACTCGTCGTTTCGACCGGTCAGGGCTCGATGACGACTTTCCCGAGGAAGCTCTCGCCCATAACGTCGCGCTGGGCCCGAGCGGCCTCCTCGAGGTCGTAGGTCCGCTCGACGTCGACCGAGAGTCGCCCGGTATCCATGAGGTGTGCGACCCCGCGCAGCGGCACGCGGAGATCCGGCGTGTTGAACATGCTCATGAACTGGTAGCTGACGTCCTTCGAGCGGGCCGCGCCGTCGTTCGTGAACGCCGGATCGGGGCTGTTCTCGCCGATGCCGACGACTCGGGCACCCTGGGCCGCGACGTCGGCGTCGAACTGGAGGTAGTCGTCGAGCCGATGGTCGAGGATCGCGTCCGCGCCGCCGTCGCTCGCCTCGAGCACGGCGTCCGCGAGGTCGTCGCGGCCGTAGTCGAGGACGGTCCCGGCGCCGAGTTCCGAGAGCCGCTCGTGGTACTCTTCGGCCGCGGTCGTCACGACGCGGGCGCTCACCGCGTCGCCGATCTGGACGGCGACGTGACCGACGCCGCCGGAACCGCCGTGGACGAGGCAGTACTCGGCGGGGTCGAGGTCGGCGTGGTCGATCAGCGCGCGCCAGGCGGTGACGCCGACGACGCCCGCGGCGCCCGCCTCGGTCGCGTCGACGCCGTCGGGGAGGTGGACGACGCGATCGGTCGGGACGGTCGCGTACTCGGCGTACGCCCCCTGGAACGAGCCGTTCCCGATTCCGGTGCCGTAGACGCGGTCGCCCTCGGCAAAGTCCTCGACGTCCGATCCCGTCTCCGCGACGGTACCCGCGAAGTCGACGCCCGGCGTGAACGGGACGTCGACCGGCGAGTACGAGCCGTCCCGGAAGTAGGTGTCGACGGGGTTGATACCGGCGGCGGCGACCTCGAGCAACAGTTCGTCGGCCGCGGGTTCGGGTCGGTCGATCTCTTCGACCTGCAGTACGTCGGGTCCACCGTGTTCTGAAAGTCGTACGGCGCGCATGACGGTCGACACCACGTCTCGAGGTGTAAAAAGGTACGCCATCCCGCGTCGGTCGCCCTTGCGGTGGCGGGTAGTCCCTCGAATCGACAGATTAAGAGTCCTCACCGGCGAAGCCGTCGTCGATGTTAGACACGCTACTGCACACCGGTTCCGAACACCCCGACCTCCTGTGGATCGTCCTACCGAGTCTCCTCTCGTTCGTCGCTGGAGTGAGCGCCGGCACGTTCTCCGATCGAGTTCGGAGCTGGCTCCGACCGCAGCACGAAACGTCGAACGACTGAGCCTGCGTTCCGCTCGGGATCGATTCGCCCGTCGCCGGCCTCCCGGTTTCGCACCGGGACACCTGTGCGACGGGCGAGGGAATTACCGGACCGCGGCCGTCGCATCGTCGATGATCTCGAGCGCCTCTTTCAGTTCCTCCATCCCCGTCGCGTAGGAGAGGCGGGCGTAGCCCTCACCGTTCGCGCCGAAGGCGTCGCCGGGGACGACGATCACGTCTCGGTCGAGGACCGCATCGCACCAGCCGTCGGGCACCTTCGGCATGACGTAGAACGCCCCGGAGGGCGTGGGAACCTCGAGGCCGGCGTCCTCGAGGCCGTCGACCACGACGTCGCGCCGCTCCTCGAAGGCGTCGACCATCTCCCGGACCGGTTCCTGCGGGCCGGTTATCGCGGCTTCGGCGGCGTACTGTGCTGGGGCGGAGGCGCAGGCCTGGGCGTACTGGTGAACCCGGAGCATCCGTTCGATTCGACGGTTCGAGGCGACGATCCAGCCGAGGCGCCAGCCCGTCATCGAGTAGGTCTTCGAGCAGGCGCTGACGACGACGACGTTGTCCGTTTCGGCGAACTGCATCGGCGAGTAGTGCTCGCCCTCGAAGACGATGTGCTCGTACACCTCGTCGGTGAGACAGAGCACGTCGTGTTCGTCCGCGATGCGGGCGAACTCGCGCATATCGGCCTCGCTCTGGACGGCACCCGTCGGATTCGCCGGGCTGTTGACGACGAATACTGCCGTCTCGTCGGTGACGGTCTCCTCGACCGCCGCCGGATCGAGCGTGAGGTCCTCGCGCAGTCCGACCGGCTTCGGCGTTCCGCCGGCGATCCGGGTCAGCGCGTCGTAGGAAACGAAGCCGGGATCGGGGAAGATGACCTCCTGGCCGGGATCGACGTGGGCCTCGAGTACCAGGTGGAGCGCCTCGCTACCGCCGGACGTGGCGATGATATCCGCGGGATCGACGTCGATCTCGTAGTCGCGGTCGTACTTGTCCGCGATCGCCTCGCGGAGCGATCGGGTTCCCTTGTTCGACGTGTACGCGTCGGTTAGCTCGGCCTCGATGGCTTCGATCGCGCCGCGGCGGGCGTGTTCGGGCGTCGGAAAGTCCGGCTGCCCGATTCCGAGATTGATCGCGTCCTCGCTCGCGGCCTCGAACACCTCTCGAATACCGCTGATCGACACCTGCTCGACCCGGGCTGCAAACTCCGTCATGGCTAAACGGCTGTGGGCGATCCCGATAACTCTTGATGTGTGCTCGCTTCGCACGATTACGGACCCGCCGCCGCAAACGAACCGTGTGGGAGGTTCTCTACCCGGCCGAACGAGTCACAACAAATATACGCCCGCTACGGCACAACTGTGGTGATGACGACCTCTCGACGATCGCTTCTCGCTGCGGGGGCGACCGGTACGCTCGCGGTCACGTCCGGCTGTCTGGACGTCGTGTTCGGCGGTGAACCGCTCGAGTTCGACGCCGGCCGCGTCGCCCCGACGGATGCGGCACTCGCGGACACCGGCTACGAAGTAGACGAGACCGACCAACGATCGGTCGAGCAAACGATCAGCGTCGGCGTCGACCGCCAGGTACGCGGCTCGTTCTGGAGTTCGACCTACACGAAACGGCGCGAACACGAGGGGGAACTGCGCGACGCGAGCCTGTTCGCCGCGATTTCGTTACCGGGGATGAAGGCCGTCGGCCACTCCGTCAACCCGCTCGACGGGATGTCGAGCGAGGAACTCCTCGAAGAGATTCTCGAGCGAGTCGACGGGACGTACGGCTCGATAAAGGACGTCACTCACGAGGAGTCGTTCTCGCTCGAGATCCTCGAGGCGGGCCGGGAGGTGGACGTCTTCGTCGGCGAGACGGAGTTCGAGGGCGAGCGCGTCGAGGTCGACGTCACGATCACGTCGTTCGATCACGAAGACGACCTCCTCGTCCTGGTCGGGAGTCATCCCGACCTGCTCGCCGAGGAGTCGGCGAACCTCGAACTGTTGATGGAATCTGTCGAGCATCCGGTCGACGACGAATAGGGAACTACGGCGGCGTCGAACCGCTCTTCTGCGGACGTGTTTTGGCGCGAGCGTTACCAGTAGATAGTAGCACGATTTCTTTATTCAGAAACACTCGTGAAACGTCTGGTACGTACGGGCGATACAGGTACCGCGCGGTCAGCATCTGCTCGCTTTGCGAGCAGTCCACCGCCGAAGCGGACGAAGTCCGCGCAGGCGGCCTTTTTCATCGAAGTTTTTGCGCCGAGGGTGAGCGAGCACAGCGAGCGAACCCGAGGCGGAAAAAGTTCGTTGTGCATCTCTACGTAGCGAATCGACCAGTTCAGATTCAGAACCAACACTGAATAAAGAAACTGTCTTACCAATTACTGTTACCGACGTGCGCGTCCCTGACGTTGTCAGTTCGGTGTCTTCCGGGGGCGCAATAGCAGTCGCTCGTGGGTAGTAGAAGTGACGGGGTAGGTCAACAACGGGAAGCACGCGTGGAAACCACACGTGCCGAAAGGTGGCTGCTGACCGTGCCGTCTACCTGGTCCTCTCTCCTGTCGCTACAAAACACCTCCGATACTCAGGTCTGTAAAGTTCGGTGTTTTGAGAAACGTCGCTCTGCAAGCGACGTGATCCGTACTGCGTCTCGAGAAGACAAAAACCGCACCGAAACCGAGCGGCCGTCGTCAGTAGAATTCGCGGACGAGGTCCATCGCGTCCTCGGGCGCGCCGTCCGGAATCTCGGACATGTCCTCGGTGACGCCGTGCTGTTCGTGGTACGGCACGGAGTTTTCGTTCTGATACATCACGCCCTGGTACTCCTTCTCGCTGTCGAGGATGACTTTCTTGGCGGCCTCGTAGTCGTTCGCGTCGTGGTCCTCGTCCTCCTGCAGGTCGACCAGCGAGTCGCGGAAGTAGTCGTAGGTGTCGACGTCGTTGAACGTGACGCAGGGACTGAAGACGTTGACGAAGCCGAAACCGTCGTGTTCGATCGCTTTCTGGACGATCTCCTGGTGGCGCAGCGCGTCCGAGGCGAACGACTGCGCGATGAAGGTGGCGCCGGAAGCGAGCGCGAGCGCGAGCGGGTTGACCGGCGGCTGCTTCGGTCCTTCGGGCGTCGTCGCGGTCTCGAAGTCCGAGCGCGAGGTCGGCGAGGCCTGTCCCTTCGTCAGGCCGTAGATCCGGTTGTCCATGACGACGTAGGACATGTCGACGTTCCGGCGGACGGCGTGGACGAAGTGACCGGCACCGATCGAGTAGCCGTCACCGTCGCCGCCGGCGACCATGACCTCGATGTCGGGGCGGGCCATCTTGACGCCGGTCCCGACCGGGAGCGCACGGCCGTGAACCCCGTGAAGGGCGTAGCTGTGCATGTAGGTCCCGATCTTGCCGGAACAGCCGATCCCGGCCACCACGAAGGTGTTGTCGGGATCGTTGCCGGTCTCGGCGAGGGCTTTCATCATACCGTTCATCGTCCCGAAGTCGCCGCATCCGGGACACCACGTCGGCTGCTTGTCGGATTTGAAGTCTGTGAATCGAACGTCGGAGCTCATTGTGCTGGTACCTCCTCGGAGAGTTTGTCGGTGATCTCTTCTGCGAGTTCGTCCGCCTTGAAGCGGACGCCGGTGTACTTGTTAATGCGCTTCACGCGGGTAAGCACGTCGTGTTCGATGAGGTCGGCGAACTGCCCGGTCGCGTTACACTCGGCGACGATCACGTCGTCGGCGGCCTCGATCTCCTCGCTCAGATCCGGTCGCGGGAAGATGTACGGCACCGAGATCACGCGCACGTCGATTCCTTCGTCCTCGAGGTAGTCGAGTGCTTCGACGAGCGCGCCCTCGTTCGACCCCCACGAGATGACGAGGTTGTCCGCGTCGGAGTTCCCGAACTCGCGGTAGTCCCAGTCTTCCTCGTTCTTGGCCGTCTCGACCTTTCGGTTTCGCTTGTCGACCTGCTGAACGCGTTCGTTCTGTTCCTCGGTCCGCCGACCGAGTTCGTCGTGCTCGAGACCCGTGCTCATGTGGGCGCCGTCGGTCGTGCCGGGGACTGCACGCGGACTGACGCCGTCCTCGGTGACGGCGTGGGCGCGGAACCGACCCTGGGCGTCGAGCCACTCGTCGACCTCCTCTTCGTCGACGAGTTTGCCGCGGTCGATCTCGACCTCGTCCATGTCGAACGCCTCCGGCGGGAACGTCTGTTCGGTCACCGCGAGCGCGAGGTCGGCGACGACGTAGACCGGGGTCTGGTACTGCTCGGCGAAGTTGAACGCCTCGACGGTCTTCCAGAAACACTCCGAGATGGTCGTCGGGGCGACGACGAACCGCGGGATCTCGCCGTGGCCGCCGTACAGCGTCATGTTGAGGTCGCCCTGCTCCTGTTTCGTCGGCATCCCGGTCGAGGGACCCGAGCGCATGACGTCGACGATGACCAGCGGCGTCTCGCTGGTCGCGACCAGTCCGAAGGTCTCGGTCATGAGGTCGATACCGGGGCCCGAGGTCGCCGTCATCGAGCGCGCACCGCCGCGTGCGGCGCCGAGCGCCATGTTGATCGCGGCCAGTTCGTCCTCGGCCTGGACGACGTGCCCGCCGAACTCCTCGATTCGACCCGTCAGATACGTCATCACGTCCGTCGCCGGCGTGATCGGATAGCCGGCGTAGAAGCGACAGCCGGCGGCGATCGCACCCATCCCGATCGCCTCGTCGCCGTTGAGCAGGACGTAATCGTTGTCGGTCGTCTCGAGGTCGTAGCCGAGGTCGTCGAGATCGTAGTTCTCCCGGACGTACTCCTGTCCCAGGCGAGCGGCTTCCTTGTTGTTCTCGACGATCTGCGTTCCCTTCCCGCCGAAGCGCTTCTCGAGCGATTCGTCGAGGTACTCGACGTCGAAGCCCGTGATCTCGCAGGCGGCACCGAGCGCGACGACGTTGCGCATGATCGAACCGCCGGCGTCCTCGGCGATCGACTTCAGCGGAACGTCGACGCCCGTGACGTCCTCGGGAACGTCGGCGTCCCAGGAGCGCTCGCCGTCGTAGATGACGGCGCTCCCCTCGTGGAGTTCGTCCAGGTTCTCGTCGATCGTTCGCTGGGTCAGTGCGACGAGGATGTCCAGTCGATCGACGACGCTCTGGACCTCGTCGACGGACGTCCGGATCTTGTAGGCTGTGTATCCGCCGCGGATCCGCGACGCGAAGTCTTTCGAGGTGAATACGTGTCGTCCAGCACGCGAGAGTGCCTGAGCGAAGATCTTACCGGTGGAGTCGATGCCGTCGCCAGCCTCGCCCCCGATCGCCCAGTTGAGGTCCTCAGCCATGTTATGCAGAACCTTGCTCCCAGTAAATGAAAAGGCTTCTGAAACCCCCATCGAACTACTGACTCGCCCCCGAGTATATCGTTACTCGCCCCGGTCGTCCGCCCCTCGCCGAGGTGAACGGAACCGCTTTTCACGCCGCCGCTGGACTGGTTCGACATGGTCGACATCGAGGGAACGCCAGTTGCCGTCGAATCGGTACGCGAGGTCGGACCGAACACCGTCGCGCTCGAACTCGAAACGCCCGACGGATTCGACGCGCTTCCGGGACAGTTCGTGCTGCTCCGGGCCGTGCCGGGCGAGGACGAGGCCGCCGACGAGGACGACGTCGTCGCGCGCCACTACACGCTTTCTTCCTCGTCGGTCGAGGAGACCTTCGAGATCACGGTCGGGATCGACCCCGACGGCGATCTCTCGCCGTGGCTCGCGGACCTCGAGAGCGGCGAGACCGTCCACGTCGAGGGCCCCTTCGGCGAGATCACCTACGAACGCGATCGGGACGTCGTCGCGGTCGCGGGCGGTCCGGGTATCGGCCCCGCGGTCTCGATCGCCGAAGCGGCGTACGAGGCGGGCCACGACGCGACCGTCGTCTACCAGGCCGACGAACCGGCCCACGTCAACCGACTCGAGAATCTCGAGGACGAGGGCGTGACGGTCGTCTTCGTCGACGAGGACGACGAGGACGAACTGGGCGACGCGATCGGGGCGCACCTCGAGGACGGACAGTGCTACGCCTTCGGCTTCCACGACTTCGTCACGTTCGTCGCGGAGACGATCGACGAGGCGGGTGGCGACTCCGACGAGGCGCTGATCGAGAACTTCGGGTAAGAGGTCGCTTTCGCGCTCGGGAGCGGCGGTTCGATCGATGACGGGCCGCTATGCCCGCACCGAGCGTCAGTGCTCGGAGTCTTCGATCTCCGCGTAGTACTCCTCCTCCGACCAGTCGCCGTCGAGGTACGCGTTGGCCCATTCGGGTTCGAGAAAGACCATGAAATCCACGTTTTCGTCGTCGAGAGCGGTCGGCATCGCGCGACGATCGAACCCCCGACCGACGATCTCGGCGTAGGCGGTCCCGAGGATCGGGACGTCGGCGTCTACTCCGCCGCTGTCGGTGTACTCCGGGACGAACATCCCGTTTAATTCCCAGTTCGCGACCGAGAGGTCGTCGTCGATAGCCTCGACCATCTCCGCGGCGAGCCCCCTCACCTCCTCGCTGTCGCCGCTCGGATCGTCCGCGTCGCCGGCTCCCCCGTCATCACCGTCCCCGTTCCCGGTCGTATCGTCCAGACAGCCCGCGATCGTTCCGCCGCCGACGGCAGTCGCGATACCCAGAAGGGTCCGCCTCGAGAGGGCGGCGGGTGTTCCGGAGATCCCTCGTTGTGCCATGAATAGGACCTCCGTTATCGAGTCACAAAATACGTTCCCGGGATCGGTAGTAGCGCGGATAGGTACGGACCGTTCCCTACTCGATCCACGAGTGTGAGTCTCGTTCACGCACGACTGAACGAAGAGTTATTCGGCCGGAGTCCCTGAAACAAACAATGAGCGCGCTCGAACCCACGCTCCTGCAACTCGAGGAGGTGCTCGCCGAGCCGACGCTGCTCGTCGGACTGCTCGTGCTCGCGGTCGCGGCCATCACCGTCTGGCAGATGGTCGAGATCGTCGACGCCTACAACAGGGGTGCGCTGACCGTCTTCGGGGAGTATCGCAAACTGCTCCAGCCGGGGCTGAACATCGTGCCGCCGTTCGTCTCGCGGGTCTACACGTTCGACATGCGAACCCAGACGATCGACGTGCCGACCCAGGAGGCGATCACGCGGGACAACTCGCCCGTGACCGCCGACGCCGTCGTCTACATCCGCGTTATGGACGCGAAACGAGCGTTCCTCGAGGTCGACGACTACAAGAACGCCGTCTCGAACCTCGCCCAGACGACGCTGCGAGCCGTGCTGGGTGACATGGAACTCGACGACACGCTCAGCCGGCGCGAGATGATCAACGAGCGGATTCGCACCGAACTCGACGAACCCACCGACGAGTGGGGGATCCGCGTCGAGAGCGTCGAGGTCCGCGAGGTCACGCCCTCGCGCGACGTCAAGGGGGCGATGGAGCAACAGACCTCCGCCGAACGGAAGCGCCGCGCGATGATCCTCGAGGCCCAGGGTGAACGCCGCAGCGCCGTCGAGAAAGCGGAGGGTGACAAGCAGTCGAACATCATCCGCGCCCAGGGTGAAAAGCAGAGCCAGATCCTCGAGGCCCAGGGTGACTCGATCTCGACCGTCCTGCGCGCTCGCTCCGCCGAGTCGATGGGCGAACGGGCCGTGATCGACAAGGGGATGGAAACCCTCGCCGAGATCGGGGGAAGCGAGTCGACGACGTTCGTCATGCCCCAGGAACTCACCTCGATGGTCGGCCGCTACGGCAAACACCTCTCCGGCAGCGACGTCGAACAGGACGGTGCGAAACTCGAGAGTCTCGAGTTCGACGACGAGACCCGCGAACTGATCGGCCTCGACGACATCAGCGAGATCCTCGGCGAGATCGACGAGGAACTCGAGATGGACGTCGAGGCGATGGAACAGGAGGCCAAGGCGATTCAGGAGGGCGAAGACATGGGCCAGAATCCCGACAGCGTCAGCGATCCCGACGAAGTCGACGCGATGCCGGGTGAGGCGGAGTCAGACGAGCGCTAAGAGAACCGCTCGAGCAGTTCTGACGGAGCCGGGCGAGCACCGAGGCCGGAAACCAGAATCGTTTTTCACCGTCCGGCGGATGTGAGAGCATGCCAGACGAGTCGCAGTTCGACCCCGGGGAGCGTCCGATATCGCGATGGACGCGATCGCAGGCGGCGGATCGGGCGCAGCGACGAGACGATGGCGCCGGTCGTCTATCCGCCGGAGAACGACGTCGACCTCGATCTGCACATCTGGGACACCTGGTTCCCCCGGAATCGCGACGGCACGATCGCCGAAATCGACGGCTACCGAGTCGTCTTCTCGCTGACGGCCTCGAGCGAACTCTTTCCCGGCAAGCGCCACGACGTGGCGACGATTCGCCACTTCTACTCCCGGGACGGCCGCGAGTGGACCTGCGGCGGACCGGTCTTCGAGGACGGCGCGGAGCAACGCTCCGCGAGCAGTCGGACGCAGTCCGGCGACGACCGGCCTGTCGATCTCGGGCCCGTTCGACCACGAGATCCTGTTGTGCCCGGACGGGACGGTGTACGAGCGAGAAGACCAGTCCCGCGGAATGATCTACACCTTCCGCAACCCGTGGTTCTTCGAGGATCCCCAGACCGGCGAGACCTGTCTGCTGTTCGAGACCAACACGCCGATTCCAGATCCCGAACTCGAGGAGGGTTCGACGCCGAACCGAAACACCTCGATTTCAACGGCAGCGTCGGCATCGCCGTCTCGCCGTCCGGCGATCCGACCGACTGGGAACTCGAGTCGCCGCTACTGGAGGGTGCCGGGACGAACCAGGAACTCGAGCGCCCGCACGTCGTCGTCCGCGACGGGCGATACTACCTGTTCCTCTCGAGTCACGAACACACCTCCGCGGAGGGACTCGAGGGGTACGACGCGCTCTACGGATTCGTCGCCGATTCGCTGCGAGGCGAGTACGTGCCGCTGAACGAGTCCGGACTCGTCCTGACGAACCCACCGAGCGCCCCGTTTCAGACTTACTCCTGGCTCGCCTACCCACACCGCGAGGAAATCCTCGTCAACAGCTTCTTCAACTACTACGACCTGCGGGGGCTCTCGCTCGACGACGTGACGAACCTCTCGCTCGACGAACAGCAGCGACGGTTCGGCGGTACGTGGCCTCCACGGTTCGGCTGACCGTCGACGGTACCGAAAGTCGCGCGCTCGGGGTTCTCGAGCACGGGCGCTTGCCGCTTCCGGACGAGGACTTCCCGCCGATCCGGCGTATCGGTCGATTTACCCGCCGGGGAATTCGACCCGCGTCGCCCCTCGTCCGTCGGCGTCTTCGGGCCGCCGGATCGATTTCCGACGAGCAACGGCCGCGTACGCGCCCTGTAGCGCGCCCCTCTTCGCGGTAGCGACGCTGAACGATCAGCGTACGTTCAAATGACTAAATTAGGAAATCCGTGAGGATGGTAGCAACTCAATGGCGGATCAAAAAACCGCGAGTGTACGTCGATCTGATCTTCGTGGGGATGACGCCGAGACGAGGCGCGCGGTGGGCGAGACGCAATCGGGCCACGAAGCGGCCGTCATCGATACGATCAGAGCGATCGACAGCGCCCGGTGGAACGCGGTCGTCGAGCGCTCGAGCTGTGGCACCGTCTTCCACCGTCACGAGTGGCTCGACGCGATCGAAACAGGGCTGGAGTACGAGTCGAAACACCTCGTCGTGACGAAGGACGGAAACATCATCGGGCTGCTGCCAAATTTCGTCGCGGACGTTCCGATGACGCCGGTCCAGCGGTTGACGTCCCTCTACCCGGGGTTCGGCGGACCGGTGGTGACGACGGACGTGGAAGACGCCCTCTCGCTGATGATCGACGCCGTTCCGGACCTCTGCACCGGGCGGACGGTCGCCCACGAGATCCGCGCGTGCAACACCGACTACCTCCGGTACAACGACTTTCTGCAGTCTCGAGGGTACCGTCCGGCTCGACTGGGCGGTCGGTTTCTGCTCCACCTCGACAGGAGCTACGAGGAGATCCTGGCCGGCATGAGTAAATCGAGACGAAAGGGTATCGAACGCGGACGGGATACCGATCACGAGATCGTCGAAGAGGACGTGACGAGGGCGAGCCTGGAGCGATTTCACCGGGTGTACGAACGACACATGGAAAACGTCGGGGGCGAAGCTTATCCGCTCGAGTTCTTCGAACGCCTAGCGGACGTGCGGTCGCGGATACTCCTCGTCACGATCCGAATCGAGGGCGAGTACGCGGGCGGGTTCCTAGAGCTGCTCGACGACGAGCAATCCGCCGTACACGGATTTTTCGCCGCCGTACCCGAAGCGTACTACGACTATCACGCGTCGGAACTCCTGTACGATTACGTGATCCGGTGGGCGATAGACCACGACTACGACCTGTACGACTTCGGCGGTTCGGAGGCCGACTTCGACGACGGCGTGTTCAGGTTCAAGGAGGGGTTCGGCGGTCGCCTGGTCCCGAACCTCTACTGGGAGCGCGGCTGCAGTCCGGCGTGGAAACTGGTGAAGGCTGGGCGATCGCTGTACTGGCGACACGCCAAGTGAGCGGCGATCACCGCCGACGCCGTCGGCCAGCCGAGCGACGAGTGTGTTGCGGTCGGCGATTTCGCCGGCCCTCGTGCCGTTCGCACCGTCCGCCGGGAACTGTTTCTCCGCCGAGATCCGTCCGGATCATGTCTCCGGGAGCGGCAGTCCCGTCCGCGTCACATTATCCGATAACCATCAATTGTAAGACATACTCAGGCCAAACGAGGGAGATAACTATGGCGGTAGAAGTGTGAGATAGTTAATAAATGACGCCGGCGAAACCGACCGCAGTCGGAATCCTGTGCGAGCCGTTCCTGTACGAGTGGCACGTGCGCTCCGTAGAGCGACTGCAGGCTGAGGCGAGTGCGAACGTTCCGCTGGTAGTGAGCAACGCCGCTACTAGGGAACACGAAGCCGAATCGTGGAACACGAGGGATCGCATCGGTCTCGACGACGTCGTCCAATTTTTCGACGTCTTCCGGCGGCAGAAAGCCTGGACGGTCGTTCTGGCGGAGCGAAACGTCGGCCGGTTGCTCGGCGACGAGGAACCGCTCTGGCACCGACGCTCCGTCGAAAACGTCGAGTGCCTCGCCGACGCGGATCACGTTCGCTGCGAGCCGAGGCGGGAGGACGGTTGGTTCGAGTTCCCCGACGACGTCGTCGCCAGGATCGCGGAGCGGTGCGACGTCGTGATCCTCTTCGGGTTCGGTCTGATCAGAGGAAAAATCCTAAACGCGCCCGAGTACGGCGTTCTGAACGTCCATCCTGCTGATATCCGGCGGTATCGAGGATTAGGTCCCGAGACGGCTTTCTACGACGGACGGACCAGCGCCGGCGCGACGGTTCAACGGCTAAACGAGACGGTCGACGGCGGCGAGATCGTCGCGTTCGACGAGACGGATATTAGCGATTGCGACACGCTGTGGGACGTCTGGGAGCGAATCGTAACGCTACAGGCCCGCCTCCTGGCCGAGGCCGTCGACAATTTGCGCGACCCGACGTTCGAACCGACGAGCGTCCCCGACGAGCAACTGGGCGACTTCTACTATCGAAGTCACCGTCACGGGCCGGAGTTCTCGGGACGAATCCTGGCGAAGAACCTCTTCGGGCGAATCCGGCGACAGTTTCGGAAAGCGGACGTCGCGGGCGGTCGGTCTATTTAACGTACGGTTCGGTTACACCGGGCGTAGGGAGCTTTTACGGCTACCTTTCGCTGCGATTCTCCTCGCTTATTTTTCTCGTTCGGGCCGCTTCGACCCCGCGACCGCGCTGCCGGCTCCGATCATCGCGACGACGCGGCCTCCTCGCGAGTCGCGGACTCCCGTTCTTCCTCCCAAGCCGAACCCATCGTCCACACGTCGATCGACTCGATGGCGGCGGTCCCGTCGGCCGCGTGGATCGACACGCCGTCGCTGTCCTCGCGCGTCGGGAAGATCCGGGTCGTCAAGCAGTGGCGTTCGTTCGCGAAAAGTTCGACGACCGAGCCGTCGACGAGGACGCGAAGCGAGAGCGTGTCGTCGACCGGCGTTACGGGCATCGAAACGGGTGCGTCCGAAGCTTGCGGATCCGCCGTCGACGCCGACCGATCGACGACCACGTCGCCCTCTCGCGTGTATCGGATCAGCGTCGTTTCCTCGCCGTCCGGCGACTCGCGGACGGCGAGTCCGAATTCGGCGGCGTCGTCGAGTCGAACCTCGGCCCGGAGTTCGAAGGATCGACTGTTGACCGGAAGCTGTCGCCGTTCGTCCTCGAGCACCCGTTCGTCCCCGTACTCGTGTGATTCCCGAAGTTCGGTCAGTTCGGGTGCGGGTCGCTGTCGAAGCCTCCCGTCGGCGTCGAGTTCCACTTGCCGGGGAAGCGACAGGGTTCCCGACCAGCCGGCGTCCCACTGGGCGGCGGGGCTTCTGTCCGGTTTCACCCAGCCCCAGGTGAGCTAGCGGTCGTTGTCGTCGTCGCGCAGCGACTGCGGTGCGTAGTAGACGCCGTGATCGAGGAGTCGTCGCTCGCCGTCGCCGAGGATCGCGAGGAGATTCGATAGCAGGCGCGTTCGGTTTTTCGCGGCCGCGTCGATTACCGGCCCGTCGAACTCGAGGGCGGTTCCGAGTCCGGCGACGTCGCCCTCGCCGACCCGCCAGCCGACCAGCGCGACCTCGTGGGGTGCCTCGATATCCTCGTGGAGGGTACTCGCGAGGACGGTCCCTCGCTCCGGAAGCACGCGTTCGTACCGCGCAGACGGCTGTACCCCCTCCGGCGCTCGCGTCCGGATGCGAACTCCGTCCAGTCCGTCGACGGCGGGATGGTCGTCGTAGTGCGATTTCCAGAAGAGTCCCGCCGTCGTCGGCTCCTCGAGCAGCGAGACGTCGGGGACGACGGGGTCGATATCGAGCGTCGGGACGGCCTCGAGGGCCCGCAGGGTGAGCAACAGCCCGCCCTCCTTCTCGACGTACGTCCTGATCGGCTCGCTGGCGCCCGTCAGCGCGGGAACGTCCGCGGCCGGTTCGGCGCGGTGCCACCAGAGGACGTCGTACTCCGTCGGGACGGTGCCGTCCGTCGCGACGGCGGCGAGTGAGACAGTATCCGCGTCGATCCCGGCCTCGGCACACCACTCGAGTGCCGCGTGCTGTTCCGGTGAACGGTCGCCGTCGACCAGGAACCCGACGGTTGCTGCTAGATCACTCATCTACACGCAACGCAGCGTTGGACGGTTATAGGATTGCCGAGGCGGACCGGTTACGGCACGATTCACCCCTCTCGCACGCCTCCTTGCCACCGATATCCGAATTCCGGGGAGGAGTCCCGGTGGATCAAGCAGGGGCGTGCTATTTGATCGTGGGGTCCCTCGTCTCGGACGAGAGACGATGACCATTCACGCTACCAGTTCGGGGTTCGACGGATCGGCTGCGAAGAAGCTCAGTACCGTCTCGACGGTGATCGACGCGGCGCTCGCGTTCGCTCGAGGCCGACCGAAGAGCGGCCTGCTGCTGCTCGCGGCTGCCGCGCTTTCCTCGCGGCTCCCCGGTCTCGGAACGGCCGTCTCGCTGCTGCTCAGACTGGCCCGACGGCTCCGCTAACTCGGGCTCGAACTGAAACTCGTGGCAAAGGAGTTTATGTTGCGAGGTAGCCGGAATCAGTATGAGGCGGCGCGAGCTACTCGTCCGTACGGCCGGCGGATTCGGCGGAATCGTCACGTTCGGGAGCGGCGGCGCCGGAGGGGCCTCGATCAGTCGATCTCCCGACGAGCCGGACGCGAGGGACCGACTGATCGAGCGTCGTGACCAGCGCTGCGTCGGCGACGAGGAAGACGAGGCGACGATCCGATTCGCGGACGAGTGCGTGGTCGTCGAGGGACTGATCAGAACGCCGACGCCGTGTCACCCGCTCGAACTCGAGGACGCGTCGTTCGACCCAGCCGACGACGCGCTCGTAGTCCGGGTCGGGGTCGGTCGTCCGGATGAAACGATCTGCGTGCAGTGTCTCGGTATCGTCGAGTACGAAGCCAGGATCGGTCTCGACGGACGTTCTCCCGACCGCGTCGAGGTCGTCCACGAGCGCCCCGACGAGACGGTCGACGTCGCGACCGCTGATCGGTAGACTCAGTGCTCGACGAACTCGATCAGGATTCCGCCGGTGTCTCTCGGATGCAGGAACGCGACCGTGTGGCCCCACGCACCGGGGCGCGGCTCCTCGTCGACGAGTTCGACGTCCTGGTCGCGTGCGGTCTCGAGTGCGGCCTCGATGTCGTCGGTCGCGAGCGCGAGGTGGTGGACACCCGGGCCGTTGCGGTCGAGGTACTGCGAGATCGTTCCGCCCTCGAGGGGCTCGAGCAGTTCGACGTAACCGTTGCCGCAGTCGAGGAAGACGACGCGCATCCCGTCGAACTCCTCCTCGTGAGCGATCTCGAGGTCGAAGAGCTCCGCGTACAGTTCTGCGAGGTCCCGTGCGTCGTCGGTCGCGATCCCTGCGTGGTCGAAGTGCATCGAGAGAGGGGTTCGATCCGCCGCGGTGAGAGTGTTGCTGTTCGAACGATTCTATCGCGACGGCTGGTTCCGACTCGACGGGTTGTTCCTCGATCGGTCCGAACTACTCACGCGTCGCCGTCGTCTACGGCCGGCAGCGTGAACGAGAACGTCGAGCCCTCGCCGGGCTCGGAGTCGACCCAGATGTCGCCGCCGTGGCGCTCGACGATCCGCTCGCACAGAGCCAGTCCGATGCCGGTGCCGGCGTGCTCGTTGCGGCTGTGGAGGCGATTGAACATCTCGAAGATACGGTCTCTCTCGTCCGGTTCGATCCCGATACCCTCGTCGCGAACGGAGACGGTCCACTCCGTTCCAGTTCGTTCGGTCGAGACGTGAACGCGCGGAGCGTCGTCGCTGTACTCGATCGCGTTGTCGAGCAGGTTCTGGAACACCTGCCGGAGCTGGCTGGCGTCTCCCTCGACGCGTGGGAGCGGCTCCGCGGTGATCTCGGCGTCGCGTTCCGCGATCCGTATCTCGAGGTCCGACAGGACGTCCTCGAGGACCGTCTCGAGATCGACCGATTCGAACGGATCGCCCCGCGTCTTGATCCGGGAGTAAGCGAGCAGCCCGTCGATCATCGCCCGCATCCGCTCGGCACCGTCGAGGGCGTACTCGAGGAACTCCTCGCCGTCGTCGTCGAGCGCGTCCTCGTACCGCCGCTCGAGAAGCTGGAGGTAGCTCGAGACCATCCGCAACGGCTCCTGCAGGTCGTGGCTGGCGGCGTAGGCGAACTGCTCGAGGCGCCGGGTCTCCGCCTGTAACTCGTCGATGTACTCCTGGCGTTCGAAGTGAAACTTCACGAGCGTCGCGACCGTGTCGATCAGCTCGCGCTCTTCGTCGATAAACAGTTCCGTCTCGTTCTCCGGCGGGAGTTCGATGAAGCCGACGTCGATCGTGATCGGCGTCCCGTTGGCCGTACTGGTGCGGGCGGTGATCTGTCGCTCGAACAGTTCGTACGCATCGGTGGCCGCCTCGTAATCGCCGATCGAGATGTGCGCGGCGGTCCGCGCCGGGTACCGGAAGGACTTCGGGAGCTCCGCGACGAACTCCTCGAGCAGCTCGTCGACCGGCTGGTCGCCGGTCTCGAGCAAGTTCGTGGCGAGCTGGACGGTGGCCAGTTCCTGCTCACGTTCCTCGAGTTCCTGCTTGCGCCGTTCTGCTAGCTCCTTCAGCTCGGTGATGTCCGTCGCGGTCACGACGACCTGCTTCGGCTCTCTCCCTTCGGCGGTAATCGGCGTGGCGTTTATCGACAGCCACGTCTGCTGCTGGTCCGGTGGGTCTAACAGAATTTCTCGATCGTACAGGGGCTCGCCCGTCTCGAAGGCCCGGGCTGCGGGTCGTTCCTCGACCGAGAGCAGGTTGCCGTTCGCGTCGAACACGTTCCGCTGGTCCGCAGTGTACTCCAGGGCGTCGGCCGGTGAAACGCCGAGCAGTTCCGACATCCGTTCGTTTGCCCGACTGATCGATCCGTCCGGATTGACGACCTTGATGCCGACCGGACTCGTTTCCAGAATCTGCTCGGTCAGGTCGCGTTCGCGCTGGAGTTGCTGTTCCCGCGCTCGACGATCGGTCATATCACGAGTGACCTTCGCGTACCCCTGTAGCTCGCCCTCGTCACGGATGGCCGTAATCGTCACGTTCGCCCAGAACTGCGAGCCGTCGGAGCGGACGCGCCAGCCTTCGTCCTCGACGGAACCGCGTTCTCTCGCCTGTCCGAGATTCCGCTCAGGAACGCCGTTCGCCCGATCGTCGTCGGTGTAGAAAACCGAAAAGTGCTCGCCGAGGATCTCCGTCGCCTCGTAGCCCTTGATTCGTTCGGCCCCTTCGTTCCAGCTGACGATCCGCCCCTCGGGATCGAGCATGAATATCGCGTACTCTTCGACCGCATCGACCAGCGACTGAAACCGCTGTTCGCTCTCCTGGTGGGCCCGTTTCGACTCCTTCCGGTCGGTTATGTCGTAGTACAGTTCGACGCGACCGCCGGCGTACTGGCCGGACTCGATGGGTTTGCTCCGGTGTTCGAGCCAGCGCTCCGCTCGATCGGGACCGGGCGTGATTCGACACTCGAACCGTTCGATGTAGGTATTATCGTCGTAGGTCGCCGAGAGGGTCTCCACGAATTCGTCGGGATCGGCGAGGCGGTCCCGAATCGTCTCCTCGATGACCGTGCGCTTGTCCCGACCGATGACATCGGTTCGATCCACGCCGAAGTACTCTTCGGCGGTTTCGTCGATCCACGCGACGTCGAACCTCTCGTCGAGGATGAACACGCCGACGTCGGCTTCGTCGATGACGGAGGAGATCGACTTGTAGGTCTCCCAGATCGACGTGAAGTCGTCGTGTCCGCGGCCACGGTCGTCGACGTCTCGAAGGACGCCGACGGTTCCCTCGAACTCGCCGTCAGTTTCGAGGAGGCTGAACCGCAACTCGCAGGGAACGGCGTCGCCGTCTGCAGTCTCGATTGAGAGGTCGAACGTGGTGTTTCCGTCCGCGTCGGTCTCGAGCCGTCTTCGGACTTCGTGCGCCAGTTTCTCGGCGTTCTCCTCGTCGACGACGATCGAGACGTGCTCGCCGAGAAGTTCGTCGCGCGCGTACCCTGTCGTTTCGAGGACGCCGTCGTTGACCGCGACGAACCGCCCCTCGGCGTCGAGTTGGAAAATTCCGTCGTCGACCGTGTTCACCAGCGTTTGATACCGTTGAAGCGCCTCAGTTTCGTTCTCTCCACCCCAGAACGCTCCTTCGGAAGCCCCCACACGATCGTCCATACCGGTACCGTGACTCGTGAGCCGCATAAGCTCTCTGTCCGACCGGTATGGTAACGGACGATAACTCTCATCTCCAGTCGCCCGTCACTACGTGAGTCCGATTCTGCGTGCGATTCTCGACGCCAGACTTCGCTCGGTCAGTTCGAACACCGTCCGCATCTCGTCGGACGAGAGTTCGAAGTCGAAGACGTCCGCGTTCGCCTCGATGTGTTCGCGACTCGAGGCCTTCGGGATCGCGGCGACGAAGGGCTGCTGGAGCAGCCACCGCAAGGCGACTTGCGCCGCGGATTTCCCGTACCGCTCGCCGATCTCCTCGAGGCGATCGTCGCCGACGACGGAACCCTTCGCGAGCGGGCTGTACGCCGTCAGCAGGATCTCCTCGTCGACGCAGTACGACAGGAGGTCGTCCTGTCGGTGGTAGGGATGGTACTTCACCTGGTTGGTAAGGATCGGCGTCTCCGAACGCTCTTGTGCGTGCTCGAGTTGCTCGACCGAGAAGTTACTGACGCCGATGTGCTCGACGGCACCCTCGTCCTGGAGCTCGTTCATCGCACCGAGCGTCTCCTCGAGCGGCGTGTGATCTCGCGGCGCGTGGATCAACAGGAGATCGACGCGGTCGATCCCCAGGCGCTCGAGGCTCGCGCGGGTCGACTCGAGGACGTCGTCGTGCGCGAGATTGGCGGTATCGACCTTAGTCACGACGAAGACGTCCTCGCGCGGAACGTCGCTCTCCGCGAGCGCGTTCCCGACGGCGTCCTCGTTGTCGTACAGCTGGGCGGTGTCGACGTGTCGGTAGCCGGCCTCGAGCGCGGCCGCGACCGCGCGCCGACACTCGTCGCCGGTCGTTCGGGCAGTTCCGAACCCGAGCGACGGGACGTCGACCCCCTGTGCGGTTACGGTTTCGGATGCGGGATCGGGGTTCACGGACGGACGTTCACCGCTTCGGCTCTTGAGTATTCTCCCGATCGACCGGAGTTCGGTTTCCCGCCGATCGTTCGCCGGCAGTACACGGGTCGGAACCCGTAGCGATACTCTGAATCGGTCGAATCGTATTACTGTTACCCGTTTCTATTAACGCACCTGCTCCAGTAACGGATAACAATCATACGCGCGCGACTTTTTATCAATCTCCGTATAATATTTATGCCGATAGTCGCCGTAGCCGTCAATCACGTCGACCTCGAGGCCGTAACCACGCGGATCGCTGCACCAGGCCGGTCACTCGAGCGGCTTCCAGTATTAATGGAGATTGATGATCCGATGAAAGCCATCGTACTTGCGGGTGGATACGCAACCCGTATGTGGCCGATTACGAGGCACCGACCGAAGATGCTCCTGCCGCTCGGAGAGCGGACTGTTATCGGGCAAATCCTCGCGCAACTCGAGGCAGACGAGCGAATCGACGACATTTACGTGAGCGTCAATCGACGATTCGCCGAGGATTTCGTGCAGTTTCTCGCGGCGAGCGGGTTCGAACGTCCGCGGGTGAGCGTCGAAGAGACGACGAGCGAGTACGAGAAGCTCGGCGTCATTGGCGCGCTCTCGCAACTCGTCGAGCGCGAGAGGATCGACGACGATCTGCTGGTCGTCGCCGGTGACAACCTGATGGGCTTCACCATGAGTGAGTTCGTCGATGCGTTTCAAGAACGCGACGCATCGACGATTGCAACCTACGACGTCGGCTCGCGCGAGAAGGCGAAATCGTACGGTCTCGTCCGGGCCGACAACGGCCGAGTAACGAGTTTTCAGGAGAAACCGGCCGAACCCGAGAGTACGCTCGTTTCGGTCGCCTGTTACGCGTTTCCCCGCGATGTTGTCGTCTTCGACGAGTACCTCGCCGACGGGAACAATCCGGACGAGATCGGCTGGTTCGTACAGTGGTTGCAGGCGCGACAGCCGGTCTACACGTACTCGTTCGACGAGGTCTGGTACGACATCGGCTCCGGCGAGAGTTACATCGACGCCGTCAGCTGGGCGCTCGAGGGCGAGTCGTTGGTCGCGGAGTCCGCGACGGTCGAAGAGTCGACGCTTCAAGAGAGCGTCCACGTGATGCCCGGCGCGACGGTCGAAAACTCGACGCTCCGAAAGTCGGTCGTCTTTCCCGAGACGGAGATCAGGAACAGCGAGCTCTCTCGAACGGTCGTCGATCAGTACGCGTCGGTCGTCGACCTCGAACTGTCGGAGACGCTCGTCGGTCCTCACTCGAAGCTCAGCCGGTGATCGATTACTCGACCGTTCCCGTTCGGTTTCGTAACCGAGACCGCCCGTACACCGTTCGACGACTAACGCCAAGCCGGAGCCGAAGACGGCCGCAATCGCGGCGATCGGGGGCCGCTCCTCACGCTGATTCGTCTATAGCACCAATTGAAACGGTTCACACACCGATCGCACTGTGCGCGGTTCTCGCTTGCTTCGCTCGCTCCGACCCGCGCTCCCGTCGTGCGATCGGTGTGCGCTGACTTTCAGCGGCTACTATAGTCGCACTCGAACCGCGAAGACAGTACTGATCGGCCCCTCGAACTGCTCGAGCGTCTTTTCGACGACCTCTTCGACGAGACGTTCCGTACCGACCCTTCGTATCCGAGCGCGACAGGTGACGACCCGCGATTTCGGTGTGACCGTCCTCTGCCCGTTCGTCGACGATCCGTCCATCGAGTTCCGCTCGAGAACGTCCGGATACGAGACGTCCTCGCCGGTCTCTGTTTCTTCGGTTTTCACCGTACACACCCCGCAATACCTGTGCCGACGATTGTTCCGCCGGCATCGACCAGAAATTCCGCCGATCCGTCGCGCGCTTGCCCTGTTCTTCTTCCAACGTCATACGACCGGCGTCCGTCGGTAGTAATGCCCTCATTCAACCACACGTAACGCTAACGTGAGCGTACACGGGCGCTCCGGTGGACGAAGCGTCGGCCGAGTGAGCGACCGAGGCAGTTCATCACACACGTGACAACAACACACCATACACGTATATAATATTATAGTATAAAGAACGGGGCTAATCGTGTTACTTTTATCGGTTGGTTCGATGTCAGTTGTCTAAGTCCCCGGACGAATCGTGTATGAACACGGCCGAAAACGCGCCTCGAACCGCGTCACACGTGCCCTCTAAGCCCCCGTTAAAGATGAGATCCGATGAAACCGACTCGACGCCGACCCGATCAGAATCGGAGAGGCCGACCGTGGATGCGCCCAGCGGTGGCGTATTGCTCGCATCCGATAGCGAAATCGACCCCGTCTTGAGCATCATTATGCCGACCCTCAACGAGGAGGTCGGCGTCGTCGAATGTCTCCGACGGATCAAACGGGCGGTGACGGAGTTGGACGTCCCGGCCGAGGTGATCGTGAGCGATAGTTCGACGGACCGAACTCCGGCGATCGCCCGCGAACACGGCGCGATCGTCGTGACTCCTGACGGAATAGGATACGGCTACGCGTACCGGTACGCGTTTGAACGTGCGCGTGGCGATTACATCGCGATCGGCGACGCGGACACGACCTACGATTTCGAAGATCTTCCTCGCCTGTACGAGCGCGTCGCGCACGGTGACGCGGATATGGCGCTCGGAAGTCGCTTGAACGGCGAGATCGAACCCGGAGCGATGCCACTCTTGCATCGGTATATCGGCAACCCTGCGCTCACGATGTTCCTGAACGTATTCTACGACGCAAACGTGAGCGACGCTCACAGCGGGTTTCGGGTCGTCGAAAAGGAAGCTCTCGATCAACTCGAACTCCGCAGCAGCGGGATGGAGTTCGCGAGCGAGATGTTGATGAAGGCAAATGTCGAGGGACTGGAGATTGAGGAGGTACCCATCACCTATCACACTCGAGAAGGAGAGGCGAAACTCAGCACCCTTCACGACGGCTGGCGACACGTTCGGTTTATGCTGATCAACGCCCCAGGGTACCTCTTCTCAGTACCGAGCGTACTATTCCTGGTCTCCGGGATTGCACTTTTGCTTTCCGCTCGATTTACCACCGATATTCTCGTGTTCTTCGGACTTCGTGCGGCCGTGGTCGGGAGTCTGCTGCTTATCGTTGGTTTCCAGATCGGCAGTCTCGCGGTCTTCAGCACAGTCGCGGGTGGCTCGATTCGTGCTACGCGCGATCCCCTCACGAACTGGATCGCCGACTCCAGGAAACTCGAGCACGGCCTTACTGCTGGAGTTCTATTATCTGTCAGCGGTACGGCGTATTATGCCGTCCTCTTGGTTAGAGCTCTCGAAGCGGGTTCGCCTCCTTCACTCATATCCAGCATGACTGCGTTTACCGTGATCATATTGGGATTGCAAACGGTATTTTCGTCGTTCTTCTTCAGCCTTCTCGGAGACTATCACAAATGACGTTCCGATCGGTGTAGGGGAACTGTAGAACCCCTCTCTAGGAGGAATCGATCTAGATATAAATTGATAGCTTTACTGCCTGTAATAAAAACCACGTTCACCGTCGTCGGTTCTCTACTAGGCGGTGTCGCGTTGTAATTACCACCAGTCCGGTATCGGCACCCGATCTCTCCACTCGCGCCCCTCGATGTCCCAGTCCCCAGCAGGTTCCGTTAATCCCTGACGGTTGAATTCGCTCTTCAGAGCGATCCGTTTACTCACGTACTCTTCGCCGAGGACATTATGGCGGTATCGCAGATATGTTCCGTATGCGAATAGTAGGAACCCGATCGGAGCCGGGATGATAAACATGCTCCAGACAGCCCCGGTTACGATATACTTCGTCGATTTTCGGTACCGCTCTCCTCGCTTGATCTCTTTCTTGGACCATCCTTGTTCTTGAAATTGCTTTTTGATCCAATATTCTCGGTACTGCCAGTTCTCTGCGGTCGAGTCTTTCATCACTTATCTAACGATATCCCGAGGTATGTAATAAGTGGGCAGGAACAATCCAATTAGTAATGTGTGTATTGTGAATAACGGTCTCGCGTTACGAGCATCATTACCCATGCAATCTTATGGTAATAACGACAAATTATACGAATTTATTTGATATTCTATCACCAAACTCCTGTGAACGGTTCTGCGACCAGTATTTCTAAATCGTGTACCAGAGAACGTTTCAAAGGATAATATAGTCTCACACCTGACATAAGACATAGTGAATTTATCAGCTGTTAGGCGCGTCATTACAAGGATTTTATTGGGAATACCAAAAACGATGAGCGGACGATCGTCGCGGGGAACTTTCCGGACGTTCCTTCGAGAGTTTCCCGCAGATCTCGGGGCGGTACTCGTACTGACGGCACTGGTTAACGTCTCTACCTTTGCACCAGTAGTCCGAGAGACGGCGCTGCGGATCCCTCTCGGTCTCGTGTTTATCCTTTTCGCTCCGGGATACGTCTTTGTCGCGGCTTTGTTTCCCGAGATCCCGTCGAACGACACTACCGATAGCGGATCAGAGAGCCGGATTTCGAGGGTACGGTCCGAAATGGACTTGATCAAGCGCGTCGCTCTTTCTCTCGGGGTGAGCATAGCGATCGTCCCGCTGATCGGACTCGTACTGTCTTTCGTGCCGGTGAGTAGCGGGTTCAGGTCGGTCATGGTTGCACTGACCGTATTTACGCTCACCGTCACGATCGTCGCGGCGATACGAAGACGGGACCTGCCCGAAGAAAAACGCTTTCAGATTCCGTATCGCGACTGGTACGGTACTTGCCGCAGCGGTATTCTCGAACCGGACACGCGTCTCGATCTGGGCTACAGCATCCTCGTTATACTCTCGCTCGTCTTGTTGCTCGGGGCAGTGTCGTTCGCGATCACCGCCCCGCTCGAGGACGAGCAATTCTCGACCATCTACCTCCTCACGGAAGAGGAGGAAGACCTCACCGCGAATAATTATCCGACGGAGTTCGCCGCAGGGGAGAGCGAGGAGTTAATCGTCGGCGTCGAGAATAACGAACATCGGACGGTAGCGTACACCGTGGTCGCTGTCGAACAGAAAGCGGACGTCGTCGACAACCGAACTTCCGTTACCGAACAGCGGGAGCTCGATCGCTTCGAGACGGAACTCGACCACGACGAATCGTCCCAGCGTACGTACGAATTAGAGCCCACGTTGACGGGTGAGAACGTCCGCGTCGTGTGGTTACTGTACGCCGACGGTACCGTGCCCGACGAACCGTCGATGGAGAACGCCGACTACTACGTCTATCTCTGGCTGAGCGTCACCGAGTGACCGGACCGCTCTCGAAACGCTGCGTCACTAGCGCTGGTCTCGGGACCGGGAGTGAAAGATGAGCGCTATCCACACCGACTACTGTCAGCGATATATTTCTAATTTTACTATTGTGGGGAATCGAAGAGTTATCGCTGCTGTCACCGCTCGAACTGTTTCGGAAACGCGTCACTAGTAGCACCCCCTATTTAACCCTCGACACCGTCGGGCTATAAATGATTCTCCATGGAAAATCGAGATCGTGGGGAAATAATGTCCGATTCAGGTAAAGAGTACGTTCTGGTCACGGAGTATTTCCACCCGGATACGGCATCCACCGGCCAATTGATGACGGATCTCGCGGTCGGGCTCAAGGAACGAGGACTGGACATCAAAGTGTATACCGGACAGCCGAACTATCACAGCGGGGAAAACGAGAAACAGCCGAGGGTGTCAGTGTACGAGAATACTCCCGTAGTTCGGATTAGCGCTCCACAAGTTCGTCAGTCGTCACTGATTCGGCGATTGTTTAACTGGACGGTATTCATCTCCTGGATGTTCGTAGTGCTACTTCTCGATACGTCGCGGAACGACCGTGAGGTGGTATTCGTTTCAATAACCCCGTTCCTTTCGACGGTGGTGTCGTTAGCCTGTCGGCTCAACGGCTGGGATTACACGTACATCGCGTACGATCTCTATCCGGACCAGGCCGCCGAGTTGGGATACGTGGCGAAAGGCGGGATCGTCGAGAGGCTATGGCGACGGGTTGAGAATAGCACGCTCTCGAGTGCGAACAACGTCGTAGTCAACGGGGAACTGATGAAAGAACGGTTACTCGAAAATTCCGAGGGGCGAGTAGATCCGACCGACGTAAAAATTATACACAACTGGGCAGACGAGGACTTTCTCCGACCGATGCCCAAAGAAGAGAATCCCTTCAGCCGAGAACACGACCTCGTCGATCCGTTCACCGTCCTGTACTCGGGGAACATCGGAGAATTCCACGATCTCGAGACGTTGATCGAAGCGGCAGCTCGGTTCGACGACGGAGACGTACAGTTTCTCATCATCGGCGAAGGTGACAAGAAGAAGTCGCTAATCCGCCTCGCGGAGTCCCTCTCTATCCTCGGGGATACCGTAACGTTCCTCCCGTATCAACCGTGGGACGACCTGCCGCACAGTCTCACGTCCGGCGACGTTTCCGTCGTAACGGTCCAGAAAGGCTTCGAGGGAGTCTGCGTCTCGAGCAAGATCTATTCGGCGATGGCGGCGGGAATGCCGATTCTCTGTATCGCTCAACCGTTCGACGACGAATCTCGTCTCGTCGATCAGTTCGACATGGGACTTCACGTCCCGCAGGGAGACGTCGACGGCACCGTCGAAGCGATCGAATCGTGGCGATCGGACGAGAGACTGTTGCAGAACCAAGGCCGAAACGCTCGGTCGGCCTTCGAGCAGAATTTCACGAAAGACGAGTGTATCGACGATTATTATCAGTTATTGACCGAAGACGGTCGGTAGGTCTGCTCACTCGATCTTCGTGCGGCAGTGTACGAACGCGAGCTGGATCGTCTACCTGAGTCGGCGAAACTCCCCTGTCCCGACGAAGGAGAACTCGCAACGTCGATCGGAACCGTAGCGCTGTTCGAACCCGTCGAACGGGTGGGAGCGTCGCGTCGATCGTCTCACTCACCGTCCGAACCGAGAGATGTAGTGATTGCGGTAACTCGGAGACGGTTACTCTCGAGACGAGGGTGAATTGATGAAGACGGACTCGGAGTCGTAGATTCTGTTATTCGAGGTTATACACGGGACGCGTTCGATTTCGGTGTACCTCTCGTACTCCGCTTGCGCACTCGCCCAATCGGTCGTCTCGCTCTCTCCGTCCTGTTCCAATAGCGGTACGATTAATTGACCTCTCTCCTCTAATTCACCGCTTCTGACTAGAAACGGTGTCGTGCAAATTTGATCGGTCTCTTCCACCGTGGTCACGTCTGACCGAGTGGATTGACCGGTTTCCTCTTCGACTACTTTCGAATACTCGAGAAAGCTCACCGATTGTCTATCACCCGTAACCGTATCGGTGTGGTAGATGCTGAATTGGACGGCGTCACTCTCCGGTTCCGTGAAATAGTCGCTAAACGTTCCGGTCCGTTCGAGAGGGTTGTCCCGCGTGTACAGGTCGTTAGAATACGTTACCGTCCCCGTCAGGGCTGCCGTGACGAGGAGGAGTACGAGCAAGGGTTCGGAATGCGTCCGCAATAATTCTACGCAGCCGATGCTCGCAACCAGAACGATCAACACCAAACTGTACTGTGCCAGCCGCTCGATGCCGATCCGGAGGAATACGTACTGGAGAGGGCCGGGGAAGTATATCGGCGCGGTTACGATTCCCGCGATGACGAGGACGAGTATCTTGTGTCCGGTATCTTCGCTAATTTTGAAAAAGCCCGCGATAAATAGTATCAGAATCACGCTACTGTTGGCGAGTGTGGAAAGGACGCCGATGGGCGACGAGAACGCGAACCCGCCCTCGGTGGTCGTTCCGGAGAGGAGACTACCGTACGAGAAACTGGCTTCGATTAACTCTACCACGTATCGTGGGATATCGGCGAGAAGAATGAGGAATAACTGAAGCGAGATCATGATCGCGACGAGGAAAATTACTTGGAAGTGATATCGACTATTCACGACGATATTGTGGAAGTAGCCGTAACTGATCCGATCGCCGAAGAGGACGATTAGCAGGACGAACCCGAGCAACACCGAATCGATTTTATGATAAAATGCGATGGAAACGAGAAACGTTACGGAGAGGATACCGTATCGGAATCCAAAGTTCGTCTGGTTGGCCAGCGCGATCAAGACGATTCCCGTGAGGAAAAGCGATACTCCCGACGCCATCGACCGGGGCAACGAGTAGAGTCCGATGTAGTGAAACTGGTGAGTCAAAGAGAGCACGAAAGCGGGAACGAGCGTATACCGATCGGGAATGACGTTCAATTCGCTCGTGATCCACGTTATCGCCCATAAACAGGAGACGTACATGATCGCAGAAGTTACGAAAAGCGCCACTCGAGGAGAGAGGACCGTTACGTCTCCGATGATTTTAACTAGAATGAAATAGTTCGGAAACAAGTCGTATCCGGCTAACGTCGTGAGCTCGTCGGTTCGAAGTGAAATTTCGGTCGAAGCCCACATCCACAGGGTGTCTCCGGAACCGATATAGAGGGCGTTCGTGAGCGTGGTGGAAAGGTGAAACAGCAAATTGGTGGCGGTGAGACCCACGAGCGGCAACACGAAACGAAACGAAACGAGAGAGTAGACGATCGCGAGTGTATTCAGGACCGCTAAGATGACGAAGAATAATCGGGGACGAGGGGCAAATATCGATAGAATCACCGCCGCGCTAACGGCAACTACGAATGAAAATACAAAAACTGTACCGTTAAATTCGATTTTCTCGAAGGTATTCTCGGTCGGTTTGCTTTCGGAAACAACGAGTTGGTACAAGAACGGACAAAGAAACAGCGGTAGAATCGCGTAAGACGCTATAATCGCTATAAACGTCATCTCGAAAGAAAGAAGGACGACAACCGCACAAATTCCAACTATCGGACCGAGAACGGCTAGAGCTCGAATCGTTCGATCGACACTCCAGATAGTCCCCCTCATTATCGGCATTTCTTACTATTCCGGCTACCATTAAACCGGTGCCTTGCCATTCTCGTAAGAAATATCGGTGAGAATGATAATAATCTGAATATAATGGTGTAGAATAAAACTAACCGAACACGTCTGTTTTCAATACGGTGCCTCGTCCCTTGAGGATTTCGAGGCCCTCGAATCACACCCACTCACTTTCAGAGTCGAGGCTTCCCCGTCACAGCACGTTTGACGCGACGAGGCGCTTGTAACGAAGCAGGATTTTAACAACGATCGGCCGCTCCCGTAGAAATCCTTTCGAGTCGTGTTCGCCGTGTGAGGTACAATTCTACTGGAACGTATACTAAAACTGGAGATACGTATATGAATTAGGCGTATTATTAGTAGCATAGATGTCATTTGGCTCCTATCCTTTTATGGATGGTCGAAGTATTGGCCAAAGGTAGTCCCTTATACCCTCTCGAAATTTCTCACACCCTCAGAGAATCTGACGAACGGAAAACACCGGATAGCATCCTGAAAATTAGAACGCATTCACGCGAGTAAAGAGACCGAAAATGGATATTGTCAAGTCCAGCTTCAAGGTGTTAATGGCAAAGACTGCGGGAGCGTTACTCACGTTCGTCGGAACTGTGATCTTTGCCAGGGAGCTGGGCGCTACCGCACTCGGAATTTTCTTCTTATTTCAAGCCGCTCTCGGCGTATTGGCCGTGCCCGCGGATTTCGGCTTACGGACTGCGGTAGAAAAACGTCTCAGTGAGGGACAAACCGGCGATCAGATCTTCACCGCCGGAATCATTCTCAAAACGGTCCCGCTGGGCGCGGTCTCTGTCGGGATTATCGCATTTCAAGGGACAATAAATGCCTACCTCGGAGCTCCACTGGCGATGTATCTCGTATTAACTCTTATTTTACAGGAATTGGCAGACTTTTCGCTCCGTCTCTTGCGCGGTGAATTACGCGTCGGCGAGACGTGGTTTCTTCAATTTATCAGGGATGCTGGTTGGGTCGTCGTCGGCATCCCGTTACTGGTTCTCGGCTTCGACGTCTACGCACTAGTGTACGGATTGTTAGTCGGGTTTACGGTTACGTTCGTTTGGGGGATGCACAAAACGTCGCTCGCGTTTCAGCAGCCCGCCAAACTACACGTCGACTCGCTCGTTTCGTACGCTAAGTTCGACGTGTTTTCTGGAGTCGGAAAGCAGTTTTATAGCCGAATGGATTTACTGGTGATCGCGATATTTCTTCCCAAGGCGGCCGTAAGTAGTTACGAGATCGCGTGGCTCATCACGATGGTGGTGATCCTCACCGGAGAGTCGGTCGCCGTAACGATTTTTCCGCAAGTCAGCGAATGGAGCGCCCAGAAAGCGACCGACAGAATCGAAGCGATCGTTCCCGCCGCGCTCGTCCCCGGCTTGTTGATTTCTATTCCCGCCTTCTTCGGAACGCTGGTGTTTTCCAGCGAAATACTCGGACTCGTATTCGGGGACGCGTACACGATCGCGTCGGTTGCCCTGATAATACTGATGGGGGAGAAAATACTCCAGTCGTTCTACGTCGTGTTCGGTCGTTCACTCCGAGCGATAAACAGAGAGGACTTGTCAGCCAAATCGACGATAGTGTCGATCGTAGCTAACCTGATCCTCACGTTCGTTTTAGTCCCGCTATTCGGTTTGTCCGGTGCGGCGATCGCGACGGCGGTCTCGTTCGGTCTGAACACTATCTTACACGCCGTCTATCTATCCGAATTCATATCGATCAGATTTCCTATCGTGGAGGTGGGATGGGCGTTAGTCGCCGCGATCACGATGACGATCTCGTTACTCGCTCTGCGTCACGTCCTCCCGATTCAAACGCTCGTAGAGCTACTGCTAGTCATTTCTCTGGGGGCTCTCACGTACACTGTCGTGTTACTGTTGTTCCCTCCGCTGAGAAAAAACGTAATCGTGCAGGCGAAGCACATACTGGATATTTAACCGAACGGCGATCGGCGGTACGAGTCGAGCCGATACGCCCAGTGAGACCGCCCGAACTCTCCGCCTATCCGTACTCCGTAACTCGCTACCGACCGTTGCCGTCGCCTCGATTCCGGATCGCGGTCAATAGGCGGCTTCCCACGACCATTCGAGGTTCTCCGCTCCAGCAGGCGGTGGTGAGACGTAGTGCACCGTGAGGGTCGACTCGTCCGCCGTCACGTGACTGACGGATCCCGCGTCCTCGGACTGTGGCGTTACGTGGCGAAACCGCGGGGTACCGACTAACTCGTGG
The DNA here is from genome assembly GCF_023913515.1 of Natronococcus sp. CG52. Classification (NCBI taxonomy): domain Archaea; kingdom Methanobacteriati; phylum Methanobacteriota; class Halobacteria; order Halobacteriales; family Natrialbaceae; genus Natronococcus; species Natronococcus zhouii. Next base: position 1,720,820 of record NZ_CP099391.1, read on the forward strand.
TCGATCGGAAACTCCGACGTACTGCCGTCGCCGCTTCGAACGTCCGTTCCCCGGTTTAGGGTGGTATCCGTGTTTCCACCGTTGAACGTGACGTCGAAGTAATCACCGTTTCGGGGATCGGCTCCCGCGGGATCCCAGCCGACGTCGCCGTCTCGCATCCACGAGCGGACGAAGATGTGATTTCGTTCACCCCCCTGATACGAGACGGCCGCTTCGCCGTTCCCGTGAAGGCTATTGGCGACGATGTAGGAGTCTTTCAGTCCGCTCTCTGCCCCCAGCAGAATGCCGTGACCGCCGTTAGATTCGGAGCGGAGGTAGCCGACGTGGAGTTCCTGACCGTCCGCCTTCAGGCCGTGGCTATCCCAGTCGGTGACGAGCGCCTGACCGATCGATACCGGACCGCCGTCGATCTCGACTCCGATATTGCCCGTTCCGGAGTTCGACCCGTTGCCGCGGGCGATCAGTCGGCCGATTCGAGTCGCTTCCCCGATCTCGAGGCCGCCGCCGCTTCCGCCAGCCTGGAGTTTGACCTGCCGACAGCTGAACTCGTCGTCGACGATCCCGTCCTCGTTATCGACGTAGACGTAGGTTGCTTCGCCGTGATTGGCGTGCAGCTGAGGGGCGTGATTACTGTAACTGTGGAGGTAGAGGTCGTCGTAATAGCCGTCCCACGAATCGTCGGTATCGGTATCGTGCAACCAGCCCCGGCCGGCGTGTTCGGCCGGAACGGCCCAGATCGTCGAGTCGTGTGGCCCGCGCCAGACGATGCCGTGGCCGTCTCCGTTCCAGGCTCGGAGTCTGATCGCGGCTTCCGGTTTTTCCTTTCCGGTCCAGTTCGCGGTCTCTTGCCAGCCGCATTCGCTGTAGAAAGACGTACCCGCGCAGTTCTCGATAAAGGCCGGGGTGTTCCCGTAGCCGCCTAGGCGATAGTTCTTTCCGTAGAAGGCGACGCCGCCGATCTCGATACCGTCGACCGACGTCGTCGAACTGCCGCCGTTGTTCTCGCGATTGCCGTAGATGAAGCCGTGGAAACCGAAGTTGTAGGGAACCTCGGTCGGTTCCGTCCCGGAGCGCCAGGTGTTACTACCGGTGAGCGGATCGAAATCACGTGATTTCACCGCACAGATATTCGCGTCGTCCGCGATCTCGAGGTTCGCGACGAGCGTCACGTTCGATTTGAGCACGACCGGTGACGAGATCGTGACGAACTCTGACGGCCCGACGACGTAGCTCTGGCCCATCACCGGCGTTGCAGAATGGGCAGCGTCGATCAGCTCGTTGACGTCGGCGGCGGTCGATCCGGCGTCGAAAGTCCGCGTATTGTGCGGGCCAACCGCACCGCCGATCGGTTTCGTGTGCGTCGTTCCGCCGGGATCGGTAAACGAATCGGTGACGGTAAACGCCCCGACTTTGCGCGTAGCGAGGTTCCACTCCGTTCCGTCACCGTCGTACACGGCTCCCGTGTCGGTGGCGATGAACGTCGCTCCGACGTGAGGCGTGTATTTCGAGCGAGCGGCTTCTTCATCACGGACGAGGAGTCGCTCCTCGATCGTTTCCATATCGGACGTTCGTCCCCCCTCGGCGTCGTCCGACTCGTACAAGTTCAGCCGGTGGTTCGGCGTTTTCTCTTCCATTCCTAATCTACTACAAAAAACGGCGGCGGGCGAGCCAATAGGTATACGTCATCGTTATGAGAACCCAATACGATATTAAAGATCCCCGGATTCGGGACTACTATCGTACGTGCACGCCAATTTCGTCGTGTAGCGGCCGGAGGAGCGTCGATGATCGAAACGGGGTGACTCGTCACCTTTTATGCAGTAGTTGGTGAAGATTATCAGATACGTCCGATCTCTCTCGGTTCTCTCGATACCAGTCGACGGTGCGTTCGATTCCGTCACTGAGATCGTACTCCGGTTCCCAGTCGAGTAATTCGTTCGCGCGCGTACTGTCTGCGGCTCGATGACGAACTCCGACCGGTTTCTCCGTCCGGTAATCGATTTCCTCGGGACGCCAGTCGAGCGAGTCGAAGATAGCCTCCACTACGTTATTGACGGAGATGTAGTCTGGAACACCGGCGTTGACGGGCGTACCGTCGGTGACGTTTTCGGCAGCCAGGCGAAGAGCGCTCGTGATATCCTTCACGTACGTGAAATTCCGCGTTTGCTCTCCGTCTCCCCAGATTTGGAACGGGTCCTGCTCGGCGTACGCCTTCGCGATTAGCGCGACTATCGCGTGCGTTTCGTTCTCTCGAGGGCCGTAGGCCGTGAAAATACGAACGATGCTGGCGTCGATGTCGTACTGCTCTTGGTGAGCCTGGAGCGATCGTTCGCCCATGAGTTTAGCCCATCCGTACATCTCGTCGGCGAACGCGCCACCTCGCTCTTCGAAACTCACCATCTCTTCGCGCAGCGGTCGTTTTTCCTGTTGGATATCGGTCGGATAGACGCACGCACTCGAGGCGAACGTGATACGATCGACGTCGTTCTTCGCCGCCGTCTCGAAGACGATATTATCGAGCGCCATGTTCGTCGCGCAGTTCGCGGGATGGTTCGAAATGTACCCCCGTCCCCCGTGGTCGGCGGCGAGGTGAAACACCGTGTCCACGTCCGAAGTCGCTTCCGAAGCGAAGTCCCAATTTTTGAGATCGCCTTCGATGATGGAAATTCGGTCTTCGACGGCCGAGAGGTGGTCGCGTTCCCCGCTCGAGAAATCGTCGGCGACGACGACGTCCGCACCTTCCGCTACTAGGTCTTCGACGAGATACGAACCGATGAAAGAGGCGCCTCCCGTTACCAGAACCCGTTCTTCTGTCCAATCGATCATTCGTCCTCACCTCGACCCGGGCGTGTAGCACGGTTGAGAGAGGGAAGTTCTACCACTGGCGAGGTGATTTTCGTCGCCACGCTCGTGCCGGTATCTACTGGACGTTCCATCACAGGCCCCTACTCGGATCATTCACTGTTTTATTATGTGCGTACTACAAGACCGCGGGAAAATTCCGCGCGTGTATGTGGGATCTAAATCCGGTATTGTCCCGTAAGAAACCGTAATCCGTCACGGAAACGTAAAGTTGCGTCAAGAGAGCGGAAACGCAACCCGTTCCACCGCGGTTAATAACTGGTAGAACAGGCAAAACACGGAAGATTTCGTACACGTATGCGACTGCGGGTCTATAGTTCGTAGTCATATTTCGCCTACGAGTCTGCGAGCGGCCCGTTCGACGGCCTCGTCGCTCGACTGATCCGGTTCCCATCCCGTCGCGAGGAGTTTTTCGGTAGAGAGACGCATCCGCCTTACATCCCCGGGCCATCCTCGTTCGGTACCGGTGTACTCGTATCGAGGGTCCAAGCCCATTACGTCGGAGACGATATCCGCGATCTGGTTGACCGACGTGGTCGTCCCCGTACCGAGATTGAACGTGTTTACGGGATCGCCTGTCCGGTCGATGACGTGTAGCATCGCATTGATACAATCGCTAACGTACATGTACGACTTCTCCTGGCGACCGTCACCGAGAATCTGCAACCGATCGGGGTTCGTAGAGAGTTTCTCGATAAAATCGGGAATGACCGCGCCGCGAAGGCGCGGCCCGATTATATTCGCGAACCTGAAATTCCAAACGGTGAGGTCGTTCGAGTGGGCGGTAGCCGATAGTAGCCCCTCGTCCGCGAGTTTGGACGCTCCGTAGACGCTAATCGGTTCCAGCGGCCCGAAGTCTTCCGGCGTCGGGTTCGGCGCTTCGCCGTACACCGTCGACGAGGAGGTGAATACGATCTTCGAAACGCCGACGTCCGCCATCCGCTCGAGTAGGTTGTACGTCATCCGGCTGTTCTCCTCGAACTGTCTTCGCGGGTTCGGCGAGTTGACGACCTTCGACGCCGCTAAGTGGTATACGATATCGATAGTGTCGGTGAGCGCCGACTCCGCCGTCTCTCGCTCGGTAAGATCACCGTTTACGAACGTCGTCTCTTCTGGCATCCACGTCCTCTCTCCGTGGGACAAGTCATCGACGACGGTCACAGAATCTCCTCCTCTGACGAGTCGTTCGGCGAGATGAGAACCGATGAACCCCGCTCCTCCGGTAATCAACGCGTGGTCGTTACTCATAACTATAGATTCATCAGGTGAGAAGTAATGTATTATTCTTCGATACCTGGGATATTTAGCCGACAATAATGACTTTGAATATCACGTACGTAATTGTCACTTCTCCGCCGTCACTCTCCTTACCGTGTGCCCGTCGATGCGCGACGCGGAGAATCACGGTAACCACGGGGACGGCGACGACGGTAGACCGTCAGCGAAAGAAGAGCTACGAGAAACTGGCTATCGGCGTTCATCTTCTCTCACGACGATGTCGAGGGCTGTCCCCCCAGTTGGGCCCGCGAGCGGCTTACCCGTCTCTGATCGGGCACCGTGTAGAACTGTGCTAAACTATGCCAATACGTGATTTCTCGAGAACAAGACCGATATATTCGTTTAACGGTACCGACAAGCTATTTTGCGTCGTACTGAGGGTCCGGCATGCGAAACAAGCGACTCCTCGTAACCGGCGGGGCGGGATTCATCGGGTCGAATCTCGCGAATCGGCTAGCCGGCCGAAACGACGTGATCGCGGTCGACAGCGGGTACCTCGGAACGCCCGAGAACCTCAACGATCGAGTAGTCTTCGAGGATCGGAGCGTTCTCGCCGAGGATCTGCCGACCGACGTGGACGTCGTCTTTCACCTCGCGGCGCTCTCGTCGTACGGGATGCACGAGCGGGATCCGACGACGGGAGTACGAGTCAACGTCGAGGGGTTCGTTAACACCGTCGAACAGGCCCGGGACGACGGCTGTGATACGGTCGTCTACGCCTCGACGTCGTCGATCTACGGCAGTCGAACGGAACCTTCGCCGGAGGACACGGAGGTGTCGGTCCACACCGGGTACGAGGCCTCGAAACTCGCTCGAGAGAAGTACGCGGAGTACTTCGCGAACCATTACGGGATGCGCCTCGCCGGGCTGCGGTTCTTCTCGGTGTACCAAGGGTATCACGGCGCGGAAGAACACAAGGGCGTGTACGCGAACGTCATCGCGCAGTTCGCGGACGACATCGCCCACGGCCGGTCGCCGCGGATTTTCGGCGACGGCACCCAGACCCGCGACTTCACGCACGTCGACGATATCGTTCGCGGCATCGAACTGGCCGCAGAGCACCGATTGAACGGGGTCTACAACCTCGGAACGGGCGAGGCCCACGAGTTCAACGCCGTCGTCGATCAGCTCGCCGAGGAACTCGACGCCGACGTCGAACCGGAATACGTCGAAAACCCGATTCCGGGGCAGGTGTACGTCCGCGATACGTGCGCGGATCCGACGAAGATGATGAACGCTACCGGCTGGGAACCGCGGGTGAGCTTCGAAGAGGGAATCCGGCGCGTGTGTGGGCCGTACCGGGACTCGTAACACCTCCCCACGATGAAGGAGCGATACAACTTCACGGAACGCGATTGGTACGAACCCGTCGACGGCGGCCCGGTTCGTATAGCCGTCGTCGGCACGGGACGGTTCGCCTGTCGCCGAGCACTTCCCGCGATTCGAAAAACGGACCTGTGCGAGGCGACGATCGTGGTCGACCTGTGGTCCGAAAAAGCGCGGGCGGTAGCGGAGGCGTTCGACGTTCCGAACTGGATCAGCAGTGACGAGTTCAAAGCTGGAGTCGCGGTCGAGACGTACGACGCGGTGTACGTTGCCACGCCGAACGCGTTTCACCTGCCGTACGTGGAGGCTGCGGCTCGATTCGGCAAATCGGTTCTGTGTGAGAAACCCCTCGACGTGAGCATCGATCGAGCCGAGCGAATGGTTCGGATCTGCGAGAGAGAGGACGTGATGTTGATGACGGGATATCGGATGCAGACGGAACCCTTCATCAGACGCATGCGCGAACTCGTCGCGGACGGATTCATCGGCCAGCCGGTTCACCTCACCGGTAAATTTTCCAATTGTATAGATACCGACGGTGGCACGATACGGTGGCGAAACGATCCGTCCATCGCGGGTGGCGGTGCACTGATGGATCTCGGAATCTACCCGTTGAACACGATCCGGTTTCTACTGGGACGCGATCCCGTCCGGGTGTACGGGTCCACGGCGTCGAACCACCTGGCGTTCGAAGAGGTCGACGAGCACGTGGCGTTTCAGTTGCTGTTCCCCGATAGCGTGGTCGCGTCCTGTACCGCCAGTCTCAACGCGTATCCGTCGAGCCGACTCGAGATATACGGTACCGAAGGAGAGATCCAGATAACGTCGGCGTTCGGCGGCATCGCTTCGGAAGAGATCGTCGCGGAGCGCGACGGCACTCGAATCGAGTACGCGGGTCCGCCGGTCGACGAAGTGAGAGAAGAGTTCGACTACTTCGCGTACTGTCTCCTGGCGGATCAGAAACCGGAACCCAGTGGAAAAGACGGCGTCGCCGATCTGGTGATCATCGAGGCGATATACGAATCCGACGAGAGGGGGAGACCGATTTCGCTGTAGGTGCGACGGAGAGAACCGATCTCCCGGTCGCGGGACCATCTGGGACTCTCGAGCCGTTCCAAATCGCGGCGACCGCGTCCCGAGGTTCCTGACTCTCATCAAAATATGGAGTTAACGCGGCGGGACGCTCAAAACGCCTAATTGGGCGACGGGAAAACCGGGACACTCCGGGGTCGAAATCATGTCACGGGGAATAACACACTTCGCTTTCGGCAGCACCGTCACCGCGATCATCGTCGCTCTCGTTCCCGACGTTCCGTATCCGCGGACGCTCGTCCTCGTGGGCGGCGCGTGGGGACTCGTTCCCGACGCGGTGAAACTCGTTCGCCACCCGATTCTGTCGACACTCCACGAGGGTCCGATAGCCGACATGTTCTGGTTCCACCGTACGTTCGATCGGTTCGACGTCGCCGACTCCGTCGGGCTCGCGAGCGTATCGCTGGCGATCTTTATCGGCGTCACGTCGATCCTCGAGCGGCGGTCCTATCGGGCACCCGAGACGGTTCGCGACCGGGTACCCGACTGACCGACAGCGAAGCGCGGTCGCCTCCGGAGAACAGCGACGGATCGGATTCCGGCGATTCGTGTCTCTGGCCGTAAGACAGAGTCACGAGTACTGATTGGGTAGTAGCTGGAACCCCGAGACTCTCCCTCGTCCGACCGATCACGCCCCGCCAAACCGTCTGAACCCCCCGCCGGCGACCAGTTCCCGACCGTCTCGACGTCCGGTACCGACGGAACGGTGCGAAAACGGTCAGGAATTACTGATAATTCGGAGAACGTTTTACGTGTGTTCGTGGAATGCGGGGGTACTATGACCGAGTTTGGCGCAACGTACGTCCCGAAGGTGTGCGCCTACATCACCCGCAACGAGCGAGAACTACTCGTGTTCGAGGGGCCCGAACACGACGGGCTGCAGATCCCGAAGGGGACGATCGAAGCCGGCGAATCGAGACTCGAGGCGCTGCGACGAGAGGTCAGGGAGGAAAGCGGTCTCAAGACGCTACGAGCGGTCCGGCACGTCGCGAGCGACAGTTGGATGCGCCAAAAATCGCCCCCGCGGTTCTACAGACGCCACTTCTTTCACGCATCCGTCGACGGGGCCCCCGACGAGTGGACGCACGCGGTTACCGGCGAGGGCGCGGAACGCGGCTTCGAGTTCGAGTTCTCCTGGCAGGAACTCCCGCCGAATCGCGAATTCGCGATGGCACTCGACGACTACGTCCACCTCGTCGAGCGGTCACTCTCGCGGACCGATCGGTAACCGCTCGCGTCCCTATCGCCGTCTACGCGCCGGTCCCTCGCACGACCGGTCGAATTTTTTCTCACTCCTCAGACGGCTCCCGGCTGGTACTCACCGAACTCGTCGCGCATGACGTTACAGATCTCGCCGACCGTCGCGTAGGCCTTCACCGCGTCGACGATGTACGGCATGAGGTTCTCCTCGCCCCGCGCGGCGTCGCGCAGGGCCTCGAGCGTCTCGTCGACGGCCTCGTCGTCGCGCTCCGCGCGAGTCGACTCGAGGCTATCGATCTGGCGACGCTCGTCCTCCGCGGTGACTTCCTCGACGTCCATCTGGGGGTCCTCGTCGACCTCGAACTCGTTGACGCCGACGATGACCCGCTCTTTCTCCTCGATCTCGCGCTGGCGGTCGAAGGCGGTGTCCTGGATCTGGCGCTGGACCCACTGCTGCTCGACGGCCTCGAGCATTCCGTCGCGTTTGTCGACCTCGTCGATGATCTCGTAGGCGTCCTCCTCGACTTCGTCGGTCAGCGATTCGACGTAGTAGCTGCCCGCGAGCGGGTCGATCGTGTCGGCCGCGCCGGATTCGTGGGCGAGGATCTGCTGAGTTCGAAGGGCGGTTCGAACGGACTCCTCGGTCGGGAGGGCGAGGGCCTCGTCCTTCCCGTTGGTGTGGAGACTCTGCGTGCCGCCGAGCACCGCCGCGAGCGCCTGGTAGGCCACCCGGACGACGTTGTTCTCGATCTGCTGGGCGGTCAGCATCGAACCCGCAGTCTGAGTGTGGAACTTCAGCTGTTTCGATTTGGGGTTCTCCGCGTCGAAGCGCTCCTCCATGATGTCGTGCCACATCCGGCGGGCCGCGCGGAACTTGGCGACCTCCTCGAAAATGTTGTTGTGCCCGTTGAAGAAAAAGGAGAGCTGCGGGGCGAACTCGTCGACGTCCAGTCCGGCCTCGATGGCCGCTTCGACGTACTCGATGCCGTTTCCGAGGGTGAAGGCGAGTTCCTGAGCGGCCGTCGAACCGGCCTCGCGGATGTGGTAGCCCGAGATCGAGATCGTGTTGAACTTCGGCGTCTCCGCGGCGCAGAACTCGAAGATATCCGTGATGATCCGCATCGAGGGCTCCGGCGGGTAGATGTAGGTGTTTCGAGCGATGTACTCCTTCAGGAGGTCGTTCTGAATCGTCCCTCGAAGTTCCTTGCGGTCGACGCCCTGCTTGTCGCCGACCGCGATGTACATCGCGAGCAGCACGGAGGCGGGCGCGTTGATCGTCATCGAAGTCGAGACCTCGTCGAGCGGGATGCCGTCGAAGACGGTCTCCATGTCCGAAAGCGAGTCGATCGCGACGCCGGCTTTTCCCACCTCGCCGGCCGCCATGCTGGCGTCGGAGTCGTACCCCATCTGCGTCGGCAGGTCGAAGGCCATCGAGAGTCCCGTCTGGCCCTGGTCGAGCAGGTAGTGATAGCGCTCGTTGGTGTCCGCCGGCGTCGAGAACCCGGCGTACTGGCGCATCGTCCACATTCGTCCTCGATACCCCGTCGAGTAGACGCCGCGCGTGTACGGCGGCTCACCCGGATAGCCGAGATCCTCCCGGTAGTCGAGGTCGTCGACGTCCGCCGGCGTGTAGAGGCGATCGACCTCCTGTCCTCCCGTATCGGTCGTGAACGTTTCCTTGCGCTCACCGAACCGCTCGAGCACCGGCTCGACCTCTTCCTCGTGCCACTCTTCGTGGCCCTCGCGGATCTCCTCGAGTTCCTCGGAATCGAACATTATAGTTACCGATGGTCGGAGAGGGCTTCAAGGTTAATGTACGCGACCAATGCTATGGGATTCGATACACCGTCAGCCGCGAGCGGGCGTCCGACTCAGACGGCGTCGGTCGGTTCGTGCCGGTCGGCCATCCGCGAGGCTTCGCTGGCGTACCGGTCCCGCTCCGCCGGATCGTCGACGGGCCCGAGTTCATCCGGTGAGACGACCAGTCCCGCTTTCGTGTCCCTGACAGGGCCGCTGAAACTCGTCAGCGCGCGCTCTCGGCGGTGGTAGTATCGTCCGTCCTCCGTTGCGTAAATGAGAACGATGAGGTTGAGCTCGTCGTCCGAGTACGTGCGTTCGACGAGCCAGACGCGGACGCCGTCGTCAGCGTCACTGCCATCGGCGCCGGATCTCGAGCGTGATCGATCGGAACACATCGGTGGTAGTCAGATTCCCGCGACCTTTTTCCGCTGTGCCGTCGTCGAGCCGGGTATGGGCTCGGAGACGCCGTTGCCGACGGGCGAGGGGACGCGCAATCGCCGTCGGGCCGCCCTCTACGTCGCTCCCTTTCTCGCGATCGGACTGTTCAACCTCGTCATCTTGCTCCGATGGGGACTGGATCCGCTGTGGGCCTTCGCGATCGTGCCACCGATCCTGTTTATCACCGCGGTCGCCTGGATCGCGTTTCGGCACGGATTCGACCGCCGCCCGCACGATCCCGGGAACCAGTCGTAAGCCACCGTGACCTCGCTCAGCGGCCCGTATCGTACTTGTAGGTCGCGGTATCGGAATCGATCCCGAAGTCCTCGGCCGTCTCGGTAGTCGGCTCTTCCTCGGGACTCTTCGAGGCCTGCTTGAACGCTTCCCGGAGTCGCTCGGGCATCTGGAACCGGTCGATCTCGATCTCGAGCGGCACCGCGTCCGGATCGGTCCGGTCGCGCTTCTCCGAGAGTCGCCCCTGAAGCGGTTCCGGAAGCTGTTCCGTCTCGATCCGGCGGAAGCCGAACTGAGCGAGGTAGGCGCTCTGGCCGGTTAGCGAGTAGACGGTATCGAACCCCTCGTCGCCGGCGTACTCGAGGAGTCGCTCGATGACGTGTGCGCCGACACCCTGACCACGCCAGCTCTCGAGAACGCCGATACTGGTCAACTCGCAGACCTCGGCCGGTCCCTCGTCACCGGCGGGACTGCCGTTTGCGTCGGTCGGTTCGCCGTCGACCTTGTGGACGCGGATGCGCCCGAAACCCGCCTTCTCGCCGGTGACTTCGTCGATCGCGACGACGTAGTCACGCGAGCGGAACGCCGTGTCGTCGAGCCCCATCGACTCGATGTAGTCGAGCAGCCAGACCTCCTCCCTGTTTTTCGCGTCCCGCACGTACATGAGTGGATCTAGGCCATCTGCCACCAAAAGCGTTTGTGGGGCCCCAGAACCCCACCCGTGGCGTAGCGTGGTCTGTAGTCGGTAATGTGGCGTTCATTTTGACTGTATTTGAGTCGTCTCCGGTGTACGTACGGCGTACAGGACGGGCGGTAAACCCGGATTTCGGCGATGGCGTCCTCCGGACCCGAGGCAGTGAGTTGCGTGAAAGCCGACAAATAGATCGATTTCGGTGGCGGTACGGTTCCTTTCGGGATCCCGAGAATCGGCTGTCCGATGTCGAACACGAGCGTGAGGCGAGATCGGCGGCCGCGATATCACTATTGTAACCGACAACGCATCCGATCAGTATCGAGTCCGCAATTAGCTGCGCATTTTGTTCTCTCGATTCGGTCGCGTCGCCGGTAATACGAGATATTCTAGATGTGGGGACAGCGGTAGTTGTCGTCTGAGTTAATTAATAGTTGAAACGCTCTCGACCGTTCATAATGGCATTCGCAATACGGCCGGAGTGGGCGAGACCCGCCCAGAGACCATATGACAGACGAACCATCGCGTAGCACTCGCCGCAGCGTGCTTCTGACCACGGGTGGAATCACCGTCAGTGCGGTCGGGCTTACTGGAGGGGCTGCTGCCTCCCGCAAGGACGGGAAAAAGAAAGACGGCACAAAGAACAACGGGAAGAGGAAGAAAGACGAACCGAAGAAAAAGAAGGACAAGAAGGGCGATAAGAGGAAGAAGGGCAAGAAACGCGATAAGAAGAAGCCGAAGAAAAAGGACGAGAAACGCGGTAAGCGGAAGAAGGACAAACACGGCCGGAAAAAGGAGGAAGACGGAACCGTCGTCGAAGCCGGGGATACTCGAATCGTGACCGGGAGCAGCGGAAGCCGCGTCGAGGCGGGCGACGTCGTCATCGACACGAGATAGTGATCGACGGCCGATTCCAGCTTCATCCGCACCGTGACTCTCCGAATTGCAGTCGGGTCACGCGCTCTCCCACGCCGACCGCGAAGCAGCGATCGCGGCGGCGAATCCGCTTCTCGCGCAACCCACAGCTAAGGTCTCTCGTCCGTAACGTCTGTGCATGCTTCACGCGACAGGCCCACTACTCACCGTCGACGTCGGTGAGCGTACCACCTCGGAAACGGCTATCGACGACCTGCTCGAGAGCTACGTCGGCGGTCGAGCGGCGGCGACCGCCCTCGCCCACGAACGCATCCCGTTCGACGCCGACCCCTTCGGTCCGGAGAATCGCGCGTACCTCTCGACCGGTCCGCTTCAGCAGTCTCAGATGTCCTTTACGGGACGAATGAACATGACCGGACTCTCGCCGCTCACCGACGGCCTGGTCTCGACTAACGCGGGCGGCTACCTCTCGCGGAACTTCGTCTCGACGGGAATCAGCGTCCTCGAGATCGCGGGCGAGAGCGACGAGCCGCTCGCCGTCCACGTCACGGATCAGGGCGTCGAGTTCGAGGAAGTACCGGAGCTCGAGGGTGCGACCGTCCCCGAAACCTCCGAGTACGTGGCGGACAGTCGCGACCTCGGCGCCGAGCACTGCATCGCGATCGGTCCCGCGGGCGAGAACCTGGTCCGGTTCGCGTCGGTGATGACATTCGACTCGCGCGCGTTCGGTCGCGGGGGCCTCGGTGCGGTTCTGGGAGCGAAGAACGTGAAGTGCGTCACCTTCGAGGGTGACGTCGAACCGCCGCTCGAGATCCCGAACCCGCCGGAGATGGACGTCCACCGGGAGGCCGCCCAGTCCGACGATCGGATGCGACGGCAGGGGACGACCGGCGGCACGGAGTTCATCAACGAGAACTTCTCGCTTCCCACCAGGTACTTCGAGGAGTACGAGTTCGAACACGCCGCCGACATCGGCGGCGACGCCGTCGAGGAGAAGAAGTACAAGAAAGGCGCGTGTTCGGCCTGCGCGTACGCCTGCAAACTGCCGACCAGAGACGAGGAGAGCGGCGTCGAGACCGAGGGACCTGAGTTCGAGACCGTCTACTCGTTCGGCTCGTGCCAGGGCGTCGGCGACATCGTGGACGTTATGAAGGCGAACGAGCTCTGCGACACGCTCGGGATGGACACCATCTCGGCCGGCGTCACCGTCGCGGCCTATCTCGCCAGCGAGGACGAGTTCGGCAACGCGGAACTCGCCCGGGAGGTCACCGAGCAGATCGCCCGCCGCGAGGGTATCGGCGACTCGCTCGCCGAAGGCGTCGACCGGGTCCACGACGAACTCGGCGTCGACAACTACACCGTCAAGGGGATGGAGTTCGCCGCGCACGACGGTCGAGTCCTCCACGGACAGGGCCTCTCCTACGCCGTCGCGAACCGCGGCGCGGATCACATGTACGCCGGAATGCTGACCCTCGAGTACAGCGGCGAGCTCGATCCCGAGGGGACGCTCGGGAAGGCCGAAACGCTCGTCGCGGAGGAGAACGCGGCCGCGTTCCGAGATACGGGCGTCGTCTGCGCCTTCGGAGGCGACTACGTCACCGACGATCGCCTCGAGACCCTGTTCGACGCCGACTACGAGGAGCTCATGGACGTCGGTGCGGAGACCGTCCGCCTCGAGCGCCACTTCAATAACCAGCGCGGGTTCGGCCGGGACGCGGACGACCTGCCGTACGAGATCCCCGACCTCGAGGACGCGATCGAGGAGTACTACGCGGCTCGAGGCTGGTCAGAGGGGACCGTTCCGGACGGGACGGTCGAACCGAACGCACCGTCCGCCGACTGATTCGCCGCTCGACTGGGGTCGCCCGGTTTCGGGCCGAGACTCGTTCCGCTTACAACAACTGGAACGGTTTCCATACCGATCGTACGACGGCTGTGCGATCGGGTGTGCACCGACGTTCAGTGGCGACTATACCATACCGTTGCGCGACGTACCCTTCGTATGTACACGCCACTCAAACGGTTCCTCGTGATGTTCGGCGGCTCACTCGTTGCCGCCGCGGTTCTCACGGTCATCCTCGCCCCGCCGAACGCAGTCGCGGGCCTGCTTACGTTCGGGATCATCCTCGTTGCTGCCGCCTCGCTCTCGTACGTCGTCGGGTATCTCGGAACGCCGTGGGATAGCGCTGCGTACCCGGCGTCGGATGCCGAGGAGCCGACTGAAGCCGCCAGGATCGACGCGAACGAATTCACCTGGATGATCCGGGAGGGGATCGGCGTCGCGATCGCGTCGCTGTTCGGACTGTTGTTCCTGGTCCTCTTCTTGCTCGAGGAGACGGCACTGATTCGCTCACCGGCGTTGACGGCCGGTCGAATCGGCAAATTCGTCCTCCTCGGTGTGCTTGCACTCGCACTCGCCGTCCTGGCGCTGTGGAGTTGGCGGGGCAGGAACTTCGACACGTGAGTTGTTGGGTTACGTCCGGGTTCACTCGGAACGTTCGTCCGTCGGGTCGCTCGAGAAATTCATAATTAACATCCTTTCGGCCCAAAGATTAATGACTGTGCCCGTCCACCGCTAGATTGCTTCGAGCAGGGCTGCTCGAGCAGGGTTATACGAACTCGCAGTTGGGACGTGGCTGTGGCCTCGACTGACCTCTCAGGTCGTCACCATGGCCCTGAACGGTCAACTACTCTTCCCCGCTGCAATTCTTCGAACCGACGGTAGCGGCTTCTCGAACGGAGACTCATAACTGGTCTGTCCGCGTTGTCACGCCGGTAGTAACACGGCGGCTACTTTCTTCGTGTTCACAGTTCGTTTATCCCCTTCGACGGACGTAGGTGTGGTATGTCATTCGAATCGAAGAGGAGGGGCGCAGGCACGTGTACGCAGTGTGGCAACGCGTTTGCGGTCCGGCAGTCGACGGACGGAACGGTTCGTCCGATCGGAACCACCGCGTGTTCCTGTGGTTCGACGTCGTTTCGCGTGCTGGAGCAGTAACGTCGCGGCTACTGTCGCGACGCCTGATCGTCCGCTCTCGCTGAAAAAGTGCTAACGCTCCACGCGGCGTACTTCGTTCGATGAACTCCGAGTGCCAAAACTGTGGCTGGTACGGTGATGCGAACGAACTGAACTGGATGATCCTCGAGAACGACGGGGTCGGCGGCGCGCGCGTCTGCCCCGAGTGTCGGAACGTGGACGTCGTGATCCTCGCCTGAGAGAGTGGTTCGACGATCCTTCTCGATCCCGTTTTCCGGACGATAGCGTTCCTTTCCCTCGACGGTTTCCATCGGTCCGGCGAACGCGATCGCGGCTGAACCGGTAGCGCCGACAGTAGCGCCGTACGGAGAGCGTACGGATGCCGAAACGAGGTGCGGGGCCGATTCGAGTACGCTCGAATCGCGCATCCGGTGGCGGAAGTTGGGTCAGCGTTCGACCCGGAACCGGTCGACGGACCGCAGTGTCAGGAACGCGGTGAGTGCATCAAATTAGTGGGTTCGCGTGGTGGATTCTCTATGTCCGAGGATCGGTGTGGTTACACAGTACGGCTTGGCGGAATCGAAGGCGTCGGAGCGGTCTGTTGCTGGCGATCGACGTGGGAGGACACGGACCGCTGTATCTGGCACACCGCCGAAACCGTCCCACCGGAAGCGTATCGGCGAACGCGGCTGGAACCGGGTGATCGACTCGACGGCGCCGACCTCCGTGGTGCGGTGCTGGCGGAGACGGAGTCTCTCGCCGGTTGCTCGCTGATCGGGGCCGACTTCACGGACGCGGTACTCGACCGCGCGGATCTCTCCGGTGCGGATCTCCGCCGGGCAACGTTTCGCGACGTTGACGCTCGCCGGGCGTCGTTCACGGCCGCGAACCTCCACGATTCGGTGTTCTTTTTCGTCGACCTCCGGGGCGCGAACTTCGATGATGCGATGCTCTACCGCGCGGGTCTGACGGACGTCCGCATCAACCTCCAGACCTCTTTCGGCGACTTCACAGTTTACGAGAGTGACCTCGAAGGAAACGCGGACGGGGACGCCGCGACCGAGATGGCCGACTCCGCGAAGTGGGTCTATCGGGAACTGCAGCGGGTCTACGACGAGAACGCGTTTCCGGAACGGGTGCGAGAGAACTACCTTCGGGAGATGGACCTCCGTCGGAGACGCGCCTGGCAAACCGGCAACTACCTGCAGGCGCTCAAACTGGCCGGATCGCGGTGGATCATGCGCTACGGAATGAGCCCCTGGCGCGTCGTTCTGACCTCGCTGACGACGATTCTCGTCTGTGCGTTGTTGTATCCCGTGACCGGCGGCATTCGCGAAGTCAGAGGCGAGGAGACGATCACGTATCAGATCGGCGACCCGACAGAGGCACCGAGCTGGGTGCTGATTAGCGCCTTCTTCAGGAGTCTGTACTTTAGCGTCGTCACGTTCGGGACGCTGGGGTACGGGGATATCCAGCCCGTCGGCCGATGGGCGCGCGTCATCGCGAGCGTCGAATCGCTGCTCGGGATCCTGTTGATGGCGCTGCTGGTCTTCGTACTCACACAGAGCGTCCAACACTGAACAGGGACTCCCGTTCGGCTGCCCGGACACCTCTACCGCGGGCAACTCGACCGGGAGACGGTGTGGCGAGAGCGCCTCGAGCGAACGGCCGAACGGGTGTGGTCGTCGTCGCAACGACCGTCCTTTTCGCCGGTGCTCTTCGCGGTTGCGCCGTGGATGCTTCGGCGAACGGCGACGCGAGAGTTCTTCACCGAGGAGTCGGAGACGGGCGTCGACGGAAGAACGCGACCAATACCGGCGAGTATCGGGGCGTCCGTGTCGTTCGCGCCGGTTCCGTCTCGACACAACCGTTCTCACACGATTCCGATATTGTATTATACCGACAGCTCAATTAACCAGACATGTATGATCTGACCGGCTTTCAGCGCGACCTGCTGTACGTGATCGTTGGCCAGGACGAACCGCACGGGCTGGCGATTCAGGAGGAACTCGAGAAGTACTACGAGAAGGAGATCCACCACGGCCGACTGTATCCGAACCTCGATACGCTCGTCGACAAGGGGCTCGTCGAAAAGGGGCAGGTCGATCGCCGGACGAACTTCTACACCGTGACGCGACGCGGACAGCGTGAACTCGAGGCCCGGCGCGAGTGGGAACAGCAGTACGTCGGCGAATTGCTCTCGGAGTCGTAATCGCCGCGGCCCCGGACTGGCGGCGTCGCAAGACGGCCCCGGAGCACCGGCAGAGCGTCACATTCGCGCCGCGACTCGCGGCCCACTCACAGCGAACTGACCACCGCGACCGGACACGGTGCGTTCTGGACGGCGTACTCGACGCGGGGTCCGAGAAACGCTCGCCGGGAGATCGGACGCACAGTCGAACCTATGAAGATCCCGCCGCGTGTCGTCCCCGAAGTTTCTGCCGTCTCGCTAACGCACATCACGTCCTGAGCGACCTCCTGATCGCGGATCAGCGGACCGACGAGTCGGGCAGCGTACTGCGTGTCGGCGCCCCCGCGAGTCGGCAACAGGATCCGTGCGAGGTCGTTGACGAAGCTCTTCTGGAGGACCGCCTCGCGTTCGATCCGCTCTCGCTCCTCCTCGGTCATCTCGATCTTGAGGACCGACCACCGCATGATCGACGGCGCCATCAGCGACGTCACGATGGCGACCGTGACGATGACGCTGTACACGTTGATCGTCAGGATTCCCGCCCCGACGCCGATGGTTGCGACGATGATCTCCGTGGCCCCGCGCGCGTTCATCCCGCCGCCGATCGTGATCCCCTCCCACCTCGAGAGGCCGGCCAGCCGGGAGACGCCCGTGATTCCGGCGAACTTCCCGAAACAGGCTACGGTGAGTACGATCAGTCCCACGCCGAACACCGTCGGATCCAACAGGGCGGCGACGTCCATCCGGAGTCCGGCGATGGCGAAGAAAATCGGCGCGAAGATGGCGAGCGTCATCACCTCGAAGGTGTGCCGGAGATCGTAGCTGAACCGCTTTCCCTGACTGATCAGGATGCCGACGACGAACGCGCCGAGAATCGCTTCGAGCCCGTATACTGGGTCACCGCACCCGCGGCGAGGGCGAGCAACATCAGCGTCGAGAGCAGCGCGATGTCGCTTCCGAAGACGTTGCCGACCCAGCGCACGAGCGCGGTGACGAATCGGGGTCCGATCGTGAACGCGATCCCGAGAAAGACGAGCACCGAGAGGATCGTCGTCGCGGCCGAGCCGACGTCGACCGCGCCGGTTCGGGCGAGTCCGGCGACCGTCGCGAGCAGGATCCAGCCGATCGTGTCGTCGACCTTCGTCACGAAGAACTCGAGTGGTTGTCCGTCGTACCGTCCACCTGCCGACCACTTCTTTCCGTTCGTACGATATGATCGGTGACATACTCGATACGATACGTGTTCGATCACCGAATTCGGGCGAGAAGTACGAAGTGAGCGGAAAAGAGTTTCCGAAAGTAGATCCCCGTACCCCGAACGTATCGATGTTCTCGTCGTTTTTCGTAGAATTCCTTCAATAGTTAAGTCGGTTCGGCAACACGAACGAACGATGAACAATCACGACGACGTTCTCGAGGAACTCGCTCGACTGCCGACGATGGCACACCCGACCGTCTCCCCGTCCGGGAACGAGGTCGCGCTCTACTACGACGTCAGCGGCCGGAACGAACTGCACGTCGTCGACGTCGACTCCGGCGAACTGACGCGGTGGTCCGACGGCGAGGTGCCGCGGAACGCGCGGTGGTTCGTCTCGTGGGACGCGGACGGCGACCGCGTGTTCTTCCACCTCGACGACGACGGCGACGAACAGAACGACGTCTACGCGCTCTCGCGCGACGGGACGGTCGAACCGATCGTCGAGACGGACGGGCAGGTCGTCATCCAGGACGTCGGCGACGACGGCGAGACGCTGCTGCTCGCTTCGACCCGCGACGGACAGTTCAACGTCTACCGCCACGACCTCGCGACGGGAGAGACGACCAAGGTGACCGACTACGAGCGGGCGGCCGGGGGCGCACGGCTCTCGCCGGACGGCGATCGAATCGCGTACGCGACCAACGAGTCCGACGACTACGAAAACGAGGACGTCTACGTCGCGAACGCCGACGGCTCCGAGCCGCGGAACCTCGAGCTCGGCGAGGTCGGCGCCGAAGCGACGCCTGCCGACTGGAGCCCCGACGGCGGACGACTGCTGGTCGGCGACAATACCGAGGATCTCGGCCGCGTCGGCGTTTACAACTTCGAGACCGACGACGTCACTTGGTACGGTGATGGAACGTACGAGGAACAGGCCGTCGCGTTCCTCCCCGGCGGGGAGCGCCTCCTCGCGTCGCGCGCCCGCGACGCCGTCTCCGTCCCCGTCGTCTACGACTGCGAGACGGGCGAGGGACGAGAACTCGACGTTCCCGAGGGAGTCACGTCGGTTGGCGGGATAGGTCCGGCGGGAATCAGCGTCGACGAGGATCGGATCCTCCTCGAGCACACCAGCCCGACCCGGCGGTCGGAACTGTTGGTCTACGACCTTCGCACCGACGAGTACGAGACGCTGATCGAGGCCGAGCACGGCCCGTTCGAGCCCGGCGACTTCGCCGACGCGGAGTACCTCACGTTCCCGTCGGACGGCGTCCCCGAGATGCCGGCGAGGGCGGTCGACCACGTGCCGTACGAGGAACTCGAGATCGGCGCGCTGCTGTACGACTCCGGCGAACGACCCTCGCCGCTGATCGTCAACCCCCACGGCGGACCGCGCGCCCGCGATACGAAGTCGTTCGACCTCTACACGCAGGTGCTCGCCTCCCGCGGCTTCTCGGTGTTGCAGGTTAACTACCGAGGCTCGTCCGGACGGGGCCGCGAGTTCGTCGAGAAACTGATCGACGACTGGGGCGGCGCCGAGCAGGGCGACGTCGCGACTGCCGTCGAGTACGCCCTCGAACGCTACGACTGGCTCGACGACGACCGCGTGGTCGTTTTCGGCGGCTCCTACGGCGGCTACTCGGCGTACTGGCAACTCGTCCAGTATCCCGACCTCTACGAGACCGGCATCGCGTGGATCGGCCTCACCGACCTCGAGGAGATGTACGAGACCACGATGCCCCACTTCCGAACCGAACTCATGGAGAAGTACCTCGGGACGCCCGAAGAAAATCCCGACCTCTACGCGGAGCGCTCACCGATCACCTACGCCGAGAACCTCGACGCGCCGCTGTGTATGGTTCACGGCGTCAACGATCGCCGGGTTCCCGTCTCACAGGCTCGTCTCTTCCGCGACGTGCTCGAAGAGCGCGGCCTCGAGGCCGGCGAGGGCGGCGCCTTCGAGTACCACGAACTCGGCGAGGAGGGTCACGCGTCCTCCGACCAGACTCAGAAACTGCGGCTGTTCCGGCTGCTCACGGACTTCCTCGAACGTCGCGTCGACCTCGAGGGGGTGCGCAGTCGGCAGTAGGTCGGAGTAATACTGTCGAACAAACGTCAGTGAACACTCGGTCGCGTCTCACGGATCGTCGCCGGCGGCGACGACCGTTCGAGCGCAATCGATGTGTGAATAGTGTTGTCCGGCAGTATAATCCCGCAAGCGCATCGATCATCGACCGATCGACTCACGATCCGTCGCGCTACCGCTCCAGACCGCGCGGATTTTCAGCCGATGGGAGTTCTGCAGGAGATGACTCTATGTGGCCAGTTAGCATAGTTTGTCGACGTGATTCGACTCACGGCAGACGCACCGTCAGCAGAGAGTATCGGTAGCTCGATCGGGTAATCAGCATGGCAGCTTCGGAATCCCCTTCGCAGAATGGCGTTCCGGCAATCGATGTCGAGGGTGCCACGTGGACCGTCGAAATCGACAGCGGTCAGTTCCCCGTCCTCGATCACGGGGAAGGCCCGGCCGTTCTCCTACTTCACGGGTTTCCGGACTCTCGGTACCTCTGGCGGTACCAGGCGCCCGCGCTGGCCGACGCCGGATTTCGAGTGATCGCGCCGGATCTGCGGGGGTTCGGCGACGCGCCGAAGCCCGAAGCGGTCGAGGCGTACGCGCTGCCCGACGTTCTCGACGATATCACGGATATCGCGGTCGAACTGGACCTCGAGACCGTCAGGCTCGTCGGCCACGACTGGGGATCGGACGTCGCGTGGCTGCTGGCGGCCACCCGGCCGGAGTTCGTCGAGCGGCTGGTCGCGCTGTCGGTCGGGGCGCCGGGCAACTCGCGATCCCGGACGATCGAACAGCGCGAGCGCTTCTGGTACGCGTACTTCTTCCTGTTCGAGGGGGTCGCCGAAGCGTGGCTGCGACACGACGACTGGCGGTTGTTCCGCGAGTGGACGCGGGAACAGGGCGACCAGGAGCGCTACCTCGAGGACCTCTCCCGGCCGGGAGCGCTCACGGCGGGGCTCAACTGGTACCGGGCGAACTTCACCCCTCGCCCGCCGTCGGAGCGCGGCGCGGACTATCCGAACGTGACCCGCCCGGTGCTCGGCGTCTGGAGCGACGGCGACTTCGCGCTCACCGAGGACCACATGATTGGCTCCGAGGAGAAGGTCGATGGTCCGTGGCGCTACGAGAAGCTCACCGGTGCCGGCCACTGGATGATGCTCGACAGGCCGGCCGAACTGAACGCCCTCCTCGTCGAATTCACCGACGGGAGAACAGCTTGATCGCCGTCAGTTCTATCCAGAGCAGCGTCCAGACGACGAAGGGACGTTGGAGTGCGCCGTTCGGGGATTCACCCGGCTCGAGCGGGACGGCGAACAGAGCGACGAACCAGCCCGAGAATAGCAGTAGAAGCAGGACGCTCCACCACCGGGTGATCCGGGCGTACCCGTCCCACCGGGAATCGGTCGCCATTCTGAACGAAACGACGTACATTCCGGCTGCGAGCGAGAGGAACCCGATCAGCACGAAGCCGATGTGAATCAGGTTGATGGGGGCCGTCGACTCTAGATCGAGGGGCGTTGCACCGGTTCCGACCGTCGCGAACAGTCCAAACGCCGCGACGAGGCCGGGCCCCTTCGTCGATCCGTTGCCGCCACCGATGTCTCGGTGCAGTCCGACGGCGAACGCGACGATGAGAAGCCCGGCGACGATCATCACCGCATTAAAATACGTGGCGTACGGCGCGCCCTGCGCGCCGAGTTCGCTGAGCGTGTTCGCCGCGTGGCTGTAATTCGGCGTCAGCATCGCGAGAACGAGTGCCGAAAGCAGTATCGATGCCGGTGCGACCATCCCACACAGCGCCAGTACTCGTTGTGCGGGGTCGGTCGATAGATCGACGGTTCGGATGCTCCCACCGACGGGTTTCTTCGGTTTTTCAGGTTCGCTCGTCATCGATCGCTCCCCCGACGAACGGTCCCCTCGCGGGCATTTTCCAGTCCGCTTCGCCCCCTCGTGAGTCTCCCCGTTCGTGTCACGGTTTTCACCCGATTTTCGCGCCCCTGGCCGACAGTAGCAGTACGCCTGCCGGATGCGTGACGCGGTACCAGTACGTGCGAGAGTGAGATCAAACTACCTCCCGACAGATCGGCACCGCCTGACGATGTTGCAGGGGACGAACGGTCGGACACGGTTCGAGGTGCGTGGTAACGAGCCGCCTTTGAGACACCCCGAAATTACTTCCGTACCCGTGGGGTCCGTTAGTCGCACTGGGGATGGAACCGACACCCGCCGTGTGAACCGAATTCGAACGCGAGCGGTGAATTCGGGATGCGAGACCGATGACCGAAACCGGGAGAATGATCGACGCAGGCCAACCCGATCGGACGCCGTCGGACGGGCACGATGCCGCTGCGAGCTCTCGGCGACGCGTACTGAGGCGGCTCGCTGTCGGTGGTGCCATCGTCGCCGCTACCAGTCTCGAGGCGACAGATAGCCGGCTCGCCGACGAAACCGAGGCCGACCGGACGGTATCCGGGAGTGAGAGCGACGGACGGGTAGTGACGAGCGTCGACGAGGCTCGAGAGGCGGTCGTGCGGATCGGAACGGAACGAACGGGTGCGGCGGACGGCGACGAACCGATCCCGGCTACCGGGTCCGGCTTCGTGATCGATCCGTCGGGCATCGTCGTGACGAACAGCCACGTCGTGACCGGCGTCGACTCGCTCGACGTTTCCGTCGGCCGAGCGCGGACGTCGCCCGACGCGGCCGTACTCGGCACCGCTGAGTGTGCCGACCTGGCGGTGCTCGAGCTCGCGGGCGAGGGGTACACGCCCCTCGCGTGGTACGGTGACGAGCCCGAACGCGGACTCGACGTGTGGGCGCTCGGCTTTCCGGACGGCGACTCGTACGCGCCGACCGAGGGAACGATCACGGGAACGACCGAGACGGCGAACGCCTGGGTCGCCGTCGACGCCGAGATCGAACACACGGCCGACCTTCTCGGCGGGAACTCGGGCGGCCCGCTGGTCACCGCCGACGGCCGCGTCGTCGGCGTCAACTACGCGGCGACCAACCCGTTCGCGCCGGTCGAGGAGACGGAACGGTTCGCGATCGGCGCGACGGTCGCGAGAGAAGCCGCTGAGACGGTCCGTCGCGGGGCGGCTCCGTCGTCGATCGGCATCCACGGCATCGCCGTTCCCACCGACGACCGCTGTCCGGCCGGGATCCGGGTGTCGTCGGTCGAGTCCGACAGTCCGGCCGGCGCCGTCGGCGTTCGGCCCGGCGACGTGCTCACCGCGATCGCGAACGCGTACGTGGGAAGAGACGGCACCGTTCGCGAGTACTGTGCCGCGTTGGACGCCCGCGATCTGGCCGACGACCTGCCGCTCCAGGTCTACCGCGACGGCAAACTCCTCGAGGGCGTACTCAACGGTCGCGCACTCGAGCCGGTCATCGAACTGTCCGCCCCGGCGCTCGCACGCTCGGACGAACCGTACGCGGAGTACACGACGCTCACCGACGAGACGGGGACGATCTGGGTCGACGTGCCGGCCGAGTGGACCGACCGCCACTACCGGCGGGCCGACGTCGGCCCGAGCCTGATCGCCGCCCCCGATATCGAGCGCTTCCTGACGACGTTCGAGACGCCGGGGCTCTGGATCCTGGGTTCCGCGGCCCTCGACCGCGACGCCGACTGGACGCTGGCCGAGCTACGGCACCGGGACTGTACGGCCACCGAGCCGATCCCGTACGACGATGGGCTCTATACGGGCGTCACCCGACTCGCGACCGACTGCGGAGATCCCCAGTCGACCATCGTTACCATCGTCGCCGAGCCGCGGGACCGGTCGTTCGCGATCGTGGTTTTCAGCCACCTCGTCGCAGACCGCGACCGAGACGCCCTCGAGCGCGTCCTGGCTGCGTTTCACCACCGAGATCGGGCGGGCGCCCACGGCTGACGCGTTCGCAGAACGGTTCGCATTCCGATAGGGTCCGTGTGACCGTCGATCGAACGTGAACGGAGGCCGTGCCACCGGATCTGCTACCGATTCGTGCCATCTCGGGAACGCCGTCGAAGCGACGAGGTCCGCGTGACCTTCGAACGATACGGATAGGTGAACGAATCCTGACGCCGAGAGCAAGGACCGGGACGCCCGGTGAAGCGCCGGCTCGATTATTTATTACACGAGATTGTGGTGTGGTGACAGATAACGCCATCGGATGCTGACGAGCGTGCGGGAGAGAGGGAGGTCCGTGCGATGCTGGTGACCGGCGATCGGGTGAGCGACTCCGGGAACCTCCTCGCCGAGGTGCACGACGCCGCGGTCGAACACGTTCACGCCGATCGCGGACAACTCGGGGAGACCGCGGTCGTGGTCATCGAGGAGGGAGAGGCCTCGGCTGCTACGACGGGTGATCGGCTCGCCACGTTGGTACGAGCGAGCCGACACGTACGAAGACGATCGTCTGCTGACCGTGAGGGACGGCGACCTGCTGAAACTCCCGCGACCGCTCCCCGCCGACGGGGACGAGGTCGCTCTCAACCCCGCGGTTACGACATCGAGCAGATCCGCTGTGATGAGACCGTGAACACGCGCCACGAACTGTTGCTCGAGACCCGACTCACCCCGCCGAGAGCGCTTCCTCGAGCCGATCCTCGATCTCCGTCAGTTCGTCCCGAAGTTCCTCGCCTTCCTCTCCCTCGAGTTCCGCCAGCCGGTTGGCGAGCCCCTCGAGTCGCGAGTACTTCTCGCTCTCGTCGGTCGTCGTCTTCTGGGCGTACACCTGTTCGTCGATCTCGTACACCTCGTCCGCCTCGAGGTCGGTCGCGGCCAGCACGACGTCCAGTTTGTCCCGGTCGATGCCGAGTACCCACTCGCGCGGAACGCCGCGCTCGTCGAGGGCGTCGAACACGTCCTCCTCGTCCCTCGTGCGACGCCGCTCGCGCGTCGTTCGGCGAACGCTTCCGAAGTGGCCGTGGAGCTGCTGGTCGGGACCGAGTCGCTCGAGCAGCGGCTCCCGGACCTCGCGGCGCAGCCTGTCGGCTCCGCGCTGGACGTCCGAGAGGAGTACGTACCGGTCCGTCAGCGACTCGGTGTCCAGCGACGCCGGATCGCCAGCACCGAGTCGCTCGAGGTGGTCGGCGAGCAACAGCGCGTCGTCGTGGACCCGTTCCGGTGGCGTCCGCGCCTCGGCGGCGGGAATCAGGTACGGACTCTCGCCGACGGTGGCTCTCTCGGAATCGTTCGTGATCGCGTCGTCCTCGACGGTGTACTCGCCCAGCAGGCTCACCAGACTGGCGTACGGTTCGACGCCCGGCGGAAGATCGTCGACGGGGATCGAACCGTCTGCGAGCCGCTCGAGGAGTACTTCGAACTGCTCCCGCCAGAGCGGCCGTTCCTCGCCGCTGTCGCCGAACTGGACGACGATCCGGTCGCGTTCGATCGACTCGATCCCGAACGTGCGCTCGGAGACGGGCGTCAGCAGCGCCGCACCCCGCTCGAGACGCTCACACTGTTCCTGCAGATCGTTCCAGAACGATTCGGTCTCCATACTGCCGGTTCGTCGCGCGCGACGAAAAATCGGGTCCACGAAGCTGCCACCCTGCGGCCGCAGCGAGCCGTTTTTTCTTCGTTCACCCGCCGTACACCGACGGTACCAGCCGAACGACCGACTCCTCCTCCAGCGGCGTCTCGAGCCCCTCGAGGTGGGTCACGTTCTTCGTATCCTTCGTGACGACCGTCCGTCCAGCGAGCCCGGTTCCGTCGTCGCTCACGAGTCGCCCCTCGAGGGCCGGAAACTCGGCCTCGAGTTCGCGGAGCAGTTCGCCGACGGTGTCGGCCGTCGTCTCGTGATGGACCGTCTTCTCGCCGACGTCCTCCCGGAACGGACCGAAGAAGAGACACTCGATTTGCACGCCTCGAGCCTTTGTTGCGCTCGATCTTGTAACCGACGATCGTCTCGCGATCGACGGCGTCCGTCGCTTCGCGCGGACTACCAGCGCCCGAGATAGGGTCTCCTTATCGGTGATAGGCAGTTCGTACTTTTGAATCGTTGAACGCCGTGAGATTACCGTTTCCGTCTGCAACTGAACTAAATGGAGGCGGTAACTAAGAGGTACGGTTCAGATGACCGTTGGTATGACACGAGCTGGACCGGAGACGGTCGGCATCCTGGCCGATCCGTACCTCAACGAGTGGCAGGTACACGCCCTCGAGCGGCTCGCGGCCGAGCGAGACGTCACGTTCTCGCTGGTCGTCAGCAACGGCCAGAAGGCGAAGGAGACCGACGATCCCGAATCGTGGAACACACGCGATCGAATCTCCCTGGACGACGTGCGGCAGTTCGTCGATCTCTTCAACGACCAGAAGGCGTGGTCGCTCGTTCTCGCGGAGCGAAACGTCGCCAAACTGGTCGGCGGCGAGCGACCGCTCTGGCGGCGTCACTCGGTCGAGAACGTCGACTGTCTCGCCGAGGCCGATCGCATTCAGTGCGATCCGCAGACGGACGGCGCCTGGTACGAGTTTCCGGACGAGGTCGTCGACCGCGTCGCGGAGGAGTGTGACGTTCTGGTTCTCTTCGGCTTCGGACTCATCCGAGGGCCGATCCTCGACGCGCCGGAGCACGGCGTGTTGAGCTTCCACCCCGCCGACATTCGCTCGTACCGCGGCATGGGCCCGCCGCCGATATTCCACGACGGACGACGACGGTGCGGTGCGACGCTCCAGCGGCTGAACGAGTCGATCGACGGCGGCGAAATCGTCGCGTACGACGACGCCGCCATTGACGACTGCGCCACGCTGTGGGACGTGTTCGATCGTGCCGCGACGCTGCAGATCGATCTCCTGACCGAAGGCATCAGTAACCTGCACGATCCGGCGTTCGAGCCGGCGACCGTCCCCGAGGAGCAGTTGGGGGAGATCTACTACCGGAAACAGCGATACAGCCTGTCGTTCTCGGGGCGGATCCTGCTGAAGAACCTCGTCGGGCGGGCGCGACAGCGACTCGGAAGGAAGCGCGAGTCGACCGAGGCGTCGATCGGCTCGGCGACGTCGTCCCGGTAACCGCGCGGAGACCGAGCAGCTAGCGTCAGTCTTCGTCGTCCTCGCCGTTTTCGTCGCTCTCGTCCGCTTACTCTTCGCCGTCGTCGTCCTCGTCGGTCTCGTTTCTTCGGGGTCGCTGCTTTCGTTCTCGTCGGCCGTCTCCTCTTCCGTCGGATCGTCTTCGGGATCGTCACCCTCCGGCTCTGGGATCGGCTGGACGACGACGCGTTCGTCGAGCAACAGGGGCGAAAACTCGAGTGGATCGCGGGCGGCCCGAATATCCCGGCGACGACGTACCGGGAGTTAGTCGAGGAGTTGCTCCTCGGGAACCGCCTGGTCGAGAACGATCTGCACCTCTGCGGTCGGTACGTCGATCTCTCGGCGATCGAGACGCCGGTGTTGCTCGTCCTCGGCGAGGAAGACGCGTTCGTTCCTTGGGAGGCGAGCGTTCCGTTCCTCGACCGAATCAGCAGCGACGACACGGCGATCATCGAACTCCCGACCGGTCACGTCGGGCTCTCGGTCGCGGAGGTGGCCCACGAACGAGGGTGGCCGCGGATCGCGGACTGGCTCGAGGAGCGGAGTTCCTGAGCGTCCGACCGCGCTCACCGTTCGAGGAACGATCGGACGCGCGAGTCGAACCGCCACTTGCGCTCGTGAAACGCGCCGTGTTTCGCGCCCGGAACGAGTTCGAGTTCTCCGTTCGGTAACTCGGCGACGGTTTTCCGCGCGAGCGACGCCGTGAAGAACGGGTCGCGCTCGCCGCCGAAGACGAGCGTCGGCTGGTCGATCGCCGCGAGTTCGTCGCAGCCGTCGAACTCGAGGATGAACTCGAGGGAGCGCCAGACGTCAGCGGGGTCCGCCGGGCGCGGCTGGAACACGCGGCCGGCGGTCCGGAGCGCGAGGGGATAGCCCACCGCGCGGCCGTCGGAGAACATCGCGGCGGCGAGTTCCGATCGGATCGAGGCCCAGTCGTGCCCGCGGGCGTAGCGTTCGAACTGTCGTAGGGTCGGTCGCGCGTCCTCGTCGAGCCGGCAGGCGCTGTTCGCGAGGACGAGTCGATCGACCAGCTCGGGCCGCTCGCGGGCGAGCGCCTGTCCGATCAACCCGCCCATCGAGATGCCGATCACGTCGACCGCGTCGCTCGAGTCGCCGATCGCCTCGAGGGCCCGCGCGTGGGTCGCGAACGGCATCGTCGGCGTCGTATCCCGACGGAAGTCCCCGCGGTCGACTGAGCAGGTAGACCGCGTATTCGTCGAGGTAGCGGGCGACGTAGGGCGCGAGCGCCATGCCCGCAAACGGCGGATAGCTGCCGGGGAACATCGCGTCACCGAACCCCGGCATAATGACGAGCGAGCGCGATCCGCTGCCGGTCTTGACGTACGGGTGACCGCCGGGGAGTTCCCCGGTATCGCTTCCGGCCGTCAACGGTTTCAGGACGGAGTCAGCCGATCCCACAGGGATTTCATCTCCGAGGCCGTCGCCAGCGTATCGAGTTCGCGGTAGGCCGATTTCTCCTCGTCGTAGTTGGACTCGAGGGGCCTCTGGGCGTCGTCGGAGAGTTCGAGCTCGGTTGCCAACATCGATAACCCTTCGTAGGCCGTCATCTCGATCCGCTCCGTCATCATGCCGGCGTTGAGGTAGACCATGTCGAGCAGGTCGTCGTCCTCGATCTGGCGCTCGAAGGTACGACGTTCCTCCTCGAGGGCGTCGAGGATGGGCGCTTCCTGCGTCTCCGGCGGAACGTCCAGAGCCGCGAAGACGTCCTCGAGCCGCTGGACCTGGGCGCGGGTTTCGTCGCGGTGGTCGGCGAACCCCTGGCTCATCCGATCGTTTCCGGTGTTTCTCGACATCTCGTCGAGCGTCTCGACGAGTTCCTGCTCGATGTAGTACTGCTGACGGAGCTTGTGGACGAACAGTTCGTGGAGTGTGTCGATGCTCATCTCGATCTATTCGCCAGTAGCCACGTGCATAACCCTCGCCCCCGAACACGCAGGTACGTCGGCGATCGCTCGGTCCGCATCCGAACGACCAGATTCCCGTCGCTACGCTGACTCGAGCACGGGGATGTCCGCCGGCGTGTCGAAATCGTGGAAGTGCTCGCCCTTCTCGGCGCTGAGGATGTCGAGCGCCGCCGCGCCGCCGTCGCCGGCGGCGATGACGGCCTGCCACTCCTCGGCTCGTACCATCGCGCCCGTCGCGTAGCAGTTCTCGACGCTCGTCTCCATGCTGAGGGTCACGTCGACGGTGTCGTCGTCGTCGAAGTCACAGCCGAGCACCTCCGCGGTCGATCGGTCCGCCCCGGTCGCGAGGACGACGTACGTCGCCTCGTACTCGCCGTCCGTAGTCTCGATCCGGAATCCGTCGGCCGTCTCCTCGACGTCGGTCACTTCTTCGTTCGTGTGCAGGTCTGCGCCGCGGTCCTGCACCTGTCCCCGAGCGAGGGTCAAGAATTCGTCGCCGCTGATGCTCCGGATGCCGAGGTAGTTGAACAGGTGGGCCTTGTGCATCCACGTCTCGTCGGTGTCGAAGACGACGGTCTCGAGGCCGTTCTTCGCGGTGAACAGTGCTGCGCTCAACCCGGCGGTTCCGCCGCCGACGATTGCAACGTCTGGCATGATGGGAACCACCACGAGGGCCGTGGTAAACAATTTTGCTGCCGGAACGGACACCCCTCGAACGAAAACGGTCCCTGTCTCGCAGCCGACGCGAGTTCGACGCGGCTGACCGTCTCAGCAATCGTCGGCGTTCACGTCGATCTGGCCGGGTTCGAGAACCGGCTCGCTCGAGACGGCGACGTCGCCTCGCCCATCGTCGCCATCGTCGGCTACCACGTCTGCGTCCGCGTGTTCACCGTCGGTGAGAACGATTACGCCCCCGGCGAGCAACGGCGCGATCACGCCGGCGATCACGGTTCGCGGGTCCGAGAGCGGTGCCCGAACGACGACGCGATCTCCTTCCTCGAGTCCGTGCTCGTCGATCACCTCGCGGGCCGCTTCGAGTGCTTCCTCGTGTGTCAGTCGTCGGTCGCCGTCGGTCAGGAGCGTCGTGTCCGGCGATATCGAGAGCGGCGGGAACGACGGGTTCTCGCTCCAGAGGCCGGCGTCGAAGTGATGGACGCCGGGTTCGTCGGGTTCGTCGCCGTAGCAGACCCGCTGTGCCCCGCGCGGCAGGTCGTACGATCCGACGTCGTCGGTCGGTGCGACGAGCGTTCGGAACTCCGTGTCGCCCGTCAGATCTGCCGGGGGGTCGAACCGCGTGGTCCCCTCGAGCAACGTCGTCCCGAAAAACGCGAGCAGCGCGAGCGGACCGCTGCCGACGATTCCGACGGTGACGCCTTCTCGAACGCCCGAGTGACGGAGGAAGTTGCCGGCCTTCCAGGAGGTCGTACAGAGCCAGTGGACGTCGAATTCGCGGCCGGTCGCGTCGACGAGCGCCGTCCGGTCGTCGCGTCGATCGCGCGTCAGCAGACTGTCGACCGTCTCCATACGAGAGGATTCGAGCACTAACTCAAAAGTCCGCCGAGTTCGTCGCCACCGACATTCTGATCCCCTCGCCGCTGCCGTCGTTTTGAACGGGTTACTGGCTTCTTTCCCGTTTCCGAACCCATCAGGGCCGCTGAATCCCGCTGAATCGGGGTTAAATGACGTCGTGCTTCCGATAGAATCGCCGCGTCCGATCGTCGGCCAAGAGCGGGCGGTGAACCTGCATCGCAGCGACGCCGGTCTGACTGTTCCCCTCGATAATCTTGAACTCGCCTTCGTCGGTGACGACGACGTCCCAGCCGACGTACGGCATGTGCGAGAGCGTGTCGGCGATCTCGAGCAGTTTGGTGCGGATCTCCTCCCAGCCGGGAATCTCCGTTCCCTCGATGCGGGCGCCGGTTTCTGGATGCGTTTCGTGCCAGGTGACGGACTCCTTGTGGTAGTAGTGGGCACCGGCGCTGAGTTCTCCCGTCTCCCGATCGACTTCCGCACTCAATCCTCCCTTCGAGAAGTTGTCCACGGGTGCGGAGTTGCTGGTGCCGATCCGCTGGACCGCGATCGGAATAAACGCCTCCTGTGCGTCCTCGTCGTACATCGTGAGAACCCGGATCGTGTTTACCGTGTCGGGATACAACTCGTCGGCGTACTCGCCCTGTTCGACGAACTCACAGACGAGGTAGTCCTCGAGATCAGCGAGCGTCTCGGCCAGTTCGGCGTCGTTCATCGGCGCCCCGTCGTACAGATAGCTCCCGTCCTCCCGCTCGAGAAAGTGAACGTTGTTCCCGCCGCCGCCGCTAAACCACTTGAGCACGAGGCGGTCTCCATCCGAGAGGGTGTCGTCGAGCCACTCGATCGGATCCACGGACGGCCGCGAGGGGTTAGGGTCGGGGGAACGTTCGAGTTCGATACCGCCGTCACTCGCGACCGCGACATCGTCGTCCTCCGACTCGAACACGTGGAACTGGCCGTCCTTGAGCAGGCCGTACACCGTCGACCGGGAGGACGGGAACTCGCGGAGGATCTGGTGAAAGGCGAGTTTGTTGTCGATCAGCGCACCCCAGTGGCCGTTGATTCGACCCGAGCGGACGTACCGCTGATAATCGTCGAGATACGTCGTCGGTTCGTAGGTGTCGAAATCGTAGAGGACACCCGATTTGCTCAGAAACCGCCGTCTGTAGAGCCAGAGGCGCTCTCGGGACGAGAAGTCGAACATCGGTCCGTCCTGTCGCTCGTCTCGGACCAGGTTGCGTACCCGATTCACCGTCTGATACGCTTCGCGGATATTCATTGAGGACAGCTTTCAGCGGTTACCATATACTTATACACTGGGTAGCGACTTCGGTTACACGATCGAAACAGTCCGTCGTTACCCCGTTCTCGCCGCGTCGAGCTGTTTGGGAGTTGTTAAAACGCTCGCTTGATCTTCTCGAAGAAGCCTTCGTTGACTTCGATTTCGTCGCCACCGGCCTCGGCGAAGGCCTCGAGCGCCTCGCGTTGCTCCTCGTTGAGCGAGTCGGGCGTCACGATCTGGACCTTGACGTAGAGGTCGCCCTGTCCGCGGCCGCGAAGGCGTGGCATCCCCTTCCCCTTGAGCCGGAACGTCTCGCCGCTCTGGGTCCCACCCGGAACCTCGAACTCGACGCTCCCTTCGAGGGTCGGCACCTGGATCGTGTCTCCGAACGTCGCCTGCGGGAACGAGATGGGGAGTCGGTAGCGAAGATCGTCGCCCTCGCGCTCGAACTCCTCGTGTTCGGCGATGGCGACGTCGATCAGCAGGTCGCCGCGAGGACCGCTCTCGGGGCTCGGCGCCCCCTCGCGCTCCATGCGGAGCGTCTGTCCGTCCTGGATGCCCGCCGGCACTTCGACGGTGAGCGTCGCCTCGGCCCGGACGTAGCCCTCGCCGTGACACTCGCCACAGGTTTCGGAGTACAGCGTTCCCTCGCCCTCACAGCGGGGACAGGAGGTCGTCTGCTGGACGCGTCCGAGCGGCGTCTGCTGGACCTGGGTCACCTGCCCGCGACCTTGACACTCCGGACAGGTCTGGGCGTCCGCCTCCGGCGGGTGGCCCTCGCCATCGCAGACCTCACACTCCTCCGGTCGCTCGACGGTGAACTGTTTCTCGACGCCCTCGTAGGCCTCCTCGAGCGTGATCTCGAGTCCCGTTCGCAGGTCGCGCCCCTTCCGCGGCCGACGTCGACCGCGGCCGCCACCGCCGCCGCCGAAGACCTGTTCGAAGATGTCGCCGAGACCGCCACCGCCCATGCCGCCACCGCCGCCCATTCCGCCGAACGGGCCGCCGCCCATCCCGCCGGCGCCGGCGTCGCCGGCGTCGTAGCCGTGCTTTTCGGCCTGCTCGTAGCGGTCGTGACCCATCCGATCGTAGGCGTCGCGTTTCTCCTCGTCCGTGAGGACCTGCTTTGCCTTCTGGATCTTCTTGAATTTCTCCTCGGCGTCAGGATCGTCGCTGACGTCCGGATGGTACTCGGTGGCCTTCTTCCGGTACGCCTGCTTGATCTCCTCGGCGGACGCGTCGCGACTCACGCCGAGAACGTCGTAGAAGTCCTCGCTCATTCGTTGTTCCACCGATACTCGGTTGAGACACTTGAAACGACCGTTCGCCAACGAACTTTTTCCGCCTCGGGTTCGCTCTCTCCGCTGGCTCACCACTCTCTGCTCACGGGCACTTCGTGCCCGTTCGCACGGCTCGCGGGACCGATGGTCCCGCGCTGGGCGCAAAAAACCTCAGAACTCTTCGATTTCTGATGGACCCGCAAGCGCTCCGCGCTTGCGGACTTCGATGAAAAAAGGCCGCTCAGTCCCGCTGGTCGCTCGCGGATGCAGTGCTTGCGACTCGACCGCAGCGGTTAGTTGAGGACTCGTACTCGTCCTTTCAGTCGTCGTCCTCTTCGAAAAGTGAGCGGAAGCGAACTTTTCGAAACTACGATGGACTCGCTACGCTCGCCCATCGAGTTGACGAAAACGACTCAGTCTTCGTCGTTTTCTTCAACGTCTTCGAAGTCGGCGTCGACGAACTCCTCGTCTTCGCCGTCAGCAGCCGCGCCGCCCGGCCCTGGGTTCGGGCCGCCGCCCATGCCGCCCATTCCGCCGGGACCGGCACCGGCCGCACCGCCTGCGGCGCCGCCGGCACCTGCGGCGCCGGCTTCCTGCTGGTACATCTGCTTGCCGATCTCCTGAAGCTCCGTGCTCAGGCTCTCGGTCGCTTCCTCGATGTCCTCGGCCTCGGCATCGTCGTCGTCGATCGTCTCCTCGAGGTCCTCGACGGCAGCCTCGATATCCGCGCGCAGATCGTCGTCGACCTGCTCCTCGTTCTCCTCGAGCAGCGTCTCGGCGCGCTGGATCGTCGCCTCGGCGGTGTTGCGCGCCTCGATGCGCTGGCGCTTCTTCTCGTCCTCCTCGGCGTGCTGTTCGGCTTCCTCCTGCATCTGCTCGATCTCGGCGTCGGAGAGGCCGGCACCGCCCTCGATGGTGATCTCCTCGCTGGTACCGGTGCCCTTGTCCTCGGCCGAGACGTTGACGATCCCGTTCTCGTCGATGGAGAACGTGACCTCGATCTGGGGCGTTCCGGCGGGGGCCGGCGGGATGCCGGTCAGGTGGAACTCGCCCAGCATCTCGTTCTTCTCGGCCAGCTCGCGCTCACCCTGGAAGACCCGGACCTGCACCGAAGTCTGGTTGTCCGCCGCGGTGGTGAAGATCTTCGACTCCTCGGTCGGAATCGTCGTGTTCTTCTCGATGAGTCGCTCGAAGAGGCCGCCCTTGACCTCGATACCGAGCGAGAGCGGCGTGACGTCGAGCAGCACGATGTCGTCGACTTCGCCGCCGAGGACGCCGCCTTGGATCGCCGCACCGAGCGCGACGGCCTCGTCGGGGTTGACGTTCTTCTGGGGTTCCTGACCCGTGAGCTCCTCGACCTTCTCTGAAACTTGGGGCATCCGAGTCGAGCCACCGACCAGGAGGACCTCGT
Source organism: Natronococcus sp. CG52 (assembly GCF_023913515.1). NCBI lineage: Archaea > Methanobacteriati > Methanobacteriota > Halobacteria > Halobacteriales > Natrialbaceae > Natronococcus > Natronococcus zhouii. The sequence continues at coordinate 1,755,504 of NZ_CP099391.1, forward strand.
CGATGTCGTCCTTTTCGTAGCCGGCGTCCTCGAGCGCCTGCTCGGTCGGCTCGACGGTGCGCTCGATCAGATCCTGGGTTAGCGACTCGAACTTGGCGCGGGTCATGGACTCCTCCAGGTGGATCGGGCCGTCGTCGGTCGCCGTGATGAACGGCAGGTTGATTTCGGTCTCCTTGCGCGAGGAGAGTTCGATCTTGGCTTCCTCGGCCGCGTCCTTCAGGCGCTGGAGCGCCTGCCGGTCCTCGCGGAGGTCGACGCCGTGGTCGGCCTCGAACTCGTCGGCGAGGTAGTCGATGATCGCCTCGTCCCAGTCGTCGCCGCCGAGGTCGTTGTCACCGTTGGTCGCGACGACCTCGTAGACGCCGCCGCCGAGATCGAGAAGAGAGACGTCGAAGGTTCCGCCACCGAGGTCGTAGACGAGCACCGTCTGGTCGGACTCGTCGTCGAGGCCGTAGGCCATCGACGCGGCGGTGGGTTCGTTGACGATGCGCTCGACTTCGAAACCGGCGATCTCGCCGGCGTCCTTGGTCGCCTGGCGCTGTTTGTCGTTGAAGTACGCGGGAACTGTAATGACGGCCTTCTCGACGTCGTCGCCGAGGTACTCCTCGGCGTCGTGTTTGATCTTCTGGAGGATCATCGCCGAAATCTCCTCGGGCGTGTACTCCTCGCCCTCGATCTCGACGGCGTAATCGTCCTCGCCCATGTGGCGCTTGATAGACTGGATCGTCCGCTCGGGGTTCTGGACGGCCTGGTTCTTCGCGGGTTTGCCGACGAGTCGCTCGTCGTCGTCGGTGAACGCGACGACGGAGGGTGTCGTCCGTTCGCCTTCGGCGTTCGCGATGATCTCCGGATCGCCACCTTCCATCACCGCGAACGCGCTGTTCGTCGTTCCGAGGTCGATTCCGAGAATCTTGTTACTCGCCATTACGAGATGGGTTGTGCTCACTTTGGTTTAAAGCTTATCACAGATAACGACCGCACTTGGTATTATAGAAATGAGGCGGTGAGAGGGGCGAATATCCTCTCTCGTTGATTCTGTAGGCCTTCAATTACCGGGCGACGAAAACTCCAATCCGGATCTCCCGCTAGCTCAAGTTCGACCCGGCGGTCAGTAGCCACTCACCGCCGTGGTGACAGTGACGCCAGCGTCGTAGTAAAGTCAGGATCGACCGCAAGCGTGCGTACCTGTACGAAGTCATTCCCTGCTGGATACTATAGTACCAACTGAAACGATTTACACACCGATCGCACTGTCCGCGGTTCTCGCTTGCTTCGCTCGCTCCGAACCGCGCTCCTGTCGGGCGATCGGGTGTGCACTGACTGTCAGTGGCTACTATAGCGGAACGTCGCCGGAAGACCGCGCTCTCGCTGTGAGAAACGAGAACGCATCGACAGCGGCCTCGAACGGAAACTCCGTCTCGAAAATTTACTCGGCGTCGCCTGTCTCGGCTCCGTCGTCCGCCGATCCGTTTTCCGACTCCGACGCTTCGTCTTCGTCGGGCGTCTCGTCCTCGAGGCTGCCGTTCGAGACGGTCACCTGTGCGTTCTGGATGACCTTCTCGCCCATCTCGTAGCCGGGCGTGTAGACGTCGGCGACCGCCCCCTCGGGTTGGCTGCTGTCGACCTGCATCATCACTTCGTGGCGCTGCGGGTCGACGTCGGTACCCGGCTCGGGGGTGATCTCCGAGACGTCCTCGTCCTCGAGCACGCGGTCGAACTCTCGGAGCGTCATTTCGACGCCGTCGCGCAGGCTTTCGGCGTCACTGCTCTCCTCCTCGAGGGCGCGTTTCAGGTTGTCGCGAACGCCGACGAGTCGCTCGACGAGGTCCTCCGTCGCGCGATCTTTCATCTGCTGCTGGCGCTTCTTGGCGCGTTTCTTGTAGTTCTGGAAGTCGGCCTGCTTGCGCTTGAGGCGGTCCTTCAGGTCGTCGACCTCCGCTTCGGACTCCTCGAGTTCGGTCCGAAGTTCCTCGATGGTCTCGGCCTGTTCCTCGACTCGCTCGTCGAGATCCTCGAGTTCCTCGCGCTGCTGGGCGACGGTGTCGTTGAGCTGTCGCGCTTCGTCGACGATCCCGTTGACCTGGTGGGCGAGGTCGTCGTCGTGCTCCGTGATCCGGTCCAGGAGTTCCTGAACGTCCTCGCTCGTTTCGGGAACGTCGTCCTGGCTCGCGTCCGACTCGGCGGCCGTCGATTCGGCTGCTGATTCCGACTCCGATTCCCCTGTCGTTCCCTCGGCCTCGACGTCGGCCGGCTCGCCGTCGTCGGATCGGTCCTCGGACGGGACACCCTGGGCGGAAGCGTTCGTGCCCTCGTCTTCGCTCATGTCCCAGTCAACGAACAGCGGTAATAAAAGGGTTGAGGTACGCCCTCGTTGCGGAATCGATCCGACGGAAATTCTCTCGAGCGAACCGTTCGCGGGAGTCGCCGAGATCGACCGGAGGATCCAATCCGCCGACCGACAGCCGACAGTATATGTGGCTCCCGCGCGGAGTACCGGGCGTGACGTCGCCAGATTCGAGGGGTGAACCCGCAGTCGAACTCCGGTACGAGGACGGGACCGTTCGCCTCGACGGTCTCGACTCCGCACTCGCGTCGACGATCCGAGAGCGAGTTCCCGACCTCGACCCCGATCCGCGGACGGACGGCTGGCGAGTGCCCGCGTTTCGGTACGCCGCCTGTCGTGCAGTCCTCTCTCGACGCGGCGTTCCGTTCGAGGACCACGTGCTCGACGCCGCCCCCCTCTCCGACCTTCGGTCCGCGTACGAACTCCGCGAGTACCAGCGCGAGGCGCTGTCGGCGTGGTTCGAGACCGACCGCTGGAGCGACATCGACCGCGACGGAGGGACCCCTACTGAACGCGCTCCCGCCGGCGTCCTCGAACTCCCCACGGGCAGCGGGAAGACCGTCATCGCGCTGAAGGCGATCGAACGCCTCGCCGTGCCGACGATCGTGGTCGTCCCGACGATCGATCTGCTCGAGCAGTGGCAGCGGGAACTCGAGCGCGAGTTCGGCCACGAGATCGGACGCTTCGGCGGCGGCGAGCAGCGACTCGCTCCGATCACGGTGTCGACCTACGACTCGGCCTACCTGAAGGCCGACTCGGTGGGCGACCGCTTCGGTCTGGTCGTCTTCGACGAGGTTCACCACCTCGGCGGCGAGGGCTACCGCGAGATCGCCCGCCTGCTCGCCGCTCCGGCACGAATGGGGCTCACCGCGACGTTCGAGCGACCTGACGGCGCACACGAGGTCGTCGAGGAGATCGTCGGCCCGCTTCGCTACCGTATCGCACCCGACGAACTGGCCGGCGAACACCTGGCTCCCTACGACGTGAAGCGACTCGAGGTGTCGCTCACCCCCGACGAGCGCGAGGAGTACGACCGCAACCAGGAGGTCTTTGCGGACTACCTCGCGAAATCGAACATCCAGTTCAACAGCGGTTCGGACTACCAGGAACTCGTCAAGCGTTCGGGTTCGGATCCCGAAGCCCGGAAGGCGCTGCTTGCGCGCCAGCGCGCCCGAGAGATCACCTACGGTAGCGAGGCCAAGGTCGACGCGCTCGAGGGGATCCTCGACGACCACCGCGGCGAGCGGATCATCGTCTTCACGGCGTACAACGACCTCGCGTACGACGTCAGCGAGCGGTTTCTCGTCCCGACGATCACCCATCAGACTGGCGCGGCGGAACGCCGGGAGATTCTGGATCGCTTCCGCGAGGGGACGTACACCCGGACCGGAACGTCGAACGTCCTCGACGAGGGGGTCGACGTCCCCGACGCGAACGTCGCGATCGTCCTCTCGGGCAGCGGCAGCGAGCGGGAGTTCACCCAGCGACTCGGTCGGATCCTGCGTCCGAAGGCGGACGGGGGGCGAGCGCTCCTCTACGAGGTCGTCGCGAGCGAGACCGCAGAGGAGCGGACGGCCGAGCGACGTCGCTAGGGCCGCCGAATCGGCGGTCGACGCGAGCGTAGGTCCAAGTCGGTCCTGGTCGAAGGAGGCGTATGGTCGGGGCACCGACGGTCGCGAGAGTTCGAGGTGACTATCAATGAGTTCGTCGGCGACGAGCGGTGGCGTGGACGGTCTCGTCGCGGTACTGGTCCCCCTGTTCGCGGTCGGACTCGCGGCAGTTCATCTGTTCGCCGGCCGCCTTCGCGTTCTCGATGTAATTCCGCGAAGCCGGTGGCTATCGTTCGCGGGCGGGGTCTCGGTCGCGTACGTGTTCGTCCACGTCCTTCCCGAGATCGGAGCCGCCGCGGAGGCGATCGAAGGGAGCGACACGCCCCTGGCCGCGATCGAGAATCACGTCTACATCGTCGCGCTCCTCGGGTTCGTCGTCTTCTACGGGCTCGAGCGGTTCGCGAGGGAAGCGCGCCTCGAGGACGGATCGGCCGACGTCGAACGCACGCCGATGACGGACGGGGCTTTCTGGCTTCACACCGTTTCGTTTGCGGCGTACAACGCTCTCGTGGGATATCTCCTCGTCCACCAGGAAGATCCCGGAGTCGCGAGCGTGACCTTCTTTTTCGTCGCAATGGCGTTGCACTTTCTGGTGAACGACTTCGGTCTTCGCGACCATCACGGACGGGCGTATCATCGGTACGGTCGATGGCTACTCGCGGGCGCAGTGGTCCTCGGTCTCGCTATCGGCTACGCGACGACCGTAACCGAACTGGTTCTCGGCGTGCTGTTCGCGTTTCTGTCCGGCGGCGTCGTCCTCAACGTGATCAAAGAAGAACTGCCAACCGAGCGCCGAAGCCGATTCTGGGCGTTCGCGACCGGTGCGGCGGGGTACACGATCCTGTTACTCGGAGGGTAGCTCACCGGACGCATCCTCGAGCCGCCCGACGCTCCCGGTCGCCGCGACGGTTACGGCTTCGATCGTCGACCGTTCGGAAGTCCCGTCGTTCGCACCTCGCGAAAATCACGGGGCGTGCAGAAACGACTCAATGTGCAGAAATGTTGCCACTTAACTGAACATACGTGGTCGGAGGTGCGGACGAGTCGATAACTATATCAAATATCGTTATGCCACTACTACGCATGGTGCTGGAACTTTCAACGGGGAGTACCGTCGCGATCCTCGCGATGGTCGTCCTCCCGATCGTGACGCTCGTATTGTACTGGCTCGACCGGACGCAGAACGACGGCTACGTTTCCGTCCTGGGGAGGCGGTAACGTGGTGTCGACGCTGCAACTCACGTTCGGCGCGTATCTGCTCGTCCTGCTCGTCATCGGCGCGTACTTCTTCCTCACGACGGAGACGAATCGGCTCTCGGATTACTTGCTCGCGGGGCGAGACGTCGGGACGTGGCCGGTCGCCATCTCGGAGGTTTCGTCGGTCGCCAGCGGGTGGACCTTTTTCGCCTGGGTCGGCGTCGGGTTCACGGTCGGTCTCAACGGGCTGTGGTTCTCGATAACGATGATCTTCCTCGTCATCTTCATGTACCGGTACGTCGGCTCTCGGTTCCGCCGTCAGTCCGAGGACCTCGGTAGCATCACGATCGCCGACCACCTCTCGCTGGCGGTCGCGGACGAGCGGCTCAGCACGTACATCCGCGTCGTCGCGACGCTCTCGATCCTCGTCTTCATGGGCGCGTATATCGGTGCGCAGGTCATCGCGGTCGGCGAAGCGATGGATACCGGGATCGGAATCAACTACGGGATCGCGATCGCCGTCGGCGGCGTCGTCGTCGGCCTATACACGATGCTCGGCGGATTCAACGCCTCCATCTGGACCGACGTCTTTCAGGGAATCCTCATCTTCGTCGCTGCGGTGACGCTTCCGGTACTGATGATCGCCGAAATCGGCGGCTGGTCGGCGTTCGTCGCCGAGGCGGCGGCGGTCGACGACGGGGCGCTGTTCGACATGACCGGCGGTCTCGCCGGACAGGCTCTGCTCATCGGGACGCTCGCGTGGGTGACCTTCGCGTTCGGGACTATCGGTCAGCCTCACTCGCTGATGCGTCTCCAGGCGATCCGGTCCGAGCGACTGCTCAGTCCCGCGGCGACCATCGCGGTCGCCTTCCAGTCGCTTCGCCTCACGGTTCCGCTGTTCATCGGCGCGGCCGGCCGCGTGCTCTACGGCTCCGTCGAAAACCCGGAGAACGTCGCGATGATGGCGATCGTCGACTTCTTCCCGGCGATCATCGCCGGGATCCTGCTGGCGGCGATCGTCTCCGCGATCCTCTCGACGTCCGACTCGATGCTGCTCGTCGCATCGTCGGACTTCACGCGGTTCTACGAGGAACAGATCGATCCGGACGCGAGCCAGGCGCAACTCATCCTGCTCGGTCGGGGAGCGGTCGGCGTCCTGGCGCTCGGCGGGGTCGCCCTCGCCTTCGTTCGGCCCGGGACTATCTTCGAGATCATCGAGTTCGCCTACGTCGGCCTCGGCGCGACGTTCGGACTGCCGTTGCTGTTCATGCTGTTCTGGGAGCGGACGACCGGCGAGGCGATCCTGGCCGGCATCGTCTCCGGACTCGTGGTGTCGATCGGCAACCTGTACTTCGCCGGGGACTACTTCCCGATCTTCGTCTGGCCCGTCTGCATCGCGGTGATCGTCGGCGTCACGCTCGCGACCTCGAGCACCGGCGCCGACGTCGCCGAGGTGCCCGAACCGACGTCGGCCGGGAGACAACCTGCGGACGACTGACGCCGCGGCGTCCGTTCCGAGAGGCGTCTCGAGATGCCGGGTCACTTTTGCGTTCGCCGCGCGGACGCAGACGTAGATGCTGACGAAGGACCTGCTCCGCGTCTCGCGAGCTGGCGGCGGCTATCACCCCCGGTTCGCGGGCCGCGAGCACCGTCCGCTCGCCGCCCGCGTCATCGGCACGTACCAGGGACACGTCGGGAAGCCCCGCGAGGAACTCGAGGCCGCCCTCACGGATCTCGAGCGCGATGCGGACCACTTCAAACTCGTGCGCGGCTTCTCGGCGCTGCTCGAGCGCGACGCGACCTTCGAGACCGAGGCGGCGGTCGAGCCCGAACGTGCCCGGAAAGCTGCGTTCGAGGCGGCCGAAGCCGTCGGCGTCGTCACCGAGGACGAGCGGGCGATGGCGCTCGTTCGCGCCGCCGAGGGGCTCGACCTGTCGGCCGACGACCTCGAGCGGGCGCTGTACGCCGACCTCAAGGAACGCCAGGTCCTCGATACGGTCGAGCCGCGGTGGGACCCCGACGGCCTGGTCGCCCAGTACAACCTCTCGCTGGCCCAGACGGCGCTGTTCGACGCGACCGAACTGCGGGTCCGCTCGAGCGATCCGAAGGCGCTGGTGTCGGCGATCAAGCGGCTGCGGCTGATGTACGAGATCCGGCAAACCGACGATGCTATCGGGCCGAGCGACCGCGAGGTCGTCGTCACCGGACCAACCCACCTCTTCCGGGCGACCCGCCGGTACGGCACGCGCTTCGCCCGCGTGCTGCGGACGATCGCGACGGCCGACGAGTGGCGTCTCGAGGCGACGATCGACGACCGCGGCACCGAGCGCACGCTCTCCCTCTCCGACGAGAACCCCGTCCGGGTTCCGAACGCCGAACCCGTCGCCGACGTCTCCTTCGACAGTAGCGTCGAGGCCGACTTCGCCGCCCGGTTCTCGAGTCTCGACCTCGACTGGGACCTCGTGCGCGAGCCAGAGCCTCTCGCGACGGGAACGCGGGTGATGATCCCGGACTTCGCGTTCGACTATGAACACGGCGAGTTCCGCGTGTTCTTCGAAATTATGGGCTTCTGGACGCCCGAGTACGTGGCAAAGAAGCTCGGACAGCTCGAGGGGCTCGAGGACGTCGAACTGATCGTCGCCGTCGACGAGTCCCTCGGCGTCGGCGAGGAGATCGCGGCGCGGGATTTCCGGGCGATCCCCTACTCGGGCTCGGTCCGGTTGAAGGACGTCGCGGACGTCCTCCGGGAGTACGAACGCCAACTCGTCGCCGAGAGCGCGGCCGCGCTCCCGGACGAACTGCGACCCGACGACGACGTCGTCTCTCTCGAGGCCCTCGCCGCCCGCCGCGGCGTGAGCGAGGACGCGCTGGCGGACGTCTCGTTCCCCGAGCACGAACTGGTGGGACGGACCCTAGTACGACCGGCGGTGCTCGACTCGCTCGGCGGCGAGATCGAGGCGGGAATATCGCTCTCGGAGGCCGAATCGGCGCTCGAGGCGTGCGGAATCAGCGACTCGAGTGCGATCCTCGCCGAACTCGGCTACCGCGTCGAGTGGGAGGGGCTCGTCGGGGGGACGGTGATCGAACGGGAGTAACCTGGGTGCGTACCCTCCGGCGCAGCGCCCTCAAGGGGTCAGCACGGTCTTGATGCACTCGTCTTCCTTCTCGTTAAACGTCTCGTACATCTCCGGGCCCTCGTCGAGCGACGCCTGGTGACTGATGACGAACGAGGGGTCGATCTCGCCCGCTTCGATCTTCTCGAGCAGCGGATCGAGGTAGCGCTGGACGTGCGTCTGTCCCGTCTTCACCGTCAGCGACTTGTTCATTACGGGACCGAACGGGAGGTTGTCGGAACGCCCGAGGTAGACGCCGGGAACCGAGAGCGTCCCGCCCTTCCGGCAGCACTTGATCGCCTGTCGGAGCACGTGGGGACGGTCCTCCTGGAGGTGCATTTCCTGTTTGACCTGATCGGCGAAGCCGAGGAGGCCCGTGCCGTGGGCCTCCGTTCCGACCGCGTCGATACACCGGTCCGGCCCGCGATCCCCGGTCATCTCCATGAGTCGATCGTAGACGTCGTCCTCCTCGAAGTCGATCGTCTCCGCGTCGCCGTGTTCTCGCGCCATCTCGAGGCGCTCGGGGATCCGGTCGATGGCGATCACTCGCTCGGCGCCGAGCATCCAGGCGCTCTGGATGGCGAACTGGCCGACCGCCCCGCAGCCCCAGACCGCGACCGTGTCGTTCTCCTCGATCTCGGCGTTCTCGGCGGCCATGTACCCCGTCGGGAAGACGTCGGAGAGGAACAGCACTTGCTCGTCCGGAAGGCCGGAGTCGACCTTTACCGGCCCGACGTCGGCGTACGGGATCCGCAGGTACTCGGCCTGCCCGCCGGCGTAGCCGCCCAGCATGTGGGAGTATCCGAACAGGGCGGCCGGCGAGTGGCCCATCATCTTCCGGGCGATTTCGGCGTTCGGGTTCGAGTTGTCACAGAGGGAGTACATGTCGTTCCCGCAGAACCAGCAGGAGCCGCAGCTGATCGTGAAGGGAACGACGACGCGGTCGCCCTCTTCCAAGGTTTCGACCTCGTCGCCGACTTCGACCACCTCGCCCATCGGCTCGTGACCGACGATGTCTCCCTCCCGCATCGATGGCATGTAGCCGTTGTAGAGGTGGAGGTCGGAGCCGCAGATGGCAGTGGCCGTGATCTCGATTATCGCGTCGTTCGGGTTGACGATCTCGGGCTTCGGAACCTCGCTGACGCGGACGTCCTGTTCGCCGTGCCAGGTGAGCGCTTTCATCGTGCCATCCATTGTGTATCCACGTTCGCAACCCTCACCCAGCTTTCAATTAAATAGAACCCCTGTTTGTGCAGTAGATTGAACGAATCCCTGAGCGAGAGTCGCCGAATCACGCCGCTCGAAGCCGCACCAGCACGTCGTCCCGATCGCGGGGAAACGAATCACCATCATCGAGCCCCGGCCCGCCGTCGTGGTTCGATGTGACCGCCAGCACGTCGCCGTTCGGCGCTTCCGTCACGTGTCGAATCCGTCCCAGTTCGTCGTCCAGCACGCGATGGGTGGTGGCGGTGTACGCACCGTCGAGCCACGCGTCGTCGTACCGCCTGGACGCCCCGTCCAGCGGCGGTTCCTCGGCGTCGGACGGCAGCAGGGTGACGACGGTGAGATGCGTCTCCTGGAGACTCGCGACCAGTAATCGGTGTCGCCACGCGGGAATCGCGTCGCCCTCGTAGAAGACGCAGCCGCCGGGCGCCCAGGTCAGCTCCGGCCCGGTGTTCACCAGCGGCGGCTCGAAGGCGTCGTGATCGTCGTAGCTCTCGTACTCCTCGTCGTCGGGGCCGCCCTGGACGACCGGCCAACCGAAGTTCGCGCCGGGCTGCAGTCGCTGAATTTCGTCCCGCCCGGTCGGCCCGTGGTCCGTACAGAGCGGCGTCTCGTCGGGCAGCCAGGCGAATCCCTGGGGATTGCGGTGGCCGTAGGTGAACACCCGCGGATCGGCATCCTCGAGGTCGGGATTCGCGGCCGAGGGCTCGCCGTCCGGCCCAACTCGAAGAATCGTTCCGCCGAGTCGACCCGGGTCCTGCGCGGGATCCTCCTCGGAGGTCCCGTCGGTGATCCAGAGGTCGTCCTCCGGACCGAACGCGATACGCCCGCCGATCGTGTGGTGGCCCTCCATTCCCTCGACGAGCACCTCGAGCGTCTCGAGCGGGTCGTCCGCGGTCGCGTCGAATCGGCCGACGCGGTTGTCCTCGCTCGAGCCGTAGTAGACGTAGACGAACGCCGGGTCGGGATAGGACGGGTGGACGGCGACGCCCTGCGCGTGGTCGCCCGGCAGGTCCCGCCGATCCTCGTCCGAGACGTCCGCCGCGTCGAGCGGGTCGCCTCCAGCCTCGAGCACCGCCTCGGTCTCGAACCGCAGCAGGCGCCCCTCGCGTTCGGTGACGAAGAGGTCGTCCGTCGGAGTGAACGCAAGGTCCCAGGGGACCGTCAGGTCGGTGACGAGCGGCTCCGGTTCGACGGACGGCTCGAGCGGGGATCCCGTGGGATGCTCCCAGTCCGGCTCCTGGTCCGCGTCACCGTCGTCCGCCGGCGCGGAGTCGTCGCTCGGTTCCCGTTCTTCGCCCCCGTCGTCGGACAACGACGTGCAACCCGCGAGCGCAGCCGCACTCGTCGCTGCGAGAAATACCCTCCGGGACGGCGGCTTACCGTTCTCTGACACGGTTACCCGTTGGCTGACCGTTCAGAAAAATCACCGGTTAGATGTCATCAAAGTTACTGCTGTACTCGAGAAACGAGGGGAAGCGGTACGGTATTCGGGGTCGTCGATCCGGTCGCTACAGCTCCCGCTGTCGTCCCTTCGGCACCATCGAGCGCAGTTCGCCGTGAACGTACAGACCGACGCCGAGGGGTTCGCGCTCGCCGGCGACCTCGTGGGCACCGACGAGATACCCCCAGTCGCCGTCCCACCACTCGAGGTCCTGATCCTCGCCGGCGGCGAACCGTCTCGCTTCCTCGCGCTCGAGGTCGATCACGCAGTCGGTCGCGTACCGACCGAACCGCTGGACGAAGTCCGTCGTCGGCTTCCAGTGTTCCTGGCGGGTGCGCAGGCAGGTCATCCCGATCGCCTCGATCGAGAGCGGCGTCGGCGCCTCGCCCCGGTAGATCCAGATCTTGCCGGCACCCTTCTCCCAGAACGTGTAGTCGTCGAACGTCTCCAACGGGATGCCGAAGCGGTCCGCGAAGTAATCGACGACCTCTTCGCGGCTGACTCGACCCTCGACGGTTCGCTCGGACGGGGTTTCCGGCAGCCGATCGAATCGCTGCCCGTCGTTTTGCTCGAGGTCCGCGTCGTCCGCGCGTTCGTCCGCCATCAGGCGGTCACCTCCAGCTTCGCCACGAAGAACCCGCCGGTGTCGTTCTGGTGGGGGTAGATCCGCGCCGCCCGCTCGAGGCTCGAGTCGTACGTCTCCTCGTTCCACTCGGTAAGCCCCGTCGAGCGCTCGAGTCCGATGTCGAAGTCGACGACGCGGCAGTTCTCTTCGTTGAGAGCGTGCTGGACGACGGCCTCGTTCTCCTCGGGCGCGAACGTACACGTCGAGTAGACGACCGTCCCGCCCTCGCGGGTGGCCTGGATCGCTCGGCGGAGGATTCCCTTCTGGATACCCGCGACGGAGGAGACGTGGCCCTCGGACCAGTTGTCGAGCGCGTCGGGGTTCTTTCGGATCGTTCCCTCGCAAGAACAGGGCGCATCCACGAGCACGCGGTCGAACTCGTCGAAGTCGAACCGCTCGAGCGAGTAGTTGCGGGCGTCGTCGTTCGTCACGGCGAGACTCGTCGCGCCGAGCCGTTCGGCGTTAAAGCGCAGCGCCGAGATTCGACCGAGGTTGTTGTCGTTCGCGACGACGGTGCCGCGGTCGTCCATCAGCGCCGCGAGCTGGGTCGCCTTCCCGCCGGGTGCGGCACAGCAATCCCAGACGCGCTCGCCGGGTTCGGGGTCGAGGACGACCGGCGGCACCGCCGACACCTCCTCCTGGCCGTGGGTGAAGCCGTGAAACGACGTCCACGTCGAGCCCGGCGAGTCGGTCTCGAGTCGCAGGACGCGAGGGTTCCAGTCGGCCTGTTCGTAGTCGGCGCCCTCCTCCTCGAGGGCGGCCGTCGCTCGCTCGACCGAGGACTTGATCGTGTTTACGCGGACCGCGTTGCCGAGCGGTCGGTCGCAGGCCGCGAGAAACGCCTCGAAATCGTCGATGATCGGTCGATACCGCTCGAGTGGCTCCATCGCCTCGTGGTTCGATCGCCTGTCGCTTGTGGGTTTCGAAGCGCCAGCACCGACGGCAGTCCCGTGCGAGCCGCCGGCGTCGTCTTTATGCCACTCTCTCGCAATTGTCACCGTATGGCAGCGATTCAGCTCCAGGGACCCGAGATAACGCTCGAGAACCCGACGCTCGTCGAGGGGTTTCCGGGAGTCGGACTCGTCGGCAAGATCGCGACCGACCACCTCGTCAGAGAACTCGAGATGGACTACTACGCCAGCGTCGACTGCGACGGACTGCCGCGGATCGGCGTTTACCGGGGTGGTGACGGACAGGTACTGCCCCCCGTTCGAATTTATGTTAGCGAGGAGCACGACCTGTTCGCGCTCCAGAGCGACGCGCCGATCGGCGCTAACGCCGTCGACAGCGTCACCAACTGCGTGACCGGCTGGATCGCAGAGCGAGGAGTTCGTCCGATCTACCTCAGCGGGCTCCCCACCGAACGCGACGGACAACCGTCGCTGTACGGCATCGCTACCGGCGATGAGGCCGAGACGCTCGAGGAACACGGCATCGACGTCCCGCCCGAGGACGGCGTCGTCAGCGGTCCGACGGGAGCGCTGCTCAACCGCGCCGCACAGCGGGGGGACGACAGCCTCGGACTCATCGTCGGCTCCAGCCGGCAGTTCCCCGATCCGGAGGCGGCGAGCGTCCTGCTCGAGGAGGGGATCGCACCGATCACGGGCGTCTCGATCGACGTCTCGGACCTCGTCGACCGCGCGGAGGAGATCCGAGAGAAACGGGAACAGTTCGCACAGCAGATGCAGGAGATGAGCCAGGACGAGAGTTCCCAGGCCCAGCCGTTGCGGATGTACCAGTGACTGCTCCCGCGGCTAACGCCGTGGGCTTTCGTCTCGGTTATCCGGAATCAGCAGCCGCGTTCCCGTCGCGAGCGGTTCCGGTTCGCACGCGAGGTCGACGCTTCGAGGACGACACCGTCCTCGCAGGAAGCAGCGCACTCGAGCGCGAGCGGCCCTGGAATCGGCCGTGCGAGCAACGACCCTCGCTCCCGAACCGTTGATCGCAACCCAAACCCATTTTCGCGCGCTGTTCCTCCCTCCGCACATGGGAATCGAAGACGCGGAAGCGATCGCGCCGGGAACGTGTCCGACCACGAACGGAATGCCGATGATCGGGCTCGGAACCTGGCAGAACGACGACTCCGACGAGTGTGCCGAGAGCGTTCGAAACGCCCTCGAGACGGGCTATCGCCACATCGACACGGCGCAGGCGTACGACAACGAGTCGGCCGTCGGCGAAGGGATCGCCAGCGCCGACGTCGACCGGGAGGACGTCTTTCTCGCGACGAAGATCTGGACCTCGAACCTGGCGTACGACGACGTTCTCGAGACGGCCCGGGAGAGTCTCGACCGACTCGGCGTCGACGCCGTCGACCTGCTGTACGTCCACTGGCCGGCCCGGACGTACGACCCCGAGGGGACGCTCGCGGCGTTCTCGGAGCTGTACGACGAGGGTCTGATCGAGAACGTCGGCGTGAGCAACTTCCTCCCGGAGCAACTCGAAGCGGCCATCGACATCTGCGACGCGCCGATCGTGGCGAACCAGGTCGAACTGCACCCGCTGCTCCAGCAGCCGGAGCTTCGCGAGGCCTGTGCGAACTACGATGTCGACGTCGTCGCCTACTCGCCGCTGGCCCGCGGCGCGGTGTTCGACCAGCCGGAGATCCAGAACGTCGCGGCCAGACACGACGTCAGCGAAGCGCAGGTGAGCCTCGCCTGGCTGCGCGAGAAGGGCGTCACCGCGATTCCGAAGGCGACGGGCGAGGAGCACCTCCGCGACAACTGGGAGTCGCTCGCGCTGGAACTCCACCGGGACGATATCGACACGATCGACTCGATCGGCGAGACCAAACGCGAGGTCGATCCCGAGTTCGGTCCCTGGAACTGAGACGTCGGTATACCTCTCGACTGGAGAGAATAAGCAGGAAAGCTTACGGTTCAGTAGTTTTTTGCGTTCCGTATGTCAACTCGCTCACGCCGTAGCGGCGGTGGTGGGGTCGTCGGTGCGGTCAGGACCGACGTCCAGCGGTTACACGGCGCCTGGATGGAACTCGTCTTCCCCAGGCAGCGTGGCCGCGGCCACTCCGTCATGGGAAAGTGGAAGCCCGAAACGCTCGTACAGAAGTTCGGCTACTACTGCTGGGGTGCGCTCGGTGCACTCGGCCTCGTCCTGCTGTATCCGCTCACTGTCGTCGGCCTCGCAACCCGGTACTACGCCACGAAACTCGACTCGACCAGGACCAGACTCGGTATCGCCGGCGTCACCGCGATCTCGCTTCTCGCCTGGGGAACACTGACAGTTATCGCACACATTCAGCTCGAGTTCGGACCGTTCCTGGCGATCGCAGCGGCGAGTGCGGTGGCGACCGTCTCGACGACGCTCGCCGCCGTCTGCTCGAAATTCGGGGGCCGCGCCGTCTCGGTCCTGTTCGCGTACCCGTTCGCGATGACGGCGCTGTTCCTGCCGCCGGTCGTCGCCGCGCTCGTCACGCCGTCGCTCGAGGGAATCGTCCTCGAGCCCAGCTACGAGTTCGCCGTCTGGGCGCTCGACAACGTCCTGGTCGTCGGCGGACTCAACGAGTTCCTCCGGGCGAACTACGAACTCGAAGGTGCGGCGTACGCCGCGATGTGGCTGGGCGTTTCCTTCCCGCTCGGCTGGTTCTTCGGACTGGTCGTCGCGCTGGCGAACCTCGTCCGCCCGTCGCAATAGACTGCGACGCGCGTCGGTAACGTGTTCGTCTTTCTGTCACTCCTCGCGAGCGAACTGCCGGTTCCGCACCTCATTTGGGAATCCGAATCGAACCGTCGGGCATGGAGTTCGATCTTCCAACGACGGCGGCGACGTTTATCGCACTGATCGCGATCAGCATCGTCGGCATGCTCGTTTCGAACGTGATGGCGACGGATACCGTCCTGATGATGGTCGCGCCGTCGATGGTGCTCTTCGGCGCGATCATGCTCGTTATCGGCATGAAGTACGGCGAGCACCGGGCGACCCTGTAACCGCCGACTCGGGGCTCGATCGGCGGAGACGGATCGGATCGTTCGCGTGATCGACGTCGGAGCGAAGTCGTCTCATTCGTCGGCGTACTGCAGAAAATCGATCGAATCGCTGGTGTGAGAGCGGTCGGCCGTCCGTCTACATGTAGCCGAGGTCGCGCAGGCGTTCCATCAGGTCCTCCTTGTCCTGGGCGCGGCCCGCGCGTTCGGTCGTTCCCTCGAGGTCCTGGAGCCAGGCGGGGTCGTCCACCGTCTTCTCGGTGCTGATCTCGCTGCCGAGCGAGCGGAACCCTTCCCAGTACTTCGGCGAGACTGGGGTGTCCTCGGGCTCGAGGTCGTTGGGCAGGTCGTCTTTCCCTTCCGGGACGTAGCCCTCGTCCGGGAACTCCTCGACGGTGTCCGGAACGACGAAGTTCCAGAAGGCCTCCCAGACGGCCGCCTCGTCGAACTGCAGGATGGGCTGGACGCGGTCGTGGGGCGGGTAGATGTCGGGGTCGTGGCGCGGCGAGAAGAACGTCTCGTCGGCGCGGGCCTCCTGTTCGTCCCAGCGGACGCCCGAGAGGATGCCGTCGACGTCGTACTCCTCGAGCGCGTCGTTGAGCGCCACCGTCTTCAACAGGTGGTTGCCGGCGTAGGTGTCGAGCAGGAACGGGAAGGTGTCCTCCTCGTACTCGAGGATGTTGTCGACGTGGTGCTGGTTGTGCTCGGAGAGTTCGTCGACCGGAATGTCGTCGCCGGGCTCTAAGTCGTTCGCCTCGACGTACTCGCCGATGTCCTCGTTGCGCGCGTAGATCACTTCGAGGTCCCACTTCTCGGCCCAGTTGTCGACGAAGTCGTGGATCTCGTCGAAGTGCTGGTAGTGGTCGATGAAGATCGCCGGGGGTACTTCGAGGTCGTAGCGCTCGGCAACTTCCTTGACGAAGTAGAGGACGAGCGTCGAGTCCTTCCCGCCGGTCCACATGACCGCGGGGTTCTCGTACTGCTCGAGTCCCTGCCGGGTTACTTCGACCGCCTTCTCGATCTTGTCGTTGATGTGCGGGTAATCCTCGGGGTCCTCGCCGTCACCGTCGTCGTAGTTGACGTCGACGTAGTCGGGAAAGTTCTCGGTCATCGTACTGTAATTAGATATAATTAGGACGGTTAAACCGTTTTTGGGACCGGAAACCTCTGACGGAACCTCGGACGGGTCGTATCACCCACACGACCACTCTGTAAACGATCCCACGGGAATTTCGTCGCTCCGGCGCTCGAGACGTCAGCTACCGCTCCGAACCGGCCAGAAATTCAAGAAACAAACTATTTATATATTTTTGATGGGTATGGCAGTCCATGATAGACGGTGTTGCGATCGGTCTCGTTCTCGGCGGCGTCGTACTCCTGTTCTCCGGCGCCGCGCTCTCGGTGTACGGTGTCGTGATCCTGGGACTCTTCCTCGGCGGCGGCGGCGGCTACCTCGTCGGTCCGTCGGTCGGCGGCGCGCTCGGTCTCGAGGGCGTGGCGGCCGCCGGAGCACCGGTCCTCCTCGGCGCGCTCGCGGGTGGCCTCCTCGGCTACCTGCTGCTGTCGGCTGCGGTCGCCCTGATGAGCTTCGTCGTCGGGACGATTCTCACGATGGCCGTGGTCGCACCGGCCGTCCTGGAGCAGCAGTGGTACCTCGAGTGGGGTGTCGCGCTCGCCGCCGGCCTTGTCGCCGCGTTCCTGGGGATGCTCCTCACGAAGTGGACGATGGTCGTGATCACCGCGATCGTCGGGGCTGCGTTCGCCTCCCGGTCGCTGACGCTCGAGCAGTTCGCCGCCGCACAGCAGTCGCTGACGCTCGACCCGCTGCTGTTCGAGGTCACCTCGCCGCCGTTTCTGGGACTGGTCGCGCTCGGCGTCCTCTCGCAGTTCGGCCTGTTCAAGTTCGGCTACGTAACGCGGATCGCACGGCTGCTGCCGGGCGCAACGGTGCTTCCCGGTCGCCGTCGCGAGGAACCGGAGCCGACGGGATAACGCGGTCGTACCTCGTCGGCCGTCGACCGCACGGAAAAGAGAATTCGATCGCTACCAGTGTCGTCCGTCCCTCGCCGACGGCGTAGTTCCCGGTCCTCCGCCGTCCGTTTCTCGAGCCGGTTTGGCGGCGCCTCGGCGGTCGCTCTCGGTCACCGTTCGCGGCTGTCGTCCTCGAACCGATTCCTCCGGCGATACCCGTTACGAACGTCCGCCGAGATCGGTATTTCACGGAATACCGGTCAGCCGCGCGAACTGACACAGATACTTTAACGACTCGATCATGTTGGATGTGGTTACAATATCAGCAGACTGAACACCGTGAAAGTATTATATAATGGTGGTCTAACGTCAGAAAACCGCATCGGGGCGGCTATCCGCCTTCGACGGATCGAACCGCTCGTGGAGCCGCCAACGCTCTGCCGGGCCGTGTATCGCCGCGCGCTCGTCCTCGTGAAAGGTGTGGCTTACTTTGTAGATCGCCGGCCCACGAACGGACAACGATGCCCGCGGAAGATCGGTTCGCGAGTCACGTGGTCGACGACGAATCAGTGCGGGTTCTCACTACCGGGAGACTCCTCGAGGGATTCACGCCGGGACGGCTGACCATCGGCCTCACCGACCGACGGCTGCTGTGCGTCTCGGAGACGGGTGCGTTCACGGATGTCAGATACGAGTACATTAGCTCGGTCCGGAGTCGTCCACAACCCAGGTGGGAGTACCAGTACCGAACCGGCGACGCCGTTCTGGCGGGGCTGATCGGTGGCTTTCTCGCACTCGTTTTCCTCTTCGTCGCCGTCGGAACTGCCTCGGGAACCGGCTTGATCGATGGCTCGCTTACGATCGTTCTCGCGACAGCGACCGCCGTAGCCGTCGTGTCGACCCAGCGCGTCCGCAGGGCGACCGGGAACGGACAGGCGAATCGACAGCTGTTCGTCGGAGCCGGCGTCTTCACGCTCGTCGCGTTCGTCGCCGCCGCGGTCGTCTCACCGAGCGTCTCGCTGCCGCTGTTCGCCCTCGCGACGGGGTGTGGACTGGTGATCGCCGCGTACGGTCCCCGGTACGCCGCCGCGTTCGACGGGGTCGGGCTGCGGCGTCACCGAAAGACACAGCTCACGATCACCACCGTCGACGGGCAGTCGATACAGCTCGTAACCGACGTCGACGCGGAACTCGACCGGGAACTCAGCGCGTCCCTCTCCCGAAACGACTCGCCTTCGCCGACCGTTCCGCTGACCCGTTCCACCCCGGATTGAACCGATCGCTCCCATCGGGTGGATCGTCGTTCACCTGTCACGAATCAGTAGCGGCGGCGACGATCGGAGTTACCACTCGACGAGGGCGCTGCGGCCGTGTGCCGACAGGAGGACCGCGAAGAACGTCGCGACGCCGGTCAGCGCGAACGCGCCGCCGACGTAGAAGACCGACGCCATGCTCACCTCGTACATGAGCCAGCCGCCGAGCAGCGGCGCGATAACGCTGCCCGGCCGCCAGACGAGTTCGCGGATGCCGAAGCTCGAGGCGACGCCACCTTCGTCGGTCCCCTCGTCGGCGAACAGCGCCATGCTCGCCGGTTCGCGGAAGCTGTCCGCGACGCCGAGCAGGCCCGAGAGCGCGACGAGCGGAAGGAATGCCGGCGAGATCTCGCCGAACAGCGAAAACTGAGCCGGGATCGACTCGAGCGGCAGTACGAGAAAACTCGCGCCCGCGAGGACCGCCGGAAGCGTGACGACGAGTTCGGACGGTAACTCGAGCGCGGCGCCGATCGCCGGCGAGAGCGGAACGAGCAGCGCGACGAGGCCGTAGGCGGCGCCGCCGGCGAAGACGAACAGCGCGCGACCGTAGCCGTCCGAGAGCCGTCCCGTGAACGGCTGACAGCACATGTTCGTGAACTTCTCCGCGACGACGGTGAGCGCGACCGCGAGTCCGCCGTAGGCCAGTCCTCCCTGAGCGGCGGAGACGCCGGCGAAGATCGGCACCCAGGTCCGGACCAGCGTCACCGAGAACGCGTACTGGAACCGAAAGCTCGAGACGGTGAGGATCCGCCGGTTGAGCGCGAGGTCGGTGAACGGAAAGCCGTAGATTCGCGTCTCGTCGGGGTCGAGGTAGACGAACGTGCCGAGCCACGCGACGAGCATGATACAGACGATGATCGCGAAGATCGGCCCGAAGCCGAACGCCTCGTAGAGCGCGCCCGCGCTCAGGCTGCCGACGATCGAGGCGGCGAAGCTCGCGGCGTTCGCCTTCCCGATGTAGTTCGCCCGGGTGTCGAGGGTGGCGATCTGCCCGACGAGCGAGAGCGTCATCAGCCCGGCGCCCGTGACGGCGATCCCCTGAAGCCCGCGGATCGCGATGAACGAGGCGCTCGAGTCGACGAGCGGAAACAGCGCGTAGGCGCCGACCCCGGCCGCGAGCACGGCGAGCAGGACGAGACGCTTGTCGAAACGGTCGCCGGCCCAGGCGAGCGGGATGACGGCGGCCGTCTGGGCGAGCGTGAAGCCGGTCGTGTACATGCCAACGATGAGGCCGGCGCCGATCGTGACGCCGAGGATCGTCGTTCCCGTCGGCTCGAGCGCGTTGATGTAGGAGGGCAGTAGCGTGATCAGCGTAATGAATCCGAACCCTTCCGCGAACCGGGAGAGGTAGAGCACCCAGAACTGGAGTCGATCCTCGTTCACGGTGGCCGTTTCGAGGAGGACGAGAAAGGTATTTCGAAGCGAAACTCTCGACGCGAAACCGGAAACGGACGGTGAGTGGGTTTCGTCGCGTAGCCTGGGGAAGGGAGCGGCCTCCCCTCTTTACTCACAAGAGATATGATATCCCTCTCGAAAGGCTCCCTATGCGAGTTGTTGACGCGGACGTGCTCATCACGGGCCGGGACGAGCGACCGCTCGAGGACGGACGAATCGTTCTCGACGACGAGGGAACCATCGACGCGGTCGGCACGCAGGAGGACGTCGGCGCGCCGGACGGCGTCGACCGCGAGCACTATCCGGCGGTCACCCCGGGGCTCATCGACGCTCACCTCCACCTTCAGGGGATGCGCGAGATGGATCCGCTGTCCTGGATCACGGAGTCCTCGGAACTGGGGACCGCGCGAGCGACGGCCGACCTCCGGGATCTCCTCGCGGCGGGGTTCACCGCCGTTCGGGACGTCGGTTCGACGACCGGAATCGGTCTCCGCGACGCCGTCGACGAAGGGACCATTCCGGGCCCCCGGATCTTCACGAGCGGACAGAGCATCAGCCAGACCGGGGGCCACGGCGACGCCCACTACCTGCCCTACGAGTGGATGACGAACACCGACGAGTCGCTCTCGACGTTAGCAGACGGCGCCGACGAGTGCCGGAAGGAAGCCCGCAAGCGCATCCGCGACGGCGTCGACGTCCTCAAGATCATGACGACCGGCGGGGTCCTGAGCGAGAAAGATGCGCCCGACCAGAGCCAGTTCACCGACGCCGAGATCCGGGCGTTCGTCGAGGAAGCCCACCGCGTCGGTATCCCGGTCGCCTCCCACGCCCAGGGTGCGCCCGGTATCAAGAGCGCGCTGCGAAACGGCGTCGACACCATCGAACACGGCTTTTCCCTCGACGAGGAGTGTCTCGACCTCTTCACCGAAACCGGGGCGGTCTTCGTCCCGACGCTCTCGATCGTGTACCGCCTGATCGAGAAAGGGAGCGACCACGGCGTCCCCGAATACGGACTCGAGAAGGCCCGGAGAGCCAACGAGGCCCACTTCGCCTCGGTCGAGCGCGCCTACGAGGCCGGCGTCCCCATCGCGACGGGGACGGACTTCCTCGGTCCGGACCTCGTCCCGCACGGCGAGAACGCCCTCGAACTCGAACTGTTCGTCGAGGAGATCGGCATGGACGAGCACGAAGCACTGCAGTCCGCGACCCGAGTTGCCGCCGAAACCGTTCCCGCCGACGACATCGGGACTCTCGATGCCGGCAACCGCGGCGACCTGCTCGCGCTCGGCCGGGATCCGCTCGAGGATATCACCGCCGTTCGAGCGGTCGAAGCGGTGTACTGTGGCGGTGAACCCGCCGAAATCCAGTGACCGTCTCGGCTAGACGGGAGGTGAGCGCTCATCTGCCGCCCAAATCACGTTGGAGCAATGGTGAAGCGCGACGAGGCCATCTACCGATGTATGAGCCGAGCAGAATCCGCTTCGAAGGTCGTGGCAGTGTGTCAGGTCTGTGACTCGGTGTACGTTTCGGAGCAGAAGCCGGACGGAACGATCCGTCCGATCGGCGTCACTGCGGACTGTACGTGCGGTAACGGAGAGTTTCGTCGCGTGTCGTAAGCCGGACTGATATCGTGAGGCGCGCTGAGTTGTCTACTCGAGTTACGAGGGGAGGCGAGTGAGGCACTCGCGGCAGTACCGCATACTGGTTCGGTTCGCGACGCCGCACGCGGGACAGTGGACGTTCGCGGTACCGGCGCGTTCGAAGTCGAGTCCTCCGCCCAGGACGGCGAGGACGTCATCGTTCGTCGTGATCTCGTTCCCGTTGCCCCGGCTGCGCGCCCATTCGTTGATGAGGTCGTCGTCCCGCAACCGCTCGAGTCCCCGAACCAGTCCCAGAAAGAGGATCGTCGGGGCGATTATCACGAACGCTGCAACCGCGAGTCGGCCGACGATCCCGTACGTACTCGGATCGTCCATGGGATCGGTACGGCGACGGTGGCGATACGTCTATCGTCGATCGGTACCGACGCTGACACCGATTTTCTCGGCGAGCGAAGAACCGGTCCGCTGGGGTTTTTAGTCCGTGATGAACTTGTTGTCGCGCCAGTTGACGCCGCCCTGGCCCGAACCGCCGTCTCGCGGTCCCTCGACGACTTCGATGTCGGCCGGACGCGGCTCGCCTTCGACGATTCGCGTCGCGTCGAGGTCGCCGTCGCGTTCGGAAATTGCCGTCAGCGTTCCCTTCTCGGCGGCTTCGGCGATCTCACAGAGAACGAGAAACATCTCGTACTGCAGCAGCGAGTTCTGCAGTACCGTCTCGCGGTCGCCCTTGAACGCGGCGAATTCGACGAGTTCGGATTCGATCTCCTCCTCTTCCTCGTCCCAGCGGAAGGTGTTCCGCCGCTCGTCGGGGTCTTCTTCGTAGACGCGGTTCTCGGTGACGCTCGCCTTGAGCTGTGCGGTGGGCGTGTACTTGCTCACCGAGTCGTCCTCGGAGACGGCTTTCAGGATGAGCGTGTTGTTCCGTCGGGTAATCTCTACGTCCGTGATTCCCTCGGGGAAGGTTGCTTCGTCGATGTGGTCGTGAAGATCTTCGAGGGGCAATTCGAGGGTCGAGTGCAGCCGATAAACGTGTCTGGATTCCTCTGTGGGCATAGGTGGGAAGGTGTGCGGGACGGTCGCTACCCTCTAGTACGGACGCGTGGCTTATATGATCTGCTATTAACTCCGAAAACCACCCACACGAATAAATTTAACTCAGATGGTGGGCAATCTATTCTGCGTCGCCGAGGGTTTCGGCTAGCTCGCCGCGTTCCTCGAGTTCCTCGAGGATGTCAGAGCCGCCGACGAACTCGCCGTCGACGAACGTCTGCGGAATCGTTTCCCAGTCGCTGCGCTCCGACAGCGCCGCGCGGTACTCGTCGAGGGACTCGAGAACGTCGACCGTCTCGTACTCGTCGCGGTGCTGGTCGATCAGTCCGAGCGCTTTCCGGGAGTAGCCACACTGCGGCATCAGTTCCGTTCCCTTCATGAAGAGAACGACGTCGTTCTCCTCGATGGTCTCCGCGACCTGCTCGTCGACTTCTTCCTGATCGAGACCCTGGTTCGGTGGGAAGTCCATACCGGTCGTATGGCCGTGAACGGGATAGGCCTTGCGTCGTCGCAGTTCTGTTGACCGTCTTTCACGCCGGGCTCGGTCCCGTTCGAGACCGTTCCGAGCGCGTCAGACCGGTCGAGAGGCGCGCGAGCGCTGGCCGGGACGGCTCGAGCGGGAGGACGACCGGCGGAGAAGAAGCCGTCCGGAATCAGTCGGCGGCCGTCGCCGGAGCGCGGCTGTCGGCGCGCGCCGACCGCCAGAATCCCTGAACGTAGGCTCCGACGAACATGCCGGCGATGCCGTAGAGAACGAAGATGTTACCGACGCCGAGGCTGGCGTAGGCCGCGCCGGGACAGATCCCCGACAGTCCCCAGCCGACGCCGAAGATGCCGCCGCCGCCGACCACGTTCCTGTCGAGCGTCTTCAGCCGACGGCCGTAGACTGCGCCGGTCAGCGGCGCCCGACCGCAGAACTGCTTGACGCCGAAGAACACGATTCCCGTCACGACCGCGGCGCCGAGCATCACGAACAGCAGGCCGAGATCCGAAAGCTGCAGGAAATTCAGGACGACCTCCGGCTGAGCCATGTGGCTGAAGCCGAGTCCGAAGCCGAAGATCAGCCCGCCGACGAAGACCAGCGGCAGGAACAGCGAGTGTTGCTCGTGTTCGGCGCTCATTGCTCACACCTCCGGTGTCGTCGGTGTTCGTGGCTCGCGGCTCGCGGTTCGCTTCGCTCATCGCTCACTGTTCCGAGATTTTCGCGCTGCTCAAATCCCGCGGCTCGCGTTGCTCTCCGCTCGCTTCTCCGGGATTCTCGCGCGAGAATCCCGCTCATCACGGGCTCACCCCCAGCGCCTGTACTAACTGAGCCACTCCGATCGCGATCAACAGGAAGGTCGCGACGCCGACGAAGGATGCGCTCGAGGCGGATCCGACGCCGCAGACGCCGTGGCCGGAGGTACAGCCCTTCCCGAGACGGGTTCCGATCCCGATGAGGATGCCGCCGACGAACAGCCGCCAAGGCTGGACGTCCGTCAGCCAGATCGTGAAGCCGCCGATCTCCCGGAATTCGCCCGCCGTTGCGGGCTGGTGGAGCGAGCTCCCGACGAGCCCGCTCTGAAACGTGGCGGCGTAGATCGCCGCTCCGGCGACGATTCCGAGCGTGAAGACGACGCGCCAGTCTCGGGAGGGACGATACTGCTGGAACCGCGAGAGACTCGAGCCGTACGAGAGCGTCGACTCGAGGAACGTGCTCGCCCCGACGGGGATGCCGGTCCCGAGGTAGATCACGGCGGTCCCGACTCCGACCAGCAGCCCGCCGATCGCGTAGTGGCTGATCCCGTTCGGGAACAGCTCCGCGAGGACGGCGACGACGAGTCCTATTGCTGTCATCATTCCGAAGAATGAGGTGCCGGCGTATCAATCCACCGGATCGGTAGAAATCGCCCGTATCTCGGACGCTCGTGACGGTTCCGACTCCCAGCGGGTCGTGAGAGCCGAGGCAGTCTTCCATCTCGTCTGATACGAAATCTCGGAAGAGCCCTCCGGCCACCGGTAGAACGATCCGTTTGATTCTGGTCGATGACTTCAAATGATTTAACTCGTTTTTTTCTTCGTCTGGTTTCAAACACCGGTAGACAAATGGCTCATTCGAACGCCTCTCGGAGACGAGTGTTAACGCGTGGCGCCGGAATTCTCACACTCGCATCTGCGGGATGTCTCGACGAGGAAACGGAGAGCGACGAGCAGGAGACTCTCGAAGCGGACGACGGGAGCGACGATGACTCGCACGACCAGGAGGACGGTGACTCCCACGATCACAGTCACGATACCGATCACGAGTTGGGCCAACCCCAATCCGAGATCGAAATCGAGATGACGGTGAACGACAGCGGCGAACACTTTCTCCCACACGTCGTTCACGTCGAACCGGGCGGCACCGTCGAGTGGGTGCTAGAGAGCGGAAGCCACGATACCGTTGCCTACCATCCGGATACCCACGGGAGCCAACAGCGAATCCCTGACGATGCCGATCCCTGGGAGAGCGAACTGTTAGCTGACGGCGGCGAGACGTTCGAACGAACGTTCGAGGTGGACGGCGTCTACGACTACGTCTGTACCCCGCACGAGGAAACCGGAATGGTCGGCACTATCGTCGTCGGTTGGCCGGATCCGGCCGAACAACCGGGCCTGGAGCCGCCCGCTGACAATCTCCCGGATACCGCGATCGAACAACTCGAGCGCTACAACGAGCAGGTCCGCGAATTCCTCGAGAACGAAGACGACCACGACGATCATGACGACCACGGTGACCACGACGATCACTAGTCAACGCCGCTTCTTCGGGAGACCCCCTCTAGTCGTCGGTTCTTGCGAACGCTCTCGAGACGGCACTCAACCGAACCGGTGCGTACGTACCCGTTACTCCGCCGTGTTCGAGGTCGAGAGGACGTCGAGCTTTTCTGCGGCGTAGCCGAAGACGTCCTGATAGCCGTTCGAGGACATGAGAACGGGGTAGAACGGCTCGTTCGCGACCTGTTTCTGGCCGTCGGCGGCGGCGAACGCGTCGCCGGGGTCAACCTCCGTGAAGTTCTCGACGAAGACCTCGTAGGTGTCGGCCCGATCCTTGTGGATACACTCGACGAGCCGGTACACGGGGAGATCGCGGCCGACCGTATCGCCGGGAAGCGCGCCGACGGCGGTCAGGAACGCTCGAGTGAGCCGATCCGCGTTCTGTGCGGCGGTCTCCGATCCCTGAAGGCCGCACTCGACCTCGAGGGTTTCGATCTCGGAGAAGAGCCGTCCTTCCGCGAAGTTGCTCGTCTCGACCATCGCCTGGACGGGAAGCTGCGGACAGATCTCCTTGGCCGTCTCGGTCACCTCGTTGACGATAGCGAACGGTTCCGCGTGGCTCTGCGTGGAGTGCATCGAGAACGAGAGACAGCCCTCGAGTTCCTCGACGAGTTGGTGAGCGAGTCGTCCTTCGTGGGTCTTCGCGTTCGGATCGCCGGGGAACGCGCGGTTGAGGTCCTCGTCGACGAACCGTACCCGTCGCTCGAGTGCCTCCTCGTTCACGACGACGAGTTTGATAGGACGGTCGACGGTCGGGTTCTCGTCGAGAAGCCGCTCGATAGCGCGAACGCCGCAGGGTTCGTCTCCGTGAATCCCCCCGACAACTGCGATTTCCGGCGTTCCCGACCCGAGCTGTGCAACTTTCATTACCTGTGTTACGAACTTCGGCCTCAAATGCGATTCGGTCCGGAAGAACAGTCGCTGAAACCACAGGGATCCGATTTGGTGTCGCAAGGCGACGCACGGGACGACGCGGGATTCGAGGGCGCGCTCGCTACTCGAGCGACTCGACGAACTCGTAGTCGAGCAGTCGTGCAGCCGGTCGGTCGTCGTCGAGCGGAATCTGCCAGCCGTCGATCCGCGACGGTTCCTCGAGGGCGTTCGTCAGCGTTTTCCGGACCTCGATCGCGTCGACGCCGTAGTAGTCACTCGGCACGTTCTCCAGGTACTGCAGCGCCGTCTCGAAGAGACTCCGCATGCCGCCGTCGTCCTCGAAGTCGGCCCGTTTGTACGCGCCGGCGGCGACCTGGACCATCCCGTGAAGGAACGCGCTCTCGGTCGTGCCGCGGCCGTAGTTGTACCACTCCGTCTCGAAGCAGTCGTGAGACTCGTGGAACGCGCCGTCGTTGAACAGACGAACGCCGTGGACGACGGCGCGTCGAAGCGTTCCGTGTTCCCAGCCGTTCGACTCGCCGCGGGCCGGGTTCCAGCCGGTCGGATTGCCCGCAGTCGGCGGCGCAACGCTGTGATCTCTCGTGTGGTCGGTCATCGGTGATCGGTGGTGGATCGGACGGCGCGTGCGGACGATAGGACTCGCATCTCACTGTTAGTTCAGTTCTCGAGCATAGGATGACTTTCGCTCGTCGCCTTGGGGTGCAGTACGACATATAGAAAGTTAGAGCATTACTCCGGTTGTCCGCTATAAAGCCGAGTGGGCTCGCCGTTCGGAACTGCCCGATGTGATGGCGAAAGCTCGTATTCAGCTACCCAACGGGCGAACTGAGAGACCGTCCCGCGGCCGGAATACACAGTCACGAAAATCCACATATCATAAGAAAAGTATTTATCCGCATCGTTAATATATTCGACTAGATGAATTATCCATACGGGGCGTGTCAGGGCTGTGGTGAGCGACTCTTCGGACACGTCGACGGCGGGTACGTGTGCCACAACTGCGAAACGCGGTATCGCTCCGAACCGGTTAGCGACGGTTCCTCGAGCAGACAGGGGCTCGAGCAGCGCCCGCAGGCGTAAGCCAAACCGCAGACTATTCATACGCCTTTCTCGAACGATCACATGCGTGCGAGGGTAGCCAAGCGGCCAACGGCGGCGGACTCAAGATCCGCTCTCGTAGGAGTTCGTGGGTTCGATTCCCTCCCCTCGCATTGCAGTGAGGCGCATCCCGCGCCGAACGAAAATGCACGGAGGGATCGAATGACGCCGGGGTTCTGCGCGAAGCGCAGGTTCCCGGTGGTGGTTCGATTCCCTCCCCTCGCACTGGCAACCAGTGCGGCAAGAGAGCACCTCTTGCCCTCGCAAACTTCTCCGACACGCTCACTCTCGAGCGACGGCTCCCGGACTCGAGTCGCCGACGCCGACGATCGGTCACTGACACGAAACGTGACACCTTTTGACGCCGGCCCCCTCAGGCTGGGCAATGAGTAACTCTGACGAGGCTGCTCGCCGGGCCGAGGTCGCCGCTCGTGCGGCCAGAGCGGGGGCAGCGATCGCCGGCGACGCGTTTCGCACGACGCTCGAGGTCGAACGGAAGGACGGCAAGACCGACGTCGTCACGCAGGCGGATCGCGACGCCCAGGCGGCCGTGATCGACGTCGTACGAGAGGAGTTTCCGGACGACCCCATCGTCGGCGAGGAGGAGGACGAACTGAAGGAGGTTCCGAAGACGGGGCCGGCGTGGATCGTCGACCCGATCGACGGCACGAACAACTTCGTCAGGGGGATCCGCTCGTTCGGAACCGCCGTCGCGGCGGTCGTCGACGGCGAACCGGTCGGCGCCGCGACGATCTGTCCGGCCCTCTCGGACGGCTATCGGAGCGGTCCGGACGGCGTCGTCCGGAACGACGAGTCGATCTCGGTCAGCGACTGCGGCGACCCCGAGGCGGCGACCGTCTCGCCGACGTTCTGGTGGGACTTCGACCACCGCGACCAGTACGCCGCCGCGAACCGAGAGATCGTTACCCGCTTCGGCGACATGCGCCGGTTCGGCTGCGCCCAGCTCGGACTCGCGATGGTCGCCTCGGGTGCGCTCGAGGGGATCACGACGAACCTGCGGGCGAACCCGTGGGATACCGTCGCCGGCGTCCACCTCGTCCGGCAGGCCGGCGGGCGAGTCACGGATCTCGAGGGCGAGCGCTGGCGTCACGACAGCGCCGGACTGGTCGCCTCGAACGGCGAGATCCACGACGAACTGCTCGAGGCCGCCCGCCGGATCGACGCGTAAGATTCCGTTTCTCCCGGACTGAAAACCGGAAACGGTAAGCGGTCGCTCCAACGGATATCGGTTATGGACGAGTACATCGAACGGTACGGGGCCCAGCGAGTCTGGACCGCGGCCGTCGTGACTCTCGCTGTCGGCGTCGCAGCCCTCGCGTTGCTGTTCCCGCAGCGAGTGTACGTCGATCTCATCTGGCAGTACTACTGGGGGCCGGTCGTCGCCGACGCTCAGGACATGAGCTGTGTCGCCTGGGCCGACGGCGCGGAAGTTCCCTGCAGCGAGGCACCGGCGGACGCCGGTCCGACCGCCTCGCCGGGATACACGTTCGTCTCTTATGCCGGCTATATCCCGACGCTGCTGTTGTTGCTGATCGGGATCGGGTTCATCATCGAACGCCTCGAGATCGAGCGCTACCGAGCTGGCTTCTACGGCCTGTTCCCGTTCATGCTGTTCGGCGGCGCGCTGCGCGTCGTCGAGGACGCGAACGTCGCGGCCTACCGCGAGACCGGCGAACTCGCGATCGAACTCCCGTGGTCCGGCCTCCTGATCAGCCCGCTCATCTACTTCACGGTCTTCCTGATCGCCCTCGCCGCGGTCGTCTCGTCCGTCTGGCTCGACAGAAACGACTACGTCTCGGGCTACGAGTACCCGCTGTTCGGCATCGGCACCGCCGCGCTGACGATCACGGTCGGCTATCTCGGCTACCTCGCGTACGCGGAACCGTACGCGAGCTTCCACGGCGGCTTGCTGGCGACGACGCTCGCCGGCGCGACGATCGCGACGGCGATCACCTGGGTCGTCATCGATCGCTTCGCCCCCGAAATCAACAGCGGCACCCGGCTCATGGGTGTCGTCGTCATCTGGGCCCACGCCGTCGACGGGGTCGCGAACGTCATCGGCCTCGACTGGGCGACCGTCTTCGGTCTGCCGCGTAACCTCGTTCCGAAACACCCGATCAACGACGCGATCGTCACCTACACCGGCACAGTCCTCCCCGAGAGCATCGTCAGCGTCACCGGCGCCGCCTGGCCGTTCCTGCTCGTGAAACTCGCCGCAGCGGTCGTCGTGATCGCGCTCTTCAACGACGAGATCTTCGACGAGAGCCCTCGGTTCGCGTACCTGCTCATGATCGCCGTCGTCGCCGTCGGCCTCGGACCGGGCACCCGCGACATGCTGCGGGCTACCTTCGGGGTCTGAACCGGCCGCACCGCCCCGTCCCCTCGAGCGCAGTCGACGTGTTTTTCCCGCCGGTCGCGGATGTCGTTGCTGGATGTCCAGTACGAACCAGCGAACCGAGAACGACGACCCGCCCCTCGAGCGAGAGGAGCTTCCGTCGGAGCCCGACGTCGATCACTTGCTCGAGCACCTCGAGGAACTCGAAGGCCTCGTCGACGACCCGGCTGAGCGCGAGCAGGTTCGGCGGACGATGCGGGTGGCTCGACGCATTCCCGGGGTGAACGCGGTCGAGAACGGGATCCGGAAGTACACGGCCCGGGACATGGCCGAGGCATTCGTGGGCAGCATTCTCCTCGCGCTGCCGCTGCTCGTCGAGGACGGCGTGTTCGAGATCGCCGAGCACTTCGTAGCGGTCACCGTCTCGGGCGTCCCACTCTTTCTGCTCTCGAACGTCCTCTTTATCCTCCTGCTCACGACCGGCCTGATCTACTGGACCGATATTCGAAAGGTGAGCGTGACGAAGCCGCTGTTCGGCTTCGTTCCCCGGCGATTGGTCGGAGTCCTCGGAATCTCGTTCCTCACGGCGGCCGGACTGATGGTCATGTGGGGCCGGATCTTCGTGGAGGGTCCGACGAGCGCGGAGGCGTTCGCCCGAATCACGGTCATCTGGACGGCCGGCGCCTTCGGCGCCGCACTCGGGGACATTCTGCCGGGTGAGAGCGAGGGTCACGACGTCACGATCGGCAATCTCGACGATATCGTCAGCCCGGACCGGTAGCCGGTCGACGCGTTCGGCGGTGCGCCACCGGATCGGGAACGACTTACGGCCGCGAGATGCAAGAGAAACGTATGACAGAGGATTCAGCCGCGGACGCGGGCTGGTTCGCGGGACTCGAGCCCGACGATCTCGAGGCAGGCGCCGCCGCGATCGCCGAGGGGACGGCTCCGGAGCCGGCGGACTGGCCGAGCCGTGCGCTCGAGGCAGGCTTCGCGAGCGACGAGGACGAGTACTACGATCGGCTTCACGAGGCGACGACGGCCGCAACTCGTTCCGCCGTCGAACGGCGGGAACGGGCCGACGACCGCCAACTCGTCCACGCGATCCGGGCGATGGACGACTGTCATCGGACGGCGAACGAACTCGCCGAGCGGCTGGCCGAGTGGGGCGGCACGATCGATCCCGACGCGGGAACCGGCGTCGCCTACGCTCGAGAACTGGTAGCCGAGACCGATCGCGAGGTCGATCACCCTCGCGTCCGCTCGCTGGCCGAGCGCGTCGTCTCGCTCGCCGAGGAGGGCGAGGAGCTACGGGAGTACGTCGAACGGGAGACGCCGACCGTCGCGCCGAACCTCGCCGCCCTCGCCGGACCGGTGCTCGCGGCAAGGCTGATCTCGCTCGCGGGCGGTCTCGAGAACCTCGCGAAGAAACCGAGCGGCACGGTCCAGGTGCTGGGCGCCGAAGACGCCCTGTTCGCCCACCTTCGGGGTCACGCACCCTCGCCGAAGCACGGCATCATCTACACGCACGACGCGGTGCGAGGAACGCACCCCGAAAACCGGGGGTCGGCGGCTCGCGCACTCGCCGGCAAGCTCTCTATCGCGACCCGCGTCGACCACTACTCGGGCGAGCGCAAGCCCGAACTCGAGGCCGAACTCACCGAGCGCATCGAAACGATCCAGGCCCGGACGGTCGACGACGGAGCCGACGAGACCGGGGGTGACGGCGATGAGTGATCGCGAGCTACCCGCCGGCATCGAGCGCCACGAGTTCGACGGAGCGGCCCGTCTGGCGACGCGCGGGGAACCAGTGTACGGCGAACCGACCGATGGCGAGTGGCGCGCCTGGAACCCCAACCGGTCGAAACTCGGCGCGATGCTCGACCTCGAGATGGAAACCGGTCTCGAGGGCGGCGACGAGGAGACGGTGCTGTATCTGGGTGCCGCCAGCGGAACGACGGTGAGTCACGTCGCCGACTTCGCGGGTCCGACCTACGCCGTCGAGTTCGCGGCCCGGCCGGCGCGGGACCTGCTCGAGGCGGCCGACTCCCGGCCGCGGCTCTTCCCGCTGCTCAAGGACGCGCGGAAACCCGAGAGCTACGCCCACGTCGTCGAGTCCGATGTCGACGTCATCGTCCAGGACGTCGCGACCCGCGGACAGTCCCGGGTGGCGCTCGAGAACCGCCGGTTCCTCGCCGACGACGGCCGACTGCTGCTCGCGGTCAAGGCCAGAAGCGAGGACGTGACGCGCGACCCGGAGGGCGTGTTCGACGACGTTCGCGACGAGCTGGCCGAGGGGTACGAGCTGCTCGAGACGCGACGTCTCGACGAGTATCACACCGATCACCTCGGGATCGTCGCCCGTCCCCGATAACCCGTCGGAGATGCGTTCGAGCGCTACCTTTTGCCGACCGATTCTTCGATAACGAATATATGAGGTGTTGTGGTACTGTAGCGTGTCATGAGCGAACATCCCACGATCGGTGAGACGCTCGAACAGTCGGTCGATCGGTATCCCGATCGCGACGCGATCATCTATCCGCGAAAGAACCAGCGCTGGACCTACGCGGAGTTCGACGAGCGCGTCAACGGGCTGGCTAACGCGATGCTCGAGGTCGGTATCAAGAAGGGAGACAGAGTCGCGACCGTCCTCCACAACGGGTCGGAGATGGCGCTTACCGTCTACGCCTGCGCGAAGATCGGCGCCGTGTTCACCCCGCTGAACTTCCGCCTTCCCGCGGGCGAGATCGAGTACATCGTCGACGACGCCGAGGCCGAACTGCTCCTGTTCGAATCCGCGACCCGGGAGGCGGTCGAGGGCGCCCGCTCGGCCCTCGAGACCGTCGACGAGTACGTGTACGTCGACGAAGACGCGCCGGAGTACGCGCGCGAGTTCCACGAGCTGCTCGAGTCGGGGTCAGGCGAGCGACCCGGAATTTCCGTCGAAGAGGACGACGCGTACGCGTTCATCTACACCTCGGGGACGACGGGCCGTCCGAAGGGGGTCGTCCACGAGCACCGGAGCATGGTGGAACACGATCTCCTGTGTATCGCGGAGATGAACCTCACCCGCGACGACGTCGGACTGTCGATGATGCCGCTGTATCACTGCGCCGAACTCCACTGTAACCTGTTTCCGCGGATTCACCGCGGTGCGACGACCGTCATCCACCACGAGTTCGAACCGCAGGCGGCCCTCGAAGCGATCGAGACCCACGGCGTCACGGTCCTGTTTGCCGCGCCGACCGCCTGGAACGCCCTCTCGCTGGCCGCCGCCGAAGCGGACGTCGACGTCTCGTCGCTGCGGATCGGCCTGTACGGTGCGGCGCCGATGCCGGAACAGGTGCTCGACAACTGCATGGAGCACCTCTGTGAGCGGTACGTGCAGGCCTACGGAATGACGGAAATCGGACCCGCCGGCGTGTTCCAGCCGCCGGAGGACCAGCGCTCGAAGCAGGGCTGTGCCGGGCTGCCCGCGCTCAATCACGAACTGCGCGTGGTCGAACCCGACGCGGATCCGGATCGGGAAGTCGACGACGGCGAGATCGGCGAAATTCTGATCGCCAGCCCGTGTAGGATGCGCGAGTACTGGAACCGTCCGAACGCTACCGAACGATCGTTGCGCGACGCCGACGGAACGACGTGGTACTACACCGGCGACCTCGGCTATCTCGACGACGACGGTTACCTCTACGTCGTCGACCGGAAGGACGACATGATCGTCTCCGGCGGCGAGAACGTGTATCCGGCGGAGGTCGAAGATGCGCTGTTCTCCCACGAGGGCGTCGAAGAGGCCGCCGTCGTCGGCGAACCGCACGAGGAGTGGGGCGAGACGATCGCGGCGTACGTCGTCGCGACCGGGGATCTCTCGGCGAGCGATCTCGACGGGTTCGTCGTCGGCAGCGACCGACTCGCCGATTTCAAGCGACCGCGGCGGTACTACTTCGTCGACGAACTCCCCAAGAACCCCAGCGGCAAGGTCCAGAAGTTCAAGCTTCGGGACGGCGAGGCGGACGTCGAGTCCGAAGCCGAAACCGTCTCCTCCTGAGCGGCGACGAGCCGGTCAGGACGCTGTCGACGGCCGCCGCGTGGGTTTTCGGTGACGAATCCGGCGGCTCGAGCCGACTCCAAACCGTATTTACTTCCGGGGCCGAAACTGGGCACCGATGGAACGCGGGTCGCCGGAATCGTTCACGCGCATGGGTACACTGGGGATCGAGGAGGAGTTCTACGTGGTCGACGAGCGCGGCCGCCCGACGAGCGGCACCGACGAGCTCGTCTACGAACACGAGCCGCCGGAAATTCTCGCGAATCGGCTCGATCACGAACTGTTCAAGTGCGTCATCGAGACCCAGACGCCGCGTATCGAAACGCCCGGCGACGCCCGCGAGCGTCTGCTCGAGGTCCGCCGAGCGCTGATCGAGTACGCCACCCGTCACGGCTACGACATCGCCGCGGCGGGCCTGCACCCGCTGGCGAAGTGGCGCGAACTCGAGCACGCCGAGAAACCCCGCTACCGCTCGCAGCTCGATCGAATTCAGTATCCGCAGCACCGCAACACGACGGCCGGCGTCCACGTCCACGTCGGCGTCGACGACGCCGACAAGGCGGTCTGGATCGCCAACGAACTGCGCTGGTTCATGCCGGTCATGCTCGCGCTCTCGGCGAACTCGCCGTACTGGAACGGGTTCGACACCGGACTCCAGTCCGCCCGCTCGAAGATCTTCGAGGCGCTGCCGAACACGGGGATGCCGACCGCCTTCGAGGATTTCGACGCGTTCGACCGGTTCGAGCGACGGATGCTCGAGACGGACGCGATCGAGGACCGCGGCGAACTCTGGTACGACGTGCGACCCCACACGGCCCACGGGACGGTCGAACTCCGTGCGCCCGACGGACAGGCCGACCCCGACGTCGTGATGGCGTTCGTCGAGTACGCCCACGCGCTCGTCGAGGCGCTCGCCGAGGAGTACGAGGACGGGACGCCCGGCCGCCGACACCGGCGAGAGCTACTCGACGAGAACAAGTGGCGCGCGATCCGCCACGGTCGCGACGCCGCGTTCGTCGACCGCGACCTCGAGGGCACCGTCGACCTCGGCGAACTCGTCGATCGCGAGTGCAAGCGACTGGGGATCGACGGCATCAGGCGCGTCTACGAGGGCGAGAGCGGCGCCGAGAGACAGCGTCGACTGCTCGAAGGCGAGGGCCCGGACGCGCTCTGCGAATCGCTGCTTCTCGAAGCGAAGTAAGCCGGCTTCGCCGTCGATCCGCGAGATCGTACGCGACACCTCCGGATCCGCTGTCGGTGGGACTGTTCCGACTACCCGTCAGTGCGCTCGGATAACACGGCCGGCTCGCCGCGTTCGGCGCTCTCGTACAGCGCGTCGATCACTCGCATATTCGCGATCGCCTCGTCGGCGTCGGTTCGCGGTCGAACGCCCTCCTCGACGCAGCGAGCGAAGTGTTCGACCTCCAGCCGGTAGTGGTCGACGGGGTCGAACGTCTCGACGGCGTGTCGCCCGTCGATTCGGTACTCCAACGCGAGCGGTTTCTCGAGCGGCGCGTCGAAGGCGTCCGCGACCTCGATCCAGCCGTTCGGCCCCTCGACGCGGTACCGCTGGACCTTCGGGGTGTCGAGACCCGAGGCGATCCGAGCGGACGATCCGTCGTCGTACTCGAGAATACCCGCGAGTTCGGTGTCGACGCCCGCGTTCCGTGAGTCGTGGGTGTAGGCGTAGACCCGGTCCGGCTCCCCGAGGAACTGGCGCGCGGCGGAGACGGCGTAACAGCCCACGTCCATCAGCGATCCGCCGGCGAGTTCCTCGCTCAGGCGGACGTTCTCCGGATCGTCGTACAGTGCGAACTTGAACGAGGCGGAGAGCGAGCGAACGTCCTCGAGTCCCTCGCGAGCGAGTTCGATCGCGCGTTCGGTTCGTGGGTGGTAGCGGTACATGAACGCCTCCATGAGCGTGACGTTCCGTTCGTCGCAGTACGCGGCGACGTCGCGAGCCTCGTCCGCGTCGACCGCTAGCGGTTTCTCGCAGAGGACGTCCAGACCGGCGTCGGCCGCTCGTTTCGTCCACTCGGCGTGAAGCGCGTTGGGAACGGGGACGTAGACCGCGTCGATCCCGGCGTCGTCCAGGAGCTCCTCGTACGCGTCGTAGCTTCGAGGGACGCCGAACTCGTCCGCCGTCGTTCGAGCCCGTTCGCCGTCGCGGGAAGCGATCGCACCGACGCCGTGTTCGCTCGCCCGAATCGCGGGGATCACCGACTTCCGAGCGATTCCCGCCGTGCCGAGAATACCGAATTCCATACCGTCGACACCGTTTTCGACCCGGAAAAAGGCGTAGGATGTTCGACACGCATCAGTACTGGTCCGATGAACCCGGGTCCGCTTACCCAGAATCACTATGTGATCGTACTCGGTACCGATTCGCATGACGATCTACCGGACTCGAGCGGGGCTTCGTCACCAGTTCCGGGACGTGCTGAACTTCTACTACCCGGGCTGTATCGATACGGCCGTCGGCGGCTACGTCGCGCAACTCGACGAGCGCGACGGGCACGTCTACGACGCCCGAACCAAACACCTCGTCGCGACGGCGCGGGGCGTCCACAACTTCAGCCTGGGCGTTCTCGCCGACGGTCCCGACTGGTGTCGGTACGCCGCCGAACACGGCCTGCGCTTTCTGGCGAACGATCACTGGGACGACGACCGCGAGGGGTACGACTGGCTGCTCGAGGGGCGTGAGGCGAGGGACCGGACGCGACACTGCTACGGGCACGCGTTCGTCCTGCTCGCCGGAGCGCGGGCCACGCAGGCCGGAATTCCCGGTGGGCGCGCGGAACTCGAGCGCGCGTTCGACGTCCTCGAGGGGCGCTTCTGGGAGCCCGATCGCGAACTGTACGCGGACCGGGCGACGCCGGACTGGGAACTCTCGGCGTACCGCGGGCAGAACGCCAACATGCACGCCTGCGAGGCGCTGCTCTCGGCGTACGAGGCCACCGGCGACGATCGGTTCCTCGAGCGATCTTACACCATCGCCGACCGATTCACCCGCGAGATCACGGCGGCGACCGACGGCCTCCTGTGGGAACACTACACCGAGGAGTGGGGCCCCGATCTCTCCTACAACGAGGACAGCCCGCGCCACCAGTTCCGACCGCCGGGGTATCAGCCCGGCCACCACGCCGAGTGGGCGAAGCTGCTCGCGCTGCTCGCCGACTACCGACCGGAGGAGTGGCTGCTCGAGCGAGCGTTCGAACTGTTCGACGCGGCCGTCGAGCTCGGCTGGGACGACGAGTACGGCGGGCTCTACTACACGGTCGACGCCGACGGGGAGCCGATCGTCGCAGACAAGTACGGCTGGGTCCACACGGAGGCCATCGGCGCCAGCGCGCTGCTGAGTCGCCACGACGACGCCTACGGCTCGTGGTACGACCGCCTCTGGGAGTACTCGCTCGAGCACCTGCGCAACCCCCGGTACGGCAACTGGTACGAGCGACTGACTCGGGACCACGAGCGCGACGGACCGAACCGCGGAACGGCGGTCGAACCGGGCTACCACCCGCTAACCAACTGCTGGCTCGCGATGCGGGCGCTCGAGGCCGACCCGGCCGCCTTCGAGTAGCGAAAGTAAACCCGCGCGACGCTCGGTTCGCGGTCAACTCGGCACCCGTACGTTACCGCGTCGCGGCGGCGTAACCTCGACCGATTCGTCGGACCGCGGCGACGATAGATGCCCCCGCAAAGGTTTAACCCCGCACGGAGACTTCGTCCCTCCGAGAGGAGACATGGCTTCAGATGACACCGAGGAACACCCGGGAGAGGAGCGAGTCGGAGACGACGAACCGCTCGAGGCGGGCGATCTCGTCGGCGACACGGACGACGGACGGAGCGCGGCCGTCGAGGAAGTCGACCAGCGGATCGTCGACCTACTGTCGTGGATTCTCGACACGGAGACGCGCGCGAAGATCTACGTCCACCTGTTGGCGAGCCCCGGCAGCACCTCCGAGGAGGTCGCAAAAGGGACCGGACTCTACCCCAGCACCGTTCGGGAAGCGCTCGCCGAACTCCACGAAGAGGAACGGGTCAGCCGGGAAAAGCGCGCGAACGAGGGGGCCGGTAACAATCCGTACGAGTACACGGCGATCCAGCCGAGCGAACTCGTCGGCGGCGTCGTCGACCAGGTACAGCGGGAACTGAACACGATCTTTACGCTCGACCGCGTCCTCGATCGTCAGTCAGCGGAACCGCCCGCGCTCGACGAGGACCTCGAACCGGTCAAGATCACCGTCGACGACACGACCCCGACGGCGACCGACGGAAACGAGGCGGACTCCGTCTCGTTCGAGGACGACGTCGAGATCGAAACGGCCGCGGCCGATACGGAGGTCGAAGAGCCACCGGACGAGGACGAAACCGACGGTCCTGCTCGGGAATAACCGTCCTCAGTCCTCCTCGAGTCCGAGCACGGCCGGTCGCTCGAGCGTGATGTCGCGGTCGACCGCCGAGGCGGTTACCGTCGGCCACCGGCCGGTCGCGGTCAGCACCTCGATCTCGTCGGCGGCGACGAGTGCCGTATCCTCGCTTTTCGCGCCCTGTACGGTCGGATTCCAGGCGTACGCCATCGGCGAGTCGACCGTCGCGTCGTGTCCCGGCGTCGCGATCCACTCCCGACCGGCGAAGCCGGCCGCGCCGCCCTGATGGTGGTGTTCCCACTCGCCGCCGTAGCCGACCGCAGCGTAGGCGTCCTGGATCGCGCCGAAGACGTCCCCTGCCGTTTCGCCGTCTGTCGCCGCCGTCTGCGTCGCCGCGAGCGCCGTAGTCTCGACGCGGGCCGCGGCGCGGTGTCTGTCCTCGAGCCACTCCGGCGGGTCGAAGGCGACGGTACGGGTACAGCTCGCGTGCAGTCCCGCGCGCTCGGCCGTGACCGAGACGAGCGCGTAGTCGCCGAGTTCGGCCTCCGTCGGCGTGTAGTGGCGGTATCGCGTCGCGCGGTCGCTTCCGCCGACGAGCGCGACCGGCGCCTCGATGTCGCGCGCCGAGAGTGCGACTTTGAGCGCCGATGCGACCTCGTGTTCGGTGTCCTCGGGTTGGAGTTCGCGACAGACCGATTCGACGGCCGCGGCCGTCTGTCGTCCCAACTCGCGATAGCGCTCGCGGTCGCGCTCGGTCAGGGGCTGGCGCAGTTCCGTCGGGTCGACGCGCTCGATCCCGGAAACGTCGATATCGGCGGCCGCTCGCTCGTCGCCGGTCCGGGCCGCGATGGCGTCCTCGAGCGAGGACTCGTACCAGGAAAACTCCTCGATCGATACGGCGTCGGATGCAAGGTCCGGCAGCTCTTCGGCTGCGATACGGTCGGCCTCGATGTTGTTCGTCAGTACTCGAGCGGTGGCTCCGTCGTAGCCGACGGCAGCGACGCCGGCGTCGCCCTCGCGGTCGACGACGTTGTTGCCGCCCGTGAGCCAGGCGAAGGAGTTCGGCCGGGCGAACCAGACCGACTCGAGTTCGTGCGTCTCGAGGTAGCGCTCGAGTCGCTCGCGCTTGTCCATGTCGGGTGCTGGCGTGGGTGACCCTTGAATCCGACGAACCCGTTCGGTCTCCGTCCGGCGAGCGGGGCGAATCCGGCCGGGGCCGGGTTCGTCTCGGGTAATCTAAGTACGGGTGGTTCTAACCCCCGCCAGAACGCCCGTGTCGACCCACAGCCACACCTCCGGTCACAGACTCCGTCCGCTGATCGCTCGGTTCGGCTTCCCCCATCTGCTGGCAGCGACGCTCGCGCTGGTCGCGGCGACGATCCTGCTCGGCGTCGCGGCGAAGGCGACCGGCTCGGGACTGGCCTGCGAAGCGAACTGGCCCCAGTGTGACGCCGGGCCGTACAACCTGCTGCCCGCGAACCTTCCCAGTTTCTACGAGTGGTTCCACCGGTTCGTCGCGATGTTCGCCGGCTTCGCGATCGTCGGCTCCGCACTCGCCGCCTGGCGCTCGCCGTCGGTCGACCGGCACGTGACGTCGCTGGTCGTTCTCGGCATGCTCCTGACGCCGGTCCAGGTGTACCTCGGCCGCGAGACCGTCTTCCAGTACCAGATGGAGATCCTCTCGCTCCACTTCTGGACCGCGGTGCTCATCTTCTCGATGTTCGTGGTCGCGACCGTCCTCGTCTGGGCGCCGAAGCTGACGGCCACACACGTCACCGGCGCGCTCGGACTCGGGCTCGTCGCGCTGCCGCTGCACGTCGCGCTCAGCCCGACGGATCTCGGCGTCGTGACGAACTACGGTCCAACCATCCAGCTGCTCCAGTACGCCGTGACGCTCGCGCTGGTTGCGTCCGTCATCGTCGCCACGATGGTCGGTCGGTGGCGATTCGACGACCGCCCGCTGCTCGGACTGCTGGCCGGATCGACCGTGCTGGCGCTCGCGGTCACCTACCTCGGACGACGCGCCGTGATGACGTTCAGCCCCGCGCTCGACCAGTTCTACCTCGTCGTCGCGCTGGCTCTCCTCGTCGCGTTCGTCGTCGGAATCTGGCGGAGCCGATCGACCGCAGCAGCGTCTCGAGACGCGCTCTCGTCGTAGCATCGCGTCTCGGGGATTTGTTTTCAGTTCAGCCGCTCTGCTAAGACATTTTTCTGCTGATGGACATTCCTCGGCTGTGTTAGAGACAGCTGAAACACATATCAGACCACCTCAGTACGGGAAGTTACGATCTCGACGGGGAATAGAAAGAGAACGTCAGGTGGATATTTTTGAGAGACAGCACCGATACTGCGGACAAGAAGTCCGATACCGAGGCCGATGAGGCCTCCAATTGCGAGGACTTCCGCCGCATTGAGAAGCGCAGTTTCTGGAAGCGAGGACTCGATTTCACCCTGACGTCACCTAAAATCGGTTCCGGTGGTCCCAACACGGCTGACAACGACGACTGCTGCTGCTGAAATTGCCACTTTTAAATCAATTGGCGTGTAGAGATGCGAACTGAACGGCGGAGACACTGGCGACGGCAACGGCGAAACCGATACTGGTGATTCCGATATCGACGACGCGGGTGATGATTCCGACGCCGATGGTGATGACAACGACGGCACCGGATCGAACGGCGGTGCGCCCGAGCCCGACGAGGACGACAGTATGCCTGGCTTCACGACCGGTGCCGGCGTCCTCGGCGGCGCGGCGACCCTCGAGTGGCTGCGCCGGAAGGCCGGCACGGGCGACTCCGCTGGCGTCGACCAACCGGCCGAGTAACGGCCCATCGTTCGAATTGCCCGCTGGGTCGTACTGCATTCGTGCCTTCTATTCAGCATCAACTCCGTTTTCTACTCGAACACTGTCAAGAGTGGCGTGCTGAATACAGAGAATGTATGCAGCACGGCACCCTCGTTTATTTCTCACGTTCAGGTCGAAACCAACCAGCATAGACAGCTGCTCAGTGAACGAGAATTGGCGGAAATAGCTACTGTTGGAGGCTTGAAATTCTTCCTGTTAAGAACCCACCAATTCTCTTATACCCGTTGACCCGCATCGCTACACAATGGGAAACGGGTCATCGGAAGCGGTAATACTATTGGTAGAAGACAATCCCGGCGATATTCGCCTCATAGAAGAATCCTTCTCAGACGGCAACATCGCAAACACACTCCACACGGTCACTGATGGTCAAGCCGCCCTCGACTTCATCTATCAACGCAACGAGTACGAGGACGCTCCCCGACCGGACATTGTACTTCTCGACCTGAACCTGCCGAAAGTGGACGGTGAAGACGTTCTACACGAAATCAAACACCATCCCGAACTGGATCCTGTTCTAGTGATTGTCCTCACCGGAATGGATGAAGGTCTGATTGAATCCCGCGACCTCGACCATGATGCAGATGAAGATGCAATCCTCGAAAAACCAGTTGATCCCGGCGAGTTTGCTGAGGTGATTCGGTCGTTCGAGCAGTTCCGGTTAGCAGTTATGCGAGAAGACTGACGAGGACAGCTTCTACGGTAACTCCTTGTCCTGTACTGAGCAATTCTCTCCACCGCTTGATCGAACAGTAGTTCCTACTACATTCGCGCCCTGTATTCAGCACGGCTCTGCTAATATTATCGCTAGTTGATAAAAGTCTCAGCGTTAGGTTCGAACTTGCACGTAACGGATCGCTGGTTTTTCGCTATAGACCACATAGAGGACGTCGTGTTATGTTTCGGGGAACGATGTAACTTGCGGACGAGAATCCATCCAACAGCTGTCAGGAACGGCGTGTTGAATACGGATGATCGATCCATCGACTACTAAGCATAGAACCACTTGTAACCCAAATCAGTTCGGGCAATCTATTCCGCCGGTTATTTTCTTCGTGGATGATTCGAGTTACCCTATGGCTCTAGTCTGGTAAATCGAAATCTTCCCAGGTGCTGTTGGTTTATTTGAACGAATCAGTGTCCGGCACAGGGCAGCTTTATCCCCTCGCGAGTTCTTGATTATAGATAGTGATAATAATGGCGGTAACTCCACAAAGTAACGTCGAGATAGTACGAGGCGTGTATGACGGTTTCAACGAGGGGGATATCGACTCGGTCTTAGCGAGAATGGCTGACGACATTGAGTGGACCGAACCGGATGGCATCATGTTTGCCGGGACCTACCGGACCCCCACTGCGGTGCTGGAGAACGTTTTCCAACCAGCCATGAGAGAGTTCAAGACCTTCAGGGTCGAACCGGATCAGTTCATCGACGGCGGTGATACGGTCGTCGCCCTGGGTATGTTCCGGGCCACGACCGAGGCGGACGAACAGATCGAAAGCCCGTTCGCGCACGTCTACGAACACCACGACGGCCGGATTACCCGGTTCGTGAACTACACGGACACCGCGCTGTGGCAGTAGGCCGCTCACTTCTTAAACACCGTCTTTCGAGTGAACGCGATGAGGGATACGCGCCTTCTATTCGATACGGCTCTACCGACATCACCGGCAGTCAATAAATCTACCAGCGTTAGGTTCGAATTCCTACGTAACAACCGTTTCAGACGAGATTACACCTGAAGAACGGCATTTCAAGAGGAACGGTTCGACCGTACTTATCCGATCGCGATAACAATCCCTCCAGCGGCGAGGACGGCACCGATGCCGACCGCGAACAGGATGTAGTTCGCGACCGG
The DNA here is from genome assembly GCF_023913515.1 of Natronococcus sp. CG52. Classification (NCBI taxonomy): domain Archaea; kingdom Methanobacteriati; phylum Methanobacteriota; class Halobacteria; order Halobacteriales; family Natrialbaceae; genus Natronococcus; species Natronococcus zhouii. The sequence continues at coordinate 1,798,622 of NZ_CP099391.1, forward strand.
GCTCTTTGCCGGTGTCACGTTCACCGTGTATCGCCGCCGGGAGATTGGCCAGAACGGGCGGATCCCCATGGGCGTCAGTGCGTCCGCGAGGAGATGTGAGACGATCGAGAGCGCGCCGACGACGAACGCGAACGCGACGAACCCGACGTCGACGAGCGGCGACGCCGCGTCGACGAGAACGGCCGCGCCGGCGGCGAGTGCGGCACCGACGAGGAGCGCGAACAGGAGGGAGTGAGTCGGTCCGCGATGCTCGAGAAACGGCACTTGATGGTCGAAGTCGGGTAGCGTCGAGAGGGAGACGCAGACGAGGCCGCCGACGATAGCAGCCGTCTCGTGGCCGGTGACGGCGACGGCGGCACCGAATGGCGCGTACGCGGCCAGGGACGCGCCGTAGTGGCCAACCTGATACATCCTAAACATGTACTCAGTGTCGTCTTATAAGTCCATCGCCCGAGAGGTACCCGATCTTGTAGGCCGGGTACTTCGACATCTTCCGTCGGACGACGACCGTGGAACTCGAGGAGCGGTTCGGCGTCTCGGACTCGGCCGTATCACGGCAACTGCGTCGCGGTCTCGCCACGCTCGTCGATTCGACGGCCCGTATCGAGACGCGACCGGAGGACACTGCAGCCGATCCCGGCACCGGGCAGTCGAACCCTGCACCGAAGAGGGGTGACGGTGACTAACCGCGGCGATTATGGTCGTTCATTTCTTCCGTACACCCGTGCAGAACGTCACCGACAGGACCAGCAACCCGTTCGGTATGCGACCGCCCTTCGACCGAACCCCGCCCGGTGACCGGACCGCCGTTTTCGGCTACGGGGACGCCAACGCGGACTTCCACCTGATCGGCGATTACCCCGGCCGCCACGGCGGTGCCGAAACCGGCGTTCCGTTTACCGGATCCGACGCCGGCCGTGCCCTCCAGGACGTCCTCCGGGAGGTCGGCTTCGTGAGCGGTCCGTCGACCGAACCCGTCTGCGAGAACCTGTTCTGTAGCTACATCCAGATGTGCTGCCTGCCGGCGGATCGGACGCCGACCGAGGAGGAGTACGACGTTCTCGAGCGGTACTTCGACGCCGAACTGCGGGCGATCAACGCGCACGTTCTCCTGCCGGTCGGCGAGCGGGCGACGGATCACGTCCTCCGGGAGTACACGACCCAGCGACACCGCCTCGAACTCGACACGGCGGCGCTCAACGCGACCGAGATCCGCGGCCGGGGCTTCCTGATCGTCCCGATCAGAGAGCCGACAGAGTGGGAGGATACGGAGCGGGAAGCGCTCGTCGCGCGACTCGAGGCGATTCTGGGCCGGGACTACCGCCAGACGAAGGGTGTCGCGACGATGGTCGGTTAGCGGCCGAACCGCGTCCTGACCGTCGCCCGGAGCGGCAGACAGAGCGCACCGACCACCGGGACGAGCACGAACGCGACGAGATCGACGACGAGCGTGGCGTCTCCCGTTATCGCAGCGGCGAACCCGACTGCGGGTGCCAGCACGGGGAGCACGTACAGGTAAGTGGGCGTCCAGCCGGATCCCTGCCTCGTCCGAAAGACGACGACGCCGAACAGCAGCGGCATCAGTACCGTTCCGGCGAGCAGCGGTCCGCCGACCATCGCCGTCGCCGTGCCCGCGACGAGGGCGACGACGATGGTTTCGTCGATCGTCACCGGACGCCAGGTGTCGCCCGCGCGAACGAACCGTGCGACGAGCACCGCTGCGATCGTGGCGACGACGACGCCCGCCAACCCGCCGTACCACTGGATCGGCTCGAGCGGGGGCGCCACGAGTTCGGCGCCGGTCACGAAACCGACGGTCGTCTCGAGTCCGTACCGACCGCTCGTGAGCGCCGTCCGGAGCCCCTCCGGATCGGCGCCGACGGCGGTTATCTCGGTCCGAAGGCGCTCGAGAGCGGCGACGTTCGCGCTGGCAAAGTGGCCGAGTCCCGCGACGTAGACGACCAGCGAGAGCCAGAGCAGCGGCAATCCGAATCTCTGGCGTCGCCACCAGCGGACGACCGCGCTTTCGGTCGTCGAATCGGCGCTCGTCGCGGTCTCGACGGTCGCGCCGGTCGCGCTTTTGTCCGCCGTCGCGGTGTTCGTTCCGCCGCTCGCTCTCGAATCGCGGGCCCCCGCGGTCGAACCTGCGGCAGTCCCGGCGCTTTCGGTGGCTCCAGCGGTCCGCGAGGAGCCACTCGTCGTCGACCCACTCGAGGCGGACTCGCTCGAGGTCGTCGCGCCGCTCGCCGATCCGGCAGCGGAACCGGTCGTCGACGCCGAGGAGGTCGAGCCACCGGTCGCCGAACTGCTGGCCGGCGACGCACCCGCCGCCGCAGTCGCCTCGGCGTCTGTCTCCTCGTCCTCGTCGCTCCGCCAGACGTCGGGCGAGGGCAGTCCGCTGGTTCGCTTCGCGACGTAGGTCTCGTGGCCGAGTCGGTCGTAGGCCTTCCGCTCGACCGGATCGCCGAGGATGTCGTAGGCCTTCCTGATCGCCGTAAACTGCGCCCGTGCTCGCGAGTCGTCGTTGTGGTCCGGGTGATAGATTCGAACCTGTTCGCGGTAGGCGTCCTTGATCTCGTCCTGGGAGGCGTCGGAAGAGATCTCGAACAGATCGTAGAAGTCCTCTGTCATGTGAACTCGGGGACGGTACCGTTTACACCGTAGTTGTACCTGGGGGGTTATAATTTCAGTGTTACGGATATTCAACTTTGAATATACTCCGACCAACTCGTTTTGGTCGATCACGACGGCTCAACAGAAGTCCCCGAGCGAGGTCTGGCCGATCGGGCGACGCTCGTCGGTCGCCGTCCGCTCGTTCGGCTCGCAGTCGTCCGTTCCGCCGTTCACCGGTCGCTGCTGCTCGCCCGTTCTGTCACTGTCCGTTCCGCTGCTGTCCGTTCCACCGTCGCTCTGTCGCCGCTGCCCGTCCGCACTGCCGGCAGTTCGCCCCCAGCCCTCGAGGCTGGCCTGATCGGCGGCGGAGAACTCGAGGTTCGAGATTCTGACGCCGAGTTTCCGGACCGATTCGGTCTCGAACTCGGTGAAGAGATCCCGAGCGATCCGGTCGACGAGGTCGGGATCGTCGATCGGTCCCGGCAACGACCGCTCGCGCGTGTTGACGTCGAACGGCGGCGTCACCGCCTTGACGCCGACGGTCCGGTAGAGCGCACCTCTTCGGCGAGCGCGATCGGCGACGGCCGCTGCGAGCGTCTCGATCTGTTCGTACTTCGGATCGGGTTCGGCGACCGGTTCGGCGAACGCCGACTCCCGCGAGAAGCTCTTCGGGTCCCCCTTCGGCTCGACCCGGCGGTCGTCTTCTCCGCGGGCGCGGTCGTAGAGCTCCCGCCCGCGCTCGCCGAACCGGGAGACCAGCGGCTCCGGATCGGCCGCCGCGACGTCGCCGGCCGTCTCGAGTCCCATCTCCCGCAACTCGCGGGCCGTCACGGGGCCGACGCCGTGAAGCAGGTCGACCTCGAGGGGGGCGAGGAACTTCCGGAGTTCGCCGGGACGGACCACCGTCAGTCCGTCGGGCTTGTCGTAGTCGCTCGCGATCTTGGCCGCGCTCATCGTAGGCGCCGCGCCGACGCTGACGACGATGCCGACCTCTCGGCGGATGCGGTCTTTCACGTGGCGGGCGAAACCGTCGGCGACCTCCCAGGCGGTGCGCTCGGTGACGTCGAGGTAGGCCTCGTCGATGCTCACCTCGCGAACGACGTCGGCGCAGTCGTGGAGGATCGCTTGAACCTCCTCGGCCACGGACTCGTAGTAGTCCATGTCCACGGGTCGGTAGTGGCCGGTTTCGTCGGGCTCCCGCGGTGACTCGAGGTCGGAATCGTAGTCGCCCGCGTCGGGATCGAGCGCCGCGCGCCGGGGCAGCCGCTCGAGGGCGCTCGAGATCGCCTGCGCGCTCTCGACGCCGAACTCGCGAGCTTCGTAGCTGGCGGTGGCGACGGCGCCGACGGTCTCGCCCGGCTCGTACCCCATGCCGACGACGAGGGGTTCGTCCTCGAGTTCGGGCTCGCGCAGTCGCTCGCAGGCGGCGTAGAAGCAGTCGGCGTCGACGTGCAGGATGATGGGGTCCTCGTCGTCCTCGTCGGCTTCGACGCCCGGAAGTCGCGGCCCGTCGGACATTCAGTTGAGGATTCGACCGAACGGTTGTGAACGTTGCGCCCCAACCTCTTTTACCGAGATCCTCCCTCGTTCGTTTCACTCACTCGGTCGAACCCCGGTAAAACCCGTTGATGCTGTCAGAACGCGTTGCGTTCTGACTGCTAATCAGAACCGCTTACGGTTCTGATGATGCCAAAAAGCCGCCGTCGCGGGGTTTCACCCCGCTCCGGCGGTGTCGTTCGAAACGGCAGAGCCGTTTCGCGAGTGAGCAAACGCTTCGCGTTTGCGATCTATGCAAGACCGGAGGTCTTGCAGCATGCCGAGAAAGCGAAACTCTCTCGTAACAAACCGCTCGCGTTGCTCGCGGATGCACGCTCCACCGCCGGGCGTTCCTTTCGCACCAGCAATAATCGAACGGGGTGTTTTAGTTTCGAATGGTTTTCTGGGTAGCGACAGCGTATCACGAGTTACTGTCACATGACCCGACCGACCGAGGGCGAAACCCACACGTTCGAGCGCGCGTTCACGAACGACGAGGTTCGGCAGTTCGCCGACCTCTCGCGGGACACCCAGTCCCGACACACCGATCCCGATCCGGAGGGACGACTGCTGGTACACGGACTGTTGACGGCGACGCTGCCGACGAAGATCGGCGGCGACCTCGAGGTACTGGCCTCGTCGATGACGTTCGAGTTTCGCCAGCCGGTCTACACCGGGCAGTCGATCACGTGCAGGTGGCTGTACGAGGACGTCGTGAAGCGCGAGGACCGCTACGACCTGACCGCGGACGTCGTCTGCGAGAACGGCCACGGAGACACCGTTCTCACGGCGACCATCGAGGGGATCGTCTGGGACGACGGGTCGAACGACGGTTGATAACGCCTCGAGAACGCGTCTTCAGTTGTACCCACGCCAGCGCTTTCCGCACTCGGTACACTTGAAAAAGCGCGTCGGCGGCTCGTCGGCCGAGGCCGTCTGCTTGAGCGTGTACCAGGCCTCCTGGTTGCCACACTCGTCGCAGACGACGTCGGTCGCCTTCGGCTTCCCCTCGAAGTTCGCGTCCTCGGTGGACTCGATCACGTCGTCGTCGATCTGCGATTCGGTCGAGACGAACTCGCTCTCGCTCTCGCGCTCGCTCGAGGCGTCGCAGTTCGTACAGACCATGCGGTCGCCGTCAGCTTTCATCATCGAGCCGCAGTCGTCGCAAAACTGCATGTCCGCACGTACGCACGCACAGCGACAAAACTCCCTCGTTCGTCGAACGCTCGAACGTCTCCGTCTTACACCTGAACGTTCCGATCGCGCTATAGTACCAACTGAAACGGTTTCCACACCGATCGCACTGTGCGCGGTTCTCGCTTGCTTCGCTCGCTCCGACCCGCGCTCCCGTCGTGCGATCGGGTGTGCACTGACTTTCAGTGGCTACTATACTATAGTTTTCAAATTCCCTCACAGCACCTAAGAAGGGGGTGAATGCGCAATTTGCGGGGGAAGTTCTTATACATCTCGCCACAAACTGTGCGTTAAATGACTTCCTCTCCTTACACGGATGCAGATTCGGCCGTTCACGCTCGCATCCGTCAACAGGAGGTCGTTGCCGAACTCGGACAGCAGGCGCTCGAAACGGACGACCTCGACCGGTTGATGCACGACGCTGCGGTCGCGGTCGCCGAGACGCTCGACGTCGAATACGCGACCGTCCTCGAGTTGTCGCCCGGTGGCGACGAAGTCGTTCTCAGGCACGGTGTCGGCTGGCAGAATGAAGTCGTCGACGAGGCGACGATCCCGGCGACTCTCGACTCGCGAGTCGGATACACGCTCCACTCGGAGGAGCCGATCATCGTCACCGACTACCGTACCGAGGAGCGGTTCTCCGACCCCGATCTGCTCATCGAGCACGGTGTCGTCAGCGGAATCAGCGTCGTCATCGGTTCCGCCGAGGAGCCGCGGGGCGTTCTGGGAACGCATTCGACCGAGGAGCGGGAGTTTACCGAACACGACGCGAATTTCGTTCAAAGCGTCGCAAACGTACTCGCAACGGCGATCGAGAACAAAGCAGCACACAGCCAACTGCGAGAGATCCACGAGCGGATCACCAACGGGGTCCTGGCGCTGAACGAAGAGTGGGAATTCACTCACGTCAACCAGCAGGCCGAGGAGAGCCTCGGTCACGACGCCGACGAGTTACTGGGTGCGAATATTTGGGAACTTTTCCCCTCGCTAGCGGGAACCGAGTTCGAAGAGCACTACCGAGAAGCGATGGACTCCCAGGAGTCCGTCTCGTTCGAGGGGTATTACCCGCCGTTCGACGCGTGGTTCGAGGAGCACGCGTACCCGTCCGAAACGGGCCTATCGGTGTACTTCCGCGACGTCACCGAGCAAAAGCAGATCGAGGCCGAACTCGACGAGATTTACGGACGCATCTCGGACGCCTTCTTCGCGCTCGACGAGGAGTGGCAGTTCACGTACCTGAACGAACGCGCTCACGAACTGATCAACCCCGAGGACCGAGCGCTAATCGGCGAGTCCGTCTGGGAAGCGTTTCCCGAGGCGACCGAACGAACGTTCAAATCCGAGTACGAGGAGGCGATGTCCGAACAGGAGACCGTCTCCTTCGAAGAGTACTATCCCGATCCGCTCAATACGTGGTTCGACGTTCGAGCGTACCCCTCCGAGACGGGACTCTCAGTCTACTTCCGAGACATCACTGAGCGAAAGGAGCGCGAAGCCAAACTCGAGAAAACGATACGCGAGTTGCGCGAAAGCGAGGAGCGGTTGCGTCTCGCACTCAAGGCCGGAGAGATGGGCACGTGGGAACTCGACCTGCAAACGGAGGAGTCGCCCGTTCGTTCTCCACACCACGATCGGATCTTCGGCTACGAGGAACCGCTCGACGACTGGGACTTCGAGACCTTCCTCGAACACGTCCATCCGGACGATCGCGTGGATGTGGAACGACGGTTCGAGGGGGCCTTCGAGACGGGCGAGTGGGAATTCGACTGCCGGATCACGCGGGCCGACGGCGAGCAACGGGTGATCGCCGCTCAGGGAGTGTTCTACTACGATGAGGGCGAGCCGGTACGTGCAGTCGGGGTGGTACAGGACGTGACCGAACAGAAAGCGCACGAACGACAACTCGAGAAGTCCAATCAGCGGCTCGAGCAATTCGCGTACGCGGCTTCCCACGACCTACAAGAGCCGCTTCGCATGGTATCGAGTTACCTCTCCCTCATCGAACGCCGGTACGGCGGTGAACTCGACGACGACGCCGAAGAATTCCTCGAGTTCGCCGTCGACGGTGCGGATCGAATGCGCGAAATGGTCGACGGTCTGCTCGAGTATTCGCGAGTCGATACACAGGGTGATCCGCTCGAACCGGTCGATTTGGCCAGTCTCGTCGAGAACGTACGGGAAGATCTCCAAATGCAGATCGCGGAGAGCGATGCGCAAATCACGACCGAGGATCTTCCCCCCGTAATGGGTGATGACAGTCAGCTACGCCAGGTTTTCCAAAACCTCATCAGTAACGCGATCGCGTACAGCGGGACCGAGCCGCCTCGGATCCACATCGAAGCCGACAGACGGGGACGGAAGTGGATGCTCTCGGTTCGCGACGAGGGTATCGGTATCGATCCCGATAACCAGGATCGCGTCTTCGAGGTGTTCCAGCGCCTCCACAGCCGCGAGAACCATTCCGGCACCGGGATCGGCCTCGCACTCTGCCAACGGATCGTCGAGCGCCACGATGGACGTATCTGGGTCGACTCCGAACCGGGCGAGGGATCGACGTTCTCGTTCACGCTTCCGGCAGTCGGAGAGCTCGATTCACTGAATTCGCCGTCGTAATCGCTCGACGATAGCTGTGGTAGGTGAGAGCGGCTGCTGAATACGCGCTCTGTTCGCAGACGAGAATATTCTCCTCCTGATCGACGGTTCCCTTCGACGCTTCGTGACTATCGCCCGCTACCGGAGTCGATCTCCGCGCCGCTCGCCGCCGGCGCCGCGAGCACGACCGACCCCTCGAGTCCCCGACCCTCGAGCGCCTTCCGCGCGGCCGCCCTCGCTTCCGCGGCGTGGCGTCGATCCGTCAGCCCGTAGACGACGGGCCCCCACGACGACTGGCCGACGCCGGAGAGCACGGGACACCCCTCGAGCGCCTCGACGAGTTCGCCCGCCGGCGGGCGGAAGACGCCGCCCTGGGCGTCCGCGTACCAGGCGCCGTTCTTGCGGCCGATCTCGGCGACGGCGTCGCCGAACGCCTCGAGCCGGCCCTCGGCGGCCGCGGGAAGCAGCTTTCGGGTGACGACGCCGGCGATCTCGTCGGCGACGGCGGGGTCGGCTCGTTCGACGACGGCGCGCATGCTCGCGTCTTCGTTCTCGCCGCTGCGGCCGGGCTCGGCGTCGGGGACGACGACCAGAAACCGCCAATCGTCGGGCAGTCGGTGCCGGGCGACGACCGGCGGCACCGTCCAGTCCCCCTCCGCCGGCGGCTCAGTCGTGAACCGGTTCGTCGGGTGGCCCGCGTCGACGACGAAGCCGCCATCTTCGAACGTCGCGACGCCGACGCCGCTGCGTCCGCCCCGCCCCATCGCCGGCGCGTGCGGTCGAACCCGCGGCTCGAGGTCGTGTGCTGCTGCCGTCGCCGCGAACACGGAGAGCGCGATCTGGGTGCCGCTGCCGAGACCGACGTGGCGGGGAAGCCGCTCCTCGAGGGTCACGGCGACTCCGGAGACGTCGAGCACGTCGACGGCTCGCTCGGCGTACTCGCGAACCAGCGGATCGTCCGCATCGACGGTCGCTGCCGGCTCGGCGGTGATGGTGACCCGCGGCTCCTCAAGGCCGACCCCGATCCCGCCGTAGAGCCGTCTGCGGGCGAGCGAGAGGTTCTGAAAGCCGACGTGGATCCGCGCACCGGCGCTGACGGTTGCCGTCGCCATGTCCGTGCTAGCGGTACGAACGCCCCCGGGAAGGGGGTTTCGACGCTGGCAACGCCTGACGGCGATCGCATCCCCGGAAGCGAAACCACCCGCGCCATTTAGTAGCCCGTCCGTCGTGGGTCGTGACATCACATGTCGAACACCGAAGTCGACCGGATCCCGGTCACCGTCGTTAGTGGGTATCTCGGCGCCGGCAAGACGACGCTCGTCAACCACCTGCTGACGAACGCCGCGGGTCGGGAGATCGCGGTCATCGTCAACGACATGGGCGAGGTCAACGTCGACGCGGACCTGATCGCCCGCGAGAACGAAGAGGAGGGGATCGTCGATCTCTCGAACGGCTGTATCTGCTGCCGATTACAGGGGGATCTCCTCGACGAAACCCGACGACTCGCGGAGAGCCGGGAGTTCGAGTACCTGCTCGTCGAGTCCTCCGGGATCAGCGAGCCGATCCCGGTGGCCCGGGTGTTCACGGAGGGGACCGAGGAGAGCGAGATCGATCCGACGGAGCTGTTCGAGCTGGATACGACGGTCACCGTCCTCGACACCTACGGCTTCTGGAAGGAGTTCGACGCCGGCGAGTCCCTGCCCGAACACGCCCAGCCGGACGAGCAACGGCCGCTGAGCGAGGTCCTCGTCGAGAGTATCGAGTTCTGCGACGTCCTCCTGCTGAACAAGACCGATATGATCCCCGACGACGTTCTCGAGGAGATCGAAGCCGTCGTGGATCGGCTTCAGCCCGGCGCCGAGCGAGTCCGCACGAGCCACTGCGAGGTCGATCCCGACCTCGTGCTGGGAACCGGTCGGTTCGACTTCGAGGAGGCGAAGCGGTCGCAGGGGTGGAAACGCGAGCTGCGCGGCGACGGTCACGATCACGGTGGACGCGCCCGTTCGCACGCCCACGACCAGCGCGCTGCCGACCTCCACGGCGTCTCGTCGTTCGTTTTCCGAGCCGACGAGCCGTTTCGTCCCGACGAACTGGGCGACTGGCTCGAGGAGTGGGACGGCTCGATCGTCCGGGCGAAGGGCGTCTGTCACGTCGCCGGCCGCGACGAGGTGATCGGACTCAGTCAGGCCGGTCCGTCGGTGCAGGCGGGGCCGATCGGCGAGTGGCGGCCGGACGACGACCGACGGACGCAGCTGGTGTTTATCGGCCGCGAGATGGACGAAGCGCGGATCCGCGAGGAACTCGAGGCGATGCTCGTCGCGACGGACGAACAGGTCGAAGACCAGAACTGGGCCGATCCGTTCCCGCTATGATTCCAGTTCGTCGCTGAGTTCGTCCCAGGATTCGTGGAAGCCGTGGGTCGACTGGGAGGTCGCCGTCGCCGTAATGGCGTTCTGGTAGACGTCGTCGTACTCGAGCAACTGCCCCCAGCCGTCGGTGAACGAGTAGTTACAGTACTGGCACACGGAGCGAGATAACACCGGAATCGATATACGCCTTTCTGTCACCGCGTTCCTCGAGCGCTCGTCGCCGAAGGAATCGGCTCGATGGCCGATCCAAAAGTCCATAACGGTGCGCTACCGAGGGCGCCTACTCGACGGCACTCCGCCGAGAGACGATCATGAACACGAAGCGAAACGGCGCGTACGTTGGCGGTACGACCGACGTAGTCGAACGCTCCTGTGACCACTGCGACTGGCACGCAGTCGACGACACGTACCCCGGCCTGATCGAGCGGTATCAGGACCACCTCCGGGAGGCGCACCCGAAAGTCTGGCTTCGACGCTAACGAGTGACGTATACGTGGTATAGTACCAACTGAAACGGTTTTCACACCGATCGCACTGTCCGCGGTTCGGAGCGAGCGAAGCAAGCGAGAACCGCGCTCCCGTCGTGCGATCGGGTGTGCACTGACTGTCAGTGGCTACTATATTCCGTTAGCGGTTGAAAACACGCGCCGCCGACAATAACGGCCAAATCAGACTTATCCAGCCGTAACACGCTATTACCCTCTACTATCGCGTGGAAGTATTATTTACGCCCCTAGCTAGTCAATACCATGCCTTTCGCAGACTGGCGGCGCTCCCTCGCGGGGGTGACGATCGAACAGTGGTTTGGGGTGTTGCTCCTCGTGGGGCTGGGAGTACTGCTGCTCGATTTCGCGCGTCGCATCGTCCTCGGCGACCTCCGGTTCGGCACGCTTTCGGTGTTTCTCTGGCGAGGGCTCGTCGACGGAGTCATCATCGCGCTCGCCGCCGTCGGACTGTCGATGACGTACGCTATTCTCAGATTCGCGAACTTCTCGCACGGCGATCTCGTCACTACCGGTGCGTTCCTGGGGTGGACTAGCGCCTACGTCGTCGGGGGACTCGGGATCGCCGAGTTCGGGTCGACCGTTCTCCTGAACGCCGACAGCGGGACCTCTGCCCGCGAACTCGACATGCACCTGTTCGGGGCACCGCTCGCGATCGTCGCCGGGTTACTCGTCGCGGCGATCGGAACGATCCTCGTCGCGCTGGCGATCGATCGATTGGTGTACAAGCGCATGCGAAACGCCGGCGGGATCCCACTGTTGATCGCGAGCGTCGGCATCGCGCTGGCGCTTCGGTACGTCATCGTGTTCTTCTACGGGGAGCAGACGCGCGGTGTGACCAGGAGTTCGCCGACGGTCGAACACGAGTTACTCTTCTGGACCGATTCGCTGGACGTCCACCAGTCTACCCTCGTCGTGATCGGCGTGGCACTGATGATCGCGCTCCACCTCCTGTTGCAGTACACGAAGCTCGGAAAGGCCATGCGGGCGATGGCCGACAACCGTGATCTCGCGCTGATCACCGGAATTCCGACTGAGCGAGTGATCCTGATGACCTGGATCATCGGTGCGGGGCTGACCGGAACGGCTGGCTATCTGATCGTCCTCGAACAGGAGACGCTCAGCTTCAACACGGGATGGTTCCTGCTCCTGTTGATCTTCTCTGCGGTCATCCTCGGCGGTATCGGATCGATCTACGGCGCGATCGCCGGCGGGTTGATCATCGGGCTGGCGACCAACGTCTCGCTGGTCTGGATCCCGGGTGACCTGACCGAGGTTGCCGCGTTTACGCTCATGATCTTGATCCTCCTCTTCAGGCCGTCCGGAATCTTCGGGGGGGTGGAAACGGCGTGACTCGCGAACCGCCCGTCGCGCCGGACGGCGGCGAAGCCCCCGAGGAGGAGTTCGTGGGCGGTGCCGATCCCGGCGGCCGTCCCCGCTGGCTCGACGATATCGCCATCATCGCAACGGCCACGCTCGTGGTGTACGGTCTCTTCATCGGCCTCGGCCTCGCGGCAGGGCTGGACTTCAACGGCATCGTCAGCACGCTCCAGCAGGTGACGCTGCTTGCGGCGTCGTTCGCCCTGGTCGCCCTGGCGCTCAACCTCCACTGGGGCTACACGGGGCTGTTCAACATCGGCATCGCCGGCTTTATGGCTGTCGGCGCCTACACGATGGCGCTGGTGACGGCCGCACCGGACGCCACGTTCCCCGGACTCGGACTGCCGCTGTGGATCGGCGTTCCGGCGGGACTCGTGGCCGCCGCGCTCGTCGGCTTCCTGGTTTCGTTGCCGGCGTTGCGCCTCCGCGCCGACTACTTCGCGATCGTCACCCTGGCGTTCGCGGAGGTGATCCGGCTGCTGTACAACTCGAGCGCGCTCCGGGAGTTCGATCTGCTCGGCGTCGAGTTCGGGACCGGCGGCGGACAGGGAATGTCGTTCCCGAACCTGCGAAACACGATCTCGCGGCGGATTATGTACGTCGACGGGGACCAGGGAGCGGGGCCTACCCTCGTCGGCCGGCCGTTCCTGCGGGCCGGGGACGCGCTGGAGCTGAGCCCGTCAGTCGTCGAGGGGTGGGTGTACACTGCCATCCTGGTGGTGCTGGTCGCGTTCGCGTTCGTGGTCATCACCTGGATTGGCAACTCCCCGTTCGGCAGGGTGTTGAAAGCCATCAGGGAGGACGAACTCGCGGCCCAATCGCTCGGCAAGAACACCGATCGCGTGAAGATCAAGGCGTTCGTGGTCGGGTGCGCGTTCATGGGGCTGGCGGGCATGGTCTGGCAGGGCCGCCGGGGATACATCGACCCAAACCTGTTTCTGCCGATCGTCACGTTCTACATTTTCACCGCGCTGATCATCGGCGGCTCCGGGTCGAACACCGGGAGCGTCGTCGGGGCACTCCTGTTCGCCGGGTTGCTCTTCGAGGGGCCGCCGTTCGTCCAGCGCATCGTGGACGCCACCTTCGACCTGCCGCGGCCCCCGACGGTCTACGACGGAGTGGTCGCGCTCGGTGATCTCGACCCGATGCCGCTGCTTGGGTATGCGGTGGGCGAGCTCCCGAACCTCCGGTTCGTCCTCTTCGGCGTGGTTCTCGTCGTCCTGATGATCTACCGCCCGGACGGGATACTCGGCCACCGGAACGAACCCGCATCGCCGATCGACCTGACGAAAGAGCGACCGCCGAGCGAACGCGATACTCCCTCGCCGCAGGGAGGTGAGCCGAATGAGTGAATCGGCCGTCGTCGACGGGGAGCGAGCGGAGACGGTCGTGCTCCGCGTTTCGAACCTCGAGAAGCGATTCGGTGGGATCGTGGCAGTCGACGGCGCCGGTTTCGAGGTCAAGCGGGGGACGATAACGGGACTTATCGGTCCGAACGGGGCCGGCAAGTCGACGGTGTTCAACCTGATCACCGGCGTCTACAAACTGGATTCCGGTCGGGTGATCTTCGAGGGCGAGGACGTAACTGGATTGCAACCACACCAGCTGGTGGATCGCGGGCTGGTACGAACCTTCCAGATCAGCCGGATGCTCAGCGGGATGACCGTGCTCGAGAACATGCTACTGGCGTTCGACGACCAGCTCGGCGAGTCCCTCTGGTGCACGGTCGTGCCCAGCGTTCGTCGATCGATCGTCGAACAGGAGCGAGAGTTGCTCGAGCGCGCCTGGGAGACGCTCGAACTGTTCGAGATCGATCACCTGGCCCACGAGGACGCGTCGAACCTCTCGGGCGGGCAGCGAAAGCTCCTCGAACTCGCCCGGGCGCTCCTGACGGACCCGGAGATGTTGTTACTCGACGAGCCGATGGCCGGCGTCAACCCCACGCTCGAGAAGAAACTCCTCGAGCGCATCCACGAACTCAGATCGCAGGGATACACCTTTCTCCTCGTCGAGCACGACATGGACGTCATCATGAACAACTGCGAGACGGTGATCGTCATGCATCAGGGTCGGGTGCTCTCGCGTGGCTCTCCCCAAGAGATACAGGAGGACGAACGCGTCATCGATGCCTATCTCGGGGGCGAGATCTGATACTCGTCGCCGAGAGTTTCGATGCCTCGCTCGAAAAACGGTTGGCCGGCTGCCCTATTCCTCCTCGAAGTCGATCTGCTCGACCGCTTCGAGTTCGAAGTCACCGAACTCGAAGACATCGTACGTGACGGCTTGCATGTCGCCGTTGTCGTCGAACTCGACGGTACTCGAGGCACCCTGGTAGGAGATCTCCTCTCCCGCGGCGGCGAGTTCGATTCCCTCGGCGAGGTTCGACGGGCCGACCGTCTCGCCGTTCGGGTTCGCGACGGCCCGCATCTCGTCACGGACGGCGGGACCGTCGTTCGAACCCGCACGAGCGTTCGCCAGGATCATGACGGCGCTCGCGTCGTAGCCGTGGGCGGTGAACACCCCCGGCCCTCTCCCGAACTCGTTCTCGTACAGTTCGGTGAACGTGTCGACGTCCGGACCGTCGGCGGCCGGAGCGGTCCCCAGAACGTTGTTCATCGGGTTGTCGACGTTCACCGGGAGGTCGTCCTCGATCAGACCGTCGGTGACGACGACGGGCAGTTCGGGGTCGAAGCCCGCGTAGAAGTCCCGGAAGATCTGGACGCCGCTGACGGGGAACGCGATCACGAGCAGGAAATCGGGCTCGTCCGCGAGCGCGCTCTCAAGGATGGAGGTGTACGACGGCTGCTCCGGTTCGAACGCCTCGGCAGCCGTAACCGTGCCACCGAGCTCCTCGAAGCTCTCCTCGAACACGCCCGCGAGCGCCTGTCCGTAGGCATCGTTCAGGGCGAGCACCGCCGCACTCTCCCACTCACGGTCCTCGTACGCGAGTTCTGCGATGACTGGACCTTGTAATGCGTCGCTCGGTGCGGTACGGAAAACGAAGTCGTCGTCGGCGAGGTCCGTGATATCCGGGCTCGTGCTCGCGGGCGAACACATGACGACCTGATTCGGGACCGCGACCTCCTGGGCGACTGGTATCGTTACGTCGGACGCCGCCGCGCCGGTGAACATCGGGAACCCGGCGTCGACGAGCGACTGTGCGGCACTGATCCCTGCCTCGGAAAGCGTCTGAGAATCTTCGCGCTGGACTTGGATTTCGAACTCACTTCCCTCGCCTGCGAGCTGGATAGCGGGGAGTTCGGCCCCGTCCGCGATCGGCCCTCCCAGTTCGCCCAAATCTCCGGATTCCGGCTGCAGGATCCCTAGCATGATCTCACGGTCCTGCACGCTGAAACTTCGATCGCCGCTGAGAGTACCCGCGAAGGACAATGCTCCTACGCCACCGATCCCAGTTAGCACACTGCGCCGGCTGATTCGAGCCATGGTAGTTGTAGGGAGTAATAAGCAAAAGAGTTTATCTAGGGCAGTGTTAGAGCTCTAATGTTGGTGATTTTGGTTAATTTATTGAATTTCATAGTAATACTCCGATACCACTGTTAACCCTCGTTCCGGGCCCGTTCAGGTGCTGGCCGATGTCATCCGATTCCGCCCATTTATCCGTGTTTCCCGGGTACAACGGTAACGAGAACCGACTATAACGTTAATTACCTTCTAGTGGGCTGGGAGATTCAGTTACCAAACTCGAACCGCGGTCAGGTTCGCCGCGGTACGGGTCCCGCGTAGTGCCACAATCCGCTAATATACTACCGACTGTTAACGACGCGTCTCTACTCAAAGAAATTTGAGGACTTCGGGATCAGGGCTCGAGCAGAACCTTGATGACACCTTCTTCGCGGTCGTCGAACCGCTCGTACATCTCGGGTGCCTCCTCGAGGTCGACGCGGTGGGAGACGACCCAGCTGGGATCGGCGCGTCCTTCGATGATCATGTCTCGCAGCTTCCGGTTGTACTGCTTGACGTTCGTCTGCCCGGTACCCAGCTTCAGTCCCTTCTCGAAGGCCTTGCCGAAGTCGATTCCGAGCCGGCCCTGAGCCGCCATCTCGTCGGGCGCGCCGGGGTCCGTCGGGACGTACAGTCCCGGGATGCCGAGCGCGCCGGTCGGTCGGACGGTCTGGATGAGCTGATTGAGCACGATCGCCGGGTTCTCCCGGGCCGGATCGTAGGCGTCGTCGCTCGGGTCCGTCTCGGGGTCGATCGCCTGGTAGCCGACGGCGTCGACGCCCTTGTCGACCTCGTCGCCGTGCTCGTCGATGATCTGTTCGACCGGATCGCCCTCCTCGAAGTTGATGGTGTGCGCGTCGCAGTGGTCCTCGGCCATCTCGAGTCGGCTCGGAACCCGGTCGACGACGTAGATTTCCGAGGCGCCCTGGATCTTCGCGCTGTAGGCGGCCATCAGGCCGACGGGACCGGCGCCGTAGATCGCGATCGACTCGCCGGGCTGGAGGTTCGCCAGCCGGGTGCCGTGCCACCCCGTCGGGAAGATGTCCGCGAGCAGCGCGAACGCGTCCTCGTGCTCGTCGCCCTCCGGGAGTTTCAGGGCGTTGAAGTCGGCGTAGGGGACGCGGAGTTTCTCGGCCTGTCCGCCCTTGTACGGCCCCATCGCGACGTAGCCGTAGGCGCCGCCGGCGAAGCCCGGGTTAACGTTGGTACAGAAGCCCGTATAGCCGTTCTCGCAGTTCTGACAGAAGCCGCAGGCGACGTTGAACGGCATGACGACGCGGTCGCCTTGCTCGAGCGTCGTGACGGCGTCGCCGACCTCGCTGACGGTCCCCATGTTCTCGTGGCCGAAGACGATTCCCTCTTCGGCGCCGGTTCGGCCCTCGTACATGTGGAGGTCCGATCCACAGATCGCCGTCGTCGTGATGTCGACGAGGACGTCGTTCGGGTGTTCGATTTCGGGTTCGTCTACTTCTTCGATGGACACGTCGTGCGGTCCCTGGTATACGACAGCGTTCATTGACATGCGGTATCAAGCCTCGAAAATTCTCACCACTATCTCGCTGGTAAAGGTTGTTGTGAACCAGAAGCCACGGATTATGAAGGTTTCAACGGGACCGTTTCCGGGGATAGAACTGACGGAGGGCGACGAACGTCACCGAAGACACCACACAGGGTGGATCGAAACGACGTGCTCCGTGGACGCGCGGGCCGACAGACGATACGCATCGTGCTCGACCGTCGAGAGACTCGAGCGATCCCGTACGATCCCGGCTCGAGCGAAACCGGGCCCTCTTACTACCGGTCCGCCGTAGCTAGCGGCGTGACGACAACCGACTCACTCGGCGGCGTCGTCCTCGCGGGCGGCTACTCGACGCGCTTCGGCGGGGCCGACAAGGCGGTCGCCGACCTCGCGGGGACGCCGATGATCCGGCGGGTCGTCGACCGACTCGCCGTCGTGACCGACGAGATCGTGATCAACTGCCGCGAGGACCAGATCGACGCGATTCGAGACGCGCTGGCCGGCTGTGATGCGTCCATCCGCATCGCGACTGATCCGGTTCCCGACCGGGGGCCGCTGGCCGGTATCCGGGTCGGCCTCGAGGCCGTCGACCGGGAGTACGCCGCCGTCGTCGCCTGCGACATGCCGTTCGTCGATCCGTCGCTGCTCGAGCGGCTGTACGACAGTGCGCGCGGCCGCGACGGCGCGGTCGTCCAGCTCGAGGATCAGTGGTACCAGACGACCCAGGCGGTCTACCGGGCGGACGCGATGGCCGGCGCTTGCGCCGCGGCACTCGAGGACGGGGACGGACGGATTCTCGCGGCGCTCGAGCGACTCGACTACGCCGTCGTCGGCGAGGACGATCTCGAGGGCGTCGCCGACGAGACGTTCGAGAGCATCGACACGCAGGAGGCGCTTCGCGAGGCGGCGAGGCGACTCGGGGAGTGAGTAGCCACTAAAGATCGATGTACAACCGATCGCACAGCTGCGCGATCGGCGTGTGAACCGTTTCAGCTGGTACTCCGGTCGCTCTCCCCGACCGAACGACCGGCGGGATCGGGCTCGCTGCCAGCAACGATTGAGAAGAAGGGGTGACTTATGGCCCCTCGATGCGAGAACCGACCATGAGCAGCGAGGATCAGTTCGACCACGGAAAGGACGAGCGGTTGCAGAGCCGAGACGTGACCGAAGGGGCCGACCGCGCCCCCCACCGGGCGATGTTTCGGGCGATGGGATTCGACGACGAGGACCTGGGATCGCCGATGATCGGCGTCCCGAACCCCGCCGCGGACATCACGCCGTGTAACGTCCACCTCGACGACGTGGCGGCGTCGGCGCTCGAGGGTGTCGACGACGCCGACGGGATGCCGATCGAGTTCGGGACGATCACGATCTCTGACGCAATCTCGATGGGAACGGAAGGGATGAAGGCGTCGCTGATCTCCCGGGAACTCATCGCGGACAGCGTCGAACTCGTCAGTTTCGGCGAGCGCATGGACGGTCTCGTCACCGTGGCGGGCTGTGACAAGAACCTCCCCGGGATGATGATGGCCGCGATCCGCACGGATCTCCCCTCGGTCTTCCTCTACGGCGGGTCGATCATGCCCGGCGAGCACGAGGGCCGGGACGTCACCATCGTCCAGGTCTTCGAGGGCGTCGGCGCCTACGCCACCGGCGAGATGGACGCCGAGGAACTGGACGACCTGGAACGCCACGCCTGCCCCGGTGCCGGATCCTGCGGCGGCATGTTCACCGCGAACACGATGGCCTCGATCTCGGAGGCGCTCGGGCTCGCCCCGCTCGGCAGCGCGTCGCCGCCGGCCGAGGACGAGGAACGGTACGAGGTCGCCCGACGCGCGGGCGAACTCGCCGTCGAGGTCGTCGAGGAGGATCGCCGTCCCTCCGACATCCTCTCTCGAGAGTCCTTCGAGAACGCCATCGCCCTTCAGACGGCCATCGGCGGTTCGACCAACGGCGTCCTCCACCTTCTGGCGCTCGCCCGCGAGGCCGGCGTCGACCTCGAGATCGAGGACTTCGACGAAATTTCGCGACGGACGCCGAAGATCGCCGATCTCCAGCCCGGCGGCGACAGCGTGATGAACGACCTCCACGAACTCGGCGGCGTTCCCGTGGTAATCCGGCGGCTGCTCGAGGCCGACCTGTTCCACGGCGACGCGATGACCGTGACGGGCCGAACCGTCGAGGAGGAACTCGAAGTCCTCGACGTGCCGACCGACGACGAAATCGAGGTCGACTTCCTCTACCCCGTCGACGACCCGAAGGAAGAGGAGGGTGCGATCAAGATCCTGACGGGTAATCTCGCACCCGATGGTGCGGTGCTCAAGGTCACCGGTGACGACGAGTTCCACCACCGGGGTCCGGCGCGAATCTTCGAGGACGAGGAAGGCGCCATGCGATACGTCCAGGAGGGCGACGTCGAGAGCGGCGACGTGATCGTGATCCGTAACGAGGGTCCCCGCGGCGGACCGGGCATGCGCGAGATGCTCGGTGTGACCGCCGCGGTCGTCGGCGCCGGCCACGAGGACGACGTCGCGCTGATCACCGACGGCCGCTTCTCGGGCGCCACTCGCGGCCCGATGATCGGACACGTCGCGCCCGAGGCGTCCGTCGGCGGTCCGATCGGCTTACTCGAGGACGGCGACGAGATCACTGTCGACATCCCCGAGCGAACCCTCGCTGTCGACGCGAGCGACGAGGAACTCGCCGCCCGCCGCGAGGAGTGGACGCGACCGGAACCGGCCTACGACGCGGGCGTCCTCGCGAAGTTCGCGCGGGACTTCGACTCGGCGTCGAACGGCGCGGTAACCAATCCCGGCGTCAAACGGGAGTAGAGCCGTCGCCCTGCGAATGGCCGGCGCGGTCGTTCGCCATCCGCCGTTTTTAATTATCTTCGTTATACAACTGTCTCCGCTTCGGCTTTCGCTGGCTTGCAACGGGTTTTCCGTAGCTGGTCACTGACTCGTATACGAGCACGAGCAATGTGTAAGTACTGCCTCGAGTGTGACTGGCAGCGGAGTACGGCCGACGGCTACACGGAAGAGGAGGTCTCGAAGCAGGCGATCGAACACTTCGTCGAAACCGGTCATACGGTCGACTCGCTGCACCTGCCACCGCCTGCCGTCATCAAAAATTAACTCGACCGGTTCCGCCCGTTCTCGCCGGCACAGCGGCCCGCGTTAGAACGGCGGCGAGTTCGGAATCTCGGAGTCGACGTCGCCGGTCGGTCGGACGCCCAGTCCGTGGAAGTCCGGAATCGCGGGTGCGTCTTCCTCATCGTTCTGTGCGGCCTGAATCTCTTCGTCGTCGTACTCGTCGATCGGGTCGGGCTCGACGGTTGCGACGATCTCTCGGCTCTCGACGTCGAGCACCGAAAAGCCGGGCGTGACGCCGGTCGCAGCGTGCGGGTCGCCCGACAGCGGCGCGGGGCCACGCAGGGTGACGAACATGTACTCGCCATCCGGCGAGGACCACATGATGTCTGGCGCGTCGCGCTCGTCGGATTCGTCGGACTGGTGCTCGCCGTAGGCGTCGATCTCCTCGATGACCTCGTCGGTCTCGGGATCGACGACGGCGCCGTCGTTGGTCTCGCGATTCAGGACCCACAGCTCCTCGCCGTCGGGGGTAAACCAGAAGCCGTGCGCGTCGACGCCCTCGGTGGACTCACCGTCGACGACGACCTCGTCCGCCTCGGTGTCGTAGACGTAGTACTCGCCGACGCCGTCTTCGCCCTCGTCGGGGTCCGAGGGAAGGCCGGCGGTGAGGTAGAACTTCTCGTCCTCATAGTGGGGCATCGTCCCACAGTTCGTCGGGATCTCCTCGCCGGAGTAGGCCAGTTCGACCTCGAACTCGTCGTGGTCGACGATGACGACGCCGGCGTCGTGGTAGCTCGGACCGAGCGTGTGGATCGAACGACCCTGGTGATCGAACTGGTGACAGATCGGACTCGCGGACTCGATGCCCGCCTCTTGGACGGTTTCGTCGTCGGGGAGGACGAGCTCGTCGACCTGCTCGAACTCCTCGTTCTCGAGGTCGGCCTCGACGCGAGCGATCGTCTCCTCGGCGATGACGTCGACGTGGATGTACTCGTCGTCCGGCGAGAAGATGGCCATGTGGGAGCCGGGACCGGTTTCGACGTTACCGACGAGTTCGCAGTCCTCGGTCCGGAAGACGAGAACGCGCTCGCCGGCGGTACAGGCGATAGCGGCGTACTCGTAGTCCGAGCTGAAGTCGATCATGTGCGGGACGACGCCCTCCTCGGGGACGCCCTCGAGTTCGTTTAGCTCGATCGACCGCGTCTGGTCGAACTCGTCGTCGCCCTCGCCGGGTTCGTAGAGGTGGACGGTGTCGGTTCCCTGATCGAGCGCCCAGATCTCGTACTGACCGTCTTCCTGATCGTCGTCTCCGTTTTCACTGTCGTCGCTCGTCTCGTCGTCGCTCGTCTCGTCGTCGCTCGCCTCGTCGGAGCAACCGGCAACGGCAACGATTCCGGCAGTCGCGCCTCCTGCAAGAACCCGCCTGCGAGTTGGATTTGTCTGCATACCCGACGACTCCGAACTGGCTGTTCAAAAGCCTGCGGGTTTCAGCCTCTCTACCCGGCGAATTTTGGGTGTTGGCCGTCGGAAGAAGCAAAAATTGACTCGGATCGAACCGACCACGAGTTTGACAGGCGAACTGACGACAGTCTCCGTTCTCTCGAAAGGGTTAGCTCCCGTAGAAAATGCAACCGTTGCCGCTACCTGTGTTGCCGGCCGGAGATACCGCCCGTCAGAACAGGACGAGCGTTCGCCCAGCGGTGGCGACGCCGCTGCGGGCTCCCTCGCTAGCCGCGACGCTCGAGAATGCGGTCGATGATCAGCCGCGTCGACAGAAGTTCGTCGTCGCTCGCCGGTTCGCGTCCGCTCGCGCGCCGAACGTCGCAGTCGATCCCGCGGTGCTCGAGTGCCCCCCGGATCGCGTCCGCGTCGTGGTGCTGGTCGTGGCCGAGTGCGATCACGTCGGGACCGATCTCCTCGATCGGCACGAAGATGTCCTCCTCGTGACCGAGCACCGCTTCGTCGACGGCCTCGAGCGCGGCGACGACGTCACGCCGCTGTGTCGCAGAACAGATCGGATCCTCCTTGTGATCGACGTTCGACCTGCGCGCGACGATAACGTACAGTTCGTCACCCATCGCCGCCGCCTCCTCGAGGTAGTGGACGTGTCCCGGGTGGAGGATGTCGAAGGTCCCCTGTGCGATAACCGTCCGTGTCATGCTCGAGTCCTCTTTGCCGTTCTGGTCCATGCGTTCGTGTTCGGCGTCAGCGGCCGTCGGTACCGGTCTCGCGCCTCGAGGGGAGTCCGTCGCCTCATCGTCGCAGTTCCTCGTCGATGTCGGCCTGCGTAAAGTCGAAGAAGTCGTCGGTCTCGGGAAGATCGACGTCGATCACGTTCAGGTTCGTCGGCCGCCCCTGCGAGTCGAAGGCCTTCCAGTCGTTTCGCCGGTAGGGAGCGCCGATGATGACGTGGACGCTCCCGCGACCGAACGTCTCGAGGTCCGCACTGCTCGGACTGATCACGCCGTTCGGGTGCGAGTGAACGCTGCCGAGCGCCTTCACGTCGTTCGGAATCTGGCTCGTCTTGACGGTCGCGCTGACGCTGTTGGCCTCGGTTCCCGGAACGACGAGCACGTCCGTGATGACGAGTCCGTCCCGATCGAGTCCCAGCTTGTCGGTCTCGGTCCCCCGGAGAAATCCCATGTACTCGTTCGGGTGGGACGCCTCCGAGGACTCGAGAGCGAACTCGAGCGTCTCCTCGGCGATCCCGAGAATCTCGCCCGAGCGAAACAGCGCGTCGAACAGCCCCATATCTCCCCATCCGGGCTTGCGGTTGCTAAACGTTCCGAAAGGCGACCCCCCCCGAGACTGTTCTACCACTCCTTCTTAACAAGGGTTATAGGCGCCCATCCCAAACTACGTGCAAAGATGACTGTTGAGCCCGCCGGAGAATCCGGCGAAGACGACGGGGATTCCGTCGTATACGATCTCGCTTCGGACTGTACCGAAACCGACGTCGAACAGAACCGGCCGTATCTCGCCGAAATTAACGGTATCGTCGACTACGGCGTCTTCGTCGACCTCTCCGATTCCGTCTCCGGTCTCGTCCACGAATCGGTTCTCGAAGGTACCTACGCCGTCGGCGACGAACTCGTCGTCGAACTCGAGGCGGTCCGCGACAACGGCGACATGGCGTTCGATCCCGTCGACGTCGAGGACTACACGCTCGAGTCCGTCTCCCACGACTACTCGCTGACCGGCACCGATCGCCTCGAGGCCAACGTCGGCGACCAGATCCACCTCGAGGGAGAGGTCGTTCAGGTCAAACAGACCGCCGGACCGACGATCTTCCACGTGGCCGACGAGCAGGGCGTCGTCCCCTGTGCGGCTTTCGAGGAAGCCGGCGTCCGCGCCTTCCCCGCCGTCGAGGTCGGTGACGTCGTTCGCGTCACCGGAACGCCGGAACACCGCGAGGGATCCGTCCAGATCGAGGTCGACGGACTGTCGACGCTCGATGGCGAGGACGCCGAGGAGGCCCGCGAGCGACTCGAGAACGCCCTCGAGGAGCGCGCCGAGCCCCACGACGTCGAACCGCTGATCGACTGGCCCGCCTTCGAGAAACTCCGACCGAACCTGAAGGAGGTCGCGAAGCTGCTCCGTCGGACGGTCCTCGAGGGGCGCCCGATCCGCGTTCGCCACCACGCCGACGGCGACGGGATGTGCGCCGCCGTTCCCGTCCAGATCGCGCTCGAGCGATTCATCGCCGACGTCCACGAGGACGAGGACGCCCCGCGTCACCTCATCAAGCGTCTTCCGGCGAAGGCGCCGTTCTACGAGATGGAAGACGCCACGCGGGACCTCAACTTCGCGCTCGAGGACCGCGAGAAGCACGGCCAGCAGCTTCCGCTCCTGTTGATGCTCGACAACGGCTCGACGGCCGAGGACGTTCCGGCCTACGAGACGCTGGCCCACTACGACATCCCGATCGTCGCCGTCGATCACCACCACCCCGACCCCGATGCGGTAGGTGAACTGCTCGACGCGCACGTCAACCCCTACCTGCACGACGAGGACTACCGGATCACGACGGGGATGTGCTGTGTCGAACTCGCCCGGATGATCTATCCCGATCTGACCGACGAACTCCGCCACGTCCCCGCCGTCGCCGGCCTCTCGGACCGCTCGAAGGCCGACGCGATGGACGACTACCTCGAACTCGCCGCCGAGGAGGGGTACGACGAGGAACGCCTGCAGGACCTGAGCGAGGCGCTCGACTACGCCGCCTTCTGGCTGCGCTACAACTCGGGCGACCAGCTGATCCAGGACCTGCTCCAGGTCGACGGCAGCGAGGAGGAGCGCCACCGCGAACTCGTCTCCTTCTTCGCGGATCGGGCCCGCGAGGAGGTCGACGAGCAGCTCGACGCCGCCATGCCCCACGTCGAACGCGAGGAACTGGACAACGACGCGCACCTCTACCGGATCGACGTCGAGAACTACGCCCACCGCTTTACCTACCCCGCGCCCGGCAAGACCACCGGCGAGATCCACGATCGCAAGATCGAGGAGACCGGCGACCCGGTGATCACGGTCGGCTACGGTCCCGACTTCGCCGTCCTGCGCAGTGACGGCGTCCGACTGGACATCCCGCAGATGGTCTCGGAACTCGAAGAGGAGTTCCCGGGCGGCGGCGTCTCCGGCGGCGGCCACCTCGTCGTCGGCTCGATCAAGTTCGTCAAGGGTAAACGCGAGGACGTCATCGACGCCCTGATCGAGAAAATGGCCGACGCCGACATCGACGAAGAGCTCTCGAGTGCGGCGCTGATCGACGACTGAAGGCCCGCGGATCCCGGATTCCGTTCGGTCTCCGTTCGGTCTCCGTTCGACCACGCTGCCCCTCACACCGACGTACCGATTCACCCGACAGCAGCCTCGATCGCTCGTTCGGATGGACGGTATCCGGAATGACCGAATGCTTATCAGTCACAACTACGAACGGTTCGTGAATGAGTTCGTCTCGAGTTGAAGCTGAACTCCGCAAGCGCGTGAGCCAGCAGGAGGTCGTCGCCGACCTCAGTCAGCGGGTACTCGATACGGACGACCCCGATGAGTTACTGGCGGACGTTTCGGACGCCGTCCGCACTGCGGTCGATGCGGACGCCTGTCGCTTTTTCGAGCGGCTGCCACACGGTGATCGTGCCGTCTGTCGAGAGGCCGACGGCTGGACCGACGAACAGACACCGACGACGATCACGACCGATCCGGACGGGTCGCTCCTCGGGTACGCGTTGCAACACGAGGAGCCGGTCGTCGTCGACGATCTGCAGGCCGACGATCGGTTCGACCCTCCGGATCGGCTCCTCGAGCACGACGCCAGCAGTAGTCTCTGCGTTCCGATCGGTCCGGACGGCGAACCGTGGGGGGTCCTCGAGGCACACGGTGTCAGGCCCCAGGCGTTCGACGAGGCCGATACCGCGGTCCTTCGGACGATCGCGAACGTCCTGACTACCGCGTTCGAGACCAACGGTTCGGACCGCCGGCTCGAC
Organism: Natronococcus sp. CG52; assembly: GCF_023913515.1. Classification (NCBI taxonomy): domain Archaea; kingdom Methanobacteriati; phylum Methanobacteriota; class Halobacteria; order Halobacteriales; family Natrialbaceae; genus Natronococcus; species Natronococcus zhouii. The sequence goes on from NZ_CP099391.1 coordinate 1,824,365, forward strand.
GGTGAGTGGTCTCTCAAGGAGCAGTTCCTCGAACGAAGCCCGGTTGGGATCACGGTCGTCGATACGGACGGAAAGATGCAGTTCGCGAACGAACGCGCAGCGGAGATCCTCGGACGGAGCCGGGAGGAGATCGCCGATTTCACTCACGACGATCCGCGCTGGGGACTCATCGATACGGACGGAACCAGCCTGCCGGCCGGCGATCACCCGTTCGATCGCGTCTTCGAGGCCGGCGAGTCGACCACCAATATGGAAGTCGGCGCACACCGACCCGACGGGACGCGGATCTGGCTCTCGATCGACGGCGCACCGTTGCGATCCGACGGAAGCCTCATCGGCGGCGTCTTCGCGATCACGGACGTCACCGAGCAAAAGCGCCTCGAGAACGAGTTCGAGGAGATGATAGACCGGGTCACGGACGCCTTCTACGCACTCGACGACGAGTTCCGGTTTACGCACGTCAACGAACGTGCCGAGGAGTTGCTTCAACACTCCGAGGCGGAACTCCTGGGTGAACGGCTCTGGAACGTCTTTCCGGAGGCAGCGACCGAGGAGGAAGTGTGGGACAGTTTCAACGCGGCGATGGAGACGCAGGAGCCGACCAGCTACGAGCTGTACTTCGAGCCGCTGGATTTCTGGGTCGAAGCGAACCTGTACCCGTCCGAATCGGGCATCTCGGTCTACTTCCGCGATATCACCGCACGGAAGGAACGCGAGCAAAAACTCGAGCAGTACCGGTCGTTGACTGAGGCCGCACAGGACGTCGTCCTGACGATCGACGAGGAGAGCACGATCCAGTCGGTGAACCCGGCGGTCGAAGACGTCTTCGGCTACGACCGGAACGAACTCGTCGGCGAGTCGCTGACGACGCTCATGCCGGAACGGCTCGTGAACGGGCATCGACGAGGACTCGGGCAGTACCTCGAAACCGGGGCGCGGACGCTCGAGTGGGAGTACGTCGAACTTCCGGGTCGCCACGCAGACGGCTCGGAGATTCCGCTGGCGATCTCGTTCAGCGAGGTCGAGTACGAGGGCGGACGGTTCTTCACGGGTATTCTCCGCGACATCACCGATCGAAAAGCACACGAGCGACGATTGCGGGAGGAACGAGACCTCACGAACCGGATCGTCGAAACCAGTCCGACCGGGATCATCACCGTCGGTCCCGACGGCTCGTTCGAGCGAGTCAACGAACGCACCGAGGAGATCACGGGCTACTCGGGGAAAGACCTCGAGAAACTTATCGGCGGAACAGCCGGTTTCGATCCCGTAAAGCCCGGCGGCGAGTCGTTTTCGGCGGACGAGATTCCGACGCAGCGTGTCCTTGCCGACGGCGAGACGATTCACGACCTCGAGATCGGGTTACTGCGAGCGGACGGCGAGCGGGTGTGGCTGTCGCTGAGCGGGACGCCGCTGTGGGACGACGGCGGGAGTAGCGGCGCGGTCTTTACGTTCGCCGATATCACCGAGCGCAGGGAGTACCACCAGAAACTCGAGGAAACGAACGACCGCCTCGAACGGGCGAACGAGCGGCTCGAACGCTCCAACGAACGGCTCGAGAGTTCGAACGAGCGACTGGAACACTTCGCGTATGCGACCTCACACGACCTTCAGGAGCCGTTACGGATGGTCTCGAGCTACCTCCGCCTCATCGAGGACCGCTACGGCGACGCGCTCGACGAGGACGGCGAGGAGTTCCTCGCGTTCGCCGTCGACGGCGCCGACCGGATGCGAGAGATGATCGACGGCCTGCTCACGTACTCCCGCATCGAAACGCGGGGACAGCCGCTCGAACCGGTCGCGTTGAACGACGTCGTCGACGCCGTTCGAACCGATCTACAGCTCCAGTTCGACGAGAGCGACGCGACGCTTACGGCGGCAGACTTGCCCCGCGTCGAGGGCGATCCCAGTCAGCTCCGGCAGCTGTTCCAGAACCTGTTCGACAACGCGATCGAGTACAGCGGCGACGAGCCGCCGACGATCGAGGTTTCGGCCGAACGAGCGGGCGAGATGTGGGTCGTTTCCGTCAGCGACCGAGGTATCGGGATTCCGGAGGACGAGACCGCGGTCATCTTCGAGGTGTTCGAACGGCTCCACACGATCGACGAGCACGAGGGGACCGGCATCGGACTCGCGCTCTGTCAGCGGATTGTCGAGCGCCACGGCGGCGAGATCTGGGTCGACTCCGAGCCCGGCGAGGGCTCGACGTTCTCGCTTACGCTGCCGGCCGTGATGGACGACCAGCCGTGACCCGATCGAGCCCCGGCCCGTCTCAGAACTGGTAGCGGCGTTCGTCGTCCATACTCGGATACTGGTCGGCACCGGTCATCTCCTCGAACGTCATTCCCGAGAGGTACTCGTCGTAGGTGACGTCGTAGCTCGAGCGGAGCTGAAAGTCCAGCTTCCCGGTGTCGACGGTCGTCTGGAAGAGCATGTGGATCGCCCGGCGGACGAGTTCGTCCGTCTCCTCGGGCTCGAGCGCCGCTTCGAGCAGCGCGAGTTCGTTGCGAGTCTCCCGGTCGAGAGAGAGCGCTAGCTCGTCGCCGAAGTCGGCGTACGATTCCCGTACTTCGTCGTTGAGGTCGTCGAGACTCATACGAGGGCGGACTCGAGCCCGGCAGATAGGCCTTTCGTGCTCGTCCCGGCACGCGTCGGTCGTCCTCGAGCCGGTGACGCGATCCAGTAAACGTAAGACGGCACGCTCGCTAGCTGGGGCGATGAGTGACGCCGACGTCGACGCGTGGTCGCTTCCGGACGATCTCGAGGCCGTTCGCGAGTCGCTGATCGCGTGGTACGAGGACGACCGTCGATCCTTTCCCTGGCGCGAAACGGACGATCCGTACGCGATTCTCGTCAGCGAGGTGATGAGCCAGCAGACCCAGCTCGACCGAGTCGTCGACGCCTGGGAGGAGTTCCTCGAGCGCTGGCCGACGACCGCCGATCTGGCCGCCGCCGACCGGGCGGACGTGGTCGGCTTCTGGACGGGTCACAGCCTCGGCTATAACAACCGGGCGAAGTATCTCCACGAGGCTGCGAAGCAGGTCGAGAACGAGTACGACGGTGAGTTTCCGGAGACACCCGACGAGCTCCAGGAGCTGATGGGCGTCGGTCCCTACACCGCCAACGCGGTGGCGAGTTTCGCGTTCAACAACGGCAACGCCGTCGTCGATACCAACGTCAAACGCGTCTGTTACCGCGCCTTCGACGTCCCGGACGACGACGCGGCCTTCGAAGAGGCTGCGAACGAACTCATGCCCGACGACCGATCGCGGGTCTGGAACAACGCGATCATGGAACTCGGCGGCGTCGCCTGCCAGCAGACGCCTCGCTGCGACGAGGTCGGCTGTCCCTGGCGCGAGTGGTGTGGCGCCTACGCCAGCGGCGACTTCACCGCCCCCGACGTGCCGACGCAGCCGAGCTTCGAGGGGAGTCGTCGGCAGTTCCGCGGGCGCGTGATCGGGACGCTCCGGGAGTACGACGAACTCGAACTCGACGCGCTGGGCCACCGCATCCGGGTCGACTACGCTCCGGACGGAGCGTACGGTCGCGAGTGGCTCGAGGGACTCCTCTCCGACCTCTCGGACGACGGACTGGTCGAGCTCGACGAGACGGACGCGGAACCCGTCGCCCGACTCGAGCGATAGTCGTCACTTTCCTACGCGGACTCCTCGCGTCGTCGAACGGCGCGTCCGTCCGGTTTGCGTCCGGTTCGATGTCGACGAACACCGCGAACAGCGCGCCGAGGAGCGTCCCGTAGAGCAGGTGCCCCACGAGGCGGCGGTTCCCCGTTCGAGCGCCGCCTTCGAGGACGGCTCGTTCGTCGATTCGAAACTCGAGGAGCGCGCCGCCACGCTCGGCCGTCGAGTCGTCCAGTACGCGACGATCGAACCGGAGCCGGACTCCTTCGAGAGCGACCGCAACGTCGGCGCCGAGGGCAAGTAGCGCGCGTTAGCCGCCGAGAACGCGCTGGAACCGGCGCTGGTGTGCGACGACCGCGAAGAGCCCGAAGGCGAGAACGGCCAGCTGAATCGTCTCGATTCGGATCACGAGCGTCGTGATGCCGAGCGACAGCGGCGGCGTGACGATCGCCCAGTCGACGAACCAGGCCGACGAGAGCAACACTACCGCGCCGGCGGCCAGCAGCGCACCCGGGACGACCGACGCCAGCAGCTCACGGTCGGTCGACCAGGGCCGGAAGACGCGCTGTTCGAGCGAGAACTGGAGGACAAGGCCCGCACCCAGCGCGACGGTCGCGACGAGCACGCCGACCTCACCGTCGATCCGCTCGGCGAGGAACAGCCAGACGAGCCAGCCGGTCGTGAGCGCGAGCGCGGCGCCGAGCCGACGCGGTTCGAGGGCCGTCTCGAGTTCGCCGACCGTCGCGCCGAAGATGCTCGTCCGCAGGAGCGAGCCGCAGAACAGCACTCCGAGCGCGACGAGCGCCGTCGACGTGGTCCGCGATCCGACGACGAGCCAGAACCAGAGCCCGACGGTGACCGTTTCGACCGCGGCAGCCGAGAACGCCGCGGTCACTCCGACGACGCGCCGGCGTGTCGTCCGACCGAGAACGCCCGGTTGCCGGATGACGCTCATACACGGTCGTTCGCGGGCTACCCGTTTCGTTATGTAATTCCTTCTCACTCGACTCGAGGTCGTCTCGTGTCAGAGCAGCGTCCACCGTCTTCCGCTCGACTGAGGGTGGTTCTGCTGTCGTCCGCAGTCGGTAGCGATTGCTTATTCCGCCCAAATAATGGTTGAAACTCGTTTAATTCCTGATTTCCGAACGGGTTTCGAGAAACATTGGATAAACCTATGTGTGGGGATGTGGACGACCCGACTATGGCCGACACTGAACAGGAGCAGACACTGTCGGAACTCGTCGTAAAGGAACTGGTCGAACAAGGACTGGACTCCTCCATGCGGGACTCGATCCTCGAGGCCGTCGAGGAGTCCGAGGGCGGCGGTACCGGCGGATCGGGCGGTCTTCCGATGGCGGGAGCGCTGTTCGGTCTGGGCGCTGCCGTCGGCTACCTCGTTGGACGGGAGTCTCCCGAATTCGAGGACACGTCGCTCGAGGACGTCCAGGAGCCCGAAATCATCGAAGACATCACGAACGATTCGGAGGAAACCGAGGACGCGGAAGCCGAAGCCGAGGAGCCGGAGTCCTCCTCGGGCCGTCTCCCGCGGCTTCTTCTCGTTCTCGGGGCCCTCGCGGGTATCGCGGTCCTCCGCCGTCGGTTCGCGAGCGGCGAGGACGAGGAGTGGGAACCGATCGAGGAGTTCGAGCCGGCGACCGATCTCGACGAGGACGAGACGGAAGACGACGAGGAGGGCGAGGAACTCGAAGCCGAGACGGACGACGACACCGAAGAGTAGACTGACGGCTGGTTTTCGACGCCTCGAGGCAAAGACGTGCGCTCGAGGGGGTTCGTCCCGGTGTATCGTGACGCCGAGTCCCTTGACGAAGGAGCTAAGGGGGCGACGCCGACACTGTGCACCCAATGGAGACGACCCACCGCGTCGTCGTCGGCGACGCCCGCGAACTCTCGCAGGTAGCCGACGAATCCGTCGAACTCGTCGTCACGTCCCCGCCGTACCCGATGATCGAGATGTGGGACGAGCTCTTCGCGGAGCTCGACCCCGCTATCGGCGACGCGCTCGAGTCCGGCGACGGTCGCACGGCCTTCGAAGCGATGCACGCCCAGCTCGAGCGCGTCTGGGACGAACTCGAGCGCGTCCTCGTCGACGGCGGGATCGCCTGCATCAACGTGGGTGACGCGACCCGGTCGGTCGACGGGAGTTTTCGCGTCTACCCCAACCACGCCCGCGTGCTCGAGGCCTTCGAGTCCCGCGGTTTCGACCCCCTCCCCGACGTGCTCTGGCGGAAGCCGGCCAACAGCGCGGCCAAGTTCATGGGCAGCGGGATGATTCCGCCGAACGCCTACGTCACGCTCGAGCACGAGTACGTGCTGGTCTTCCGGAAGGGGGGCGACAGCCGGTCGTTCGAGCCGGGCGCCGACCGGCGGTACGAGGCCGCCTACTTCTGGGAAGAACGCAACCGCTGGTTCTCCGACGTCTGGACCGAGGTTCGCGGGGAGTTACAGGCGCTCGACGGCGGTCACGGGGAGCTGCGGGAGCGGTCGGCCGCCTACCCCCTCGAGATCCCCTACCGGCTGTGCTGTATGTACTCGGCGTACGGAGACACCGTCCTCGACCCCTTCTGGGGGACCGGAACGACCTCGGTGGCGGCGATGTGCGCCGGCCGGAACTCGATCGGCTACGAACTCGAGCCGGCGTTCCGGAAGGTCTTCGCGGACCGAATCGCGGACGTTCCCGCTCTCTCGCGCTCGGTCGGCCGCACGCGCCTCGAGCGCCACCGCGAGTTCGTCGCCGACCGACAGGAGGCGGGGAAGGAACTCTCGTACGACGCCGTCCACTACGAGACGCCCGTCGTGACGAAGATGGAACGCGAGATCCGGTTTCGAGAGGTCGCGGGCGTCGAGCCGATCGCAGACGAGAACGGCTACCGTGCCGAACACGAACCGCTGTCGGTCGAGTAGCTGCGCCCGATTCGTGGGGTGCTTTCACGTGGAAGGCGGACCGTCTTGCAACAGCGCGTCGAACGGTCGGTATGAGCCGGCACGTTCTCGTCGCGATAGACGACTCCGAAGCCTCGAGATCGGCGTTCGAGTACGCACTCGAGGAGTATCCAGAGTCGAGAATCACCGCGTTACACGTGTTCGACCCGACGCATCCCAACATCTACGCGGACGCCACGGGCGGGTCGGCCGAACAGTACGAGGAGTTCGAACTGGCCAACCGCGAGCACGGCGCGGAACTGCTCGAGGAGGCGACGGAGCTCGCCGCAGACCGCGGACGGGAGGTTCGGACGGCACTCGAGGACGGAACGCCGGCCGAGACGATCGTCGATTACGCCGCCGACCACGACATCGATCGCCTCGTCGTTGGCACCCGCGATCGAGCCGTTACGAGCCGCGCGTTGCTCGGGAGCGTCTCCAGAGCCGTCGCGAAGCGCGCGTCCGTCCCCGTGACGATCGTGTAGCGAAACGGGACCCGAAGCCACCAGCGTTTTTATCGCCGACGACTCGTACACGATCGATGGACACTTCCGTCGATCTGGACCGATTCGACTCGAGACGCTCGACAGCGTACGCAAATCGCGGCATGGTCGCGACGAGCCAGCCGCTCGCGGCGCAGGCCGGGGTATCAATCCTCGAAGCCGGCGGGAACGCCTTCGACGCGGCGGTCGCGACCGCGGCCGCGCTCAACGTCGTCGAGCCGACCTCGACCGGGATCGGCGGCGACGTCTTCGCGCTCTATCGGACCGCTGACGGCGAGGTTGGCGCGATGCGCTCCTGCGGCGGCGCCCCCGCGAACGCGACGATCGAGAACGTGAAGGGCGCGCTCGAGGAGGCCGACGACGTCTCGCAGTATTACCCCGAGTCGCGCGGCTACGCCGTCGACGGCGATGCGAGTGGCGACGCCCTCGAGATGCCCTTCCTCGGCCCCCACGCGGTGACCGTCCCCGGGACGGCCCGCGGCTGGGAGGCCACGGTCGAGGAACTCGGAGAACTCTCGCTTTCGGACGCGCTCGAGCCGGCGATCCACTACGCCACCGAGGGCTACCCAGTCTCGCCGGTAATCGCCCACTACTGGCAGGGTGCCGAGGACCTCTTCACCGACGAACACGCCCGCGAGGCGTACCTCTTCGACGGCGAGAGTCCGGAGATCGGCGAGACCGTGACGCTGCCGCGACTCGGTGAATCGATGCAGAAAATCGCCGACGAGGGCGCCGACGCCTTTTACGAGGGCGAGATCGCGGACGCGATCGTCGAGGAGATCCAGTCCGCGGGCGGCTTTCTGACCCGCGAAGACCTCGCCGACTTCGAACCCGAGTTCGTCGACCCCGTCAGCACGAGCTACAACGGGACCGAGGTGTACGAACTGCCGCCGAACAACCAGGGCCTGCTCGCCCTCGAGGCGCTGAACATCGCCGAGGAAATCGGCGCGGGCGAGCACGAGTACGACTCGCCGGAGCGGGTCCACGCCTTCACCGAGGCGATGAAACTCGCGTTCGTCGACGGCCACCACTACGTCACCGACCCCGAGTACGAGCAGATCCCGCCGCTGGCCTCGAAGGAGTACGCCCGCGAGCGCGCCGCGGCGATCGGCGACTCGCCGATCCAGGACCCCGAGGTCGGCGTTCCGACGAAGGCGGCCGAGGACGCCGACACCGTCCTCCTGACGGTCGGCGACGAGGAGGGGAACATCGTCTCCTACATCAACTCCCGGTTCGCCGGCTTCGGCAGCGGACTCGTCGCGGGCGACACCGGCATCGCGCTCCAGAACCGGGGCGCCTCGTTCTCGCTCGATCCCGACCATCCGAACAGTCTCGAGCCCGAGAAGCGGCCGTTCCACACGCTGGTCCCCGCCGTCGCGAAACTCGACGAGGACGACTGGCTGGCGTTCGGCGTCATGGGCGGCTACATGCAGCCCCAGGGCCACGTCCAGGTGCTCTCGAACATCGTCGACTACGGGATGGACCTGCAGGAAGCGCTCGACGCACCGCGCTGGCGCTACCGCGAGGACGGTAGCCTTGGCGTCGAGGAGCGACTGCCGAACGCGGCGAAGCTGGCGCGGAAGGGCCACGACGTGGGCGTCCTCCCGCCGGTGATGTTCGGCGGTGCACAGGCCGTCCGCCGACGGGGTGAGACGCTGTCCGGCGCGACCGAACCGCGAAAGGACGGCTCCGCAATCGGTTACTGAGCCGTTCCCCGGAACGATCTCGGATACCGCTGTCCCGGGTTACCGCCTGAACCGTCGCGAACTTTTTACGCACACCGTACGCAACGACGGTATGGGTTCCGAACTCGAGCCCCCCGAAACAACGCCGATTCGCGTTCTCGTCGTCGGGTCGTCGTCCTGGACCCGGAGCGCCACGACGGTGCTCGAGGAACACGACGGTACCGTCACGGTCGAGGACCGCGTTCACGGTCTCGGCGACGGGCGGCCCGAGTCAACGGATTGCGTGCTCACCGACGAACGAGCGGTCTGCTCGACGGTCGGGGACCGCTGTCCGGTCGTCTACGCTGTCGACGACGTAACGAACGCCGACGTCGACGAACTTCTCGCCGACGGTGTAGCCGACGTCATCGAGAAAACGGCGTGTGAAGACTCGACGCTACTCGAGCACCGACTCCAGCAGGCCGTCCGAAGTTCGTCGACGAAGCCGGCCCTCGAGCGGCGCGAATCGTGGTACCGATCGCTGATCGAGCGCTCGTCGGATTTACTGGTCGTCTTCGAGGAGTCGGGTCGGATGACGTACGTTAGCCCCTCAGCCGAGCGCGTCGCGGGACTCGAAGCGAACGAGTTGCTCGGGGAGCGCGTTCTCGACAGGATTCACCCCGACGACAGGGACGGCGTCGTCGAAACGTTCGAGGCCGTCTGTACCGATTCGTCGGGTGCGAGCAGAACCGTCACCTACCGCTATCCCAGCGGTGACGAATCCTGGAGGGTTCACGACGTCGTTCTCACCAACTTCCTGGAAGACCCCATCGTCGGCGGCGTCATCGGTTCGATTCGAGACGTTACGAAGTATCACAGTCTCGAGCGCGAACTGAGCGAGTCGCTCGAGCGGGTGACCGACGCGTTCTACGCGCTCGATCCGGAGTGGCGATTCACGTACGTCAACAACCGAGCCGAGACGCTCCTCGGCTACTCGCGTGAGGAACTGCTCGGAAAGGACGTTCGGGAGATGTTTCCCCACGGGTTCCGATCGAATCTGTTCGATCGGTTCGGCCGGGCGATAGAACAGCAGGAATCCGTCTCGTGGGAGCGGTACTCGAAGTCGCTCGACATCTGGATGGAGATCCACGCGTACCCGTCCGAGACCGGCCTGTCGGTGTACTTCCGCGACATCACCGAGCGGGTCGAGCGAAAGCAGGAACTGACCGAGCGAACGGAACGGCTGCAGGTGCTGGTCGAAAACGCGCCCGTCATTCACTACGTCATCGACGACGAGGGAACGATCACGCTCTCGGACGGACGCGGACTCGAGAACATCGGCTTCGAGCCGAGCGAGGTCGTCGGCGAGCCGTTCTTCGAACGCTTCGAGGAGTACCCCGAAATCTGCGCCGACGCGAGGGCGGCTCTCGAAGGGACCCCCGTCCACAGTCAGCGACGGGTTCTCGACCGGGTGTTCGAGTCGTGGTACCAGCCGGTCACGGACGACGGCGAGGTCGACCGAGTAATCGGCATCGCCGTCGACATCACCGAACGCGTCCAGTATCAGGACGCGCTAAACGCCCTCCACGAGGCGACAACCCACCTGCTCACCGTCGACTCGAAGCGGGAAGCCGCCGAGTACATCATCGACATGGCCGACGACGTCCTCGACCTCGACGGCATCGTCTTCCGGTTCGACAAGCGACACAACGAGCTGATTCCGTTCGCGTACTCGTCCGCCCTCGAGTCGGAGATCGGCCCTCCCCCGCGACTCGGCCCGAATGGCAGCGTGGCGTGGGAGACGTTCGTCGCGGGATCACTGTCCGTCTTCGACGATGTCGGTGAGTTCGAACCGTGTCAGATCGAGGGGGTGGCCGTCCGAAGCGGACTCTGCGTCCCGCTCGGCGAATACGGCGTACTGGTGGCGCTCTCGACGGCCGAGCGACAGTACGACGACGACATCCTCGAGCTGGCGGAGCTGTTCGCCGCGACGGCGGAAGCGGCGCTGGACCGAATCGGTCAGACCCGGCGGCTCCACGATCGCGAGCAGGAACTGAAACGACAGAACCACCACCTCGAGCGGCTGAACCGCGCGAACGAGATCAGACAGCGGATCGAGGAGCACCTGTTGCTGTCCGATTCACGAACGGCGATCGAACAGGGTATCTGTGATCGACTCGCCGATACCGATGCGTGCTCGTTCGCCTGGATCGGCGAACCGGATCCGAGCGGGAGCCAGATCCAACCGCGAGTACACGCCGGTCTCGAGCGCGGCTATCTCGACGCGGTCACCGCGACCACCGTCGACGACTCCGCCGCCGAGCCGACCGGTCGAGCGGTTCGCTCCCGGCGACCGATCCACGTCGAGAACGTCGCCACCAGCGTTCACGACGGCGCGTGGCGGACCGACGCGCTCTCCAGGAGTTTCCAGTCGGTGTACACCGTACCGCTCGTCTACGATGGCTATCTCTACGGCGTGCTTTCGATCTACGGCGACGACCGGAACGCCTTCTGTGAGGCGTTCCGGTCGATGCTCGCCGACCTCGGTGAAACCATCGCGTACACGATCGACGCGGTCAAGCGAAAGAACGCGCTCCTCGACGCGGGCGTCACCGAGGTCGAACTCGAACTCACGACCGACTCCACGCTGTGCCGATTCGCCGACCATCTCGAGGGTCGTATCTCGTTCGAGGGCGCGACGCTGCAGGCCGACGGATCGGCGCTCGTGTTCGTCGCCGTCGAACCGCCGATCGCCGACTCCGGAATCGACGCGAGTCTCGAGGGGATCGACGACGTGGTGGTGATCGCCGAAACGGAGAGTCAGACGCTGGTACAGTTTCGGCTTACCGGTCCGTTCCTGGGGAAGATCGTCAACGACCACGGCGGCACGTTGCGGGAGTTCGTCAGCGAGGAGGGCCTGAACCGGGCGATCATCCACGTTCCGGACGGCGTCGAGATTCGCGAAGTCCTCTCGGATATCAACCGCCGCGGGCTCTCGGTATCGATGGTCGCCCGCCGCGAGCGGGCTTCGAGCGGCGTTTCGGCGCTCGACGCTCCCGCGCGAAACGCGATGCTCGAGCGTCTCACGACGAGACAGCAGGAGGTCGTTCGGACGGCCTACCACGGCGGGTTCTTCGAGTGGCCACGGCAGACGACGGGCGAAGAGATCGCTGGCTCGCTGAACATCTCCCCGCCAGCATTTCACAAACACGTGCGGGCCGTCGAACAGAAGGTTTTCAGGGCCCTGTTCGAAGGGATGACGACTGACGGTTAATTGATTAACCCCTTCTCAGCGAGGCTATTATACAGTTAACGACCAGCTTCTTTACGGCAAACCGAGAACGGGGTACTGTCTTCCCACCGACCGAACTGGGGGTGTGTACTACTAATGACAGAGATGACGCCGCGACAACGTTCCTCATCGGTAGAGGACTGCTACACAGTACAGTACGACCGACTCGGCGACGAGCCGCTCAGCGTGACGATCGCTGATGCCGTTGCAACGCACAGCGGGACGGACGTGACGGAACTCGAACCCCTTCACTACGCGATCAACGCCGACGCACTCGAGCGCCTGTTCGAACCGCGATCGAACGGACTTCGAACCGGCGGTTCGGTAACGTTCGAGTACAATGACTGCACCGTTACCGTTACGGCTGACGGCGAGATCCACGTCGAATCTTCCTGAGTGGCGCAGCGACGCTGCGAGTCCTCTCTGCTGCTCCGACCTATCGCGTTGTCGACCAGTTCCAGCCCCGAGTGATATAAACACATTATATTGTAATTATTCAGCAACCAAAACGGGTATGTACGAGCGGTAGTAAGCACGGTACCATGGTAAAGGATACCGTACAAACGATGAAAGATGTGAACCACACGCCGCCAGAGGGTGAGTCGGTGACGAACGTCTGGCACCGCGGCGATCGCGACGAATAACGTTCAGGTCCGCGTTCGCGGTCGGTGGGAGGCGCTCGACTCTCGCTCACCCTTCGCTTCCCGTTTTCCCGCGCAGTGTGTGTTGAACCTCGCCAGTACCGGGATCCGTCGACGCCCCACTGTCTGTGGCTCGTTGACGTACTTCGGTCGCTCTCGAGACGATGCCTCGGCTCCGCGTTTCCGGTATCGGCCCGCGTTGGATAGAAACGAGTCCCCTCGAGGACGCGCCGTCTCGTCGGTCGATCCTGATCCCACTCCGGTTCGGGACTGGGAGTCGACCGACCGCAGCACCGGACCACACCCGACTCGATTCCGCAGCAAGGCGCCGACGAGTGATTCCCTATGAATCTCGACATGGCTCACCGCACTGATATCGTGTTCGAATAGTACGAGTGCGGGCGAGTATCCGAATTTGTAATCGAGAAGGAAATCTCACTCCACGATCTCGACATCGCGATCACGACGGTCGCTAAAGAGCGACCGTCCGATCGAGCAAAAACCCATACGTATCCGGTAGAGCCGCTCTCAGATCTCGTCTTCTCCTGTCTGGTATCCGTATCTCAGCCATCTTTTTGAACGACGAGCTGCCAGTCGTCGTGTATCTGTACAGCATACCGGTGATCGTTATGAAGCGTCAGATCGACAGTGACGGTAGCAATATCGCCGTTGTTGGTGATGAGACGGTTGAGTGCCTCCGGATCTATGTGGTCGTAGAGTCTGATTCCCAGGTCTGTCTGGAAATCCGTCGGATCAACGTCTTCGATGGCAGCGATGGCCTGCACGATGGCGGTACTGGGCGGTGTATCTGTGTCGTACTGGTGTTCAATGCGTCTCTGGTCGTTCGAATCGCTGAAGATATTCGGCGAAGTCATCAGTGTAAGTTAGATGCACCTCGCACGGAGAGAGACACGATCTCGTTGCACACACTCGCAGGCATTTCGATTCGAATTAGCCGGTGAGCATCACTGGTAGAGTACGTTCTCGCTTTCGGTCAGTGAACCGGATGATTGCCGATCCGTCTCGATACACGCGCCACCTGTACGTAACACGGTATTTTTTCGAAGTAGTTTGCACCGAAGAGCGGCAATTCGTTACCGATAGAGTGCGAACTGAGCACCAGATTCGTAATCGCCATCGGAGCTACTGCTGATCGATTATCGGTTCGACTGTCACATCATATGACATTATCAGTCGGTATTTCAACGCGGTGTACTTCTTCCAGTAGTGAGGTTTGCCGTTATCGGTCGCGGGAGCAGACGATCAGTTCATCACTTTCGAACCGAATTTGATAGCGGTCAATAGCGAAGGAGACGATGGCCTGTTCGGATCGTTGATTTCGTACGAGCACATCGAGCGCTTCCGGATCAACGTAATCGTAGAGAGTGATTCCGCACTCGGTTGTGAGTTCGGCTGGATCGACGTTCTTGACGGTTGCGAGAGCGTTAATTACAGCGATACTCGGTTTCGTAGCCGACCAATCGTCCGTCCTCTGTACGTGGATAGAACTCGAATCAGAACTCCTCTCGGCCCCCGACTGGTCTCCCTCGTCCATGCCCCTCGTATGCTATCGAGCATCATAACGTTGTGTGATTTTTAGAGTGAATCTCGTACGGGCTTAGTCCGCCCGATTGCTGTCGAATCGCTACGTGGTCCCGTCGCCTTCCGGTTTCGGAAGATGGGCGTGCTCCAACTCGAAAATAAGCCGTTCGGTACGTACTGTCCCTCTGATCCGGGGAAGGGCACTCGGGACAGACGTGTTCGGTGACCCCACCCAGTGTTACGACGTTCTCCTCGCTGCCGATCAACCGTGTGAGGACCGATCGACGTTCTGATTTCACGACCACTTCTCGAGTTCGGTATCGACCGTCCCGAGAGCGAGAGCAGTCCGCACGACGCGCCGATCTCCTCCAGGGTGGTGATCCTGTGAGACAACCGATCGTATGGTATCGTCGATGAGTGACGAGCCGAACGACCGTTTCACCCCACTTGTTGAATACCTTCGCTGAAGAGGATGCAGTATGAGCGACGAACCTGATACTCGAATTGACCACCCAGAGAGGCTCTGCCATGCGATAGTTGCGGTTCTCGAAGAACTCGAGCAGGAAGAGATAATCGAGGAAGAACGAGCATCTGAACTGCGCTCTCAAATTTACCGCTCGATCAGTACCCGTGATAAATTCCCTGAGGAATAGCCCGGGACACTGTTTCACCTCTGAGTCGACCGCCGACGCGGACTCTCGAGGATCTACGGGCTTGGAGCGAGCCGGCGCGCTTCTCGGTGTTATCGTTCGTCTCCGACTCGTGATGTCTGTGAAAAGCGTGCCCGGGGCGGGGAGGGCTCCGAACCACGGAAAGACTCACTCCGTTCGTCTTTCCTGCCTTCACCTCGCTCCGCTCGGTGAAGACCACCGGGTTCGTCGCCCCATCCCGAGCACTGGGTTTCAGACTCGTCACTCACTACGTTCGTGACGTCGCGAAGAAAGCTAGTGCCCGGGGAGGGCTCCGAACCCTCGATCTCCGCATGTCCCAGGTTCGAGGCTCGGCAGTCCTCTAGGGACACGGAGGCTTCCAAGGCGAAACCGCACCGAATCTCTGAACCCTATGAGTGCGGCGCTATGTCCAGCTAAGCCACCCGGGCTCGTCTTCTGGTAGTGCCGTCTGTTTCTTTAACCTTCCCATTCACCGCGGCCGTGCAACGTGGACCCACGGATTTATCACCTGCCCTTACCAAACCCGGCGTATGACCGTTCCCGGCCTTGTACAGTCTGCTCTCGATGGTGAGGAGATCGTCACGCGAATCTCTATCGGCGGCGACGACGAGATTTTCGTGACTCCCTCGAGCAGTATCGTCTATCGGGCTGAAGGCCTTCTGAGCACGAGACGGATCAAACAGTTCTCCCACGACGCGGATCGGATCACGCTCTCGGAAGGGCGACGCAAGACCTCGTTCACGCTCGAGTACTCCCTCGACGACCCCGCGGAGTTTACGATTCCCGCGGGCAAGACCGAGGAGGTCCTCCGGCCGATCCTCGCCGGCGTGTTGAACGGAAACGGGATCACCAGTCCCGACGAGACCGTCGTCAAAGTCTACCGGTTCAGCGAACTCACGCTGATCCTCACGAGCGACCGGCTCGTCAAGCACATCGGCGAGGCGGTCTGGGACGAAGACTACGCGGAGTACCGCTTCGACGACGTGACGAACCTCTCGTTCGAGGACGGAAGCGTCGCGACGCAGATCGTCCTCACGGTCGACGGCCGCCCGCAGCGGATCAAGGCGCCGAACGACGCGGCGGACGACATCCGCGAGCGGCTCCAGCGAGCGCTGTTCGCGTACCACGACGTCGAGTCGCTCGCCGAACTCAACGCGATCCTCGGTGAGGAGCAGGAGGACGACGGTGACGACGGGACGGTCGACTTCGGTGATGGCGTCGATCCGCTCGACGCAAACCCGCCCGAACCCGACGAGGGTGGGGAGGCGACCGCCAGCGCAGCGGGTCAGTCCCGGGCAGCCGATCAGATCGACGACGAATCCGGCGGTACCGACCCCCGATCGAACCGATCCGAAGCGGAGTCGACGACGCTCGAGTCACGGCGGCTGATGGACGACCTCGCGGACGAGTCGGCACCCGATGCGGCGCAGCCTTCGGGGGAAGCTGGCGGGGCAACTGACGCCAGCTCGGATCCGAGTCCCGAAGTTCTCGAGCGCCTCGAGACGCTCGAGGCGGCGGTCGAACGACAGAACGAGCACCTCGAGAAGCAACAGCAGACGATCGAACAGCTGATTACCGAACTTCGGCAGGGTCGGTAACGCCCTCTCGCCCGGTTCCGAATACGGTTACTCTCGGCCTGTAACCTTCCGAATACACGAGGAGCCGAACGGACCGAGTTCGCCGCTCTCGAGGTCGATGAAGTAGCCGGTCGAGAGTCCGGAGCCACAGCGCCGGCAGGAAAACTCCCCCTCCTTCGTGATGACGTCCTGATCGAACCGGACGTACTGGCGGCTCTTCGGACGGACGATACCGTCCTCGCGTTCGATGATGCCGCGAAGCTCCGCCCGGTCGAGGATCGTCCGGGTCACCGCGGGATCGCTGGTGACGGTCTCGATGCGATCGACGACCTCGGCGAGCGACAGCGACTCGTGCTCGAGTCGCTCGAGCAACGCCAGTCCGAGTTCGACCCGATCGTCGGTCGCGTCGACCGTGCCCTCGTCAGCGCCCATCGGTCAAAGCTGTCGTGCCGGATCGAATAAACGTTGTGCTGGCCGACCCCGCGAGGCACAAAGGTTTCAACGGTCGCGAAAGAACAGCGGTCGATGACGATGCCGACGGCGGCGATGCGAGCCCTCGCGGGGGCGCTCCTCCTCGGGATGGTTACGACCGCGGGCGTTCTCGTCCCGGCGTCGATGCTGGTGAACGCTGCCGAATCGGTGGCGGCCGATCCGATTCGCTTCGCACTTCTCGTCGCCGGTCTCTACCTCGTTCGGCCGCTGTTCGCCCTGCCGACGACGCCGCTCGCGGTCGTCGTCGGCTACGGCTACGGCGTCTCGTTCGGGGTCCCGATCGCACTCGTCGGTGTCGTCGCGACCGCGATTCCCGTCTTTCTCACCGCTCGCTGGCTCGGCGACGGTCCTCGAGCGGCGGAGCTACCGATCTTCGGGCGGGTCGGACGGCTCCTCGAGCGAACCGAGTGTGCGGTCCAGCGCTACTACGATACTGCGGGACCGATCCGCGGCGTCACCGCCTCGCGGCTCGCACCGATTCCCTCGGACGTCTCGACGTGTTCGGCGGCGGTCAGCGGTGTCCGACTTCGTCACCTGGTGATCGGCACGGCGCTTGGCGAACTCCCGTGGACGATTGCAGCGGTCGTCGTCGGCGCGTCGGCCGCGACGGTCACCACCGACGGATTCGGTGATTTGGGACTCGCTCTGACGATCGCGTGCAGTCTCGCCGCTGCGCTCTTGCTCGCGGGGCCGATATACGACTATCTGTGGGGACGACCCCCGGCCGAGGACTCGAGCCGCCCCCTGGACGGCTAAACTCGGCTATCGAAACGGGTCGCTGCAGTCGATCACGACTCCGTGTTGGGGACAGACGTACTTGCAGTGCCGTTTGTACATCGGCGCCCGACAGTGCGGGCAGGTCGGAGCGCCGGACGGCTGGTCGCTCCGACCCTGCGAACCGCCGTCGCCGTCCGATCCCGCGTCGCCGTCACCGGTCATACGTTCCCGTTCCCGCGGAGCCAGCTAAGTGCTGGTGGTTTCGGGCCGCTCGAGCGGCTCCGTTCACTCGGAGTACGTAGCGATCCGGCGTACCCGCTGAGCCATCGCTGGCCTGGTGATCGCTCGCACGACCGTCGTCGTCGGTTTGTACGTAGTTTCCCCCGTCGGAGATTTCATCGCAGTAACCGTCCAGAACCCGGGCGATCGAAAGGTTAGCCGGCAGAGTCCCGTTTCGTCCGTCCGTGCTCTCTTCTGTCTGCTAACGATTATCGCCCCCTCGACCGGTTTACGCGACCGATCTCGTACGCGAAAGGTGACGGAGTCTCCGACTTTCACTTCCCCAGTCTCGGCCTCGAGGACGAGCGATCGTGTCCTTCGCATGTGGGCCTTTCACACATGGCGGACAAAAAGCTGTTACCTGAACACGATGGTATCGAGTGTCGCGTGGTGATTCATCGACGCGTAGGTACTCGTCGGACTTCTCGTCAAAACAGCGCTCGGTCAAAAAGAGCGGACAGAAGCGCTCAGTGTGCGCTCGTTAACACTCGCTCCAGCCGCAGGACTCGCAGGTCTTGCAGCCTTCGGAGTAGTACAGCGAGAGCGAGCCGCAGTCAGGACACTCCGGCGACTCGCCGGCGTCGATGAGGTCCTGGACGGAATCGTCGTCGTCAGACGATGCACCGGCGGCAGCGGCCCCGCCGTCGGTCTTCGGTCCGTCGACGGTCGCGTCCGTATCGGCCGACTCTTCGAGCGTCTGCTGGGTCGGGTACGGCTTGTCGATCTCGTTCTCGAGGTAGCGGCGCATCGCGGTGCCGATGGCGTCCGGGATCGACTGGATCTGTTCGCCCTTGTCCCAGGCGACCTTCGGCGAGCGGGTGCCACAGAGTTCGTCGACGATCTCCTCGGGGTCGACGCCCGAGCGCAGCGAGGTGGAGATGACCTTCGCCAGCGCCTCGGTGAAGGAGTTCGTAAAGCCACCCGAGTGGCCGATGTTCGCGAACAGTTCGAACGGCTGACCCGTCTCGGGATCCTCGTTGATCGTCACGTAGACCTTGCCGTAGCCCGTGTCGATGCGCTGGCTGACGCCCTGCAGCGCGTCGGGACGCTCGCGCTTCTCGGTGAAGTCGACCTGAATCGGCTCTCGGCCCTCGTCCTCTATCGTCGCGATCTCCTCGCCGAGGACGTCCTGGACGTCGTCGCTCTCGAGGAACGCCTCGAGACCGCCGAAGATCTCGTCGATCTGATCGACGAGCGCCTCGGCGGCTTCGGTCTCGTCGGCGAAGTCGGCGTTCTCGGCGCGCGTCGTCAGCACCTGCTTCGAGCGGGTGCCGTCGCGGTAGTAGGTGACGCCCTTGCCGCCGTTCTCGTAGACCCACTCGAAGACCTCCTTTGCGTCCTCGAGCGTGGAGTCGTTCGGCGCGTTGACGGTCTTCGAGATGGCGGAGTCGACGCCCTTCTGGCAGGCACACTGGACGGCAGCGTGCTGTTTCGCCGAGAGGTCACTGGTGATGACGAACAGTTCGCCGATCGCGTCCGGCACCGTCGAGAGCCCCTCGACGCCTTCGAACTGGTTCGTGGCCATCTGCTCCTGGGCCTCCTCCTTGACGGCGTCGACGTCGATGTCGTTGTCCTCGAGGACGCGCAGGAAGTAGTCGTCGAACTCGACGAGCATCTCGTCGCCCTGGACGTCGTCGGTGACGTTCTTGTAGTAAGCGACGTTGTAGATCGGCTCACAGCCGCCCGTCGTGTTGCCGACCATCGAGGTCGTGCCGGTCGGTGCGATGGTCGTTACGTTGTGGTTCCGGATCGGGAACCCGTCGGGGAACCGGTCGGCGTCGAGGCCGGTCTGGTGCTCGAACCACTCGCGGTACTCGGTCGGGTTCGCGTACTTCGAGTCGTCCCAGTCGTTGAAGGAGTCGCGTTCCTTCGCGAGTTCGTGGCTGGTCCACTTGGCCTCGTGGTTGATGTGGGTCATCAGCTGGCGGGCGACCTCGTTGCCCTCGTCGCTGCCGTACTTGATGCCGAGCTGGATGTACAGCTGGGCCAGCCCCATCACGCCGAGACCGATCTTGCGCATGTCCCGGACCTTCTCCTCGATCTCCTCGACCGGGAAGTCGGACATGGTGACGACGTTCTCGAGGAAGCGCGTGCCGTAGGTGATGCGCTCGTCGAACTCCTCGTAGTCGATCGCCTCCTCGAGGAAGGCCTCGACGGCCGCCGCCTGCGAGTCGTAGTCGTCGGCGTGCTCGTCGGCCCAGACGCGCCAGTCGGGCGCCTCCCGGTCGGCCAGCGTCGAGAGGTTGATGTGACCGAGGTTACAGGCCTCGTACTCCTCGAGGGGCTGTTCGCCGCAGGGGTTCGTCGCCAGGATCTGGTGATCCTCCTGCTTTTCGACGTCGAACGAGTGCTGTTTGTTCACTCGCTCGAGGTAGATCACGCCGGGTTCGCCGTTCTCGTGAGCGCCGGAGACGATGCGCTCGAAGATCAGTTCCGCCGGGATGGAGAGCGGTTCGCCGACCTCGACGTGTTCGCCGAGATCGTAGCGACTGTACATCTCCTTGGTCTCCTCGGTGGCGATGTGGGGCTCCTCCGTGCGCGGATTGGTGAAGGTGTACTCCTCGCCGTTCTGGACCGCTTCCATGAAGTCGTCGGTGACGCCGACGGAGATATTGAAGTTAGAGAGATGGCCCTCGACGGCGTTGCGCAGGTGTTTCGGAACGCGGCCCTCCTCGTCGATGAGGCTGCGGGCCTCCTCGAGCGCCTCGGAGAAGCTGGTGTAGGTGTAGTCGTCGGGGTCGTTGAGCCGCAGACAGTGAGCCAGCGAGACGTCCTTGTTCTTGGCGTGGATGAACTCGATGACGTCGGGGTGAGAGACGCGCATGATCCCCATCTGAGCGCCACGACGGGTGCCCCCCTGGGCGATGGTCTCACAGAGCTGGTCGTAGGTCCGCATGAAGGTGATCGGGCCCGAGGCGATGCCGCCGGTCGAGCCGACGGAGTCGCCGTAGGGGCGGAGCTGCCAGAAGCCGTAGCCGACGCCGCCGCCGGACTGGAAGACTTCCGCGGCCTTCTTGGCCGTCTCGTGGATGTCCGAGAGATCGTCGTCGGGGCTCATGACGAAACAGGCCGAGAGCTGCTGGAGTTCGTCGCCCGCGTTCATCAGCGTCGGCGAGTTCGGCATAAAGGAGAGCGTCTCCATTCCTTCAGTAAAGGTCTCGGCGACGTCCTCGACGTGCTCGCGGACCTCGTCGGGAAGTTCGGGAACGACCGTCTCGTAGGCGAACTTGTTGACGTTCTGCTCGCTCAGGACGGTCTCGGTGTCGTCGTCCGTCGTCGTTCCGGCACCGAAGACCTCCGCAGCGAGTTCGTCGCGTCGCGGGTGGCCGGGCTTGAGCTGGTCGGGCGTGACGGTGATCTCGAGGCCCTGCTTTTCGGCCTCGTAGACGGCTTCCGCCAGCGCGATGTTCTCTCCGACGCGCTCGAAGAGATCCTCCTGTCGTTCGGCGAGTTCGCCCTCGGCGTCCTTGCGGAGATAGCGTGCGGGCAGAATGTTGTGATAGGCGTTAGCCGTCAGGCGCTCCTCCAGCGTGTCGCCTTCGGTACGCTTGATCGGCAGCGTCAACTCTTCGGCGGAGAGCTCTGATTCGCTCATGCGCGGGCCACCTCGTGGAGATCCCGTTGCCGTACGTCGATTCTGGCGTGGGTTCGAGTCCTGGATTGGTTCATTCGTGACGAAGGTTCGGTATTCATGCATCCCTCATAAAACGTGGTGTTGTTCTCCCACTCTTATTGAAGTAATGCAATTTAGGTTGTATAGATGTCACTGTACTCTTCGCGGTTCTTCAATGAGGGCCGTCGAAACGGCTGTCTCGAAGCCTACGTGTTGCTACGGGACCAACCGTCTTAACGATTTTCAGACCAAACTGATAGTAAACTCGAGCGTCGTATTTGCTGGCAAATCGCCCGGTACGCTCTTTCAGGGAGGTGCGAATGTGATTGGCCGAACATGTTCTATCCGTTGACTGTACTAGTATCGAATTTGTCACAGTATCCAGAAAGATTACGTGCGTTCAGTGCGCGCTCTCGCGTGTATGATCGAACCACTGACATCCGGATCGGCGGTCCTCCTCGTGCTGGCGGCGATTGCACTGCTGGCGGTCGTGATCGTCGCGATCCGAATCGCGATCAAACTCGCTATCCGCGTCGGAATCGTCGCTGCGATCGTGCTCACCGGACTGTACACCGTCGGTGTTATCGGCTGACGCGACTGTCACTTCGAACGAACCGACGCTGAACCGCGTAGAACGGAGGGCCTCGCTGGCTCCATTCGGCACGCAGTGGTCACTCGCCGTCTCGGTCACAGCAGGCAGAAGGTATAGTCGTCGAGCGGGAACGCGATTACCGACCGAACGCGAACTACTCCGTCTACACCGACTCGAGGAAGTTTTCGATGACGTCGTGTCCCACGGCCGTGAGCACGCTCTCCGGGTGGAACTGGACGCACTCGATCGGGAACTCCCGGTGGCGGACGCCCATAACGAGTTCTGCACCGGCGTGTTCTGCCGTCGCCGTCACCTCGAAACAGTCCGGGACCTCGGTCGCGACGAGCGAGTGGTACCGTCCGGCGCGAAAGCCCTGCTCGAGTCCCTCGAAAACGCCGGTCCCGTCGTGCTCGACCGCGGACGCCTTCCCGTGGATCGGCTCCGGAGCGCGACCGACCGTGCCGCCGTAGGCGTAGACTGCCGCCTCGAGTCCCAGGCAGACGCCGAGCGTCGGCACTTCGGGGCTGATCTCGCGCAGGACGTCCATCGAGACGCCGATGTCGCGGTCGTTCTTCGGGTGTCCGGGGCCGGGACTGACCACGATGGCGTCCGGATCGATCGCTCGAACGTCCTCGAGCGAGGCCGTGTTCTTCACCACCTCGGTCTCGGTTCCCTCCTGCTGGCTGACGTACTCGACCAGATTGTACGTGAACGAATCGTAGTTGTCGACGAAGAGGATTCGACGCGCGTCGGCCCGCTGCTGGCGATCCGCTCCAGCGGCGCTCATCGGCTCACCTCCGGCGGCGTCTCGACCGGGTCGTCCGCAGAATCATCGTCGTACTCGATCGCCTCGAGTGCTGCCAGGACCCCGCCCATCTTCTTCTCGGTCTCCTCGTACTCGGCAGTCGGGTCGCTGTCGGCGACCAGTCCGGCGCCGGCCTGCACCGTGATCCGGTCGCGCTCGCGCTCATCTTCCACGGTAGCCGTTCGAATCACGATCGCGAAGTCGGCGTCCCCGGTCCAGGAGTAGTAGCCGACGCCGCCCCCGTAGAGGCCGCGCGGCTCGGTCTCGAGTTCGTCGATGATCTCCATCGCGCGGATCTTCGGGGCGCCCGAGAGCGTTCCGGCGGGGAACGCCGCCCGCGTCGCGTCGAACGCGTCGGGAGACGCTGTCTCCCGGGCTGCCGAACGCTGTTCGGCACCATCCGCACCGGAGGCCAGTTCGCCCGTTACCGTCGACTCGATGTGCTGGACGTGGCTGTACTTCAGCACGTTCATGAACTCGTCGACGCGGACCGAGCCCGGTTCGGCGACGCGGCGCACGTCGTTGCGCGCGAGGTCGACCAGCATCGTGTGCTCCGCGCGTTCCTTCTCGTCGGCCAGCATCTCGCCGGCCAGCCGGCGATCCTCGACCGGGCTCGAGCCCCGATCGCAAGTGCCCGCGATGGGGTTCGACATGACCTCGCGTCCGCGCACGGAGACCAGCGTCTCGGGACTGGCCCCGACGACGGTCAGTTCGTCGTGCTCGAGGAGGTACATGTACGGCGAGGGGTTCACCTCGCGCATCGCCTCGTAGAATCCGATGGGATCGATCTCACCGGAGAGCTCCCTCGTGCGCGAGACGACGCCCTGATAGATGTCGCCGTCGAGGACGTGCTCTTTCGCCCGTCGAACGCTCTCTTCGTACGTCGTCTTCGATCCCGCAACCTCGTCCTCCCGGACGAAGCCGCCGGTCTCCGGCTCCTCGGCCGTTCCGAGCGTCTCCTCGACGGCGGTCGCTTCCGCCAGCAGCGCGTCGTAGACCTCGTCGGGATCGTCCCCGGCTTCGAGCACCGGCGTGAAGACCAGCGAGACGGTCCCGTCGCGCTCGTCGAACGCGAGCGTCTTCGTCGTCAGGACGAACTGCGCGTCCGGGAACCGCGAGTCGGGGCGCTCGAGGCCGACCTCCTCGAGCCAGAGGTCGTAGACGGCGTCGTAGGCGAGAAAGCCGACGAGTCCGCCCTCCAGGTGCTGCCGATCGTGATCCGGGAAGTTCGCGAGGCGCACGTCCGGCAGCGCGGCCCGGAGCGCGTCGACCGTGTCCCCCTCGGGCTCCGTCTCGAGCGACTCGAGGGGCGGATCGTCCGAGAGCGCCTCGACCGAGGTCCCCTCCGGTCCGACCGTCACGACGGCCTCGGGCTCGTAGCCGACGTAGGAGTACCGGGCGTGACGGTCCGTCTGCGAGGAGTTCGGCCGGAACGCTCCGTCGGGGTCGCTCGAGGCGGTTTTCTCCGCGCTCTCGAGCAGAAACGCGTACGGCGATCGCTCCTGATCGCTCGAACTCGAGCGACCGGTCAGCGCAGCGTATGCGGCGAGGGGCGACGTCTCGACGTCGAGCGTGGCGACGGCCCGAACGACGACGGGGCGGTCGCCGGAATCGCCGGCGTGTTCGCGAAACGCCTCTCGGTCGACGTCGAGCGTCGCCCGCTCCGCCGACGATTGTTCCGGTTCGGTCATGATTGCAGGGCCGGCGTCGACGCGGTCTTCGCTCGCTCGACGAACGTTCGCACGGCGTCGGCGTCCTTGCCACCCTCGGGTGTCTCGACGCCGCTCGCGACGTCGACGGCGAACGGCTCGACCGTCCGCACCGCGTCGGCGACGTTCTCGGGCGTCAGTCCGCCGGCGAGAATCACTGGCGACTCGAGATCAGTTGTCGTCGTCCGGGTCCGGTTCCAGTCGTGGGTCTCGCCGGTACCGCCGCCGCCATCCTCGCCGGGCGTGTCGACGAGCAACCCGTCGGCGACGGCGTCGTAGCGCTCGGCGGTCGCCGCGGTCGCACCGCCCGCGTCGAGCGCCACCAGGAGCGTCGCGTCGATCCGCTCTCGTACCGACGCGAGTTCGTCCGGCTCGAGGGTTCCGTGGATCTGCACCGCGTCGGCCCCGACCGCATCCACCAGTTCGGTCGCCGCCGCCGGATCGTCCGGCATCGTCACGAGCACGGTCGTCACGAACGGCGGCGCGGCCGCGACGAGTTCGGCCGCCCGATCGGGCGACACCTCGCGGTGGGTGTCGACCGGCACGTCACAGATGACGCCGATCGCGTCCGTTCCGGCGTCGACGGCCGTCTCGAGGTCGTCCTCGGTCGTTATTCCACAGATCTTCACGCGCGTCATCGTGCCTCCTGTCCCGGGACCTCCGCTCGGTTCTGGCTGCAGAGCTGCTCGAGTTTCGCCGCCGCGTCGCCGGACTCGATCGCCTCGCGTGCGGCGTCGGCGCCCGCTTCGAGCGAGTCGGCCGCATCCGCGACGTAGATCGCCGCGCCGGCGTTTGCGAGGATGACGTCGCGTTTCGCGCCCGTCACGTCGCCCTCGACGATGCCGCGCATGTCGGCCGCGTTCTCCGCGGGCGAGCCGCCCGCGATGTCCGCGATCTCCTGTTCTCCGAGGCCGAGATCGGCAGCCTCGAGGGTGTACTCTTCGACGTCGGATCCGTTCACTTCTGCAGCGACGGTCTCGCCGTGGATCGCGATTTCGTCGGTGCCGGCGCCGTGGACGACCAGCGCGCGCTCGACGTCCATCCGCGCGAGCGCGTCCGCGAGAACGGGCACGAGGTCGGGATCGTAGACGCCGACGACCTGGGCGTCCGCGCCGGCGGGGTTCGTCAGCGGGCCGAGCACGTTGAAGACGGTCCGCATCCCGAGTTCCTTTCGCGGACCGATGACGGCCTTCATCGCCGGGTGAAACACCGGCGCGAGCATGAAGCCGATCCCGTCGCGTTCGATCGCGTCCTCGACGGCCGGAGGTTCGGCCTCGACGCGGACGCCGACCTCCTCGAGAACGTCGGCGCTCCCGGACGAGGAGGAAACCGAGTAGTTGCCGTGTTTGGCGACCGGCACGCCCGCTCCGGCGGCGACGATCGCGCTCGTCGTCGAGACGTTGATCGTATCGTAGTCGTCCCCGCCCGTCCCGCAGGTGTCGACCAGCGGTTCCCCGTCGGGCTCGATCGTTCGGGCCGCTTCGCGCATTCCCTGCGCGAAGCCGGCGATCTCGGCTTCGGTCTCGCCCTTTGCACGCAGCGCCGCGAGCAGCGCACCGATCTGTGCCTCCGTCGCGCCCTCGAACACCGCTCTCGAGGCCGCTCGAGCGTCTTTCTGTGTGAGATCCTCCCCGTCCGTAACCCGTTCGACGAACTCCTGCATAGTGAACACCAATGTACGTAGTTGTCTTACAATGTCCAAATCAGTACATCGACTTAAGCGTGTCGGAGGATCGTGGTTCGGACTCGCGTACGGCGGTCGATTCGAAACCTTCAATTACAGTGGGCAGCAACGATTGAGTGTAGTCGAGGTGGCGACGGACGCCACGGAACGCAAAACCAGGTCGGGTTGGTGGTCTAGTCTGGTTATGACACCTCCTTGACATGGAGGAGGCCGGCAGTTCAAATCTGCCCCAACCCATTTTTCGAGCGACAAATTGTGAGGAGCGGAGTCGTTCGAAACGGCTTCGCCGTTTCGTGATGACGAAAGACGCGCCGCGTTTTTCGAACCACGACGAACACGTCGCTCGAAAATTGTTACGGGGAGATTTAAACCAGACGAGTCGCAGCGCCCGAACGCAGTGAGGGCGACCGTCTCGGCGTAGTTCGAATCTGTCCCAACCCGTTTTGACGGAATAACTCCGACGAGCGACCCGTGACGCTATAGGCCACGGGATCGCGAACGATAGCGCCGAACACGGCGAGACGACCGTCGCACTGGGTTTAGATCTGGACGGTTGCTCGCTCTGTTCTCGAGGAGTCAGAAGACGATGTCTTCGGTGAGTCTATCGCATCGACGTCTCATTTCGAAGGATTCAGCTAGTCGAGTATCATCTACGAAACTGGCGATCTGATCGATCACCGCAGTAGTACTACAAGGTGCAGGGAAAAGCGTAACTGACGCCTGAGCGAACTCACTAGGAAATGGACAGTGAACCGTCCGCAAACTGGGAGTACAAAGTTATCGAGCCGCCGAGCGAGTTGACGAAACGCGAATCCTCGAACCCCGAGAGGCGGCTCAACGAACTAGCTGCCGACGGATGGCGACTCGTCGAGACCGTCTCGTACGACGGCGGCGGTACGAAGTTTTTGATCTTCGAGCGCTCGCTCGAGGACTGACTCTCGAGCCACACGATGAAGGATCTCTCGACCGACGACACGATGCGGGAGCGAGCCGACGAGAACCGCTACAAGCTCTGGGTACTGCTCAATGCGAATCGATGGCTACTCTCCGGGGTGATGGCGGCTGGCGTTTTTTTCGCGTTGATGCTCTGGGGCGTGTCGCGGCCGCCGTCGGCTCACCATGTAATGGCGACGACCGACTGGGTCAAGATGTCGTTTCAGGCGTTGATCGGTGCGCTCATCACGGGAACCACACTCGTCGTCTCGATCAATCAGCTGGTTCTCTCCCAGGAGATCGGACCGCTCGGCAGCCAGCGCCGTCGGATGGACCTCGCGATGGACTTCTACAAGAACACGGACGACCTGCTCGATTTTCCGAGCCCCGCCAACCCCGCCCTGTTCCTCAAGGAGCTAATCGATGCAAGCAGCGACCGGGCCCGCGCGTTCGAGGATACGGTACAGCGCAGCGACGACGAAGATCTCCGTACGCACGCCGAGGAGTACGTCGAGGACCTCCGCGAGAACGCGCAGGTAGCGACGGACGATCTGGAAAACGCCGATTTCGGGTCGTTCGACGTGATGAAGGCGGCGCTGAACTACAACTACGATCGGAAAATGTACGACCTCCGCTGGCTGTTGAACGAGTACGAGGGGAGTCTCACGAGCGAGCAGCGCGACGCGGGTACGGAGACGCTGACGGCGCTCACGATGTACGGACCCGCGCGTGAATACATCAAGACACTCTACTTCCAGTGGTCGCTCGTCAAACTCTCACAGGGAATTCTGTATCTCGCGGTGCCGGCACTCGTCGTCGCTGGTGGAATGGTGATGCTCGTCGATGGAAGTACGTTCGTCGGCACCATCCTCGGCGTCGATGTCTGGTTGTGGGTGATCAGTGCCGCGTACACGATCTGCGTGCTTCCGTTCTTGCTGTTCGTCTCGTACATTCTCCGTCTGGCAACGATCGCGAAGCGAACGTCCGCCATGGGTCCGCTCGTTCTCCGCGGAGACTGAGATCGCGACGATCGCTGAATCCTCGCCCCGCTTCCCGCTATTGTCCGCCGAAAACTCCCGATCGAGTTCCGTCCAGTCTCGTGCCACATGTTACTCACTTCCGCTCTCCTCACCCACAATCCGGGAGTACTTACGTGCGGAGTGCTGTTGTTTATCTAACCGAAAGAGGCGCTGTCCCTGGCACAGCTGGGACTGAACGTTCGTTTTTGGAATTCCCAAGAACGTGACCGAGACGCTTGCTCACGTTGCCGAACGTTTGCGTTCTCACGCGAGCGGCCACTCCGGCCGCGAGGCTGTGTTCTCCGGACTGCTATGATCGGATCTACCAATGGAAATTGAAATTGCGACGATTGGCGGCTACGAGGAAGTCGGCCGACAGATGACCGCTGTTCGCGCCGGTGACGACATCGTGATCTTCGACATGGGACTGAACCTGTCGAAGGTCCTGATTCACGACAATATCCGAACGGAAGGGATGCACAGTCTCGACCTGATCGACATGGGTGCGATCCCCGACGACCGGGTGATGAGCGACCTGGAGGGTGACGTGCAGGCTATCGTGCCGACGCACGGCCACCTCGACCACATCGGCGCCATCTCGAAACTGGCCCACCGATACGACGCACCCATCGTCGCGACGCCGTTCACGATCGAACTGGTGAAGGACGAGTTCGACGACGAGCAGAAGTTCGGCTCCGACAACGAGCTGATCAAGATGGAGGCCGGCGAGACGATGTCGATCGGCGACTCCGACGAGGTCGACCTCGAGTTCGTCAACGTCACCCACTCGATCATCGACGCGATCAACCCGGTTCTTCACACGCCCGAGGGCGCCGTCGTCTACGGACTGGACAAGCGCATGGACCACACGCCGGTCATCGGCGATCCGATCGACATGGAGCGATTCCGCGAGATCGGCCGCGAAGGCGTCCTCTGTTACATCGAGGACTGTACGAACGCGAACAAGAAGGGTCGGACGCCCAGCGAGAGCGTCGCCCGCGAGCACCTCCGCGACGTCCTCTACAGCATGGAGGACTACGACGGCGGCATCGTCGCCACCACCTTCTCCTCCCACATCGCCCGCGTGAAGAGTCTCGTCGAGTTCGCACGAGATATCGATCGACAGCCGATCCTGCTCGGCCGCTCGATGGAAGGGTACTCGGGAACCGCGAAGCGACTCGACGTGGATTTCCCGTCGGATGTCGAGATGGTCGGCTACCGCCAGTCCATCGAGCAGACGCTCGGACGGATCATGAACGAGGGCAAGGAGAACTTCCTGCCCGTCGTGACTGGCCACCAGGGCGAGCCGCGCGCGATGCTCACCCGGATGGCCCGAGGCGAGACGCCGTACGAACTCGACGAGGGTGACAAGGTCGTCTTCTCCGCGCGAGTGATTCCGGAGCCGACCAACGAGGGGCAGCGCTACCAGGCCGAGAAGCTCCTCGGCATGCAGGGCGCCCGCATCTACGACGACATCCACGTTTCGGGTCACCTCTGTCAGGAGGGCCACTACGAGATGCTCGACGCGCTCCAGCCCGAGCACATTATCCCCGCCCACCAGAACATGAGCGGCTTCTCGGGATACGTCGATCTCGCATCCAATCAGGGATACAAACTCGGACGCGATATTCACGTCACCTCGAACGGAGATATCATCGAACTAGCGTGAGGTAACACTCACCGTTTCGGTGAGTGGGATACCAGTAGCGGAGTCGCTGACCCGCCGTTTTCCGGCAGCGGTGCTGAACGTTGGAAACGTCTTGCAGGAGTGCTCTCGTGGCCAGCGCTACAGTAGCCACTGAAAGTCAGTGTACAGCCGACCGACGTCACCTCGAGGTCGACACCACCGACCTCGCCCACGACGGGTGTGCGATCGGTGTGTGACCCGTTCCAGTTGTTACGATAACGGTCAGATCGCAAGTGACCGGTGAAAGTACCGGAGTAATCGCGTTCGCCCGTCCGGTTGTCAGGTGCGACAACGAATGCGAGCGTCGTTTCCCTCAGCATGGAGCTTCATAGGGGAGGTAGCCAACGGTCGAGGAGTGTTACTCCTCTTTGGCTTCCTTGCTCTCTTTGATATCCTGTAGCTGTCCGATCAGATCGTCGGCCGAGCCGCCGGTCTCGAGTGTCATTTCCCCTTCGTAGTCGTTTTCGTGGACGTTTACGGCGGCGTCTTCGTCGTCTTCGTCGGCCACGTTTTGCTGCTGCTGCTCGGACTCGTCGTAGCTACCAAAACCCATAGTAGGAACTGAAACGCCCAGATATATAGCTCCCGTGGTTCACTCGCTCGCACCGTACCGACCGAAACGATTCACACCCGATCGCGCGACGGCTGTGCGACGAGCGTGCATCGGCTTTCAGCGACTCCCCTTCTCCGGGCAGTACTCGAGACTGTATCCGTCCGACGAGCGACCGGCGCCGAGCGCGAGACCGTTTCCGGGAGGATACCCGGAGTACGACGACCGGTTCCTGCGGACGGACTGAACGGCGAGGTTTTCGCCTCGAACGTCCCGTAACCGCGCGAGAGCGACGAACGCGGCGATCTCTCGAGGGCGGGTATCAGTCTAGCGCCCGGCTCGAGGGGCGCCTAGCGTCATGCCCGATTTGTACTTTCGTCGACGGCCGTTCTAGTCGAGTGCAATGTTCGAACCAGGACTTCTCACGACTTCGAAGGGGGTGTCCCGATAATGGCGTGGCAGGACTTCGTCTTCCTCGCGGGCAGTCTGCTGTCGGTCGCGTTCCTGTTCCCGACGTTGCGCGATTCGGCCGCCTGCGTTCCGCGAGCGACGAGCGTGCCGTCGATGGTAATCGGCGCAGTCTACTCGTTTACGTTCCTCACGCTCGGCATGTCGTTCTCCGCGTTCGGCGCGTTCGCAGCCTGCTCGATGTGGTCGCTCATCGTCTGTTTCCGCGCGCCGGGAACCGATCTGGTGGACGCGATCGCGACGCGAACCGGCGGTCGATGGTCGCTGCTCGTCGACGACTGCTACCGGTGGACGCGTCGGCTGTTCGTCCCCGCTCGGTACTCGAGTGACCGATACGTGAACGCGTTCGAGTAACGCCGCCGAGCCGGACTCGTGCGACCGTATCGACCTCTTCTCGCGGATTCTCGCGCTCGCTTTCGCCGCGGCGAGCGAGTACGCTCGTGGCAGTGCTCGGTACACTGCGGTACATTGGCTTTCTCTGCCGGATAAAGAGCCAAGGCCATAGCCGGCGGATGAGAGAACATGCCGTCTTCGCCACCCGCTCCCGAGCGACACTTCGAGACGATCGCACAGTGTGCTCGAGACGGGATCATTACGATCTCGCCCGATCTGACGGTGCGGTACGCGAACCCCGCGGTCGAGGAGATCTTCGGCTACTCGCCCGGCGAACTCGAGGGAGAATCGCTGGCCGGGGTCCTGTCGGAGGACCACGCGAGCGACCTCGAGGAGTGGATCGAGGGATTCCTCGACACCGGCGAAGAACCCGTCGACTGGGGTGACATTCGGCTTCAGGGGCGTCACAGCGACGGACGAACGGTTCCGCTCAGCCTTTCGCTCACCGACTTCGAACAGGACGGCCAGCGATACTTCAGCGGTATCGTTCGAGACGTGACGGAACAGGAGCGACGGGAGGCCCGACTGACGGGACTGAACCGGCTCGGACAGGAACTGAACGACGCGGAGTCGACCGGCGAAATCTGCGACCGGACCGTCGACGCCGCTCGTACGATACTCGAGCATCCGATAGCGGCGATCGGCCTGTACGACGACGAGGGCGGGCGGATCGAGCCGTGCGCCTGGACGCCGGAGGTGGACGAGATCGCGGATTCGGGACGGCTGTTCGCGACCGACCGATCGGTGCCGTGGGACGTATTCGTCACCCAGGAGCGACGCGTCGTGAACGACATCCTCGCCGAAACCGACCTCGAGGCGACCGACACGCAACTCCGGAGTGCGGTGTTCCACCCGATCGGCACCTACGGCGTCTTCGTCGCCGGAGCGACGGAGACGGACGCATTTCACGACGACGTCGATATCACGAGCGTGCTGGTCGGGAACGCGTACTCGTCGATGGAGCGCGTCGACCGGGAGCAAGCGCTGCGCGAACAGCGAAACGAACTCGCCGAGAAGACGGAGTCGCTCGACCGTCTTCGCCGAATTAACGACGTGATCCGGGAGCTGACGACGGCTCTGACAGAGGCGACGGGTCGCGACGAAATCACGACGGAGGTCTGTACGCAGCTCGCGGAGTCCAATCCGTACCAGTTCGCCTGGTTCGGATCGCGCGATCCGACCAGCGGCGAGGTCGTTCCGGAGGCGGCCGCCGGCGGCGAGAGCGGGTATCTCGAGGCGATTACGGTCACCGACAGCGATGACGAGCCCGCGTCGGATCCGACCGGCCGCGCGGTACGGACCCAGACGGTTCAGATCGAAAACGAGATCTACCGAAATCCGCCGTTCGAGCCGTGGCAACAGGAGGCGATCCAGCGCGGCTACCGGTCGAGTATCGCCATCCCGATTATCCACCAGGAGACGCTATACGGCGCCCTCACACTGTACGCGGCCGAGGAAGACGTCTTCGACGCTCTCGAGGTGTCAGTCCTACAGGAGCTCGGAGAAACGATCGCGTACGCGTTGAACACGGCCGAGCGCAAGCAGGCGTTCACCAGCGAGCAGTCCGTCGACCTCGCGTTCGAGATCGGCGAGCGCGAGGGTTCGGTCCTCGCAATCGCCGACGAACTGGGTGGGCGGTTCGAACTCGAGAACCTCGTCGAGCGGAGCGACGGATCGACGACCATGTTCTTCGCCGTTCGGGGACCGGACTCGGACGCGGTCGTCGAATGGGCGAAGCAACGGGCGCAGCTTCACGAGATCCAGCTGCTGGCCGATCGAGACGAGGAGTACCTGTTCGAGTGCATGCTCGAGGAATCGACCGTCTGGTCGCAACTGCAACAACGCGGAAGCGTGATTCGCGAGGCGGTCGCAACGCCCGACTCGGCGCGGATCGTTATCCGCATCCCCCGAAGTGCGGATCCGCGGTCGTTCGATGCGCTCCTGGAGGAAGCGTTCGGAGCCGTCGAACTCGTCGCCCGTCGAGAGCGCGACGAACCGGTGATGACCCCGGAGGAGTTCGAGGCCGAGTTCAGGGACCGACTGACCGACCGCCAGGACGAAGTGCTCCAGACGGCGTACTACGCGGGGTTCTTCGAGTGGCCGCGGGAGACGCAGTCCGGCGAGCTCGCCGACATCCTCGGAATCGCTCAGCCGACGGTGAGCCGTCACATCCGCTCCGGCGAGGAGAAGTTCCTCTCGATGCTGTACGAGGACGAGGACGAAGACGAGGATCGGTGACCGGCTATGATGTTAGCCCCCGCTGTGCGGCGGTGATATCCTGATACTGGCAACGCCTACCCGGCGAGGGCTACAAGGAGTGAATACGATGACTCACTACACCCCGACGGAGTTCGGCGCCGGTGAAGCCGAATCGATGCCGGTCAGCCAGCGCGTCGTTCGCGCGGTCGCGGCCGAGATTGGCGCCGACCCGCTGGAGATGGAGCCGCTCTACGGCGCGATCGATCCGGAGGGCCTGAACGCGCTCTTCGAACCGACGAGGTCCGGTCTCACCCGATCGACGGGAACGGTGACGTTTCGGTACGCGGACTGTACGGTGACCGTCCACGCCGACGGCGGCGTCGAGGTTGCCGCGGAACGCACGAATTGCTCGGTCTCGCAGACCGATCCGAACGCGGTGAACTGATTCGAGATGACTACCCACGGGACGACGAACGCGCTCACACGGTGCGATCAGTGCGGTGACGCCATCGAAACCGCGACGTGGCATCCCGCCGTCCTCGACCGGAACGGCGAGCGGCGGCTGCTCACGTTCTGCGGGCCGGCGTGTCAGGAACGCTGGCAACGACGCCACCGATAACCCCATACGACGACCATGAAATACTGTCTTCACTGCGACTGGTACGCCAGTCGAACGGACGGCTTCGATGCACACGAACAGTCTCGAGAAGCGATCGACCACTTCCTCGATACGGGCCACGCGATCGATTCGATGCCCGAACCGTCGAACGCCGAACCGAATCCCTCTCCGGAGTTCGACGCCGAGGGAGCGACGCGGATTCCGGTGACCGGCGTTCGAGAAGGCGAGTGACGACCGGTGTCGGTTCCACCGCGGCACCTGTAAGCGATCGACACCGGTCACGATCTGCCTGGACCGAACGGTAGAAAAGTCCGGATCGACTCCACCGGGATATGGAGGTTCTCGGCCGGCTGCTGGCGATGCTCGCGGTGTTGCTACTCGGTACCGGATTGCGCTCGTCCGGCCTGTTGAACGCGGCCAGAACCGCGAAATTGAACGCCACCGCCTACTACGCCGCCCTCCCGGCGCTCGTGTTCGTCGCGACTTACGATCAGTCGATCGGCGAACTCCTCTCGGCGGAGCTGCTCGCCGGGTCGCTGATCGTCGTGTTTGCAACCGGCGGAATCGCCTGGCTCGCCCACCGAAACCGGTTCTCGAAGGGGCGCCAGGGCGTCGCGATCATCCAGTCCTATCACTCCAACCTCGGCTATCTCGGACTGCCGCTCGTCGCCGCCACGTTCGACGCGCGAGTGACCGCCATCGCGAGCGTAATCCTCGGGTTCGTCACGCTGGTCCAGTTACCGCTGACGATCGTCGTCCTCAGCACGTTCAGCGGTGCGGACGCCGCGATCGGCCGGGAACTGCGAAACCTCGCGACGAATCCCGTACTGGGTGCGCTGGTGGCCGGGCTGGCGATCGGTGCGTCCGGACTCTCGATTCCGGCACCCGCAGCGGCGGGACTCGACGCCCTCGGTGCCCTCGCGCTTCCGATCGCGTTGCTCTGTGTCGGCGCCGCGCTGCAGGTCGACTCGCCCTCGTTCAGCCTCGAGGCGACCGGTTCGGTCGTGGCGATGAAACTCGGCTGCATGCCGCTGCTCGCCTGGGTGGTCTTCTCGCTACTCGCCGTCGACGCCGCGACGTTCACCGCGAGCGTCGTCATGCTCGGGATGCCGACCGCGGTCTCGACGTACGTCTACGCGAACGAACTCGGCGCTGACGCGGAGTTCGCCTCGCTGAACGTCTTCGTCACGACGGTCGCGTCCGTCGCGACGCTGTTCGTGCTCATCACGGTGATCGGATAGTGCGGCCGCGAAACCGCGCTAGGTGATCCCGTTCACCTCGAGAAGAATCCCACGAGACGGCCGAACAGGCCGCTCTTGCCGTCATCGTTCTCGCCGTCTCCGTCGTCGCCGTCGTCGCGTCCGATCGATCCGGCGAGCGGTCCGGCGTCGGAAGAGCCGCCGCCGATAGCGGACTCCGAATTCTCGAGATCGTCGACGCTCAGTTCGATCTCGTCGATCTCCGGCGTCGTTTCGCGGCCGTCGCCGGCTTCGGCCGCTCGGACGTCCGCACCCGTGACCGTTCCCCGCTCGACGCGGGCCTCGAGGTTTTCGAGCGGCTCCGCCGACGTCTCGCTCGGAAGCGACGCGGCCGCGTCGTCGACGGAGGAAGACGAGTTCGCCTCGGTGTCGGCGTCCTCGTCCCGTCCGTCGGCGTCGGCAGTCGGCTCGTTCGTCTCGTCGGCCGCGGTCGTCTTCGCCGCCGAGTCGTCGGTCCCGCCCGGTGTGGTCGCACGGGACGATCCGTCCGTTCCGTCTTCGACTGCGGTCTCGGTCGTCGCGCCCTCGCGAGTCGCCTCGCGTTTCCGTTCGTCCGCGTCGTCCGTCTCGGATTCGATCGTCGCGGTACTGCTCGAGGACTCCGGCTCCGAGTCGTCCAGCGAGTCGAGAATGTCGTCGACGCTCCGGTCGGAGACGACCCGCTGCGGGCCGCCGCCGGGTTCGAGGTCGTCACCGGAGTCGGCGCCGTCGGCCGACGCGCTCGAGTCGGAAGCCGACGAGTCCGTGAATCGGTCGCTCATGGTGGAGGTGTGTCGCTGCCGACGGCATAATCTTTCCCCATGAAACCGGTTCGAAGAACGAACGGTTGACGCACCGCTGAACGCCGTTTGCCCTCTTACTCAGGTTCTTCCGCCAGAGTTGGATGCGAGCGGACGACGTTGATGACGGCACCTACGAGGATCAGTATGCCGGCGAAGTACAGCCAGGTGACGAACAGAATGACGGCACCAACGGCGCCGTAGGCGGCGTACCGGCCGGCGTTCGCCGCGTAAATCTGGAAGCCGGCCTGGAGAACCGTCCAGCCGACGGCGGCGAAGATCGCACCCGGGAAAACCTCGCGGACGGTGACGGAGATCGGCGGCAGCACGTAGTAGATCGGCAGGAAGACCAGAACGAGCCCGATCAACAGCGTCACCCAGCTAAGCAGGCCGGCGAACGGGATCACGCCGGCCGCGATACCGAGCAGCGTTCCGACGACGATCATCAGGACGATCGCACCCGTTCCGGCGAGGATCACGGTGAAGCCGTCCCGGATCTCGTCGAGCAGCGTATCCTCCGCAACCTCGTCGTAGACTCTGTCGAACGCGAGGCTGAGTCCGCGAAAGACCTTGAGGGCGCCCCAGGAGGCGACGCCGAGGGCGACGACCGTCGCCTGCGTACGGCCCGACTCCGTCGTGAGCGCCTCGGTCACCAGCTCTTCGCCCGCGGGCGGAAGAAAGTCACCGGTGACCAGTATCAGCCGCTCGGCGGCCGCCTGTCCGCCGAGCAACGAACCGACGACGAGCGCGAGCAGGACCAGCGGGATCAGCGAGACGAACGCGTAGTAGGCGAATCCGGCCGCGAGAAAGGAGACGTCGCGGTCGCTCGCCGTCCGGTAGATCGAAACGACCGTCTCCGACAGCTCCGTCGTATCCATACGGGGTTCTACGCGAACGAGAACCAAGAGTCTTCGACTTGCTTACAGTACAGAACCGCTGACGGGCAGCCCGATATTCGGCAATCCTTACCACTCGTGACAGAAGTTGTGCGTCGCGAAGACGCGGCCGTCGTCCTCGAGGACGATCCCGACGCCGCCGCGGTCCCAGGCGTGGGGGACGTTCTCCTCTAAGATCGCCTCCCGGTGATCGGTGGAGTTCATCCACTGATTGACGAGCCCCTCCGCCAGCCCCTCCGCGGTCTGGTACTCGACGGTTCCGTCGTCGCCGGGCTGTTCGACCGGTCTGTCGATCCAGGTCATGGCGATGTTCTCGCCGTAGCCCCGGCAGTAGTTGTCGACATCGTTAAACCGGTCGTAGGGTTGCTCCCCGTCGGGGTTCGTGTGAGCGAAGTACTCGCGCTCGGCCATGTCGCCGCTGTGTGCGCGCGAGACGGAGGCGACCGTCCCGTCCCACTCGAGCGGCTCGAGGCCGTGTTCGGCTCGTCGGTCGTTGACCTCGGCGTGGACGAAGTCCTCGACACCCGGGGAGGAGACCGTCTCGACGCGGGTCTCGTAGCTCGTCTCACCGGGATCGTCCGGATCGGTCACGTCCGGATTGCGTTCGCCGGCCGGCGGCGGGTCGGAACTCGGCGACGGCTGTCCGTCGATACCGATCTCGTCGATCTCCGCTACGTCGTCGACGAGCGACGGACCGATCAGGGCGGCACCGAGGACGATCCCGCCGAGGAGGGCGGCGACGACGAGGAAGTTGATGATTCCGCGCACCACAGCGCGGTCGGTCTGCCGATCGTCCGGGGCCGAACTCACGGGACGGCGGTCTCCCATCGTACCGAACGATGAGCCTGCGAGACAAGAGCGTCGCGGTTGCTCGCAGTCGCTGACACACCGTTGAAACGATCGCGAACGCCGCCGGCTTCGGGCGCGTCACTCTTCGCCGAAGATCGTCTCGTGGAAGCCGATCACGAGTCCGGGCACGACGGCCATGAAGAGGTGTTCTTCGAGCGGAATGCCGGCGACGTCGATACCGGTCCGGAGTTTGATGTCGAAGACGCCTACCGCGAGGGTGTACCGGTCCCAGACGTAGGCGATCGGGTAGAGCGCGAGGATCGTCACGCCCGCCTTGCGAAGCGCGTTCGCGCGTCGAAGCAGGAGGGCGGCGACGGCTCCCCAGAACAGCTCCGTCACGAGGTACGTGTATCGGCCGAAGACGCTGATATCGGGCACCATATTCCCCATACGGCGTCTATCACAAAAGTACGCCGACGGTCCCCACCCGGCAACACCGTGCGGTATGTTAAATACGCCGGCGTGAGTACGTTCGGTCCGTACGATGAATATCGCTGATATCGCCACGAAGGATTACATCGAAGTCGACGTTGGCAAGCGCATGGGGAAGGTCCGTTCCACGTTCGAGGACGGCAACCCCAAGGGGATCATCGTCACCGACGACGGAGCATACGAGGGCGTCATCAGCGAGCGGGAGGTCCTCCAGTCTCACGTCGAAGACGACGCGAAGGTGGCCGCACTAATCAAACCCAGCCGAAACTCGCCGGCCCCGAAGATCGACCGGCAGGAAGACGTCCGAGAGACCGCTCGGATGCTGATCGAGAGCAACGCGAAGGTCGCACCGGTCTTCGAGAACGACGAACTCTGGGGCGTCATCACCGACGACGCCATCCTCGAGGCGGTCCTCGAGAACCTCGACGCGCTCACCGTCGAGGACATCTACACGTCCGATCCCGTCACGCTGCAGGAGGGCGACGGGGTCGGCAAGGCGATCAATCACCTGCGAGAACACGGCATCTCGCGGCTGCCGATTCTGAACGAGAACGGGTTCCTCACCGGCGTCGTGACGACGTACGATATCGCCGACTTCGTCATTCGCGAGAACCACTCGACGACGACCGGTGACCGGGTCGGAGACACCCAGCGGCTGCTCGACGTCCCGATCTACGATATCATGACCAGTCCCGTCAAGACGACGACGCTCGACGCCACCGCCCAGGAGGCCGTCGAGACGATGCTCGAGGAGGACTACGCGGGGCTGATGGTCACGCCGGAGGACGACGCCCGGGTCGTTATCGGCGTCATCACCAAAACCGACGTGCTGCGGGCACTGACGTTCACCGAGGAGGAGCACATGGACGTCCAGATCACGAACATCTCGATGCTGGATACGATCACCCGGGAGGGGATCGTCGAGAGCATCCAGGACGTCTCCGAGAAGTACGCCGACATGCAGGTGATGCACGCTCACGTCCGCTTCAAAGAACACAAGGAGAAGCTTCGGGGCACGCCGCTGGTTCAGTGTCAGATCCGCCTGCGGACCAACAAGGGTCAGGTCGCCGGCACCGGCGAGGGGTACGGCGCCGAGAACGCCTTCCGCGTCGCGCTGGACAAACTCGAGCGCAACGTGCTCGAACTCAAGGGCGTCACCAGCGACGAGGAGTACCGCGGCCAGCTGCTACGGAAGTTGAACGAACTGTAACCGCGTAACCGAACTGCTGCCGTCTCGCGTTTTTGACCGAGCCGTTCGTTGCCGCGCGATCGACCCAGGAGTCAGAACTGCGTCGTCTCGTCGCCCCCCTCGAGTCCCGTCTCCGTGATCCGGAACTGGACCGAGCCGCCGACGGACTTCGAGCGGTGCTTCTCGAGGGTTGCGCGGCGATTCCCACCGCGGAAGCGCTCGATCCGGATGACGGTCCCGGTCCAGTGCTCTAAGGTGTTGCCGCCGAGCGGGCGCGTTCGATCGGAGTCGGGATCGGCGAACACCTGGTTCGTGAGGACGACCGCGAGCTCGTGTTTGCGCGCGAGCGAGAGCAGGTGCGTGATCTGGCGGGCCACGCCGCGAAGCGCCTCGCCGTCGTCGCCCTCGCCGGTCCGCTCGAGGCGATAGAAGCCGGTTGCGCTGTCGAGGACGATCAGCGACGCCCGTTCGGCGAACTCCTCGGCGTCGCGGACGGCCTCCTCCTGTTCGCCGAAGTCGAGCGCGTCCTCGATAACGATCCGCGAGGCGACCGTCTCGAGGTCGTCCGTCTCCCCGCTCGATCCCGACCGTGCGCCGCGCTCGTCGACGCGCGCGTCGAGCAGTTGCTGGAACCGATCGACCGAGACGCCCTCGGTGTCGATGTAGACGGCGGTCTCTCCCGCGGCGGCCGTCTCGACCGCCGCCGAGAGCGCGAGATTCGTCTTGCCGGCGGCCGGCGGACCGTACAGCTGCGTGACAGTCCCGCGTTCGAACCCCCCGTCGAGTAACTCGTCGACCGGCGTACAGCCGGTCGGAATCGGCTCGTCGTTCACGGGTGGTATTGGCAGGTTACGAGCAAAAACCCCCCGAAATCAGTCGCGGTTCGATCGGGAATCGATTCGCGTACGTTTATTCGAGCCGGCGACGAAGGGCGTGGCGTGATCGTCGTCGCCACGTCAGATTTCGAGGTGTACCACGGCGTCGTCAACGAACTCCGCGACCGCGGATCCGCGTTTACGACCGTCGAACCCGGTGATCCGCTCCCGGACGAGACCACCGTCGTCGTCACCGGGACGGACCACGCCGACGACTTCGCGGGCGTGACGACCATCGTCGCCGACCCCGAACAGCCGCGACGCGCCGTCGACCAGGCTCTGACCGCCGTTCGTGGCGACGGCGGACGGACGATCATCGGCGTCGATCCGGGCCGAAAACCCGGTATCGCCGTCCTGGCGGGTGACATGGTCGTCGCCGCGTTCCAGGTGCCGCTGTCCGACGCCGTCGACGTCATCCAGCGCGAGACCGACGAGGCCCCCTCGCCGGTCGTCCGGATCGGCGACGGCTCTCGCCTCCAGAGCGCGACGCTCGTCAACGACCTCGAGGACGTCCGCGTCGAACTCGTCGACGAGACGGGGACGACACCCTACCTCGGAACGGGATCGAGGGGGATGGGCGACGTCCTCGCCGCGGTGAACATCGCCCGTCTCGAGGGCGAGGAGATCGACACGCGCGAGATCGAACCGACGGCGGGAGAACTCCAGATGATTAAAGATCGCGCGCGCGAGCAGAGCGAGACGAACCGTGCGATCGACGAGATGCTCGCGCGCCGCGTGGCCGCGGGCGAGTTGACGATCGACGAGGCACTCGCGGAGCACCGGGGCGACTCGAGCGAGGGCGACGATTCGGATGCGGACGGAAGCTAATCCTCCGCGTCTCAGTTCTTCCACTCACCCGGCTCCGCGCCGTATACCTCGCCCTTCGCCTGCCGGTCGCTCGGCCACTTCGCGATCGCGAGAAGGGCGAGGTAGAACACGGCTAGGAGTCCGACGAC
Source organism: Natronococcus sp. CG52 (assembly GCF_023913515.1). Taxonomy (NCBI): domain Archaea; kingdom Methanobacteriati; phylum Methanobacteriota; class Halobacteria; order Halobacteriales; family Natrialbaceae; genus Natronococcus; species Natronococcus zhouii. Next base: position 1,865,827 of record NZ_CP099391.1, read on the forward strand.
GACGACGCCGTGGATTCCCGGGAGCTCGGCCGCCTCGCTCCACTGCGCTTCGGGGGTGAACAGCGTGACCTTCGCGACCCACGCGACGCCGAGGACCGCGAACAGGAGCCCGTAGATGCGCCGAACCCGCCGGGACAGCGCCTCGCGTGCAGTCACCTTGAACGTCGGATGCCGGAGGTCGTTGCCCAGTTCCTCGCGCCACCGCGAGTGCTCGACGCCCGACGGCTCGAGTGCGTTCGCGAAGACGTTCTCCTGGAAGAAGCGGACGCGAGCGCGGTAGAGATCGTAGAACCGATACCGTCGGACCTCGTAGGAGAGGAAGATACACAGGATCACGATACCGACCAGCAGCAGGTATGCGGGCATGTCGGGGCTCGAGAACACCACGGACAGCAGCGCCGCGATGACCGTGATCGCCCAGTTCGTCGTCTGGTCGATCCGGTCCTGTGAGCTGGTCGCCTGACTGACCTCTCCCCGATAGTAGTGGGGAAGTGCGGAGAGAAGCGCCTCCGCGTCGTCCGCGATTTCGGCAGCGATCTCCTGGTCTTCCGGCTCCAGAGGACTATCGGTGTGTTCGGCGTCACTACTCATGCGTATACTATCGACGCGCACGGAGATAACCGCGCCAGCCGCACAGTCACTCGAACGGCGTCAGCCGCGCCGCGTGGACCTCTTTCCGGCCGTGGAATACCGCTACAAGACGAAATTCGGCGATACCGGCTGCGGTCGCCGACGGCGCTTTCGGTGTCGAAGGCACGACCGGTGAGACGACGGTCGCTTTCATCGAACGGAACTCCACCCGACGCGCTGCCCTCGGGGCTAGGCGTCGGTCTCCTCGCCGCTGACCGCCAGGGAGACGTGGGCTTCGGCGGAGTCGGCCGACGGCTCCGCCGGCACCTCGTCCGGATACAGCAGCCAGACGAACCGGGCGTCCGCGTCCGTCGTCGGCTCGAGGTCCTGTTCGTACGTTTCGGTCTCGCCGTCGTCGACCGCGACGTCGAACCGGTCGAGTTCGCGCTGGTCCGCGACGGTCCCGTCGTCGAGTTCCTGCTCGAGCGCGACGACCGTGTAGCTCCTCGGCTCGGATTCGTGGTTGTCGATCCCGACGAGGACTGACTCGGTCGTTCCCGGTTCGAGCACCGGTGTCTCGGACTCGTCCGTCAGCAGATCGCCGTCGGAGTCGAGCAGCGAGATCGCCGAGAAGCCGTCTTCCTCGTTCAGTTCGGGTCCGTAGCCGGCGTGATGGTCGGCAATCGCGAAGCCGACTGCGCCGACGGCGATCACAACCGCGACGGCGAGCGAAAGCGTCAGCGCGAGGTCGGTGACGCCGCTGGGTCGGAGCGCAGCCGTTCTCCGTCGCAACCACTCCCGGTACGGCACGCGAAGCCTGTCAGCGGGCGGAACCGCCCGTCGACGACGAACGGCGACGGCGGTTATCGCCACGGTGACGAGCGACACCGCGATCAGCGTCGGTCCGAGCCGAATTCCCCAGGGCGTCACGTTCATCGCCAGTCCGACCGTCGATACCACGATCACGCTCGCGACGACCGAGAGCGAGAGGCGGTCGACTCCGTCGACGACTCGCTCGCGGTTCGGAAACAGCGCGGCGACGACGACGTAGCCGGGGACGAATAGAACGAACGCGAGTCCGACGGGGACGCGAACGGGCGTTTCGCGGATCGCCGGTACGAACACCGCGACGTTGACGAGTCCGGTTACCAGTACCGCGGCGGCGAGATCCGCCGGCAGCCCTCGAATCGATTCGGACGGTTCGTATGACCCCATCGACCCTGTGCTTCCACGTTCGACGAATAAAACCCGTTAGTCGTCGCTCCGAACGGTCACCGGCGGGTGAACGAGCCGAACGTCGGGGACGCGACGCGTACGCGGCTCGAGCCGCTGATCGATCGAGCCGCGCTGCCGATATTCCCTCCCGTCGAGAAATATCGGGTTACGCCGATCGTCGCGCGGAAATCCGGCGTTATCCCCCCACAGTTTCAAACGCCCGTTCGATGTACTCTCGGCGGATGTCTCGCGTGTCGCACGTTTCGATGCTCGCTCGGTTCTTCCGCCTCTCGCGGAGTGCCGCCACCGAAAGCCGTATGAAGAGGTGCCTATGACGACCGATCTCGACGACGACGGCGCCCCGACGATTCGCAAGGGACCGACGGACGACCTCGTCTCGAGCGACGACGGACTCGAGGCGCACCTCGGTCGGGACTCCAGGTACGAGCGCGACGACACCGTCGCTCGATCGAACCGGAACCGAAACACGGCGCTGGGATTCGCGCTGGTCGGCGCGATCAGCTTCGTCGCCGGCCTCGCCGTCCCCGACGGGCGGCAGGTCCTGTTCGCGCTCGCGGGGATCGGCGGCTTCGCCGCGGTCCTCACGCACTCACTGGCGCCCGGACGGGTCATCGAGGTCCGAGACGCGGCCCGAGTGTACGAGACCTGTGCGGGTAATATCACCCGAACTGCGGCCGAAATCGGAAGAACGGACGACCGGCGTTACGTCCCGGACGCCGGCGACGGCACCGTTACGATTCGGCTGTTCGTCCCTACCGCTTCCGGAGGCGACGGATCCGGCGCGACCGGTAGCGCGCTCGAGGACGGTTCGGGTCGGGAGGGACTGTTCCTCGAGCCGACCGGCGCGTCGTTCGTCGGCGAACTCGAACAGACGCTCGGCGGCGAACTCGCGGACCGTCCCGAGCCGCTGGTCGAACAGTTGACCGCCGCGCTCGCAGAGCGGTTCGAACTCGTCGGTCGCGTCGAGTCGCTCGTCGACCTCGAGGCCGGACGCGTCGACATCGCGGTCTCGGACGGCGCGTTCGGCCCCGTCGACCAGTTCGACCATCCCGTCGCCTCGACGCTTGCGGTCGGTCTCGCGACCGGCCTCGAGCGACCGGTCGACGTCGCGGTCACCCCGGAGACGGATCGCGGGGAGTGGCTCGTGAGCTGTCGGTGGGAACGCGAAGAGAGCGCCAGCGACGCCGGCGACAGGAGTCGTCGCGACTGAGCGCATGATTCTACCCGTCGCGAAGCGGTTCGTCGCCGGCGAGACGGAAGCCGAGGCGCTCGAGCACGTCCGCCGGCTGAACGAGCGCGGCATCTGCGGGATGGTCAACAGGCTGGGCACGCACCACGACAACCGACGGCGAGTGCGCGCCGACGCGACGGCGTACCGAGAACTGGTCGCGGACATCGGCGACACCGGCCTCGACGGCGAGGTGTCCGTCAAGCCGACGCAGCTCGGACTCGACATCGGCGAAGGCGTATTCCGGGACTCGCTGCGGGACGTCCTCGAGACGGCGCGAGAGCGCGACGTCTTCGTCTGGCTGGACATGGAAGAGCATACGACCACCGACGCGACGCTCGACGCCTTCGAGACGTTCGCGCTCGAGTACGACTCCGACGGAACGCGATCCTCGTCGGGCCGACGGTCCGACGGCGGGATCGGGGTCTGTCTTCAGGCCAACCTGAAACGAACTCCCGAGGACGTCGAACGGCTCGCCGGGCTTCCCGGCAAGGTCCGGTTCGTTAGGGGCGGCGCCTACGACGAGCCGCGCGCGATCGCCTACCGGGACCCGGAGCGGATGGATCGGGCCTACCGGGACGTCCTCGAGTACGCCTTCGCCGCCTTCGACGACGGAGTCGCCGTCGCGACGCACGATCCCGCGATTATCGAGCACGCGCGCTCGCTGCGCGACCGGTACGACACGCCGTTCGAGATCCAGATGCTGATGGGCGTCCGGTCGGACGCGCAGGACGAACTCGCCGACGAATACGACGTTCGGCAGTACGTCCCGTACGGAACCCGGTGGAAGCGGTACTTCCTGAATCGGGTGACGGGAACCGACCACACGTTTCGCTTCGTCCTGCGGACGCTGCTCGATCGGGACGCGTTCTCGAGACCCTACTGAGCCGCGAGCCGTCCGCACGGTCCGGCCCTACTCGTAGACCTTCGGGAGTCGATCGACGAGCACGAACAGGCGGCGCTCGAGCCGGGCCGGAACGACCCCGATCCCGTCCACGAGCTCGGAGAGTTCCTCGGCCGTTAACGCCCCGGTTACGATCGCCAGCGTCGCGTACACCGCCGCGCCGAGCGGCGGCACGACGACGAGCGCGAGGATCGCCGAAGGGAGCACTACCGCGACCGGGACGATCACGGCGGCGGTTACCCCGCTCGAGACGAGGACCGGTCGCCATCGGACTCCGGCGAGCGGTCGGTACCCCAGATAGCGCGCGGCCAGCGACTGGAAACCTACGAGGCTTCCGTACCCGATCGAGGTCGCGACCGCTGCACCGGCCATCCCGTACGCCGGAATTAGCGCCAGGTTGAGGACCAGGTTGACGAGCGAACAGCCGCCCGTCGCGACCAGGAGCGGTCGCAGGGATCGTCGTCCCTGGTTGATCGCGAGCGTCGGCCGTGCGACCGCGAATCCGACGACGCCGGGCAGGAGCAACAGCAGCGGCGTGATCGACGGCTCGAACGCAGTCCCGAGGTAGAGCGGGACGAAGTCGGTCGCGAGCGCGGCGACTCCGACCGCGAGCAGCGTCGTGAACAGGAAGACGTACCGGGTGGCTCGATTGGCCTGTCGATGGATGGCCTCGAGGTCGCCGCTCGCCCAGAGGTTCGAGATCCGCTGCAGGAGGACGAGTTGGACCGCCGTCGGCGCGAGCCAGAGGAACTCGGCGATCGAGAGGGCGCCCCTGTAGTAGCCGACGGTCTCGTCGGTCGTCCACCGTTGCAGGAGGATCACGTCGACGTGGTAGAGCGAGTTCAGGAACAGGAAGAACAGAATCGTACTGCCGAGATAGCCGACGATCCCGCGCTTGGGCAGGTCGATGCTCGGCGGCGAAACGAGCGACCGAAGCGGGATCGACTGGGCGATGAAGACCAGCGCGAGCGCGAACGCCGCCGCGCTAGCGACGATGTGGCCGACGAGGACCCCCTCGACGCCGAGCCCCGCGTAGACGAGCGCCAGCGCGACCGTGACGAACAGCGTCTTCTCGACCACCTTCAGCGGCTCCGAACGGGACTCGCGCTCGAGTCCCATCAGAGTCCGCAGATTGTGGTACGCGAGCTGGCTGGCGACCGCGTAACCGCCGAGCAGGTAGAACAGCGACGTGAAGGGGCCGCCGAACGCCCGCGCGGCGAGGCCGGTCCACGCAGCGACCCAGAAGGCGGCCCCGACGAGCAGCCCGAGACCGAGCGCCGGCCAAAACACGTAGCCGTAGACGGCCGCCTGCCACGCCGGATCGGACCGCTCGGAGATGTACTTGCGAACCGCGTCGCTCGTGCCGCCGATGACGACGATGTTGACGATCCCGAAGATCGAGAGGACAAGCGCGTACTGCCCGTACTCCGTCGGCCCGAGTAATCTGACCAGCGCCGGCGTGAAGAAGAAGCCGGCGAGGACGACGAAGAGCTTCGAGGCGACGACTAACCGTACTGCAGAGGAGAGCGAATCGGCCATGGAAACCCGTCGAGACCAACGCGTGCAGCGTACTTAATCCGGGAGTGGATTGGCTCTCGATCGTGTCTGACACGCTCGCCGATACGTTTCGACGCCCGGCTTTTGCTTCCGCGTCCTACGTCCGACCGAACCGCCGGGAAAGCGTTCGACCGAGGTTCAGCGCCGACAGCGCCGGTGCCGGCCGTCCCCGTTCCCAGAGGAGCAGCGGGATCGGCTGCGCGCCGAAGTACTCTTTGAAGCAGAACACGCCGTTTCTGAAGTCCGGCGTCGAGCCGCGGAGGTCGTACGTCTCGTAGCCCCGGTCGATCGCCCACCTGATCGCGTGCTCGTGGAGCAACTCCGGCGCGTGGTACTCGAAGTGGTCCGCTGTGACGGCCGTGTAGAGGTGCTGGACCGACGACTGTTCGTCGTCCGTGATGTACAGGTACGTGCCGCGTCTCGCGCCGTCGGCCCGGAGCGAAAAGATCGCTATCCTGTCCTCGACTCGCTCGAGTTCGGTCAGAAACGAGTACGGAACCGCGTCCATCCCGACGCGGTCCATCACCCTCGTGTAGTCGTCGTAGAAATCGGACAGCACCGCGTCGGTCAGCGGTTCCTCGACGACCTCGAACTCGCTTTCGCGGCCGCGTCTGATGCCACGACGGCGCTCGCCGTGCATTTCCTCGACGATCGCGTTCCAGCCGCGGGTGAGATCGAGCACGAACCGACACGAGTGGACGGCGAGTTCGTAGCCGCGCTCCCTGAGCGCGTTGTGGTAGCGGACGAACCCCTGATCGTAGGTCCGAAACTGGTTGAACAGGACCCGTCCGTTACAGCGGTCGGCGACGCCGTCGAGCAGGAGTTCCAGCGCCCGCTCCTCGTCGGCCATCGCGACCGGGCCGCCGTAGCCCGGTTCGATCGATTTCAGCTGACCGACCGGTCCGAGCTCGGTGACGAAGTTCGGGAGGACGGCGATCGGGTTCCCCTTCTTCGAGACGAGGACGTGTCTCGGCTCGCGGTCCGTTCCCGCCTCGACCGCCTCGAGCCACTCGTAGCGATGGAAGACACAGCCGAGTTCGGACTGTTTGATGACGTTGTTCCACTGGTTCCGATTCACCGCGTCGATGCTATCTATGTGTTCCACTTCGAGGGACATCTGCGAGACCTCGGCGCGTGCCGTTCTCTCACCGGCGTCCTCGAAGAAATAGCTTTGGAGCGTCCGCCGGATATGCTCGGGTTTCTCCTCGCCAGCGGGAACGGTAACGGCGAATTACGATGAGTCGGCTCTATCGCTCGGCGGGCGCGGGCCCGCGAGCCGGGAGTCAGCGTAGCGAGCCCGCGCGGTCGAGGACGGCCGAGTGCAGTCCCGAAAGCGGCGGCGGGTCGTCGGCGCCCGGCGAGAGCGCGACGACGCGGTCGGCGTCGGCGGAGACGTTCGCGAGGAGCCGCGCGTTGTCCTCGCGCTCGAGCATTTCGTTGGTCGCGAGCGTCGAGTCGCCGACGACGATCACGGTCCCGTCGCTGACGGCTTCGACCGTCGCGACGGGGTGCGAGGCGGGGCGCTCGTCTTCCCCGAGCGTCGCGTCCGGATCGTCGACGAGGTAGCTGAATTCGCTCGTGTTCGCGAGCACAGTCGCGCCGTTTGGCTCGACCGCCGTCGCGCGGTTCAGCGCCAGCCGATCGACGTCCGCGGTCAGCGCGTGGTCCGCGACGGACGTCGCGATCGGTCGCGCCGGCCCGCGGTCGTAGTGGCGGTCGTCCCGGAGCACCTGGCCGTCGAGTCGGGCCTCGGCGCCGACAGCTGAGAGGGCGGTGTTCGCCTCGGGCGAGTCGGCGACCACCACGAGCGTACCGCCGTCCCGGACGAACGCCTCGGCGTCCGCCTCGTCGCCGTCGGTCGGCGGCGACGCGATGGCGACGGTTCCGTCGGGCTCAAGCCCGTCGTATCCCGCGGCCGCCTCGTACTCGAGGCCGGGTTCCGACTCGATCTGCTGTCGGAGTTCGCTGGTACCGTCGCCGCTCGGGTTGTACGGATCGTGGGCGACGGTCGAGGTCGAACCCGCCCAGCCGATCGCGACGAGGACGACGACCGCCAGTGCAACGAGCGCGAACCGCGGGCGGTCGACGTCTCGATCGGCGCTCACGGAAGCACCCCTGGCGCGAGTAACTGAACGGTGCGGACGGCGACGACGACGACGGCGCCGGCAATCGCGACGACGGTAATTCGGCGGAGCCGTCTCCGCCAGCGCGGGTCGACCTCGGCGGGAATCAGCAGTTCGTTCAGAACTACGAATCCGAGCACTGCCAGCAGGAAAAACGCGCCGGGGGAGAACTCCCCCAGCGCGACGAGCGCGAGCAGCGCTCCGAGCAGCCAGACGACCTGCAGGCGAACGTACCGGCGGCGCCGCGGCGTTGACATCGACGGCAACCGTTCACGAGCACGTCCGTAAACCTAGCCGATGGTATCGGTCTCGAGTACGCGGTAACGCGGTTTTACGACCGATTCGAGGACTGTACTCGCGTCGGAACCGATCGAGACGCGGCTCAGGAGTGCAACGACACCGATCCGGAGTCGTACACCCGATCGCGGTCCTCGAGCGCGTCTCGCGGGAGGTTCGACTCGTCGACGTACTGCGTGAACTGGAGGGGCCTGTCCTCGAGTTCGTCCTCCCGGACGAGGACGGCGTCGTGGTCGTCGAACATGGCGTCGCCCTCGGCGGCGTCGACCACCGAACACAGCGAGCCGTGGAACGCTCCCATGTACCGACAGGCGATCCGGTCGGTTCCGATCTCCCCGCGGTAGCCGTCGTCGACCGCCGCGAACGACTGGCGCTCGTGGTCGGAGAGGTAGAACGTGTAGAACGGTCGCTCGACGATCGGATTGTCGGAGGCGGTGAGCTCGTTCGAGACGGCCGTGAAGGTGAACAGCGACAGGATCAGCAGGAGGACGAGAAACGCTGCCAGCCCGCCGCGCCGGAGCAGTTCGTACAGCCCGTAGCCGCCGGCCAGCGCGACGAACGCGAAGCCGTAGTGGCCGAACCGGTCGACGTTGACGCCGGCCACCGCGTCGAGCAGGAGCACCGGGCCGGGGAAGACGAGCGGGACGAGGAGGATCGCCACGACGCCGACGGCCGTCGTACGACCGCTCGGCCTCCGGCTACCGTTGCGGACGACGTCGGCGCCGTCGTCGCCGCCGTCCGCGCACGCCGGCCGCCGTCCTCGCTCGAGCAGGAACAGGAACCCAAGGAGGACGAAGAAGAGGACGAACCCGTAGGGAACGAAGTTCGCGACCTCCACCCAGGGGCTCGTGATCACGCCCTCCGGGACCGCCGACTCCGTCGGCTCGAAGAGCACCGCGTAGATCGTTCCCGCGATTCGCGTGACGACGACCTCCGCGGCGTACAGCCAGTAGAGGCTCGTGAACAGGAACGTCACGGCGAGGACGTAGCTGCCGACGATCGGCTCCGACCGGGTGATCGTCCGCTCGGTGAGCGCCACGAGGGCGAGGATCGCGAGCACGAACGGGATCGTCACGGGGTGAGCGACCACGATCGCCGCGACGAGGCCGACGGTCAGGAGCCGAATCCCCGCGGTCGGGCGACTCAGGAGCGCGAGCAACAACGCGAGGAAGAAGATCGAGGCGACGCTGCGCGGGATCGAGTACATCCCGTAGAAGAGGTACAGCGGGAACGAGATCGCCACCAGGCTCGCCAGGAGGGCGTACTTCTCGTCCGGGTGGAGTCGGTGCGCGACGCCGTAGGTGAGACCGACGCCCGCGGCGAAGATTCCGCCGGAGAGGAGGTACATCGCGGTGTACGGCGCGATCCAGCTGCCGAAGACCAGCGAGACGAACGCGGTGTAGACGTGCCACAGCTGGAACGAGTCGTAGCTCGGCAGGAGCGTGGACGTCCGTCCGGTCTCGAGGATCGACGTCGCTATCGAGATGTGCGACGTGAGATCCGTGTGGCCGACGAAGAGCCCGTAGTTCAGGGTGACGCTGTAGATGACGAGCAGGACGGTGACCACCAGGTGATAGAGCGCGATTGCGCGGCTCGTTCGGCCGATCGGCGTCGTCGCTGTTAGCAGGAAACAGCAGAGGTAGAGGAGCGAGGCGCCCGCGTAGAACGCGTACGGACGAACGTCGGTGGCGACCAGCACGAGGACCAGTGCGCCGAGTACGAAGTGAAAAAGCGCCGACCAGACCCGCCAGTCGACCCGGGCCGGTGGCGACCAGCTGCCGGCGTCGGTGCGCACTCCTCGAGCGACGATCGGGGCCGCGATCATCGGAACGGCGACGTACAATCCCAGTATCGACAGGTTACGGAATTCGAGAAGGAGCGGGACGGCGACCCCGAGAACCGCGGCGACGACGAGCGCGACCGAGAGCGGTCGGGACACGTCGAAATCGGTTCGGATCACGGTCGCCTCCGTCTCCGTCGATCGGCCCGACCGGTACGAGCCGCTCGCGCGGCGCGACGCGTTCGGCGTCCGGCGCTCGAGCCGGTCGTTCCCGTCGGGCGGTTCTGCATAGTCGAGGGTTCGCTATGCGAGCCACTGCGAAAAACGTTACAGCACGTTCAGCCGATCCGACGAGTCCGGTGACGCCCGTCGCGATGTGACGATCGAGCTCGGTCTCGGACGTCGGATCCGGTCTCGCGATCGGACGACGCGTCCGCGGGGCCGGCGGTAGATCGAGATTACCGCCGTCGTCGTCCGCGGACAATGTCGCGCTTCTCCGCGTGACGATATCGAACCCTATAGAACGCCTGCGACGTACCTCGGCGAGATGGATCGTCGAACCGTCCTGAAGACGACCGGTGCCGTCGCAACGACGGTGCTGTTAGCAGGGTGTTCGGACGACGCCGAACCCGACGATTCCGACGAGCCCGATGAGTCGGCGGAGTCCGACGAGGCGCCCGACCATAACTCGTCCGAGGACGACGAGCCGGAGGGGTTCGAGGACTCGCTCGCGGACCAGGTCGACGAGGACGACGAGGGGGTCGACGTCGTCCAGATCGACTACGACGAACTCGACGAGCCGACCGACGTCTACCGGGTCTGGTCGGGCGACCCGACCACGTTTTCGTTCGTCGATAACCACACGTTCGACGGGGAAACGGCACTGCGCTGCGATATTCCTCGAGGCGGAAGCGACGGGAGCAACGCGGCGTACTGGTTCCCGGAGAACGGGTACGGACAGCCGCTCGAGGTCCGCCAGCGGGCGATGGTTCGACTGGGCGACGACTGGGCGATGGAGGCGGGCGACGTCTGCCGGTTCTGGTGTCTCGGCCTGAACACGGAGGCGGGAATCCAGGGCTCCGGCGGTCGCGGACGGCCGTCCGGAAACGACGGCTGGTCGAGCATGCTCGCGCTCACGAACCGGGAGAGTCGATCGAACGGCGAGTACAAGCTCGCCGCTTACACCTACCACCTCGATCAGCCGTGGACGAGCGGCGAGTTCGAACTGACCGACGCGCGGGTGCCGGCCGACGAGTGGTTCGCGCTCGAGACCGAGGTCGTGATGAACTCGATCGACGACGACGAGGCGGTACACGACGGCGAGGCTCGCTGCTGGATCGACGGCGAACTCGCCTACGAGCGAACCGACTTTCGCTGGACGACGATCGAAGAGCAGGCGGTCGAGTACGCCGGCCCGCTGGTGCGGTACGGAGGCGGTGAAACCGCGCCGGCAGACCTCGCGATCTACTACGACGAGCACGAACTGCTCGCCGACGACATTCCCGACATTCCGCCGTACGACCAGGATCCGCACTTCGAGGACCCTGCGAATATGGACGCTTACGACGGGCGCGTGACCTACGTCAACGGCGACGGGACCGCGACGTACCGCTTCTACGTCGACGGCGACGTCGTTCACACCGACTGGAGCAACGTCGACGGCCACCAGGCGATGTACAACGACACCGTCGACATCACGCCGGCTGACGCCTCCGAAAGCGGCTACGCGATCGTCGAGGCGACCGCGGAGCCGAACACCGTCGACGGCTACCTCTTCAACGGCGAGTTCGTCGCTATCGACGCCGATCCCGATCCCGTCGAGCTGTGGGTCTCCGGGGAACAGGTCGAACCCGTCGACTACCCGCCGTCTCCTACCGACGCGTGAAGGGAACGGGTTCGCGATCGGGAGACCGGGAGAGTTCGACGGTCGGCAGCTTGCGGACGAGTCCTGCCGGCGGCGTCAACCACGCGCCCAGGTCCGACCGATCGACGTCCCACGAAACCCCCGGCTTTGCGATCGCTCGCAGACACTCGAGCAGTCGCTCCTCCTCGCGGTTGCAGGCGTAGTAGTACAGCTCTCGAAGCGGGAACACCATCTCGCCGTCCGGTCGCGGCGACCGGGCGGGTAACCGATCCTCGAGGCCGAGCGCCGTCGCGACCATCGTCGAGGCGAACCGGTAGCCGTGCGCGCTCGCCAGCGCGTACGACGCCCAGAACTTCGGATTGATCTCCATGAGCACGAGTTCGCCGCTCGCTCGGCGCTTGAACTCGACGAGCGCGACGCCGTGCCAGCCGAGCTCCCGGAGCAACTCGGCGGCCGCAGCCTCGAGTTCGGGGTCGCGACACAGCCGGAGGTGGGTTCCGCTGCCGCCGCGACGCGGGACGGACCGCAGTTCCTCGTGGGCGACGCGGAGTTCGATCTCGCCGTTGCGGACGAACAGCCCGCACGCGTACGTCGGCGACGGGCCGGTGATACACTCCTGTACGAGGACGTCCCCCGTCGGCGCGACGGCCTCGAGACGGTCGTAAACCTCCCAGAACCGATCCGGATCCGCGACGCGAGCCGTCGTCTCGCGGCCGCCGCCCGCCTCCCGCCGCGCCTTGAGAAAGACCGGGAACGCGAGGGTCTCGAGCGATCCGGTCGGCCGGCCCCGAGCGTCGACCTCCTCGACGAGCCGCGAGTAGTCCGTCGGCACGTCGATACCGAGCGCGGCGGCCCGCTCCATCGTCGCCGCCTTGTCAGCGGCGACCTCGAACGCGTCGGGGTCGGGGAGACGGACGGACGCGAACGACGGGAGGTCGTCCCGGACCGACTCGAGGACGGCCGCCGACTCGTAGCCGACGGGGAGGACGAACTGCGGGCGGTGAGCGCGGATCACGGCCCGCAGCGCCTCGAGATAGCCGGGATCGTCGGTCGACGGGATCGTGACGGCGACGTCGCAGTAGTTCGACCGAAGCAGCCGGCTGTACCGCATCGTTCCCGCGCCGACGATCGTCACCCCGAGATCTTCCGACAGCTCCTGCGCGATCACGAGCGCGGTCGGGTAATCGCCGTCGAGAAGCAGCACCCGCGGCCCCGTTCGCATGCCACGTCTCCCGTGATCGCGGGTGAAAAGCGACGCCGATCGTCTCGCCGATCCGCGGCAAGTAATCTCGATTTTCTCCGTCGAACGCGGCTCGTCGAGGAGGCATCTCGTCACCATCCGTCGTCCCTCGTCGCCGCCGCTCGAGGCGGGACGACCGCGTTCGGCGGTCGGAGCCGACCGTCGTCGCGGACAACGAAGAATTAGCGGCGGTGAACGGCGTGTTGACTCCGGTAACACTCGTTTGGAACCGGTCTATTTAGACGCCGCGATCGGGTCAATCACTTTATGGTATCGCTCCACTCCGAATCACTTTCGGGATTGTTTACAGTCTTCCGAAAGAGAAAATTTATGTCGGTAGTCCCCTGTTACCCGGCCGTATGGAACGAGAGCACCCGGCTCGAGAACGGACCGACACGGAGCACAGCGACGGATTTCGCGGGAGTAACGATCGCGTTCTCGGCCGGCGATCGTACCTGAAACTCACCGGCGGGGCGATGGCCGCGCTGGGAGTCGGAACCGGTGGGAGCGCGACGGCCGCCGGCGACGGGTCGGAGGCAGCGGTGATCGACATCGACTACGACGAGTACGAGGACCCCGGCGAGGTGTACGACGTCAACGACGTCCGCGGCTCCTACACTCCCGAGTTCGTGACCGACCGGCCGACGCGCGACGGCCGCTCGCTGCGCACGGAGTTTACGGGGAACTCGAAGATCGCCAACTGCGAGTACCGGCTGCCGGAGCAGGTCGGCGAGTATCAGGACGAGGTGTACACCCGGTTTACCGTCCACCCGGAGAACTTCGATCTCGGCGCGGACGACACGGTCCGGATGTTCTGGGCCCCGCTGACGAACGGCGACGGCTCGTCCGGTGGCGGCTCGGCCGGCGGCACGAACGGCTGGTCGAACGCGATCGGCTTCGCCAACCGGAACGACTCGCCGGCGCCGGAGGGGTACAAATTCTTCTCGTACTGTTACCACATGGACGGCTCCGGCGACTTCCAGATGACCGACGCCGTCGTACAGATGGACGAGTGGAACGAGATCGAGTGTCACGTCAAGGTCAACTCCTACGACGGCGGCTCGGCCAACGCCGACGGCGTGATGCAGTACTGGGTCAACGGCGAACTCGCCTTCGAGGATACCTCGATGCGGTTCACCACCAGCGACGACAACCGGATCGAGACGGTCGGTCCGCTCGGCTACATGATCGGCAGCGGCGGCGGTGCGCTCTACTACGACCAGCACCAGATCGCCCTCGACATGGGCCGCGAGGAGGCCCGGAGCGCGCTCGAGTAACGATACTGCCACAAGGGACACGTCGCGATCGTCAGATCACCAGCGAGGCCGCCAGGCCGAGGAGCGCGACGCCGAGTGCGAGTTTGAGTCGGCCCGCGTCGAGTCGGTGAGCGAGCCACCAGCCGAGTCCGACGCCTCCGAGGTACGCGCCCGTGATCGGAACGAACAGGGCGGTGACGATCGCGTCGAGGAGCAGGTAGTTGAGCGTCGTGAACAGCGCGGTCGCCACGACGACGACCTGCGTGATCGCGATCGTCGCGAGCATCGGCACGCCGACCAGCACGAGCGCCGGCGCCGAGAGCGCCGCGCCGCCGATTCCCAGAAGCCCGCCGGAGACGCCGATCACGAGTCCGACGCCGACGAACCCGGCGGTGTCCCACCCGCCCCGCCCGAGTTCGACGCGGGGCTCGAGGTCGTGGTACTCCCGGTAGACGATCGTCCCGCCGACGACCGCGAGCAGCGCCGCGAGGACGAGGCCGTACAGCCCCCGCGAGAGGTAGGCGTTCAGGCGCACGCCGATCCATGTCCCGCCCGCGGCGGCGCCGCTCACGACGCCGGCGATCCACCAGTCGATCTCGCCCGAGCGCGCGTAGACGAGACTCCCCAGCACCGCGCCGACGGTGAAGATGGCGCTCGAGGTGCCCGCGACCTCGGCGCTCGAGAGCGACGTCGTGAGATAGAGACCGGTGACGATGAGGATCCCGCCGGGGCCGATCGTGGCGACGATCACGCCGCCGACAAAGGCGAGCACGACGAGCGCGACCAACACTTCGGTAGCGACGACCACGTGTCTCGGTCGGCCGTACTCGCCAGACGCGGGTACGGGTTCACCTTGCTGGCCAACGGTCGGTTCGGCTGTCGAGTGTTCGGGACTGGACTATCCACGTTGCGGTGGCGTGTGCTGGATGACGGCGAGCGGAGCGAGGCGCGAGCAGCGCGAGGGCCTCGAAAAGCGAATAGTGCGAGACCAGAGGTCTCGCATACCATGCGAACGGACGCGTAGCGTCCGTGAGCAGACGGTGACCGCGGGGAACCGCGAGTCGAGCGAGCCGTCATCCAATACCGCGCGAGGGATGAGCGAGCGAATCGGGTGGGGAGGACGCGGAAACCCTTGTTGCCAGCGTTAGTCGCGTACTCGAGTAACCGCATGGAACTTCGATCGGCACGCACCCCGTTCGATCGCTACGTATCGACCTCCCGCTCCGGATCGGCGATTAACTCGAGAAGGCCACGTTACGTACAGGTCAAGCAGGTAACGGAGTAGCAATCGAATTCACTGATGACTGTCAAGATTGCCGTGCTACGGAGGATGTATGTATCACGGTGAGTCCACTAGTTCAATCCACACCAGACTGATCCTCCAGATGAGGGACCAGCTTACTATGACTGAGCGCTGCTGCCGTCCAGATTCCTGATCGAACCACCTAAACCTCTCACTCTTCGATACGGAATATTGCCATCATGGATCGGTCGAACAGTGAGTCGGGCTCCGGCGATACGATGCAAGAACGGGAGAGTGAACGCCGTCTCAATCAGTGGATACTGTTGGAGGCAAATCGCTGGACTATCGTCGGCCTCCTCTCGCTGGCAGTATCCATCTCGCTCGTCCTGCTCGCCATCGCCAGTCCTGCTCCCGTCAGTGAGCTTCTGCAACTCGAAGCGCCGGTGGATACTGCTTTCCAGGGACTCATCGCCGGTATCATTACTAGCGTCACTCTCGTGCTAACGATCAACCAGTTAGTGTTATCCCAGGAGCTCGGTCCTCTGGGCCAACAGCGTGACCGAATGCAAGGTGCGATGAATTTCCGCCAAGACGTAGAGGCAGAGACGGAGTTGGCTGTGAGCCCGACGGAAGCATCCGCATTTCTCCGAGCACTCGTTGAGGCTACCGAACGGAAAGCGGTGGCGCTCCAGGACACTGTCGGTGACAGCACTGACGAGGAAGCCGTCGATGAGATCACCTCCTACGTCGACGATCTAACCGAGAATGCCCAAGAGGTGAGCGAGCAATTAGCGGATGCACAGTTCGGAACGTACCAGGTCCTCGGAGCGGCGCTGGATTACGACTATTCGCGGAAGATACACACTGCCCGGCAGATCCAGAGCGATCACTGTGATGCACTCTCGGACGAGACAACCGGAACACTCGACGATCTCCAGGAAGTGTTGGAATTTCTGGGACCGGCGCGTGAACACTTTAAGACGTATTACTTCCAGTGGGAACTGATCAACCTCTCCTACGCGATCCTCTTCACTGCAATCCCGGCACTGATCGTCGCGTTTACGATGGTACTGTTCTTCGATCCCGAACTCGTGTCGGGAACGATCTGGGGAATGGAGAGCGCGCTCCTAATCGTCTGTCTCGCAGTAACTCTCGGTCTCATGCCGTTCATGATACTATTCGCCTACATTCTTCGGATCGCTACCGTAGCGAAGCGGACGCTTGCGATGGGGCCGTTTACCCTTCGCGAAAGTGGAGAAGCAGAGGAGATTCAGTGGGAGGAGTAGTCCGGCCAGCGGCCGACGGGCCTACCGTGTGCACTAGGGCCATCTGTTACAGTCCAGGTAACTGATCAGTGGTCATTCTGGCCACAGTACTGAGTATCTCTATTCAATGCTCGGGTGCAGACTCTGACGATGAATACGCATTTTGTGCAGTACGGCTCTATCAACATATATATTTTCTGATAGAGTAATTACGTTAGGTTCGCACTCTCCGCGTAACGGCTCGGCCGACTCCGGGTTATCCTTACCGCTGGGACGACGCTTCCCGCCGACGCTCGAGCAACTCGTAACACTCCCCGCAGGGGCCGATCCAGGCGTCCATCGCCCGCGCCTCGCGGATTAGCCTCTCGTAGAGCGTCCGGTAGCCCGGAAATTCCTCCTCGTTCACGTACCGCGGGTGCCAGCAGACGGTCATGATCGCGCCGTGCTCGTGGGCCTCCTCGAGCAGCCGCCGACACTCCCGCCAGGCCCACTCGAGCGACGGGGCCGACGGGAGCAGCGCCCGTTCCATGAGCGTCAGCGGGAAGACGACGAACTCGTCGTCGAACGGCCGGATCACGTCGTACCGGCCGTCGAAGCCGTACCGGGTGCTCGAGCCGTAGCTGGCGTCGTACCGCAGCCCGATCGCGCGGTGGTGCTCCCAGGTCCGCTGGCCGATCAGGTTCAGGTAGTGCTGGCGTCCACCGAGGATGGGCTCGTCGAGAATCTCCTCGAGAACGCGCTTCTCCGCCCGAAGGCGGTCCCGATCGTCGTACGAGTCGTACGAGCCGTGGAGGCCAACCTCCCAGCCGCCGCGCTCGAGCGTTCGAAACGCGTCGACCAGTTCCGGATCTGTGGGATCGTACCGACCGGTGTACAGCATCCAGTTCCTCGGGACGAGCCACGCTCGAGGGGACTTCTCTCGGAGGAGCGACTGCTCGTTGAGCACGTAAAACGACGACCGGACGCCGAGGTCGTCTTCCAGGGCCGCGAGCTCCTCGAACTGCCAGTAGGGTCGATCGCCGGTGACGAGCGAGCGGAGGTGCGACGGATCCCGCTCGGTTACGGCGTAGTAGGGGGCCTGGAACGTCTTGTAGACGCGATCGACGTCGTGGGTGAGACAGAGGGCGAACTCGTGGTCCGCTAGCGACGCACTCATCAGGAGACGACCTCCGCGACGGCGCGATCGGTCGCTGCTTCCTCGGCGCCGACGGCGTCCTCGACGACGTCGACGATAAACGCGGTCGTATCGATCTTCTCCGCGAGGACGCGCCGTCGTCGCTTCGCCCAGGTCGACTCGCTCGTTCGCAGGAGTTCCCGCGCGTGGGCGACGATCTCTCCCGGGAGAGCGCCACGAGAGAGCCACCGGAGCAGCCGGTAGCGAGCCTCGAGTTCCTCGAGCACGCCCGCCCGGAGATCCGAGACGTAGAGCGCCGGGGTGCCGAGGAGACAGCTCTCGATCGCCATCGTAGCGCTCTCGCCGAGGAAGAGGTCCGCTCGAGCCAGCAGGTCGTGCATCTGATGGACGGGCACGTCGGTCCGTCGGGCCGCGAGCGTCGGTGGTAGCTCCCCCTCCGCGGTGATCCGGACGGTCGCGCCGAATCGCTCGAGACCGGCGATCACCCGCTCGAGGCCGGCGACTCCCCTCCGACCGACGTCGTGTGCGGCGTTCCAGGAGACCAGCCGCAGCACGACGAGCGGACCGTCCGCGGGCTCGAGACCGGGCGGGGCCGCCGGATCGGGAGTAAACCAGTTCGGATGGAGGTAGGCCAGTTCGTGGTAGCCGGGGTAGCGACGGTGGTGCCCGCCGTAGTCGTCCCAGAACGCGTCCGGCGTGTAGACGCGATCCGCGAACGGAAGCGAGACGGCGTTCTGGAGGGCCGCGTGCTCGGTGTCGGTAAACAGGATTCCGCGGCCGTCGACGAGCGAGGACGCGTGCGCGACCGCCGGCTCGCCGATTCCGAGCACGGCCGCCGGCTGCAACCGACGAACGCGCCGAGCGATCTCGTACTCGTACCTCGACTGCACCGCGAGCAGGTCGAGCGGCGTCTCCACGGGCCTCGCGAACCGCCGGTGGGCGATCCCGTACCGCTCGAGCAACTCGCGGGCGACGTCCTTCTCGCGAGCGAAGACGCGGACGTCGTAGCCGCGGTCGCGCAGTTCGTCGATCGCGTTCCTGAAGAAGTGAACGTGGGCGGGGTGCTGGATGGTACACACGACGCGTCGATCGTCAGCCATGTCGTTGCACCTCCAGTCCCTCGGTGACGCGCAGTTCGAGTCGGGCCGCGAGCGACAGGAACACCGAGCCCGCAGCCAGCAGGAGGGCGCTCGCCGCCAGTTCGACGAGTCCGCGGTCGTCGGACCGGCGTCGGTGGCGGTACAGCGACCGGATTCCGCCGAGGAGGCCGCCACCGACCGTGAGCGCGGCGGCGGCGTAGAACAGCGGGACGGGATGGGCGTCGCCGATCGGGTATCGGGTCGCGAGTCGCCGGGCGAAAGATCGCACGAGCAACGCGGAGAGCTTCGGAACGTACGTGGTGTAGTCGATGGTCGACTCCTCGTCGCCGTAGACGGCCGGCATCGCGACGTCGGCCACGCGCAACTCGTTGGCGTTGAGCCGTACCAGCAGATCGTTGGGGTAGCCGTAGTCCTCGTACATCGATTCGACGTCGATCGACTCGAGCGCGTACACCGAGATCGCCGTGTACCCGTTCTGGGGGTCCATCGTCCGCCAGTAGCCGGACGAGACCTTCGTCAGGAGCGTGAGCAGCGCGTTTCCGAACAGCCGGAATCGCGGCATCCCCTTGCGGTAATTATCGCTTACCAGCCGGTTTCCCTTCGCGTAGTCGGCCTCGCCGTCGACGATCGGATCCAGCAGCGAGGGCAGGTGGTCGGGATCCATCTGGCCGTCGCCGGCCATCACGGCCGCGACGTCGAGTCCGTCTTCGAGCGCCCGCAGGTACCCGGTCTTGATCGCGCCGCCCACGCCGCGGTTCTCCGCGTGGCGGATGGGAACGGCCCGACGGTCGAACGCCGATCTACCGTTCGCGACGAGCGTGTCGCGTTTCCGGACGGTCGCCCGCGCCTCGTGGTTCACCCGGGCGGCGCGGCGGGTGATTTCGGTCCAGGTGTCGTCGGTCGATCGGTCGTCGACGACGTAGACGCGGTCGACGTACCTCGGTACCGTCTCGATCACGTCGCCGACGAACTCCGATTCGTTGTACGCCGGCACGACGACGCCGATCGTGTGCCCCCTATACATCGGTTCCCTCCTCCGCTTCGACGCCGCTCTCTCCCGCGTCGCCCTCCGCTGCTCCATCGCGTCCCGTTCCGATCGTGTACACGCGGTGAGAGTCGGGAACCGCGTCGTCCTCGAGGGCGTCGCGGCCGTCGACCACGACCAGTTCGCCGCCGTCACGGCCGAGCGCGTTCCAGTCGATCGTCTCGAACTCCTCGTGGGGCGTCACCAGTACTACGGCGTCGAAACCGTGGTCGTCGATCCCTCGCTCGTCGATCGACTCGAGCGGAAGCGGCGTCAGCCCGTGTCGCTCGAACGCCTCGAACGACTCGAGCAGCGGATCGACGCCGTAGACCGCCGCTCCGCGCTCGCCCAGTTTCTCGGTGATCGCGAGCGCCGGCGACGCGCGGATCTCCTCGACGCCGGGGCGGTAGGTGAGTCCGAGTACCAGCACCGAAGCGTCGCCCAGCGCGGTCCCGGTCTCCGACAGCGCCGCCTCGAGTCGATCGACCGTGTACGCCGGCATCGAATCGTTCACCGCGCGCGCGGCCCGCAACAGCGGCGCGTCGGTCTCGAACGGCTCGATCACGAAGTACGGATAGTACGGAATGCAGTGGCCGCCGACGCCGGGGCCCGGGTCGTGGATGTCGCAGTAGGGCTGGGTGTTCGCGAGGTCGATCGCCTCCCGCACGTCGATTCCGAACTCGTCGGTGAACGTCGCGAGTTCGTTCGCCAGCGCGATGTTGACGTCGCGGTACAGCCCCTCGAAGACCTTGACAGTCTCCGCGGTCGTCACGTCCGAGGTGGGAATCACCCCGGACTCGTTGAGTTCGCCGTACACCAGTTCGGCGACGCGGGTGCTCTCGGCGTCGACCCCGCCGACGACCTTCGGATACGCGCCGCGGATGTCCTCGAGCGCCCGGCCGCTGGAGGTTCGTTCCGGACAGCACGCGAGGCCGAACTCGCCGCGCTCGAGCCCGGATTCGCCCTCGAGTGTCGGTAGAACTCGGTCCACTGTCGTCCGAGGCGGGACCGTACACTCGACGAAGACCGCGTCGCCGGGTGCCAGTCCCGAACCGATCGCCTCGACGGCGGCGTCGAGCGCCGCGAGGTTCGGTTCGCGGTCGTCGGTCAGCGGCGTCGGGACGACGACGACGTGGATCGCGGCCCGGTTCGCAGCCTCGCTCGGCTCGGTCGTCGCCGCAAGCGCTCCCTCGTCGACGGTTTCGCGCACGAGTTCGGCCAGGCCGGGTTCGCGCTTCACGTGGCAGTCGCCGTTTTCGACCGAGTCGACGACCGCCGGATCGACGTCCGCGCCGACGACGTTTCCCGTCACGTCGGCGAAGACGGCGGCGAGCGGCAGCCCCATCTTCCCGAGTCCGTAGACGGCCACCGGAACCGACCCGCTCGTGAGCGCCGAACGCTGTCGGTCGGTCGGGGCAGCTATCCCGTACGGGGACTCGGCGGTATCGTCCGGCGGACTACCGGTCCGTCGGTGCAGCCCCCGCTCCGAATCAGTCATGCGGCACCTCCACGTCGACCGTTGGCCTGCCCTCGGTCTCCCGCGCCTCGATCTGCCGTGCGATCTGGAGGGCTGCGAGTCCGTCGTCGACCGTCACCTTCGGCGTCCCGTCCGTTCGGACGGTCTCGAGGAACGACTCGAGTTCGTTCCGCAGCGGCTCGTCGTTGGGAACGTGGGGTCGCTCGACGAGGCTCTCGTGTCTGAATCGGATATCGCCGCCGTTCTCGACGTACTCCGGCACCGAGCGACGGTGGATCTCGATCGACTGGTCGATGTAGTCGACCTCGACGAGACACTCCTCCGCGGTGACCTCGAGCGTCCGCACCTTCCGCTGGGTCAGTCGGCTCGCCGTCAGCGACGCCATCGTGTCGGAGAACTCGAGCAGGGCTGAGGCGTGACGATCGTCCGCGACGCCGCAGCTCATGACCGCGACGGGCTCCTCCCCGAGCAGCGCCAGCACGATGTCGATGTCGTGGACCATCAGATCGACGATGGCGCTGTCGTCGATCCGCCGGTCCGGCGGCGGGCCGAGTCGACGCGCGGTAACGCCGATAATCGACAGATCGTCGAGGATGGTTTCGAGGGTCTCGACGGCGGGGTTGAACCGTTCGACGTGGCCGACCTGTACCGGCACGTCCGCCGCGGCCGCTTTCGCTCGCAACTTCCGCCCCGTCTCGGGGTCGTCGACGACCGGCTTTTCGACCAGGGTCGGGACGCCCATCTCCAGGCAGGTCGTCACGACCTCGTAGTGGTGGACGGTCGGGACGGCGACGGAGACGGCATCGACTCGCTCGAGAAGCGTCTCGAGGGAGGCCGCCGTCGTTCCGTGTCGTCCGGCGACCGCGCTCGCTCGCTCGGCGTCGACGTCGAAGACGCCGATCAGGTTCGCCGCCGCCAGTTCGTCGTATACGCGCGCGTGGTGCTGTCCCATCGATCCGACCCCGATCACGCCGACGTCGAGCGAGCGCTCACCCGCCATAGGACGCGATCACCTCCGCGATACGGTCGACGTCGTCGTCCGAAAGAGCCGGATGGACCGGCACCGAGACGACCTCGGCGGCCGCCCGCTCGGCGCGGGGAGCGTCGTGGCTCACACCGTCGTAGGCCGGCTGTTCGTGGATACACCGCGGATAGTAGACCGCAGTTCCGACGTCGTGGGCCTCGAGGCGTTCCCGGAACGCCGCCCGCTCCCGAGCGCGGACGGTATACTGGTGGTAGACGTGCTCGCTGCGGTCGGGGTCGACCGGCGGCTCGATCCCGTCGGTCCCCGTGACTGCGGCGGTGAGGCGAGTTGCGTTCTCCCGCCGGCAGGCGACGAACCCGGGAAGCCGCTCGAACTGCGCGCGACCGATCGCGGCCGCGACGTTCGTCATTCGGAAGTTGTGCCCGACCGACGCGTGCGTGTAGCCGCCGACTCGCCCGTGGTCGACGAATCGCTCGACGCGCTCGGCGACGTCGTCGCGGTCGGTCAGGACCATCCCGCCCTCGCCCGTGGTCATGTTCTTCGTCGGATAGAACGAGAAGCAGGCGGCGTCGCCGAACGAACCGACTCGCTGGCCGCGATAGCTCGCCCCGTGAGCCTGGGCGCAGTCCTCGACGAGGGGAATCTCGAGGTCCGCTGCAAGTTCCACGAAGGCGTCCATCTCCGCGGGACAGCCGTAGAGGTGGACGACGAGGATCGCGTCGACGTCCTCTGTGCGCGCTGCGTCGCGGGCCGCCTTCGGTTCGAGGTTGTACGTGACCGGATCGACGTCGGCGAACACCGGTTCGGCGCCGGCGTGTCTGATTGCGTTCGCCGTCGCGACGAACGAAAACGGGGTCGTGAGGACGCGGTCGCCCTCGCCGATCCCGAGCGCGACGAGCGCGGCGTGCAGCGCCGCCGTTCCGTTCGCGGTCGCGATCGCGCGATCGGTGCCGCAGTAGTCGGCGAACTCCCGCTCGAACTCGCGGACGACCTCGCCCTCGGCGAGCATTCCGGTCTCGAGAACGCGGGTCACGCGATCCACCTCGTCGTCGCCGAGGACGGGACTGGCGATCGGGATCATGGTTCGTCGTTCCCTCCTCGAAGCGGCTCCGGAAGCGGTTCGTGTCCCGCCGGAACGCCGACCGCGAGCGTCTCGGCGGGAACGTCGCGCGTGACGACCGCACCGGCGGCGACGAACGACCCCCGACCGACGGTGACGCCGGGGAGAATCGTCGCGTTCGCACCCACCGAGGCGTGCTCCTCGAGCGTCGGCCCCTCGAGTTCCGACTCCTGGCGAAGGGGATACGGATCGTTCGTCAGGACGGCGTTCGGACCGAGGAAGACGTGATCGCCGATCGCCGTCTGCGGCGGGACGTAAACCCCAGTCTGCAGACTGGCGTTCGAACCGACCGTCGCGGTGCCGTCGATGGTCGCGTTGGTTCCGACGAGGACGTCGTCTCCGATCTCGGTCCGCTCGCGAATCAACGCGAAATGTCCGGTCCGAAATCGGTCGCCGATGACGACGTCGTCGTAGACGATCGTCCCGGGCCTGATCGCGGGGTCGGATCCGACGACCGGCGGATTCGAGTTCTCGCTGTACTCGTAGCCGACGGTCGTCGTAACTGCCGTACGTTCGTCTGACAGGCCCTCACTCATGTTCTCTCCCTCGTTCCATGGAGAGAGGGTTTCAAAAGCCGAAAAGATCGTTGCGAGCGTTAACACGCTCAAATTCCGCTCAAATCACACGTTCGATCTGCCAGAACTCGACCGGTCGGTCGGTTCTGGTTTCGCTCCGGACACGATTCAAACTCCGGGCTCGCGAGCCGACAACTTCCGGTTACACCGGCAAAACGGGACGTCGAGACGATCGTTCAAGTCGCCGTCAGAGCATTTTCCGAGCGGAGTCGGCGCGGAACGAGATCGGCGACGCTCGGCGGTCTCGAGGGATCGCATATCCGAATTACTCCCGCGTGACGGAACAGAACCGGTCGTTTCGTCGGATACGGTCGGACACTTCCACCGCGAGTTGTCGATCCGTTCGATTCGCGGTATCGGTCCGTCTTCGCGGCGTTCGTCCGCATCGCGCCCTCGCACTGGCGACGTAGTCGAACGAGCGCGTAACGAGCGAGACGACGCGCCCTCTGCTCGAGTTCGGAAGAAACGGAAGAAACGTCCGATACGGAAGTCGGTTACCTGACTGATACGTTCGCGTTACGCCGCAACCCAAACGTTCGTCGCAGCAACCGACGTGAACTGGACGTTCTCGTTCTGCTGCATACTCACCTGCGCGGCGTTCGCGCTGCCGCCGTCGTCAGCGACTGCCAGCGCCATCTGCTGTTCGTTGATGTTCTGCTGGGTAACGAACTGGTGTTGTTCGATCTCCGCGCTCGCGTACTGGTCGACGTCGTGCGTCTGGTCGCCGTTAGCGGTGTCGTAGTCGTACGACATGCCGGCAGCGCCCTCGATGTCGTTTCCGTCCACGGTCACGGACGTACTCTTCGTCTGCGTGACGTCGTCGTGAGCGTAGCTCGGCCCCGCGTAGACGTTAAGCGCCGACGCGTAGCCGATCTGCGCGTTCACGTTCTGTTGCTGGGCCCACTGCACGGCGGTCGCGTCACTGTCGTTCGTGGCGATCGCCATCGCAGTGTTCTGCAGGTTGACGTTGAGCTGCTCGACGGCCTGTCCCTGGGTCACTTCGGACGTGGCTTCCTGCGAGATACCGTTCTTGTCGGCCTTCGTGTCGTCGCCGCCGGTCGTCGATCCCTGGGTGGAGACGACGTCGCCGCCGTTGCCGGCGCTCGCGACGTTCATCCCGGGCATCGAGGCGAGGACGTTCACGGCCTCGGCGGATCCGAGCTGTTCGTTGATGTTGGTCTGCTCGGTGATCTGGATCGCCGTTGCGGTGCTGTTCTCGCCGATCGCGATGGCGACGGCAGCACCCTGTTCGTTGACGTTTACCTGTTCAACGTCCTGCCCCTGTTCGACTACCGAGCTCGCGCTCTGGCTCGCATCCGCGCCGCTCGTTCCTTTCTTCGGCTTGTCGCTGAACTTGCCGTCGCCGAGGTAGACGTTGGACGCGTTAGCGGCACCGTCTTGCAAGTTGTAGTTGGACTGGGCCGTCTGCTGGAGAGCCGTCGCTTCGCTGTCGTTCGCGGCGAGCGCGAACGCGGTGCTCTGTTCGTTGACGTTCGCCTGGCTGACGTTCTGCGCCTGGGTGACGGCCGCCTGCGCTTCCTGGCTCGCGGTCAGTTCGTTCTTGTCACCCTTGGTGTCGTTGACACCCCAGCCGTTGAACTCCTGGCTGTCGCCGTTACCCATGACGAGGTAGACGTCGCCGACGTCCTCGAACTGGGTTTCCTGAATCTGGCCTTCCTGGTTCTCGGACGTCGCCACGCCTTCCTGAACGTTGGAGTTCAGCTGGCTCGCTTCCTGCACGGCGGTCGCCTCTCCACCGTCGATGGAGATCGAGGTCGCCATACCCTGTTCGTTGATGTTTACCTGTTCAACGTTCTGGTATTGAACGACATCGGAGACCGCCTCTTGCCCTTCAGCCGTTGCTCCGGGGTTGTCGGTCACGTGCGCATCGAGGAACTCCTCGAGCGATTGCTCGCCGAGATCCGCGCCGAAGACGAGGTAGAGTTCCTCGCCGTCCTCGAGCGCGTGAAGCGTCTTGGAGTCGGCATCCGTGTTCGTAGTGTCGCCGGCCATCGCTGCCGGTGCGCCGGCGGCCAGCATCGATATGGCGACGATACAGGCCATCAGGACTGTCGTAAGTTGTGAGCGTTTCGTGTGTGTATTTGTCATCGTTCGTGTAATCTCTGACGTGATAGTGTTGCGTTCTGAGCCGATTCGACGCGAACCGTCGTATTTCGATGACAGACATAGTTATCTGCGAGTTGAAGCGTGTATGAAGCGGCCTACTGATCGGAAAGAGGTACATTGTAGACCGAAGGCATCGTCTTCGGAGTGAAACGAACCCGTTCTACTGCGTATCGCCGGTATCAACTGGGAGCCGAACCGGCCTCCACGAGGGCGGCAACGAGGGCTACAAAGGGGGTTTCGACGAGGTTCGGAGCACGAATCATTTCGTTCGTAAGGCGGAATTGTCGTTCAATCCGGTTAATTGCAAACTGTTTTGCCGTCCGAGTTTCGTGACGGGGTCGAACCGTTATCGAGACAACTGTTAACAATGCTCGCGATAGTCTCGGCGTATCGTCGACGGCGAGATACCCCTCGCGGACGGACTTTCACACAGATTTCCGTTGTCTCCCCCTTAGAAACACTAATACGCCCATTCGTCCCGAAACTGTTCTCCGGATTCAAGTCGGATTCCGTGATGAGGGACAGTACGGGTAACGCGCCACAGCGGAAACACGTCCGCGGTAGTCACGGTGAGCCGTCGCTCCACGCGAGAGACGGCCGCCCTCGCGTGTGGTGTGTCCCGGTGACCAACAATGAAGCGCACACTCACGATCACGCTGACGGTAGCACTGATTGGCAGCCTTATGTTCATGGGGTTCGCCGGAACTGCGGCGGCACAGGAACTCGATATCGACGTCGAGCAGGAAACCGGCGACGCGACGAACTACGCTGAGGTCGACCAGACCAACAACAACGCGCAGGTCGGTATCGCGGAGGCGAACGCGGCCGCAGCGAGTGACGGCCACTCCGATAAGCACAAGAAGTCCGGTAGCAGTGGCGGCGACGCTTCGGCTGCTGCCTCCGCTAACGTCGACCAGGTGCAGGTCGTTGATCAGAACAACACCGCAACGGTAGATCAGAACGCTGAAACCGGAGATAACGAGGCCGAAGTCGAATTCGAATTCGACATCGAGGCTTTCCTCGGCGCCCTCACCTAAGCAATCCGCACGCATCGATTCGTTTTCTTTTTTAGCCGCGTACGTCGCGACCCGTCGAGAGACCGTGACCTGTTCGTTGACGGCGTACGGTCACGGCTGAACACGACGCGACCCTCGCGTAGATTCGATCGTTTCCGTCGTAGAGCGGCGAGATGCGACGCCGAACGCGAGTCACGAAAGTGCGGTAGAGCGCGGCGTCGGTACACTATCGACGACGGAACTCCGCACGTCGAGTGCTCGAGCAGAAGATCTCGACGATCCGGGGCCGTCACCGCCGCCCTCCGTTCCGGACGGGACCGGTTCTCGAACTGACGTCCGTGCTGCGTAGCGAGCGAGGAACGCACCAGGGCGGGACCCGCGAATCCGCCGAAGTAGGCCGAACGCGTCTCGGACCGGCCCTTCCGGGAACGGTTTCGATCGTTCTCCTCACGCGGTGCGCGCCCGAGGTTGACGACGAAATCACCTCACGATCACGCCGAGGGCAGCACCGATCAGCGCCCCCGCGCACGTGGAGGTACACGAAAACGGAAACAGCAGAGACCGTCACCATCGAGACGGGGCGGAAACCGGCGCCCAGGCGACCTCTGCGACGGTCATCAGGATCGCCGTTCGCGTACAAATTCTTCACGGGCGAGTTTTCGATCCCGAACGCGTCGAACTCGTTTTCCCGCGCGGACCGAATCTCATCGCGGCCTTCCTCGCGACCGTTCGGATCCTCGATCCGTTCTCACGGCCCGTCCAGACGATCCGCTCTCATCAGAGATTTCCCATCCGGGACGGCGAAACGCGACGCTGAAACGATCGGACCGCGAGGAATAGCGGGGCGATACAGCCGATGAATCGATACTTTCGGCACGAAACTGGTCTCTGGGTTCAAGTACTGTTCCGTGCTGACGATCAATCGGGCAACGCGTCACCGAAGTGGGTCGCAATAGCGTTGAGCGAACGACTCGCTCGATAGTATCGGATCCGTTCGTGTGACGCGTGCCACTTCTAAACAATGAAGCGCACACTCACGATCACGCTGACGGTAGCACTGATTGGCAGCCTCATGTTCATGGGGTTCGCCGGAACTGCGGCGGCACAGGAACTCGATATCGACGTCGAGCAGGAAACCGGCGACGCGACGAACTACGCCGACGTCAACCAGACCAACAACAACGCG
Source organism: Natronococcus sp. CG52 (assembly GCF_023913515.1). Lineage (NCBI taxonomy): Archaea > Methanobacteriati > Methanobacteriota > Halobacteria > Halobacteriales > Natrialbaceae > Natronococcus > Natronococcus zhouii. The sequence continues at coordinate 1,894,135 of NZ_CP099391.1, forward strand.
CAGGTCGGTATCGCGGAGGCGAACGCGGCCGCAGCGAGTGACGGCCACTCCGATAAGTACAAGAAGTCCGGTAGCAGTGGCGGCGCTTCGGCTGCTGCCTCCGCTAACGTCGATCAGGTGCAGGTCGTTGATCAGGACAACACCGCAACGGTAGATCAGAACGCTGAAACCGGAGACAACGAGGCCGAAGTCGAATTTGACGTCGAGGCTTACCTCGGCATCCTCAACGGCTAAGCAATCCGCACGCATCGATTCGTTTTCTTTTTTAGCCGCGTACGTCGCGACCCGCCGAGGGACTGCGATGCGTTCACCGGCGATCCGTGTGAATTCGTAGGTTCGGCGAAACCGCCGTCGTACGGAATGTCGGACGGCGAACGCTGCGTAAGCGTGCTACAGTGCAGCCTCTCGCACCCGGACTCGAGAACGAATCCCGATTCGACCGCTGAACGGATCACTCCTCGAGCGAACGGCGATACCGGGCGTTCGCCCGCTCGAGAACCGTTCGGACTGGCAACCCGGTCTTCGCCGCGACGGCCAGCGCGTCGTCGTACTCCGCGCTCACGTCGTACACCTCCCCGTCGACGTCGCTCGCGATTTTCACGGTAACCTCGTAGCGCTCTCCGTCGATCTCGAGCGCCACCGTTTCGAACTCCCGCTCGGCGATCCAGCGGTGGGTCGCGCCGGCGTCGCGGACGCCGAGCGTTCCCGTCTCCTCGGCTAGCGCCCGCGCGACCCGCTCGCGGTCTTCCGGCTTGCAGATCACCTTCACGAGGTGGCCGGGCCGGGACTTCTTCATCGTCGCCGGGATAATCGAAACGTCGCGCGCGCCCGCGCTCGCGAGAGTTTCCTGAAGTCCGCCGAGCACCTCCGGTGTCGCGTCGTCGAGGTTCGTCTCGAGCACCGCGATGTCGTCCTTCGCGAGTTCGTTCCCGCCGTCCCCCACTAGCGCCCGGAGCACGTTCGGGTGCGGATCGAGGTCGTAGCCGCCGCCGCCGTAACCCGAGTCCTCGAGGTCGAGCGACGGCAGCGATTCGACGCCGTCGGCCAGGTGGCCGAGGATCGCCGCTCCCGTCGGCGTCAACAGCTCCGCATCGACCGGGCCGCCGCGGAGCGGCCAGTCCGCTCGCTGGGCAATTTCGACGACCGCGGGCGTCGGGACGGGGTACTCGCCGTGGCTCATCGAGACCGTCCCGCCGCCGGTCGCGAGCGGCGTCGTTACGATCCGCTCGGGCTCTATGTCGTGGACGAGCGCGACTGCGCCGACGACGTCCGCGATCGCGTCGTCGGCGCCGACCTCGTGGAAGTGGATCTCCTCGAGGGATTCCCCGTGGACGCTCGCCTCGGCCTCCCCCAGTAGCTCGAAAATTGCGAGCGCGTCGCGTTCGATCGCCGGCTCGAGGTTCAGTTCCTCGACGATCTTACGGACCTCGAGGTAGCTACGGTGGGGGCCGTGGCCCTCGGCGTGGACGCCCTCGTCGTGCGCGTGTTGGTGGTTTTCTTCGCCGTGATCGTAGTCGTGCGAGTGGTCGTGATCGCCGTCGTGATGGTGCTCGTACCCATCGTCGTGGCCCTTCTCGTGATCGGTCGATCGGTCACCGTCGGCGTCGGCATCCGTCAGGATCACGTCCACGGTCGTCGCCGCGATGCCGCTCTTGACCGCCTCGTCGATCCGATACTCCAGGTCCAGCGACGTCGTGACGGGCTCGAGCGCCGTCGGATCGGCCCCGGCATCGAGCAACGCGGCGAGGATCATGTCACCGCTTGCACCCATTCGGCCGTCGAACGCGAGCGTTTGCATACTGCAACGAGCGACCGGCGGAGTCAAAAATCCACCTTCTCAGTTTCTGCAAACCGGTTCTCAGTTCCTGCAGAAGGTTCAAAACCCACCGAAGCCGGTACATCTATGTGTCCTCCCATCTCAGTTAGATATGGTGTTACCTAGCACGGTGGAGATTAACGCTAGCAAAAAGCCTATCCGCTCCCGAATCGGAATCACTGACATCGCCGTCCATCCTGAATCATGAACGAAGTCCAACTGGAGGTTGCGAAGGCGTACCCGAACGACTCGGGTCGTGGCATCGCCCGACTCGACCCGGACACGCTGTTGCATCTCAAGCTAAGTCCGGGCGACATTATCGAGATCGAAGGTGCAGATACGACTGCCGCAAAGGTGTGGCGTGCTGACCGGCAGGACTGGAACACCGATACCGTCCGCATCGACGGATTCACCCGGCAGAACGCCGATGTTGGCATCGGCGAACGGGTGACGATCCGAAAGGCGGAGGCGACGAAGGCGGACAAACTCGTCCTCGCGCCGCCGGAGGAGGCGTCGGTCCAGTTCGGATCGGACGCCGCCGGCATGGTCAAACGGCAGATTCTGAAACGACCCGTCGTCGGCCGGGACATCGTTCCCGTGATGTCCTCGACGAACCATCCGTTCATGCGGTCGCCCGGCCAGGCGATCCCGCTGATCGCGGTCGAAACCGAACCGGAGGGCGTGGTCCTCATCACCGAGGACACGGACGTCGAACTCCGGGAGGAGCCGATCTCCGGCTTCGAGAAGACCGGCGGCGGGATCACCTACGAGGACATCGGCGGCCTACAAGGAGAGATCCAGCGGGTGCGCGAGATGGTAGAGTTGCCGATGAAACATCCCCAGATCTTCAAGAAACTGGGGATCGAGCCGCCCCAGGGGGTCCTGTTACACGGACCGCCGGGGACGGGGAAGACGCTGCTCGCCAAGGCGGTGGCCAACGAGACCTCCGCCAGTTTCTTCTCCATCGCCGGCCCCGAGATCATCTCGAAGTACTACGGGGAGTCCGAACAGCAGTTACGCGAGATCTTCGAGGACGCGAGCGAGGAGTCGCCCGCGATTATCTTCATCGACGAACTCGACTCGATCGCGCCCAAGCGTGAGGACGTGACCGGCGAGGTCGAGCGTCGGGTCGTCGCCCAACTGCTCACGATGATGGACGGCCTCGAGGCTCGCGGCCAGGTCATCGTCATCGCGGCGACCAACCGGGTCGACTCGGTCGACCCCGCGCTCCGTCGCCCGGGTCGGTTCGACCGCGAGATCGAGATCGGCGTCCCCGACGAGGTGGGTCGCGAGGAAATACTCCAGATCCACACGCGCGGAATGCCGCTCTCGGACGACGTCAACCTCGCACATCTGGCCGACGAGACCCACGGCTTCGTCGGCGCCGACATCGAGTCGCTGACGAAGGAGGCCGCGATGAAGGCCCTTCGCCGGTACCTGCCCGAGATCGACTTGGACGAGGAGGACATCCCGCCGAGCCTGATCGACCGGATGATCGTCAAGCGCCAGGACTTCCGCGGCGCGCTCAACGAGGTCGAACCCTCGGCGATGCGGGAGGTCCTCGTCGAACTGCCGAAGATCTCCTGGGACGACGTCGGCGGTCTCCACGATGCGAAAGAGCAGGTCAAGGAGTCCGTCGAGTGGCCGCTGAACAACCCCGAACGGTTCGACCGGCTGGGAATCGATCCGCCGGCCGGCGTCCTGCTGTACGGTCCGCCGGGCACCGGGAAGACGCTGATGGCTAAGGCGGTCGCCAACGAGACCAACGCGAACTTCATCTCGGTGCGCGGCCCGCAGTTGCTCTCGAAGTGGGTCGGCGAATCCGAGAAGGCCATCCGCCAGACCTTCCGCAAGGCGCGGCAGGTCTCGCCGACGGTGATCTTCTTCGACGAACTCGACGCGCTGGCGCCGGGCCGTGGCGGCGAGGTCGGTTCAAACGTCTCCGAGCGGGTCGTCAACCAGCTGCTGACCGAACTCGACGGTCTCGAGGAGATGGAGAACGTGATGGTCATCGGCGCGACGAACCGTCCCGACATGATCGATCCCGCCCTGCTGCGGTCGGGTCGATTCGACCGGCTGGTCATGATCGGCGAACCCGACATGGAGGGCCGCGAACGGATTCTCGACATCCACACGGAGCACACGCCTCTCGCCGCGGACGTCAACCTGCGCGAGATCGCCGAGATCACGGACGGCTACGTCGGAAGCGACCTCGAGTCGATCGCCCGCGAGGGAGCGATCGAGGCACTGCGCGAGGACCACGAGGCCGACATCGTCGAGATGCGTCACTTCCGTCAGGCCATGGAGAACGTCCGACCGACGATCACCGACGACATCCTCGACTACTACGAGCAGATCGAAGAGGAGTTCCAGGGCGGCTCGAGCGGCCCCGACCCGACCGGCCGCCGGGGCAGTCGGATCGGCTTCCAGTAGTCTCGCCGCGCGACGCCGAGCGACGATCGGCGCGACGCGGCGACCGGCTTTTCCCATCGAAGTGTTGGTCGCGATTACATCGACGATATGGACCGGTTTCTGAACGATCGCTGTCAGTTTTCGGGCGAATATTCCGACGGTAGCATCCGCGAGACAGCCGAACGCCGTCGTTCGGAACCGCGTGTCCGGCGCGTTCGTTCCATCCCCCGAACGATCCGAACTGCTCATCGAAACGAGTGATTGTACGCGGCGACGACGCGGCCGACCCCGTCAGACGTTCGGTGAACGGAGCGCTACCGGTTATCCGTTCGCTCGCGCTCGGTTCGGTTCAGTTAGTCCCTTACTCGAGTGAATTCTACACAACCCGTCGAAACGGTCTCGCCGATATATGTGCGCACGTGGTAGATAGACGTTCGTCGCCAGGTGTTTCGATGTCGAGTCCCCCAACAACCCACGATTCCCCCACTTCTCCTTCCAGCGAGGGCACCGAGAGACAGAACAGTGATCGAGTTCTTGAGCGACTGCTCCCCCGACTCGCCGACCCCATCCGGAAGATCGGTTTCTGGACGGCGATCGTTCTGCCGTTCCTGTACGTCCCCCTGCTCGTAACCGGGCTGTCGACGGCGACCGAGACCGGGACGTTTCTCGTTCTCCTGGCGGTCAACCTCCTCGCGCTCTACGTCGGTCACGCACACCGACAATAGAGCCGGCCCTGACCCCCTCCGTTCTTTACTCGGCTCACTGCCCGGAGCGACGCCGCCTGGCAGCGACGACCTCCTGACGGAGCGCGCGGCGCTTTACGAGAACGAAGCCGACGGCGATCAGCGTGAAACCGGCGACCGTCGTCGCATCGACGACCTCGCCGAGGTAGAGCCAACCGACGGTCGCCGTGAATATCGGGGCGACGTAGGAGACCATGTTGATCTCCACCGCGCCGAGTCGCTCGAGCAGGTCGAAGTAGAGCAGGAAGCCGAACGCGCTCGCGGCCAGCGCCAGGTACGCCAGCGCCCCGATCGCCTCGGGATCGGTCCAGGTTGCCGGCTCGACCGGTTCGGCGAGCGCGAGACTCACGAGGTGCATCAGGAGAGCACCGCCGAGCATCGACCAGGCCTCCATCGTCTCGATCGGGACCGACGCGTCGATGCGCCGCGTGAGGACGCTTCCGAGCGCGAACGCTGCCGCCGCACAGAAGACGAGGAACTTCGCCACGGCGTCCGTCGCGAACAGGTTCGAGGGATCCGGCTGGACGACGACGGCGACGCCGAGCAGCCCGACGAAGACGCCGACGACGCCGATAGCCGAGAGCGCGTCGGACGGAACCAGGGCCCGCGCGAACCCGGCGGTCAACACCGGCGAGAGACTCACCAGCACGGCGGCTGCCGCCGCCGTCGTGTTCTGCTGGCCGACGAACAGGAACACGTGGTAGGCCGCGATCAACAGGACGGCCCCGACGACGACTGTCGCCCACTCGCCCCGTCCCGCGGGTCGCCAGTGATCGACGGCATACATCGCGTACGCGAGCATCGCTACACCCGCTATGTCGTACCGGAGTGCAGCGAACAACACGGGCGGAAAGTGTTCGAGCCCCGCACTGATCGCGACGAACGAACTTCCCCAGACGACTGCGAGAACGAGAAAGAGCGCGGCGTTTCGATATCGGCTCACACTCGCCGTTTGACGAGTGACGTCCTATTCGTTTCGAATCGAAACGAACGCCGATCGAGATGTGAGAGGGAGATGATCGGGATTCGAGGGTCTGGCGCCGGTACCGCGACCCGCGACCGGTGGGGCCGGAATCGAGCGGCTCTAGAGCAGCGGCCGTTCCCGGATTTCGGGCTTCTCTTCGGTCTGTTTGAACTGCTCGAGCAGCGGTCGAATGTCGTCGAACCCTTCCTTGAGCACGACGTCACCGCTTCGCAGGTCGTAGTCGATGATGTCGTAGTCCGCGAGCCGCGGCAGGTGGTTGTGGGCGAGCGAGACGTAGATGCGCTGTCTGTGGTCGGAGCCGAGCGACTCGTCGGTGTCGTCGCGCTCCCACGCGGCGATCCGAGAGACGATCTCCTCGAGGTTTCCGCGCCGGTCCTCCGCGAGCTGGTAGAGCAGATATCGGCGCTTAGACTCGGCTAACAGCGAACATGCGGCCTCCATACGAGAGTGGGTCGTCTGCTTCATACTTGGAGAAAGCCACCGTTTGTAATTACACCTGCTGCCAAAACGAATTGGTTTGTAAATTCTGGCGACGGTCCGCGTTTTTGTCACACCGTCCGTCTCTCCGCAGTTCTCTCGGCGGAGGAGGGTCGAGTCGCCGGTTCCCGAGAGCTACTGCAGCGGTTCCGTCCCTTCGTGCCGGTCGGCCGCCTCGCCGTAGAGGTGACAGGCGGCCGGGTGACCCCCGTTTCCGAGGCCGGGATTCCGTCGCTCACAGACGCTCTCGTACTCCGCGCGCAACTGCGCGGCGGCTTCGTCCCAGTTTCCCTTCGCCAGTTCCGACAGCGCCCGACTGACTATCTCGTCGTGCGCTGCGGGGAGCTCCGCGTCGAGTAGTCGGTCCTGAAGGGCATCGGTAAACGCGGGTACGTCCTCGCCGGGGACGGTACCGTCCTCGAACCCGAACCGGCCCTCGTCGCCCACCGTCTCCAGCGAGATGTCGCGACGCTCGACGCGCTCGCGCAGCGTCATCAGTTCGCGGTAGGTGTCCTGGTCGATCTCGAGGTCTTCGGGCGGGATGACCCTCGGACACCGGGTCCGGAATCGGCAGCCGCTCGGCGGGTCCCGGGGCGAGGGGACGTCGCCGGAGAGCGTCTCCCGATCGCGGTCTCGCTCGCCGGTCGCCGCGCGCGGAACGCTCTCGAGCAGCGCCTGCGTGTAGGGGTGTTTCGGATCGTCGAAGAGTTCCTCGACGGGGGCGATCTCGACGATCTCGCCGAGGTACATCACGGCGACGCGGTCGCAGACGTGGCGGATCACGGAGAGGTCGTGGCTGATCAGCAGGTAGGTGAGATCGAACTCCGCTTGCAGGTCGTCGAGCAGGTTCAACACCTGCGCCTGGACCGAAACGTCGAGCGCCGACGTCGGCTCGTCGAGGACGATAAACTCCGGCTCGAGCGCGAGCGCGCGGGCGATACCGATGCGCTGGCGCTGTCCGCCGGAGAACTCGTGAGGGTAGCGCTCGAGCTGGTCGGCCGAGAGGCCGACGCGCTCGAGGAGGTTCCGAACCCGTTCGCGCCGTTCGCTCTCGGTGCCGATCTCGTGGACATCGAGCGGCTGCTGGACGGTTTCGCCGATCGTCATCCGGGGATCGAGACTCGAGAACGGGTCCTGGAAGACGACCTGCGCTTCCCGCCGGAAGTCGGTGAGTTCGCTCCCGGAGAGATCGTAGACGTTGTTGCCGTCGAATTCGACCCGGCCGTCCGTCGGTTCCTGAAGTCGCAGGACCGTCTCGCCCGTGGTCGACTTGCCACAGCCGGACTCGCCGACCAGGCCGAGGGTCTCTCCCTCCCTGATCTCGAAGCTGACGCCGTCGACCGCTCGAACCGGGACCGGGTCAGCGCCCAGCAGCTGATCCAGGAGCGAGTCCTGCTCCCAGAAGTACTTCTGGAGGTCGTCGACGCGGACGAGCGGCTGCTCCGATCGGTCGGTGCTCACAGTCGACCACCTCCCGAGTCCTCGACGGGCGGCTGCGCTCGCTCGGGCTGGATGTCGTCCTCTGTCTCGTCCGGATCGGCGTGTTTGTCTGCGGCGGCCCGCTCGGACTCGTCGAAGTAGTCCGACGGAAGCGCCCGCTGCTCGCTGTACTCCCGCTCCGCGAGCACACACCGGACTTCGTGATCCTCGCTTCCCGACGCCTCGAACGCCGGCGGATGGTCGAGACAGTCTTCCATGGCCTTCGGACACCGATCGGCGAAGTAACACCGGTCGCCCATCTCCTCGTCGACCAGACTCGGAACGTTACCGGGGATCGGCTGGAGCCTGTCGGCGGCTCCCTCGAGGTCGGGTACCGAGCCGAGCAGTCCTTCCGTATACGGGTGGACGTAGTCGTCGAAAACGTCCGTCAGCGTCCCCCGTTCGACTATTTCACCGGCGTACATCACGCCGACCCTGTCGCACATGCGCGCGATGACCCCCAGGTTGTGCGTGATCAGCAGGATCGTCATTCCGGTTTCCTCCTGGAGTTCGTCGAGGAGGTCGAGCACCTGGGCCTGAATGGTCACGTCGAGCGCCGTCGTCGGCTCGTCGGCGACCAGGACGTCCGGTTCGCCGGCGAGCGCCTGCGCGATCATCGCCCGCTGAAGCATCCCGCCGGAGTACTCGTGGGGGTACTCGTCGGCGCGTTCGACGGGGTCGGGGATTCCGACGAGCTCCAGTAGCTCGATCGCTCGCTCGCGGCTCTCCTCGCTGATGTACTTCTTGGATGGTAACACCGTCGAGAGCATGAGCGAGCCCAGCGAGTACTCGTCGGACTCGGTCCGAGCGCGAGTCGATCGCGGCCGGGCGCTGGCTCGCCGCTGGACCTCGACGGCTTCGGCGAGTTGCTCGCCGACGGTGAGCGTCGGATTGAAGCTGCTCTCCGGGTCCTGAAAGATCATGCTGAACGACGTTCCCCGGAGCGACCGCCTGACGCCTTCGGGAAGCTCGAGCAGGTTCACGAACTCCCCGTCGACTGCGTCTGGATAGTCGTCCGCGACGTCCTCGGCGAAATCGGCGTTCCGGTATCGGATCTCCCCGGCGGTGATCTCCCCCGGCGGTTCGATCAGGTCCATGATCGATCGGGCGGTAACACTCTTGCCGCTGCCGCTTTCGCCGACGATCCCGAAGACCTCTCCCCGTTCGATCGTCAGATCGAAGTCCGAGACCGCGTTTATCTGTCCCTCTTGCGTGAAAAACCGCGTCGAAAGGTCGCGTACCTGAAGTATATTCTCTGTCATCGTCCCTCACCCTCGATGTTCGGATCCAGTGCGTCGCGGAACCAGTCGCCGAGTAGATTGACGCCGATCACCGTCAGGACGATCCCGATCCCCGGGAGCATCGAAACCCACGGCCGAGTCCTGAGAACGTCCTGTCCTCGCTCGATCTCGTACCCCCACGAGAGCGTCGTCCCGGAGAACCCGAGATACGCGAGCGAGGCCTCGAGCAGGATGATGACCGCCACCTGGATCGTCGCGAGGACGATTATCGGCGTCAGACTGTTCGGGAGCACGTGTTTGAGCAGAATCGTCCCGTCGCTCGTTCCGAAGCTCCGAGCCGCCTTGACGTACTCTTCGTTGCGAATCGACAGCGCCTCGCCGCGAGCGACGCGTGCGAACCAGACCCAGGTGACGAGCGCGACGACGATGGTCACCGTTCCGGGGATCGGGATGGATTCGGGCATTCCGTCGGCGAAACCGGCCATCACTATCGGGTCGGGAACCATGACCGGCGACGATCCGAACACGCCGATCAGGGCCAGTGCGAGTACGAGCGCCGGAAACGCGAGCATGGTGTCCGCGATACGCATCAGTCCGTCGTCGACTCGCCCGCCGTAGTATCCCGCGACGAGCCCGACCGGGACACCGATCGCCAGTGCCATACTCGTTCCGAGGATCCCGACGAGCAGCGATACCCGCGCTCCGTAGAGGAACCGCGAGTAGACGTCCTGTCCGACGTTGTTCGTTCCGAGGACGTGCTCGGTGGTCGGCTCGACCGTCATCTCGACGAGATCACCGTCCTCCGGGATCTGCGTCGTGTATTCGTGTCCGAGCGGCGGATACTCCGCTCCCTGTTCGTCGTAGTGTCCCGTCCGCGACGGATCGTGGGTGGCCAGAACCGGCGCGAAGATCGCCATGAAGACGATGGAGACCAACAGCAGCAGTCCGAGTTTCGGGAGCAAACTCTCGGAAAACGTCTGTTTCAGATTCGACTTGACTCGGTCCGAGATCATTCTTCTCTCACCTGCGGATCGAGGGAGGTGTACAGCGCGTCGACGACGATATTGATCGACACGAACGCGATGGCGATGAACACGACGATCCCCTGCATGAGCGGCCAGTCTCGCGCGTCCAGCGCGTCGATGAGGCGGAGCCCGAGTCCCGGCCAGTTGAACACCGTTTCCGTGATGACCGCACCGCCCATCAGGGTCCCCATCTGCAGTCCGAGGACGGTGATTATCGGGATCATCGTGTTCCGCAACACGTGTTTGTACCGGATCAGCACCGACGGTAATCCTTTCGCCCGGCTCGCCGTGACGTAGGGTTTCCCGAGCTCGTCAACCATACCGCTCCGGGTGAGGCGGGTGATAAGCGCGGTGAAGTACGTTCCGAGCGTAATCGCCGGCAGCGTGATGTATTTCAACCAGACGAGCAGATCGTAGACCGAGCCGTACCGAACGAGCGTCACGACGGCCTCGGCGAATCCGACCGGCCGCCGGCCGGTCGGGAAGAGACCGGCCCACACGCCCAGCAGCAAGATCAGCATGAGTCCGAGCCAGAAGTTGGGCGTCGAGATGCCGAGCAGCGAGAACAGCGTCGCCCCGTAGTCTGAGGCCTCGTTCCGCCGCGTCGCCGAGATCACGCCCAGCGGGATCGCGATGACGACCGCGACGATCGTCGCGGCTATCGCGAGTTCGATCGTCGCCGGAACGCGCTCTATCACCATCGCCTCGACTTGCCTGTTGGACCGCCAGGAGTAGCCGAAGTCGCCGACGACCATTCCCTGGATATAGTCGAAGTACTGGACGTAGATCGGCTCGTTCAGCCCCTCCTGTTCGCGGACGTGCTCGATGAGCTCCTGCGTCGCTCCCTCCCCGAGCATCAGTGTCGCCGGATCGCCGGGTGATACCGCTCGGAGCCCGAACATGATCGTGATCACACCCCAGATGACGAACACACCCTGGAGTATCCGCCGTACGAGGAACTTCCCCATCGTCATTGGAATATATTACCCGCCGTCATTGGAACGTGTCGAGTGAATCAAGGGAGAGATAATTACCGTTTCGCTTTACTTAGGTGTCAATAGCTACTGCTCCATTCCCCAGATGTAGACCGTTTCGTCTTCGCGAGGGTCCCACTGGATGTCCTCTCTGACGCCGTAGATACTCTCCTGGGTGTGGAGGAACAGGAACGGCGCCTTCTCTCGGGCCAGTCGGTTGACTTCCTCGAGTTGCTCGCGTCGATCGTCCGGATCCTCGATCTGCTGGCTCTCCAGGATCGCGTCGCTGAGCTCCTCGTCGTCGAACGTCCGGGCCTCGTTGTCGGGGATGGTAAAGAAGCCCTGTACCCCGTAGTCGGTGTCGCCGGTAATGGTACCCCACCCGATCAGGTAGAACGGGATCTCGAATCCGTCGGGATCGACCCCAGCCGAGTTCGCGTCCGAGACGACGCCGAAGTCTTCGATGCTCGCCTCACAGCTGACGTTGTCGAGCTGGTCGATCTGATCGGCGACCGTCTCGCCGACTTGAGCGTCGTTGAGGTACCGACCCTGTGGCACGACTAGTTCGATCTCCGCGCCGCCGTAGCCGCTCTCCTCGACGAGGCTCTCGGCCGTGCCGATATCCTGTTCGTAGGGTTCGATCTCGTCGTTGAAGCCGTTGATTCCGGGCGCAACCGGCTGTCCTCTCGCTTCGCCGTACCCGCTGAGCACCGAATCGACGATCCCCTCGTTGTCGACGGCGTAGTTCATCGCCTGCCGGAACTCCTGGCTGTCGAACGGCTCGACCGTGTTCTTCATCGGGCAGAAGATGTTCCGGAAGCTCGTCACCTCCCTGATCTCGACGTCGTCGGCGTCCTGAACGGTCGCGACGTCCTCCGGCAGGATGTTGATCGTGAGGTCGGTCTCGGCCGTCTCGAGTGCCGCGACTCGACCGCTGGATTCGCCGTCCGCGTTGAACGTCACGCGCTCGAACGGCGGTTCGTCGCCCCAGTAGTCGTCGAACCGCTGGAGGACGATTTCCTCACCGGAGGTGAAGTCGACGACCTCGTACGGCCCCGTTCCGTTGAAGTCCTCAGGGTCAGCGCCGGAGATCGCCTCGTTCTCGGCGTCGTAATTGTCGATCGCCCACTCCATGTTGAGCGCACGTGCGTAGTTACCGAACTCGAACTCCGCAAGGCCCGGCGCCGCACCGTACTGGATCTCGACCGTCGTCTCGTCGAGAGCCTCCGCACCCTCGATCGAGCCGAGTCCGTACGAGCCGATGTCGCTGACGACGCCCATGTCCGGATCGACCGTCCGTTCGATCGTCCACGCAACGTCCTCCGCGGTCAGGTCGTCGCCGTTGTGGAACACCACGTCGTCCCGCAGGTAAAGCTCGGTCGCGCCCTCACCCTCCTGGATTTCCCAGTCCTCGACGACGCGCGCGAAGATTCCCTCGCCGGGTTCGAAATCGAACAACGGCTCGTAGATGTGGTCGTACACGTCGAAGTAGTCCCCGGTAATGTGATCGAGCGGATCGATGGTGTCCGGAAACTGCGACAGCGTGATCGTAATCTCGTTCTCGCCGTCGCCGTCGTCTCCCCCGTCGGGATCGTCTAAACAGCCGGCGATCGCGCCCAGCCCTGTCGTTGCTCCAGCAGCGCCGGTGATTTTCAGCAGCGTCCGCCGATCGATACTGTGTCTGTTGGCACCCTTCATACCACATGGAAAAACAGGCAGGTATTTAATAAGTGTTGATGATCCTACTTTCTCTTCAGCGGTGTCGTTCATTCCAACTAGATCTGCTGTACAAACGCGAGGCTCTCGCACCCTGTGATATCGCCCACAAGCTTAAGTGAGCTACACGACCTACATCGGGTATGGCCGCTCACGGCCGGTCTGCCCTGCGGGACCTGTTCGACGAGTCGCCTACGCCGCACATTGCCCATCCTCCGCGCACCCATCACCGTGACTTCTACGTCGCTACCGACGGGTCGTTCCGCGAGTCGGGCGGTGGCCTAGGCGCCGTCATCGAAACGCGCGACGGCACCCGTGTCGCTCGTATCGCGACCACGGACACGCCGCCGGACAACAACGTTGCCGAGTACCGGGCGCTCCACCTCGGGTTGGACGTACTCGCCGCTCGAGCGCCGCGAGACGCCCGCGTCGGCGTCCTCGTCGACCACGACGCGCTCGCCAGCAACGTCAACAACATCGTCCTCGCGACCGGACACCCGGATCGAAAGCCGCCGCGCCCGGTCTCGGTGCCGGCGGCGACGCGCTATCACTGGCGCGGGATTCAGGCCCGACTCAACGGCTTCGCGGAGATTCGAGCCGCCCGGATCGACAGCGACCAGAACCCCGCACACCCGCTCGCGAACGCCCCGACCCAGTACCAGCACGTAAACCGGGAGGCCGACCGCTGTGTCCTCCCGGAGCCGCCGGAGGCGACGGCGGCGACCGAGTTCCCGCCACCGTCTCGAGCCGACCGCAACGGTGGCGGCGGCCGAGCCTCCGACTGAGCCGCTGACCGCCTCACCGGAGAACGGTCGTCCGGGGGCACGAAGCCCCGCCTCGTTCGGAACCGCCACCGTTTTCTCGTCGCTGGAGAGAGTCGTGTTCGATGAGTCTTCGCGTCGCCGCTGCCGCCCCGTTCATCCAGAACGGGAGTCGTCGGCTGCAGGAAAACGAGTTCGTCGTCGCCCTCTCGCTCGACCGCGACTGGTTCTCCCCCGATCAGGCGAAGCGACTGATCGACGTCGCAGTCCAGGAGGGACTGCTCGAGCACGAGGGCGGCGAACTCGTGGCCGCGTTCGATCCCGCCGAGGTGACGATCCCGGACGAGTTCGTTCCGGAGGAGGACCTCCTGCAGGGACGGTCGGCGTTCGAGCGCGTTCTCGACGCGCTCGTCGCCGAGGGAATGGAGAAACACGACGCCGTCGGCGCGATAAACGCCCTCCAGCAGGAACTCGGAATCACGATCGAGGCCGCGGCGGTCGTCTACGCCCGCCGCGAGGGGATCGACGTCGAGGATCTCGCCCCCGTCGCGCGGTCCGCGCTGATCGAAGAGCGTTAGGGGCCCGCCGACGGACCGAGGGTATGGTCGAGGACCGGACCACCGACGGCCGACGGATCGCCGAACTGCTCGCGTCCGAACTGGACGGCCGCGAGGATGGGGTACTCGCGGGCGTCTCTATTCTCAACGCCGATCGCGACGTCGAACCCTCGGCGAACGGCGCCCGGGCGTACGACATCGTCGTCGACGGCCGGGAGGAACCGTTCGCGCGCGCGTTCGTCCACCCCGATCGATCCCACCTCGAGTTCGAGCGCGGTCAGGACGCCGCGGCGGATGCGGCGTCAGAAGCCGAACTCCGGGTCCGGCCGAAGGCGACGACGCCCCCGAAGACGCTGGTGTTCGTCGAGAGCGGCGCCGAAGTCAAGCGGGCGACGGACGTGATCCAGGCCGTCGTCCGTGCGGAGTAGTTCGCCGTTCGTTGCGATCCGGACGTTGGCACTCCATCGAACCGTTCGAGTGAGACGCTCGTCGCGGTGTCGCACAACGGACCGGGTGAGAAATCAGTTCCTACGAGCCGACGCTGTGGGCCGTCCCGGCGAGTTCGGCGATCACCGACGGGACGGCGGTCGAGACGTCCGCCTGCTCGACGTGGGCGACGGCGCGCGGATCCGGTTCGGGGCCGCCCTCGAGCAGCACCTGAATCGCGGCCATCCCGGCGCCCGTCGCGCCGCGAATATCGGCCTCGACCTCGTCGCCGACGTACACCGCGGCCTCGGGATCGACGTCGAGGGCGTCGGTGATCGCCTCGAACGCGCGAGGATCGGGCTTTCCGGCCTCGAGTTCGCCCGTCACCAGCGCCGCGTCGAAGGCGTCCTCCCACCCGAGCGTCGACAGTTTGTCCCGCTGGGCGCGAACGGGGCCGTTCGTCAGCAGCCCGATCCGATACTCGTCGCCGAGTTCCGCGAGCATCGATTCGACACCGGGTAGCGGCTCGAGGGCCGCCGCGATCTCGTTGCGGTAGGCCGCGGCGACCTCCGCCGGGTCGGCGTCGGTGTCGCGGTCGGCGAGCAACTCCTCGAAGATCGGCTCGCGCGTCTCTCGAGTGAGGTTTCGGCGGTGGGCGTCGAGGTACGCGCTTCGTGAGAGTTCCGGCGCACCGACGGCGTTCGCTGCGTCTTCGAGGATCGTCGCTCGGTCCTGCTGTGGAACTGCGAGCGTGTAATCGAGGTCGAAGACGACCGCCTGTAACATGGTCTTCGGGAGGGAGTCAACGCGCTTGAACCTATTGTTTCAGGATCGGAGGGAACGTGAACGAACGACGGACACGAGGCGGTCGATCCGCGACTCGAGCGGCGTTCAGTCGTCGCTCGGCTGGGGCGTCGGCTCCGCCTCGCTCTCGAGTAGCGGGACGACGGCGTCCTCGATCCGGTCGGCGTACTGCATGAGCGTCGTGCCGAGAATGCTCATGAGCAGCACGTAGCCGACGGCGAAGGCGTAGATCGTTTCGGCCGTCCCCTCGACGAGTCCGGTCCCGGCGCCCGCGAGCGCGATACTCGCGATGATGAGCGAGAACTCGCCGCGCGTCGTCATGCCGAGTCCGACCCGCACGGAGCGGCGCTCGTCGAGGTCGTAGATTCGGCCGCCGAGGTAGCCGCTGACGAGTTTCGTCGGTGTCGTCAGCACCGCGGCGAGCGCGATGAGCCCCAGCACGTCGATGAACAGCGTCGGATCGGTGATCAGGCCGATCCAGAAGAAGAAGATCGCCGCGAACGTGTCGCGAAGCGGCTCGAGCAGGTTCTCGAGTTCGTGCACGTGGTCGGTCGAGGAGAACGCCATCCCGACGAAGAAGGCCGCGACAGCCTCGCTGACGCCGAGTGCGAGCGCGGCCCCCGAGATGAGGATGGTGATGCCGAGCGCGCGAAGCACGACGAACTCGTGGGAGTCGGTCTCGAGGCTGCGCTGGAACCAGGCGGTCCCGACGTAGACGAGCAGGAGCAACACGAGGATAAATCCCATCGCGATGCCGATCTGGCCGGCCGCCTCGCCGATATCGCCGCCGCCGAGGACGAGCGCGGACGCGATCGCCAGGTAGACGGCGATGAAGAGGTCCTCGTAGACGAGCGTGCCGAGCATCGGGTCGGCCTCGTCGTTGGCGATCCAGCCGAGGTCGATCAGCGACTTCGTGATGATCGCGCTCGAGGAGATGTAGACGATCCCGGCGGTGAGAAACGCGGGGAGGAACGACCCGAAGACGGCGTATCCGAGCACCAGGCCGATCCCGAAGTTGACGATCAGGTCGACCGTCCCCGCCTTGCCGATCCGCTCTTTGGCGGCGATCAGCCGGTCGAGGTTGAACTCGAGGCCCAGAAAGAACAACAGGAGGACGATCCCGAGTTCGGCCCCGAGGTAGATGAAATCCGTCTCGAGGAGGGCGAGTTCCGCTCCGTGTGGAACCGTATCCGTGCCGAGCAGTGCCGGAAAGTCGGCCCGGCCGAGGACGTACTCGCCGAGCACCGTCCCGATGAGAATGTAGAACGGGATGACGGATTGGTTGATCTTGTTCGCGATAAGCCCCGCCAGTGCGACGGCCGCGAACAGGATCCCGACGTCGATCAGCGCGGTCGATTCAGCTGCCACTGGCTCTCACCTCCAACTGCCTCATCATCGGTCGAATCAGGCTTCGCTCTCGCCGCTGATCAGCTTCTCGAACTCGAGGCAGTCCTCCTGTTCGCCGACGACCACGACTGTATCACCGGTCTCGATAACGGTGTCCGGCGTCGGCGGGGTGATAACCTCGTCGTCGCGCTGGATCGCGACGACGGAAACGCCGGTCCGCTCGCGAACGTTGGACTCGCCGATCGAAACGCCCGCGAGTTCGGAATTCTCTTCGACGCTGTACCACTCGAGGAACGTTTCGTCGGAGAGCATCGTCTCCACGCGATCGGTCTGAACCGGCTGAAAGTACGCGCCCTCGAGAATCGTACCGACCTTTCGGGCCAGCTGATCCGACAGTTCGAACAGTTTGTCGCTGTCGGCGTCGGGGTCCGGTTTGAGGTAGACCTCTCGCTTGCCGGTGTTGTGGGTCACGATGACGAGCCGTTCGCCGCCGTCGAGTTCGACCTCGAACTTCTTGCCGACGCCCGGGAGGTCGCTCTCGTAGATGGTCATACGAGAACGACGGTTGCCTCGCGTAATAAATTGACGTGACCCGTCGGTTCACCCCTTCTCAGTCGACGGTAGCGCGGCTTCCGGAACCGTGCCGACCGAGATTTCCGCCACGGTCGCCCTCCCCGGTCAGCGCTCGACCGTCGGTCGTCGCCTCGAAGCTGAACTCTGAACCGCGCGCAGACGGCGTCGGTATCGCGGGCGAACCGGGCGGACGACCGCTCAATTCCCAAGCAGTCTTTTGGTCCGGGGGTGAACGACGGTACCACCGTAGCATGAACCGGGATCTCGGCGTCACCGAAGCGATTCGTCGCGCAGTGCCGGAGTGGACCGTCTCCCTCTTCGATGCGATCGCGCTTCTCGGCGACGAGTTCGTCGTCGTGGCCGTCCTGCTCGGGATCGCGGCCGCCGAAGCGGTCCGTTCGGTCCGACGGGACGTCGATCGGCCGCTCTCGAGGCGGACGGGGTTCGTCCTGGGCGTCGTCCTCGGCGGACTGGCGCTGACGCTCCTTCTGAAGACCGCGTTCGGGTTCTCGCGGCCGCCGGAGTCGTTGCAGGCGATTCCGCGGGAGGGCGAGGGATTTCCCAGCGGACACACGATGGCGGCGACGATTCTCTGGGGAGCACTGGCGCTCCGGAGCAGAACGTCCACGCACCGACGACGGCTGCTCGCCGCGGCGCTCCTCGTCGGACTCGTCGGGCTGTCCCGACTCGTCCTCGGGGTCCACTATTTCGTCGACATCGTCGCGTCGGTCGGCTTCGGCGCGGGCTACCTGCTCGCCACCGAAGCGGCGCTCGACGGCGATCCGGAGCGAGCGTTCGCGGTCGCCGTCGCACTCGGCGGACTGTCGCTGATCGTCACCGGCGGGGCGACCGACGGGCTGCTGGCGTTCGCCGGGTGTGTCGGCGGCGCGGCGGGATGGTTGGCGCTGAACCGACCGGCGGTCCGAAACCTGTGGTCCACCCTCGCCCAGTGAGCCGCGCCCGCGTTCGACTCACGGCGACCGCTCCCACCCGACCGCGACGAATCGCGTTCGGGGCTCGAGGAGATCCCGTGGAAGGGTGACGTGCGCGCCGACGGCGTTCGTCGCGGCGTCCGTGAGGATCGCCGCGCGATAGGGAACGAAACGACTGGAAGAGTTCCATCAGGGCAGGTCGTCCGCGCGGTCGTCCGAACGTCGTTCAGTCGGCGAGTCCCTCGATGAGGAACTCCGCGGAGGCGAGGTTCGTCGCCAGCGCCGTGTCGTGGACGTCACAGATCCGCAGGAGTGCGGAGATATCCGGCTCGTGGGGCTGGGCGCGCAGCGGATCGCGAAGGAAGACGATCCCGTCGAGTCTGGCCTCCGCGACCTCGGAGCCGATCATCAGGTCGCCGCCGAGGGGACCGGACTGCTTCCGGTCTATCTCGAGGTCGGTTTCCTCCATCAGTCGCTTCCCCGTCGTGCCGGTCGCGATCAGTTCGTACTCTCGCAACTGTTCCTCGTGGTGCTGTGCGAACTCGATGAGATCCGGCTTCTTCTCGTCGTGGGCGATAAGCGCGACGCGAGTCATATCGAACGATTAGTCGCCGTGAAAATAACACTACTCGTCGGGAGCGACGACTGATCGGAACGGTCCCATCCGTCTACTGCGAGCGGTGTCCCTTTCAGAAGTCCTCGACGTGCGGACGAACGTCGAGTTCGAGCGTCCACGCCGATCGATCCTGGGTCACGAGGTGCCAGTACGAGTCGGCGATCGCGTCCGGATCGAGCAATTCCGTATCGTCGTGGTCGGACGCTCCTCCGCGGCTGCCCGAGGATCCGATCTGCCCGTCGATCACGACGTGGGCGACGTGGATTCCGTCGGGCCCGAGATCTCGGGCCATCGATTCCGCCATCCCGCGAACCGCGAACTTAGCCGAACTGAAGCCGAGTGCGCCGTCTCGGCCGCGAACCGACGAAGTCGCTCCCGTGAAGACGACGGTCCCACCATCCTCGGCGAGCATGTCCTCGACCGCCGCCTGCGAGCACAGCAATCCGCCGTAGGCCGAGACGCGCCACGCCCGTTCGAACTCGTCGGGCGAGAGACCTCGGATTCCCTTCCACGCACCGCCGCTCGCGTGGTTGACGAGGACGTCCACCGTTCCGAACGCGTCGCGAACCGTCCGAAACCCTGCCTCGACCTGTTCGGGGTCGGTGACGTCCGTCGGGACGGCGACTGCGTCCTCACCGAGGTCGTCGGCCAGCTCCTCGAGGTAGTCCGCCGAGCGCGCGAACAGCCCGACTCGACAGTTCTCGTCGACGAACGTGCGTGCGATTGATTCTCCGAGTCCGGGTCCGACGCCGGCGATCACGGCTGTGCGTGCCATAGAGTGAGAGACGGTCGCGTTCCACAAAACGCTGTTCGGCACCCTCCACGTTCGGCGGGCGAGCCGCCGCCGAAGCACTTTTCTCGCGGGCTCGTATCCCCCCATACTATGACGACACTCAGCGCACACCACGTCGGGATCACCGTCAGCGACCTCGAGAAGACGCTCCCGTTCTACCGCGATACCCTCGGCCTCTCGGTCGTCGATCGGTTCGAGGTCGGCGGCGACGCCTTCGCCGACGCCGTCGACGTCGACGGTGCGAGCGCCCGATTCGCCCACCTCGAGGCCGACGGGATCCGGCTGGAGCTCGTGGCGTACGATCCCGGGGCGCCGGCCCGACCGACCCCCGATATCGACGAACCGGGGGCGATCCACGTCGGACTCGCCGTCGCCGACCTCGAGACCGTCTACGAGGAACTCCCCGACGAGGTGCCGACGCTCAGCGAGCCCCGAACGACCGAGAGCGGAACGTCGATTTGCTTCCTGCGTGATCCCGAGGGCAATCTCGTCGAACTGCTCGAGGCGTGAGAACGGTGCGGTGAACCGGGTCGCCGACCGCTCGGCGGGATAGCAATCTTTTCGACCGTTCGGTGGCCACTCGTCGGTATGAACTTCTTCGATCGCCTGCACGACCGGATTCGGACGGTCGACAGCGTCGTCTCGGTGGGGCTCGACCCCGACCCGTCGCGCATCCCTGACCACCTGCAGGACCACGACCTCCCGCGGTGGGCGTTCAACCGTCGGATCATCGACGCGACACACGAACACGCCGCCGTCTTCAAGCCGAACGCGGCCTTCTACGAGGACCCCGACGGCTGGCGAGCCTTAGAGGAGACGATCGCCTACGCGCAAGGGAAGGGCGTTCCCGTCCTGCTCGACGCCAAGCGGGCCGATATCGGCAACACGACGCGCCAGTACGCCCAGCTGCTCGACAGCGCGGACGCGATCACCGTCAACCCCTACATGGGTCGCGACTCGCTGCAGCCGTTCCTGGCCGACGAGGAGTCCGGGATCTTCGTCCTCTGCCGGACCTCGAATCCCGGCGGCGCGGACATCCAAGACCTCGAGCTCGAGACCGGCGAACCCGTCTACGAGCGAGTGGCTGCGCTCGCGGATCTCTGGAACGAAAACGACAACGTCGGTCTCGTCGTCGGTGCGACCAACCCCGACGAACTCGAGGAACTGCGCGAGCAGGTCCCCGATCTCCCCTTCCTCGTGCCGGGTATCGGCGCGCAGGGTGGCGATGCGGAGGCCGCCGTCGAGTACGGACTGTCGGGCGAGGTCGGCCTGATCAACTCCTCGCGAGGTATTATTTTCGCGGGCGAAAACGAGGGCGAGCGGTTCGCGAGTGCCAGCGGCCAGGCGGCCAAACGGCTCAAGAAGCGACTGAACCAGTACCGCGACTAGTCTTCACAGGTCGGCGAGACGACGCGGCCGGCGACCAGTCCGTCGACGATGCGGCCGACGATCTCTACCTCGACCGACTCCCGAGGTGGCCGTTCCTCGAGCAACTCGAGTCCCTCGACGACGGCGACGTCCATCGGACTAGTGTCGTGAGGATGGGTTGCCACGAGGGTTTCGTCTCGCTGCTCGAGTTCGAGGCAGAACGTCTCACCGATCGCGAGCGACTCACTCAGCAGGTTTCGAATCGACGTCATTGGGGATCGTGACTCACGCGTCAGAACCGGTGGATGTCGACGTCTTCGGATTGTTCGTCGGGCTGTGCCTGCGTGGCGCAGTCGGCACAGAGGCCCGCGTCCGGCTCGTAGTGTACCTCACACGCGAGCGTTCCACAGTTGGGACACCGCTCTTGTGCCTGCCGCGATTCGCAGATCTGGCAGAGGCCACTGATGCTCATACCAGTCCGTACGGGCTCGAGGGGCTTGAAAGGGGGCCCGGCAGCGCCGGGGTCTTCGTTTCGACTCCCGCAGGTCGGTGGAGGACGAAACGATGGTGCGAAGTGAATCGGTTCCCGTCGACCGAAGGCTACTCGGCGTCCGTCTCGAGATCGTGACAGCACTCGAGAACCTGCTCGAGGTCGGCGGTCGGTGACGTCCACCTGACTGTGCCGCTCCGACTGTCGTACTCGACCAGTTGCCGATCGGCCAGTTTCGGCAGCTGATTGTGATAGAGGTCGATCAGCACCGGTTCCCGCTCGTCGGCCGTGATCTGCTCGACCGGCAGGTCAGCCTCGCGAGCGGCGATCGTCGTCGCCAGCGACTCGACGTCCGCGATCTCGTTTTCGGAGAGGTAGTACAGGACGTCGCGGCGCCGCTGATGACCGAGAAGCGAGAGCAGTTCGTCGACTGACGACCGTTGATCGTCGACAGCAGGCGCGTCGAGTCGAAACTCGCCCGGCGCTGACTGGCCGTCGGACTTCTCGGAACGATAATCAACCATATATCTGTTGAGTATCGACCGACGCTAATAAATTTGCTAGAGAAGTGTTCCGCCAGAGCGTAGGAAACAAACACAAAATCAGATGTAATACATACTATTCTTTTGATAGTAATTCGCGTTAGTTTCACGCTTTTTTCGACTAGGATATCCGCGACCTTTTCGTGGGGCTCGCTCGTACTCCGCTGCAGATGACGAACGATTGCTCTCGGACGCGAGACGGATCTCGGGGTGGTAGCGAAGGTTCTACAGCTACCGAGATCTCGACTCGTCCGAGTGTCGCAATCGTCGAGCAGATCGCGGACGAAGCCGGAATCTCGCCGCTCGGGTTGCGGCCGCTGAACGACACGATCGATGCGGACGCTCTGGACCAACTGCTCGATGACGCGGACGAGACAGCGAACGACGCGTGGCCGACCGTCGTCTTTACGTACGCGAACCACCGCGTTTGCGTGACCGCCGACGGCCAGATAACGCTCTCGAGTCCCAGCGCTACCGACATCTCGGTCGTCGACGAGTGGACTCACGTTTCGATCGTCGAGACGTCAGACGAAGCAGACGTCGCGACGCGCGCCGTGTCGGCAGTCGCCGAGCACTCCGGACGGGACCTCGCGAAGGTTCGGTCGGCGATCGGGAACGTCGTCGACATCGACGCGATAGCTCGACTCGGAGAGGAGCGCGGAAACGGGGCGTCGCGATCCGGGGCCACCGTGTTGTTTTCGGTACTCGGTTACGACGTCGTCGTCGAGTCCAACGGAACGATCGCCGTCGGATCCACGCTCAAACGGCTGAAACAGACCGGAGGGAACGTGTTGATCGCCGGCGCCGTCCCCGATGCGCTCACCGACGTCGCCAGCGCCAATCTGCTCGGCGACCCCGAGCGCGGCCGCCGGCACGTTTTCGCGTTACTCGATCGCGACGGCACCGTCGTTCCCGCCCGTCTGGGTTCGACGGACGCGACGGCCGCGCGCGTCGTCGACTACACGGCGGCGTCGCGTTCCGCGGCGAGCGCACAGCCGACCGTCGACGGCGGCCCCGCTGTCACCGACGAGCCGACCGATCTCGACGAGCTCGGGACGGCGATCGAGACGGAAATCAGGGCGCTCGTAGCGGGAACGGCCCTCTGTGAACCGGGAGAGCTCCGCCTCTGCGTCGACTCGCTGCGGCCGGTGCTGGACCAGCGCGACGCGGAGGAAGCCGTCGCGTTCCTCGAACCGATCTGCGAATCGGTTCGAGGCGTATCGGGGCTCGCACACTACGTGCTGCCGGTCGACCGGGACGAGCCGGTCGTACGGACGCTCGAGTCGCTGTTCGACGCGACGATCGAACTTCGAGTGACCGAGTCGGGTCCCGAGCAGCGGTGGCACCTTCACGAGAGCCACTACACGACCGACTGGTTCCCCCTCGCCCCCGTCCAGTGAAATCCCGAACGCCCACTCGAGGACGTGTCGCTCGCGATCGAAACCCGATCGCCACTCAACGATGAGCCTGAATCCGACGTTTCAACCGGTTGATGACAGACCCGGACTGACCGTCATCGACCCCGTCGAAAACAAGCAGTATCCGTTCCAGACTCCCGATTCCGTTTCGCTGTATTCGACTGACGACGAGGGGTTCTACTTCCCGGTCGACGCCGCCGTCTCGTTTACCACGACCAAGCTGGTGTTGCCCTACGTCGTTCCGATCTACGTTCGGGATCCGGCGGGTGAGATGCTCCTCGAGGCCGAACACTACGCCTACGAGACGCTGCCCGAGGGGGAGTACATCCTCGAGTTGATGGCGCCGATCAAACTCTACGTTCGCGTTCGAAGCGAGGTGACGATCGCGTCCTCCGACGATCGCCTCTCGTTCGACTTCGGCGGACCGACGTCCGTTCGACTGGGTGCACGCTCGCGTCACAAGCGTCCCGCGGCGACGGTCGGGACGACGGCCGACCCCGCCGACCTGGCACGCGCCGTCTCCACCTTCGGCTCCGCGCTGAAGACGACCCGCTGCGATCGGTCGCTCCCCTCGTTCCGGGGCCATCCACCGCGGCTCGTGCTCGAGGACGAACTCCGGATTCCGGAGGGGCTCGAGCCGCCGGATACCGGGATCACTATCGTCGTGCCGCCGGAGCGGACGGCGATCTACGCCGTCAGTTCGCTCGCCTACTATCTCGGCGCGACGGTCGAAACGGGGTCGCGTCCCCGGATCGAAACAGATCGCGGATTCGAGTTCTCGCTCGCTCGCTCGGATGAGCCGTTCGACCGGACGGTCCAGCGGGTTCTCGAACGCGTGTTCTTCTTCGACTGCGTGACTCGGACGGAGGGATTTTACCGGGTCGACCTCCACGAGCGCCGTCGCCTCGAGGAGCGCGTCGATCTCTCGTTCGACGAGTTGTACGAGGCGCCGCTGGCCGATCGGCTGGCCACCGTTCTTTCGGTGCCGTTCGAGACCGTCGCGGATCTCGTCCCGCAGTGGCACCTCGTCACGCACGCGACGGCGGCGGCGGAGAACGCGGCGACGCTTCCGTTTCTCGTAAACGAACTCTCCGTCGTCCGGACCGCCCCGGACGACGGGGAACGAGACGCTCCCTCGTCGGCGCGACCACCCGCCATCGAAGAGTTCACGCGCTCGAGCACCCGATCGACGGAGGGCAATTCCGACTCCTCCTCGATCGACTCCTACGTCTCACCGCCCGACGTCGACGCCTTCGAACAGGCGTGGCTGGGCGACGGCGTTCCGGTCGGAGCGAACAAACTCTCGCGAACCGCGTTCGAGAACGGACTCGATCGATCGACGTCCAGCGACGGTGTCGAGGTTACGATCGTTTGTAACGATCCGGAGATGGCCGCCGAACTCGAGGCGGGCGACGACGGTCTCTACGGGAAGCGCGAGGAACTCCCCTTCGACGTCACCGTTCACCGAAACGTCTCCGGCGACGAACTGCGTCGGCTGTTCGCCGAAGACGTCGACTTCCTCCACTACGTGGGCCACGTCAGGGACGGCGCCTTCGTCTGTTCCGACGGGATGCTCGACGCCGGAGCGCTCCCGGATATCGGCGTCGAGGCGTTTCTGATCAACGGCTGTCGGTCGTACGATATCGGAACTCGACTGATCGAGGAAGGAGGTGTCGGCGGAATCGTCACGCTCAGCGAGGTCGGTAACCAGGATGCGATCGCAGTCGGCCGGTTCATCGCGAAACTTCTGAACAACGGGTTTACACTCCGGTCCGCGGTCTCCTTGGCGCGTTCTCACCGCTTCGTCGGCAACCAGTACATCGTCGTCGGCGACGGCGGCGTCGCGGTCGGACAGGCCGGAAGCGGCGTTCCGAACAGTTGTCGTCTCGAACGAATCGACGGCGACGACGCGTACCGGCTCCAACTGCAGTTGTATCACGTCGACAGCGGTGTCGGTGCGCAGTACATCCCCTACCTCGATGGCGTAGACTGTCACTTCCTCGCAGGAAACGAACTTCCGCCGATACGGGTTTCCGGCGAGTCGCTGGCGCGCTTCCTGCGGCTAGCGCAAGTACCGGTCGAGTACGACGAAGAATTTTGTTGGTCGACTGACGATCGGTTCGCTACGCTGTAACGACGCCGTTCAGATTCGGACGTTACCACGTGCCGCCGCCGTTCCCGGCAGCGACGGTGCCGGCCTGCGACAGCAGGAGGCAGGCGGCGAACAGGACGCCCATCAGTCGGGGATGCTCTGCGAAGAACGCTTGTAGTCGGCCATTACTGGATGACATTACACCATTACCTTCGCCGGCGCTCGTAATATAATTTTCCTAAAACATTGTTTACGTAATTAGTAATTTCTTACCAGATTCCTTCAAAAATAATATTATTATGTTCGGTTTGTATTACCTAATTACCGAGACAGAACGAGAGATTACCGAACGAGAACGAGAGCGATAGTGCAGCTCTCGGGACGTAAGACGCGCTTTCGGGAGTAATATCGGATTTAGGCCGGAATTTGTCGGGAAGCGAGCGAGACTCCCGCTCGAACCGGCCGCTACAGTGGCCGAAACTGGCTCTGACCGCGAACTAGCTTCGTTCGTGAGACGATTTCCGACCGAGTTGTTCCGCCTGTGTGCTGTGCTAACTTCTCACTCGGGCGGGAAGTTTTTATCAGTTCGCCTGCTACCCGCACCCATGACCCGTGACCGGGCCCTCCTCGACCGGGCCCTGGAACGTGGCGAACAGGACGGGGGTAGCATCGAGTTCAAGGAACGACTGCTCCGGGACGTCCACCTCGAGGGGGGACGCAGGGAGAGTCTGGCCGCTCAACTCCGACACCGAATGCTCTCGGGCGACGGCGAGGCGACGTACGTCGTCGGCGTCACCGACGATGGCGGCCTCGCCGGCATCGACCCCGACACGTTCTCCGAATCGATGGACGTTCTCTCGCTGCTCGCGGAGGAAGCCGACGCCCACATCGACGACGTCCAGACGTGGGGTCTCGAGGGCGGGATCGTCGGCGTCGCACGGATCTGCGACGGGGCGATCCTCGAGACCGACGACGAACACCTCGTCGTCGGAACGGCAGGCCACGTCGACCACGGAAAGAGCACGCTCGTCGGTTCGCTCGTCACCGGAACGGCCGACGACGGCGACGGCGCGACGCGCGCGTACCTCGACGTCCAACCCCACGAGGTCGAGCGCGGACTGTCGGCGGACCTCTCGTACGCCGTCTACGGCTTCGACGACGGCGGGCCGGTCCGCGTGCGCAACCCGAACCGGAAAGCCGACCGCGCCGAGGTCGTCGAGGAGGCGGACCGACTCGTTTCGTTCGTCGACACCGTCGGCCACGAGCCGTGGCTCCGCACGACGATCCGCGGACTCGTCGGCCAGAAACTCGACTACGGACTGCTCGTCGTCGCCGCCGACGACGGTCCGACGCGAACGACGCGGGAACACCTCGGCGTCCTGCTGGCGACCGACCTCCCGACGATCGTCGCGATCACGAAAACCGACGCGGTCAGCGAGGAACGGGTCGAGGAGGTCGAACGCGAGGTCGAGCGACTCCTCCGCGACGTCGACAAATCACCGCTACGGGTCGCCCGTCACGGCGTCGACGCCGCCGTCGAGGAGATCAACGAGCGCGTCGTCCCGATCGTCGCGACCAGTGCGATCACGATGGACGGTCTCGAGACGCTCGACGAACTGTTCGATCGCCTGCCGAAGACCTCCCAGGACACCGGCGAGTTCCGAATGTACGTCGACCGAAGCTACTCCGTGACCGGCGTCGGGGCGGTGGCCTCGGGCACCGTAATGGCGGGCGAAGTCGAGGCCGGCGACGAACTCCTGATCGGCCCGATGCCCGACGGCCGGTTCCAGCAGGTCGAGGTTCGCTCGATCGAGATGCACTACCACCGAGTCGACAGGGCCCGGGCCGGCCGGATCGTCGGGATCGCGCTCAAGGGTATCAAGGAGAGCGCCATCGAGCGCGGCATGGTCTTGCTCCCACGGGACGCCGATCCCGACCCCGTCCAGGAGTTCGAGGCCGAGGTCATGGTGCTCAACCACCCGACTCGCATCGGCGACGGCTACGAACCGGTCGTCCACCTCGAGACGATCGGCGAGGCCGCGGCCTTCTCCCCCGAGAACGGCCGCCTCCTGCCCGGCGACACGGGGAAGACTACCGTCCGGTTCAAGTTCCGTCCGTACCTCGTCGAGGAGGGTCAGAAGTTCGTCTTCCGCGAGGGCCGAAGCAAGGGTGTCGGAACCGTAACCGACGTCCGCCCAGCCCAGTAATCGTCGTCACGCCGTCCCATTGTCCCGTTTTCCGGAACGGACCGGCGGGATCAGTTATCAGTCCTGTTTCCGCCGGTATCCGTTCTCCGTTCGTTCCGCCAGCCCGGGTAACACCGCCCACTCGAGGAGTCGCTCGATACGTGCTTCTCGACGCTTCTCGAGTCGGCTCGAGCGTTCGTGACGCGCGTTGTGAGAACTCGTCTCCGAGAGATGTGTCACGGTCGCCTTCGTGGTGAGAGGGTCGTCCGCTGCCTCGAGTCGAGCGAGCAACTCGTCGGCGCGGTAAACCCGGTCGCGAAACGCCCGCCGAAGGCTCTCGAGATCGAAATCGCGTCGGATCCGAGCGAAACCCGACGTGCTCACGGTCGCGAGTTCGAGCGCGCGAAGGAAGGTCAGCCACGCGGCAGCCGCGCCACGCGATTCGATCTCGGTTCGATCCACGAGTCGGGCACAGCAGTCGTCCGCGTCCTCCGGATCGCGCGGCACGGCTCGCCGGACGGTCTCGAGGGACTCGAGCGAGTCGGGCGCCGGGGGAACGGGTTTGAACTGCACGCCTACAGGTCGAACGACTCGGCGAGGAGTTCCTCGTCAGTCTCGCCGTGGACGTACGTCGGTCCGCCGAGCACGTCGACGGTGACCTTCGCCGGGGCGAACAGGTCCGACGGGACTTCCTCGAACTCCCAGTCGAGATCGTCGAAGACGTCGGCGAACGGGCGGCCGTGGTCCTCCGCGGCCGTCGACGGGATCGAGTCGAAGACGTCGGCGTCCTCGCGGACGGTGAGGTGTGCGGTGCCGCCGTAAGCGAGCGCGTCGTTCGTCCGGGCGATCGCGGTCTCCTCGTCGGCCGCGACGGGCGCGACCGGCGCACGACCCGTCGCCGAGACGATGTCGAGCGGCTCGTAGCCGAGTTCCGTGAGTCGGTACGTCGCGAGTTCCGCCGCGCGCGCGGCGGTGGTGATACTCCCGGCGAGACTCGCGGTCCGGTAGGCGAGCAGGAAGACGCTGCCGGTCTCGACCTCCGCGAGGTCGGCGACCTGTTCGGCCGCCGACTCCGGCGGGAGTTCATCGCTCTCGACGGCGAGCGCCGTCAGATCGAACGCGTCCGTGTAGCCGACCTGACGGAACTCCTCCTCCTCGGCGACGAGCGCCCGGGCGGGACCGCTGCCGAGCCCCTCGAAGTCCTCCGTGGTCAGCTCCCAGCCCGCCTTCTGCGAGCACAGCAACGAGAGCGCCGGCTGGTCGGTCGTCAGTTCGATGTGCGGAATCGGCGCACCGTCGATCTCTCCCAGTCCTCGGCTCGGCGTCGCCATTCCGGCGGTCTGGATCTCCGTGAGCAGGAGTCCCGCCTCGAATCCGCCGTCGAATTCGACGCCGAAGTCGAGGACGGTCGCCTCGTTGTCGAGATCGAAGCCGCCGATGTTCAGCTCTTCGGCGTACTCGAGGGCCTCGTCGACCAGCTCGATCGCCATCCGGTTAAGACTCTCCATACCCTCTCTTCCGTGCCGGACGTAAAACAGTTTGTCAGTTCGATTCCGCGGGGCGGGGGCGTTCCAGCGGTCTCAGGCGACGACCTCGTATCCCGCGTTCTCGATCGCGTCGCGAATCGATCCGACGGTGGTCGTCTCGTCGTGCTCGACGCGCACCTCGTCGTTCTCGTGGTTGGCCGTCGCCGAGGAGACGCCCGAGAGCGCCTCGAGCGTCTCGGTTACGTTCGCCTCACAGCCGTCACAGGACATGCCGGTGACCTCGAGTGTCGTTTGCTCCATACTCGAGGACGCTCTCTCCAGGGAGTTTTTCCTTCCGCTTCGTCGGCCGTCCGAACGAGTGGTAGTTTGATATGGTTCTCGAACAGGAATTGCGTATGTACACCGTCCTCGTACCGATCGACGACAGCGACGAACGGGTCAGGAGTCAGATCGAGACGGTTCGCGGCCTGCCGGCAGTACCGGCCGAGATCGCCGTCGACGTACTGCACGTCCGCGAAGAGCTCGACTTCTCCGCCGAAGACGTCGAGGACGTCTCGATCGGCCAGCTCGAGACGGATCTCGAGGATCTGTCGGAACTGCCGGAGACGGCGTCGCTGATCGCGAGCGAACTACGGGAGTCGGGAATCGAGACGGCCGTCCACGCGGCTACGGGCCGACCGCCCGCTGCGATCGTCGACGTCGCCGACCGGCTGGACGCCGACCAGCTCGTTCTCGGAGCGCGACGGCAGTCGCCGGTCGGCAAGGTCCTGTTCGGTAGCGTCGCCCAGTCGGTGCTGCTCGACGCCGATCGGCCGGTGACGATCGTTCCGGCCTGAGCCGGTCCGTACTGGATCGACGGCTACCCGCTCCCGCTTCTCGGCGGCCGTCCGAGTTCCTCTTCGACGGCCTCGACCTTCTCCGACGCGGCCATCTCGCGCGTTCGCTTGTCGTCGATTTTCAGGACGGTGCTCACCCGATCGCCGTCGACGGCGTCGTGAGCGGCCTGTGCCGCCGCGAACAGTTCGTCGGTGGAGTCGGTCTCGATCACCGTCCCCATCGGATTCGTCTCGTACTCGACGTCGTACTCCTCGAGCGCCTCGACTGCCTTCGCGACTTCCCCGGCCATGCTCCCCTCGGTCACCGGTGCGACGCTCAGTAGTGCAACGACTGTCATACTCGGCAGTGACGGGTGCGAAGTTCCTAAAGCCGTCCCTTGAAAGCGGATCCTCGAGTCCACGTCCCCCGCCGATACGGGGCCCTCAGGGCACAGCACAACCTACCGGCGGATCCGCCACTCGTCAGCGGCCCGGTCTCGGCTGGTGAGTCTTCGCCGGCGGGTAAATGATGATGTCGCCGTTCGCGTAGACGTACACCTCGTGCTCTAGGGCAGTGAACGCGATGTGTCCGCCCGTTCGTTTGGTGCCGTCCGCCTTGGGTCGGAAGATCCGATCGAGCGCGTCGGGATCGATACTGTCGTAAAGCGAGAACTCTCCCTGGGAGACGTCGGTCTCCGCGATCGACGCGAGCGCGTGGACGATCGTCGTGGTTAACGTCGCAGTTCCGTCGTCGTCGTAGTGGAAGACGTAGCGGTCGTTAGCCTGGTCGTACTGGACCTCGTCCGTCTCGTCGCTGGGTGTGGTTTCAGTTTGCATAGGAAGAACTCGGTCGTTCAACTGTTCACTGTCCGTAATGACTCGGAGTATAAAAGCCGATCGCAGCCGGTAGCGTTGCCGTGTGCGACTCTCGTCCCTGCCGAAGCGTCCGTCCGTCCGAATCGTCTCTCGAGTTGAACGGCCTCGCTCGAGGAAGCCACACGATCCGGACGCAGTCGCCGCTCAGAACGACTCGCTCGGCCATTCCAGTCGCTCGCCGAGTGCCGGCGGCGTTCGGTCGCTGTACCCCTTTCGCCCGATCGCCCGTTCGCTGACGGTGTTGAAGATGGCCACTCGAGCCTCCGCGGCCGACTCGAGGTGCTCGTCCGGGAGCAGTTCGAACAGTTCGCGAAGCGTCTGTTCCCCGTTGGGGAGTTCGAGTACCGCGCTTCCGTACGTCTCGATCAGTTCACCGCTCGTCGTCGGATACTGGTGCTTCTCGAGCTCCTGGGCGAGCGGACCGAAGTCGATTCCGAGTTCCCGGGTTCGACCGCCGTTGTTTGGTCCGGTCATCGCTCGTAGTCGCGCGACCGAACGGGATAAAGGCCGACCGTGGTTTCACGGCGAGTTTCCCGTTCGTGGCGCCCTCGGCGTCTTTCTCGAGGACGGTTTCAACGTGGTTACTCGGCTCAGTGTGTGATTAGCACGCGCTTGCACTCGCGGCGCGCGGGTCGGCCGGCAGTATTTGCCGTAGAACTGTTCGGAGAAGTGCGCTGGCTGGGATTTGAACCCAGGTTGTGACCATGGCAAGGTCACGTGATACCACTACACTACCAGCGCCCGATTGCACTCGAACGTATCTCGAGTGAATTGATAAGGGTTACGAATCGTTCGATTCGGGCCCGGAGGATGATCCTTTCTCGAGTTCGCGGGAGAAGCGCGCTGACTGGAATTCGAACGATGCAAAGACGATCTCACTCGTGGTTCGAGAGAGCTTTGCTCTCTCGTCATCAAACGAAGTCGTCGGGTTCGCGGACCTCGCGAAGTCTGGCGGGGCTATCTCGCTGATCTCTCGGGAGCTTTGCCCAGTCACGAAACGGTTCCGCCGGTTCGAGCGACTCCGCTCGTCGGAGTTATTCGCCGTAAAAGTGCGCTGGCTGGGATTTGAACCCAGGTTGTGACCATGGCAAGGTCACGTGATACCACTACACTACCAGCGCCCTGTTGCACTTTCACCTATCTCTGGTAACTGTATAAGGATTGCGAATCGACCCGAATGTGTCCCGCGGCGCCGTACCACACGCTAAGCCGTCCGCAGTGCGTCAACTCAATTCGCATATTCTACGCGCACGCGAGAGCACGAGCACAGAAACACGTTAGTAGTCGTGACACTGTTTCTCGAGGATCGGTATGTGTCGAATTCACCCCTGTGAGCCGTTCACAGCCGGGATCGAATCCGCTACCCTTTTAAGACCTTGTCGGCAAAATATCGCTACAGTCTAGTGACGCGGCGCCGAAGCGTCACGGCATGACCGTCAGCGTACTCGTGCCGTCGTCGCTCACCCGAGAAGCCGAGGACAAACGCGAGGCAACTCGCAAACTCGGATACGTCGCCCGCGCGGCGACGATCTTTCGGGCAGACCGCCTCGTCGTCTTCCCCGATGGGGAAGGCGAACGCGGGCGATTCGACGGCGGGTTCGTAGAAACCGTCTTACGGTACGCCGCAACGCCCCCCTACCTCCGCAACGAGGCGTGGGGGATGCGGGACGAACTGGAGTACGCGGGCATCTTGCCGCCGCTCCGCGCCGTGTCACAGACCGGCTCCGAATCAGACGGTTCGGGGTCGTCAAGACAAGGAATCGTGACCGAGGTCGGACCTGAAGGGCGCGTCCGGGTCAATTGCGGCTTGCAACACCCGATCTCCCTCAACGTACCGTCGCAAATGACGGTCGAGGAGGGGGAGCGCGTGACCGTCAGGATCTCTTCGCGACGACCGGTCCGGGCGAAGCTCGAAGATGTTGCCCTTCCGGGGCTCTCGATCGAGCGGACGGACCTGCAGGCAGCGCTCGGCCGTGAGGACGCCGGCGTTCGTATCGCAGCCTCCCGATTCGGTGCAGAACTCACCGTCGGGCGGCTCGAGACGCTGGCCGGACGGCGCGAACGCGACGGGATGACTGTCGCGTTCGGGGCGCCCGAGAGAGGGCTGCCGGACATCCTCGGAATGGACGAGGAAACCGTCGACACCCTGTCCCGTTGGGACGGCGACGACGGTGATGGAGTCGAACCCACAGCCGATCCGGGGTTCGACCTCTGGCTGAATACGGTTCCGGACCAGGGAAGCAAGGTGGTTCGAACGGAAGAGGCTCTGTTCGCCACCCTCGCTCCCCTCTCACTCAGAGAGTGATAGAATGCCACAACCAAACGCACCACGCAAAGGCTCACTCGGGTTCGGTCCACGACAGCGCGCCTCTTCGGAGGTTCCGCGCTTTAACTCGTGGCCGGACGACGATGGACAGCCGACGCTCCAGGGCTTCGCGGGCTACAAGGCCGGCATGACCCACGTCGTTATGGTCGACGACAAAGCGAACTCGCCGACCGAAGGGATGGAAGAGACCGTCCCGGTAACGATCGTGGAGACGCCGCCAATGCGCGCGGTCGCTCTGCGTGCGTACGAAGACACGCCGTATGGAAAGAAGCCGATCACCGAGGTCTGGACCGACGAGTTCGTTCCCGAACTCGATCGCGTTCTGGACCTGCCCGGTGACGACTACGACACCGACGCGGCTGCGGATGAACTCCGCACCCTCCTCGAGGAGGGCCGCATCGACGACGTTCGCGTCATCACGCACACGGTTCCCGGATCCGTTCAGTCGGTTCCGAAGAAGAAACCGGACGTGATGGAGACGCGCGTCGGCGGCGGCTCGATCGAGGACCGCGTCGAGTTCGCGCTCGACCTCATCGCCGAGGGCGGGGAACACGTCATGAACGACACGTTCCGCGCCGGCGAGTACGTCGACGCGAGCGGCGTCACGAAGGGGAAAGGTACCCAGGGTCCCGTCAAGCGATGGGGCGTCCAGAAGCGCAAGGGCAAGCACGCCCGGCAGGGATGGCGCCGCCGCATCGGGAACCTCGGTCCCTGGAACCCGTCACGCGTCCGCTCGACGGTCCCCCAGCAGGGGCAGACCGGCTACCACCAGCGGACTGAACTGAACAAGCGCCTCGTCGATATCGGCGACGGCGCAGACGCGACGGTCGACGGCGGCTTCGTCAACTACGGCGAAGTCGACGGACCGCACGCGTTGATCAAGGGCTCGCTCCCCGGGCCGAACAAGCGCCTCGTGCGCTTCCGCCCGGCGATCCGACCCGGAGACCAGCCGCGCCTCGATCCCGAGGTCCGGTTCGTCTCCACCGCATCCAACCAGGGCTGATAGTATATGGAAGCAACAGTACGCGACCTGAACGGCTCGGACGCGGGATCGGTCGAGCTCCCGGCGGTCTTCGATACCCAGTACCGCCCGGATCTGATCGCCCGTGCCGTCCGCGTCGCTCAGGCAAACCGAAAACAGGACTACGGCGCCGACGAGTTCGCCGGCAAGCGCACGCCGGCAGAATCGTTCGGCAGCGGCCGAGGTATGGCCCACGTTCCCCGGCAGAACGGACGCGCTCGCCGCGTTCCCCAGGCCGTCTCGGGACGCAAGGCCCACCCGCCGAAAGCCGAGAAGGACTGGTCTGAATCGATCAACACGAAAGAAAAGAAACTGGCCGTTCGCAGCGCGATCGCTGCGACGACCGACGCCGAACTCGTCGCCGAGCGCGGTCACGCGTTCGACGAGGACACCGAAACGCCGGTTGTCGTCTCCGACGAGTTCGAAGACCTCCAGAAGACGAAGGAAGTCGTCTCGTTCCTCGAGGCAGCGGGCCTCGCGGACGACATCGACCGCGCAGACGAGGGTCGCAGCGTCCGCTCGGGTCGCGGGAAGACCCGTGGACGCAAGTACAAGCAGCCCAAGTCGATCCTCTTCGTCACCTCGAGCGAGAACGGCCCGTCCCGTGCGGCCCGAAACCTCGCCGGCGCAGACGTCACGACGGCTGCGGAGGTCAACGCGGAAGAGCTCGCGCCGGGCGCCCAGCCCGGTCGACTGACGGTCTGGACCGAGAGCGCACTCGAGGAGGTGGCTGACCGATGAGTTCGGTCATCGAACACCCACTGGTCACGGAGAAGGCGATGAACGACATGGACTTCGAGAACAAGCTCCAGTTCGTCGTCAACCCCGACGCCACCAAACCCGAGATTCGCGACGACGTCGAGTCGAGCTTCGACGTCTCGGTCACCGACATCAACACCCAGATAACGATGAAGGGCAAAAAGAAAGCGATCGTCAAGCTGTCCGAGGAGAACGACGCCCAGGAAGTCGCCTCGCGAATCGGGGTGTTCTGAGAATGGGACGACGCATTCAAGGACAACGGCGCGGTCGCGGGACGTCGACGTTCCGCGCCCCGTCCCATCGCTACAAGGCGAAGCTTGACCACAAGAAAGAGGAAGACAACGACGTCGTCCGCGGGACGGTCGTCGACATCGAACACGACCCCGCCCGCTCGGCGCCCGTCGCCGCCATCGAGTTCGAAGACGGCGACCAGCGACTCGTGCTGGCGCCCGAAGGGATCACGGTCGGCGAAGAGATTCAGGTCGGCGTTTCGGCGGAGATCAAGCCCGGAAACACGATGCCCCTCGCGGAGATCCCCGAAGGGGTTCCGGTCTGTAACGTCGAAGCCAACCCCGGCGACGGCGGTCGATTCGCCCGAGCCTCGGGTGTCAACGCGGACCTGATCACCCACGACCGCAACGCCGCGGTCATCCAGCTTCCCAGCGGCGAGGTCAAGCGCCTCGATCCGCAGTGTCGCGCCACCATCGGCGTCGTCGCCGGTGGCGGTCGCACGGAGAAGCCGATGGTCAAGGCAGGGAACAAGTATCACAAGATGAAGGCACGGGGCACGAAGTGGCCTCGCGTCCGCGGTGTCGCGATGAACGCCGTCGACCACCCGTTCGGTGGCGGCGGCCGACAGCACCCCGGCAAACCCAAGTCCGTCTCGCGGGACGCCCCGCCGGGACGGAAAGTTGGTGACATCTCCTCGCGCCGTACCGGCCGAGGTGGAAACAAATGAGTCAGGAGTACCGAACCGGCCGTGAAGGTGAGTTCACTTACCGCGGCCACACGCTCGAGGAGCTGCAGGATCTGGAGCTCGACGAGGTCGCAGAACTGCTGCCCGCTCGCAAGCGGCGAAGTATCAAACGCGGACTCTCCGTCGAGAAGCAGAAGCTGCTGGAGAAAGCCCGCGAGAAAGGCGAGGAAGAGACCGCTAACGCGCCGATCCGCACGCACCTGCGTGACATGCCGATCGTGCCCGAGTTCGTCGGTCTGACCTTCGAGGTTTACAACGGTCAGTCCTTCGAGCGCGTTCGCGTCGAACCCGAGATGATCGGACACTATCTCGGCGAGTTCCAGCTGACCCGCACGTCCGTCGAACACGGACAGGCCGGGATCGGCGCGACTCGATCCTCGAAGTTCGTCCCACTGAAGTGATCATCGTATGGGAATCAACTACTCAGTCGACGCGGACCCGGACTCCACCGCGAAAGCGATGCTTCGGGAGCGTCACATGAGCCACAAGCACAGCAAGGAGGTCGCCCGCGAGATCAAGGGTCGAACGGTTGCGGACGCCCAGGCGTACCTTCAGGACGTAATCGACGAAGAGCAGTCGGTGCCGTTCAAGTCCCACAACACCGGCGCGGGTCACCGCTCGGACGTCGACGGCTGGGACGCCGGCAAGTACCCCGAGAAGGTCTCGGGCGAATTCCTCGACCTCCTCGAGAACGTCGAGTCGAACGCAGACCACCAGGGTTTTGACGGCGCGACGATGGAAATCGTTCACGTCGCGGCTCACAAGGTCGGCGAGTCCGTCGGTCGGAAGCCCCGCGCGATGGGGCGTGCGACCGCCTGGAACACGCCGGAGGTCGACGTCGAGATCGTCGTCAGCGAGGAGACGGACGAGGACGAGACGGAGGGTGATAACTAATGGCTGACGAACACCAGTTCATCGAAAACGGCCTGCAGCGGTCCCAGATCGACGAGTTCTTCGAAGAAGAGCTCGGTCGCGCGGGCTACGGTGGTATGGACGTCGCCAAGACGCCGATGGGAACCCAGATCGTCCTCAAGGCCGAGAAGCCCGGGATGGTCATCGGCAAAGGTGGCGAGAACATCCGGAAGGTCACGACGGCTCTCGAGGAGAAGTTCAACCTCGAGGATCCACAGATCGACGTACAGGAGGTCGACGAACCCGACCTCAACGCACGGATCGTCGCCGACCGCCTCGCGAACGCACTCGAGCGCGGTTGGTACTTCCGGAAGGCCGGCCACACGACGATCGACCGGATCATGGACTCCGGCGCACTCGGCGCCGAAATCGTCCTCTCCGGGAAGGTCACGGGCGCCCGATCGCGCGTCGAGAAGTTCAACCGTGGCTACATCAAGCACAACGGCGAACCCGCCGAAGAGGTCGTCGACCACGGCCAGGGCGTCGCGGTCATGAAGCTCGGCACGATCGGTGTCGACGTCAAGATCATTCCGCCGGGAGCCGAACTCCCCGACGACTTCCAGATCCACGAAGACATGGATCCCGAAGAGCTCGTCCCCGACGCCGTCGAGGCCAACGAGGCTGAAGGCGTCGAAGAGCTGCTCGAGGGCGAACCGGAGGAGGCCGAAGCGGCCGACTCCGGCGCCGAGGCCGCGGCCGACGAGGCCGTCGAGCCCGGTGAGGAGGCCGACCTCGACGAAGACGTCGTCGAGGAGGTCATCGAATCGGAGGTCGACGCCGACGACGAAGACGTCGATATCCCCGACGAGTCGCCGGTCGAAGAGGACCTCGACGAACTCGAAGAGGACGTCGAGGCCGAGGCCGAAGAGCTCGTCGCCGAGATGGACGACGAGGACGTCGATACGGACGAGGACGAAGACGAGGGAGGTGACGCCTGATGGCGATCCTCCACGTCGAAGAAGTCCGCGACATGACGGCCGCCGAACGCGAAGAGGAACTCGAAGAACTCGAGACCGAACTGCTGAACCAGAAGTCGGTCCTCGCAGCCGGTGGTGCCCCGGAGAACCCGGGCCGCATCGGCGAACTCGGTCGCACCATCGCCCGGATCAAGACGGTCCAGCGCGAAGAGGGCGACCTCGAAGACGAAGAGTAAGACAACAATGGCACTGACACCCGAGACACTGCCGCGACACGAACTCAACGGACTTCCCGTCCGCGTCGTCGAGAGCGACGACGCCTCGCGGGTCGGCCTCGAGGGCCGCGTCGTCATCGAGACGACCAACACGCTCTCGATAGAAGTTCGAGACGACGGCGAGTCTCGGGTCGTCATGGTGCCGAAATCGGGCTCGACGTTCGAGTTCGCGATCACAGATGACGCCGCCGACTCCGAAAAGGGGTCGGGGACCGCGTCCAAACTGGCCGACACTCAACCCGACCCGTCCGATCGATCGGACGAGTCGGACAGAGCTAGCGGCGATGCCGCCAGCTGTCGTGGCGATGGCCCCTCACGGGACCACCGCCACGCCGCCGGCGAGGACGTGGCCTACGTTACGGTCGATGGCTCGCGACTGCTCTCACGACCCGCCCGACGCACGGAAACGAATGGTGACTCACCATGGCAATAGGACTAGACGTTGAAACCCCTCCGGAACCGGAAAACCCGGAGGAATACGACTACGAGAAGTGTCCGTTCTACGGCGAGCTCTCCGTCCGAGGTCAGATCCTCGAGGGGACCGTCGTTTCGACGGACATGGACAAGACCGTAGTCGTCGAACGAGAGTACGATGTGGCGGTTCCGAAGTACGACCGCCAGATGAAGCGTCGCTCGCGCATCCCGGCTCACGTGCCGGGCGTGCTCGAGCCGCTCTCGGTCGGTGACACGGTCAAGATCGCAGAGACCCGACCACTGTCGAAGACCAAATCGCACGTGGTTGTCGAAGTAACCGAAGAAGCGACTGCGGAGGACATCGCCGAGCTGACCCGACAGGCCGAGCCTGAGCGGGAGCTGTCGACCGGCGACGTCACCGAAGGCGCTGAACCCGAAGCAACCGAGGGTGATCAGTGATGGAGGCGATGAAGGCTGACGTCACGCAGGGCCTCAAGAAGGGCTCGCTCGTCACGTGTGCCGACAACACCGGCGCGCGCGAGCTGAAGATCATCAGCGTCGCGGGCTACCACGGCACCAAGAACCGCCAGCCGAAGGCGGGACTCGGTGACAAAGTGACCGTCTCGGTCACGAAGGGTACCCCCGAGATGCGCCGTCAGGTCCTCGAGGCCGTCGTCGTCCGCCAGCGGAAGTCGATCCGCCGACCGGACGGCACCCGGCTGAAGTTCGAGGACAACGCGGCGGTCATCATCGACGAGAACGAGGAGCCCCGCGGAACGGAGATCAAGGGGCCGATCGCCCGCGAGGTCGCAGAGCGCTTCGGAGCAATCGCGTCCACCGCAACGATGATCGTATAGACAATGAGCAAGCAACCACACAAACAGCGAATCCAGACGGAGCGTGCGCCGCTGCACAAGCGACAGAAGCAGCTCCACGCGACGCTCTCCGGGGAACTCCGTGAGGAGTACGACACGCGCCGAACCCGCGTCAACGCGGGTGACACCGTCGAGGTCATGCGCGGCGACGCCGCCGGCAGTGAAGGCGAGGTCCTTCGCGCGATCCTCGAGGACGGCACGATCCACGTCGAAGACGTGACGGTCGAGACGGCCGACGGCGAAGAGGTGCCGCGACCGCTCGACCCGTCGAACGTCCGAATCACGGAGCTCACCCTCGAAGACGAGCGTCGCGAGGCACGCCTCGAAGGCGACGCAGAAGACGAAGGTGATAGCGAATGACGAAGCACCAGAAACGACTGTCCGTACCGAAGTCCTGGCCGGTCGAACGCAAGACCGAGGTCTTCACGGTCAAAGCCGGTGCCGGCCCGCACGGAAAGGATGGCGTTCCGCTCGTCGTCCTCCTCCGGGACGTTCTCGGCTACGTGGACTCGAAGAAGGAAGCACGATACGCGCTCTCGCAGGACTCGATCCTCGTCAACGGGGAACCGATCAACGACGAACAGCGCCCGATCGGCATGTTCGACATCATCGCGTTCCCCGGCCGCGAGGAGTACTACCGGGTCTTCCCCGACGAAGGCGGTCGGCTCGCGCTGACCGGAATCGACGAGGAGTCCGCCGGAAGCCGCCTCGGCAAGATCGAGGGCAAGCAGCAGGTTCCGGGTGGCGACACCCAGCTGACGCTGCACGACGGCACGAACGTGCTCGTCGAAGAGAGCGAGTACAGCCCGAACGACTCGATTGTCGTCGACAACGACGACAAATCGGTCGTCGCGCACTTCCCCTACGAGGAAGGTGCGCTCGTCACTGCCGTCCGTGGCAACCACGGCGGAAAGATCGGCGACCTCACCGAGATCGACGTGACCCCCGGCAGCGGCTCGAACATCGTCACCGTGGAAACGGAAGACGGCGAGTTCGAGACCGTCGAGGAGTACGTCGTCGTTATCGACGAGAACTTCACGGGCGACGCAGGTGATG
This sequence comes from Natronococcus sp. CG52, assembly GCF_023913515.1. NCBI lineage: Archaea > Methanobacteriati > Methanobacteriota > Halobacteria > Halobacteriales > Natrialbaceae > Natronococcus > Natronococcus zhouii. The sequence goes on from NZ_CP099391.1 coordinate 1,934,617, forward strand.
ACGAATGAGCGAGGCTGACTCCGGCGAATTCCACGAGATGCGCGAACCCCGCGTCGAGAAAGTCGTCGTCCACATGGGCGTCGGCCGCGGTGGCCGCGAACTCGGCAAGGCCGAGGACATCATCGAGGAGGTCACGAGCCAGGAAAGCGTCCGTACGCAGGCGAAAAAGACCGAACCCGACTTCGGTATTCGCCAGGGCGACCCGATCGGTACGAAGGTCACCCTTCGCGACGAGGACGCGTACGACTTCCTCGAGAAGTCCCTGCCGCTCGCTGACCTCGCCGACAAGCAGTTCGACAATACGGGTAACTTCAGCTTCGGCGTCGAGGAACACACCGAGTTCCCGAGCCAGGAGTACGACCCGAACGTCGGGATCTACGGAATGGACGTCACCGTCAACCTGGTGCGTCCGGGTTACCGGATCGCCAAGCGCGACAAGGCCACCCGTTCGATCCCGTCGAAGCACCGACTCACCCCCGAGGACGCCATCGCGTTCCTCGAGGCGAACTTCGACGTGAACGTGGAGGAGTCCGCGGATGAGTGAAAGCGACGTAGAAAACGAACAGACGGGCGAGCACGCGGCAAAGCGCACCGGCCAGATCGAGGAGTGCCAGCGCTGTGGCCGCAAACAGGGGCTCGTCGGCAAGTACGACATCAACCTCTGTCGGCAGTGCTTCCGCGAGATCGCCCGCGACATGGGATTCAAGAAGTATCGATAATATGACCGGGAACGATCCACTCAGTAACGCGCTCTCCGGACTCGACAACGCCGAGAGCGTCGGACATCTGACCCACGAGGTAACGCCCGCCTCGAACGAGATCGGCAGCGTACTCGAGGTCTTCTACGACCGCGGGTACATCGACGGCTTCGAGTTCGTCGATGACGGTAAAGCCGGTCAGTTCGAGATCGAACTGAAAGGAGCGATCAACGAGTGTGGCCCCGTCAAGCCCCGCTACGCCGTCGGTGCCGAGGACTTCGAGAAATGGGAGAAGCGATACCTCCCCGCTCGAGACTTCGGCGCGCTCGTCGTCACGACGAGCAGTGGCATCATGAGCCACTACGAGGCACGCGAGCAGGGCATTGGGGGCCAGGTGATCGCATACGTCTACTAATCATGCGAGTCGAACTGGAAATCCCCGAAAACGTATCTGTCGAGGTTGACCATCTCGACGTGACCGTCGATGGACCGGAAGGCGCCGTTTCGCGGCGTCTCTGGTACCCCGACGTGACCGTCGAGGTCGAAGACGACCACGTGGTTATCGAAAGCGAGGCCGAGGACGCGAAGACGAACGCGACCGTCGGCACCTTCGAGAGCCATATCACGAACGCGTTCCACGGCGTGACCGAGGGCTGGGAGTACAAGATGGAAGTCTTCTACTCTCACTTCCCGATGCAGGTCCGCGTGGAAGGCGACGACGTCGTCATCGAGAACTTCCTCGGCGAAAAGGCAGCGCGACGTACGACTATCCACGGTGATACCGAAGTCTCCGTCGACGACGAACGGCTCGTCCTTTCGGGCCCCAACAAGGAAAACGTCGGACAGACGGCGGCCGATATCGAGCAGCTGACGCGTGTCCGCGGCAAGGACACCCGCGTCTTCCAGGACGGGGTCTACATCACCGAGAAACCCGCCACAGGAGGTGCCTGATAGATGGCAGACGACGAACCGCAGGAACTCGAGGACATCAGTGGCGTCGGTGCGAGCAAGGCAGATGCACTCCGCGATGCCGGCTTCGAGACGATCGAAGACGTCAAGGAGGCCGATCAGGACGACCTGGCCGAGGCCGACGGCGTCGGAAACGCGCTCGCCGCTCGTATCAAAGCCGACGTCGGCGATCTCGAGGTCTCCGAAGAGACCGAGGCCGAGATCGAAGACGAAGGCGCCGAAGAGGAAGCAGAACCGGACGAAGACGTCGAAACCGAACTGCAGCCGCGCGGGTTGACCGAGAAGACGCCCGACCTGAGCGACGAGGAACAGCGCTTGCTCGACCGGCGCAAACAGGAGGGCAAGCCGCAGTTCAACCGTCAGGACTACCACAAGAAGAAGCGAACGCCCGAATCGTGGCGCCGCCCGCGCGGTCAGCTGTCGAAGCAGCGCCGCGGCGTCAAGGGCAAGGGCCCGAAGGTTCAGGCAGGCTTCCGAACCCCCGAGGCCGTTCGTGGGAAACACCCCAGCGGCTTCGAGGAAGTTCGCGTCGAGAACGTCGACGACCTCGAGGGTGTCGATGGCGACCGCGAAGCGGTACGCATCGGCTCCTCGGTCGGCGCGCGCAAGCGCGAACGAATCGAAGAGGTTGCCGAGGACCGGGGCGTTCGCGTCCTGAACCCGACCTACGAGGAAGTCGAGGTGGAATCCAATGACTGATCTGAGCGCACAGAAGCGACTCGCTGCTGACGTCCTCGACGTCGGCAAGAACCGCGTCTGGATCGACCCGGACTCCCAGGGAGAGATCGCGGAAGCGATCACCCGTGACGAGATCCGCGAACTCGTCGACGACGGCCGTATTCAGGCCAAAGATGCGCGCGGAAACTCCCGCGGCCGTGCCCGTAAGCGCAACGCAAAGCGCGCCTACGGACACCGCAACGGCCAGGGCAAACGCAAGGGCAAGAAGGGCGCACGCCAGAACGAGAAAGAACAGTGGCAGAGCAAGATTCGTGCACAGCGACGGAAGCTTCGCGAACTCCGCGACAAGGGCGAAATCACGCCCACGCAGTACCGGCAGCTCTACAAGAAAGCTGGCGGTGGCGAGTTCCGCAGCGTCCAGTACCTGTTGAACTATATCGACGAAAACTACGGTGACCAATAATGGCGACAGGACCACGATACAAAGTACCGATGCGGCGTCGCCGTGAGGTCCGGACGGACTACCACCAGAGGTTGCGCCTGCTGAAATCGGGAAAGCCCCGCCTCGTCGCTCGCAAGAGCAACAAGCACACTACGGCGCAGCTGATCTCTCCCGGACCTCAGGGAGACGAGACGCTTGCAAGCGCACACTCGAGCGATCTCGAGGAGTACGGCTGGGAAGCCCCCACGAGCAACATCGCTGCGGCCTACCTGACCGGCCTGCTGGCCGGCAAACGGGCGGTCGAGGCCGGACTCGAGGAAGCGGTCCTCGACATCGGTCTCAACACCGCAACGCCCGGGAACAAGGTGTTCGCAGTCCAGGAGGGCGCGATCGACGCCGGACTCGAGATTCCGCACAACGACAGCGTGTTCGCGGACTGGTCGCGTACGCGCGGCGAACATATCGCCGAGTACGCCGAACAGCTCGACGAGTCGCTGTACAGCGGTGAGTTCGAGGCAACAGAACTACCAGAACACTTCGACGAGGTACGAGAGGCGATTCTCGAATGAGTAACTACAACGACCGCGGATGGGAACCCGTCACCCGTCTCGGCCGGATGGTCCAGGAGGGCGACATCGATACGATGCAGGCCGCCCTCAACTCGGGACTCCCGCTGAAGGAACCCGAGATCGTCGACCAGCTCCTCCCCGGACTGGACGACGAAGTGCTGGACATCAACATGGTCCAGCGTATGACTGACTCCGGTCGACGCGTCAAGTTCCGCTGTGTCGTCGCAGTCGGCGACCGCAACGGCTACGTCGGCTACGCGGAAGGCCGTGACGATCAGGTCGGGTCCGCCATCCAGAAGGCGATCGGTATCGCGAAGCTGAACATCATCAAAGTGCCCCGCGGCTCCGGCTCGTGGGAGGACCGTTCGGACCGTCCGCACTCGCTGACCCGACAGACGACCGGCAAAGCCGGCTCCGTCGAGGTCGAACTCATCCCGGCTCCCGAAGGGCTCGGGCTGGCAGCGAGTGACACCGTCCACGCCGTCCTCGAACTGGCCGGCATCGAGAACGCCTGGACCAAGAGCCACGGCAACACTCGAACCACGGTCAACCTCGCGAAGGCGACGTTCAACGCGCTCGAGAACGCATCGCAGTCGCGTCACCCGAGCCGTCGCGGCGGTCGCGACGAAGCGGAGGTGACTGAGTGATGAAGGCAGTCGTTCAGGTCCGCGGCGAAGTCAACCGCAACCAGGACATCCAGGACACCCTGGAGATGCTCAACATTCACAGCGTCAACCACTGTGCGCTCGTCCCCGAAACGGACACGTACGGCGGGATGATCGCCAAGGTCAACGACTACGTCGCGATCGGCGAACCGGACGTCGACGTCCTCGAGACCGTCCTCGAGAAGCGGGCGGAACCGCTCGAGGGTCGGCAGGCGGACGTCGACGAGGAGTGGCTCGCCGAGAACACCGAGTACGACGACTTCGGTGCACTGGCCGAGGCGCTGCTCGACGAGGAGACGACGCTCCGCGACGAAGGGCTGTCGCCGACGCTGCGTCTTCACCCACCCCGTGGTGGCCACGAGGGTATCAAGAAGCCGACCGCGGAGGGCGGCCAACTCGGAAAACATACAACCGAGCAGATTAACGACCTGTTAGAATCGATGCGATAACAATGACGAGCAAAAAACGACGCCAGCGCGGATCGCGGACGCACAGTGGCGGCTCCCACAAGAATCGACGGGGAGCGGGTCACCGTGGCGGACGCGGGCGCGCCGGCCGCAGCAAACACGAGTTCCACAACTACGAACCGAAGGGCAAACACGGCTTCAAGCGACCGCAGGACATCCGCGAGACCGTCGCGGAGATCGACGTTCAGAAGCTCGACGAGGACGCGATCCTCTACGTCGCCGACGATCTGGCCGAGGAGACCGACGACGGCTACGCGCTCGACGCGCGCGACATCGTCGAGGACGGCCACGAGGCCGACGTCGTCAAAGTGCTCGGCTCCGGCCAGGTCCGCAACTCGCTCGAGGTAACGGCGGACGCCTTCTCCGAGGCCGCTCGCGAGAAGATCGAGGCTGCCGACGGTGAGGCAGTCGTCTCGGAGCGAGCCCAGGAGGCAGAGGACGAAGCCGACGAACCAGAACAGGACGAGGAGTAACACATGGGATGGAAGGAAGCCGCTGAACCGGTCTTAACGCGGATGCCGACAGTACGCCGTCCGGAGGGGCACGTCCCTTTCAAGCGGAAGCTGACGTGGACGGCCGGCATCCTCGTGTTGTACTTCTTCCTGACGAACATCGCGCTGCTCGGAATGCAGGCCGAAGGCGCAACGGACCTCTTCGGCGAGTTCCGAGCCGTCCTGGCCGGCGAGTTCGGCTCGCTGTTACAGGTCGGTATCGGCCCCATCGTCACGGCAAGCATCGTTATGCAGTTACTCGGTGGAGCGAATCTCCTCGGTCTCGATACCGACGATCCGCGGGACCAGGTGCTCTACCAGGGACTGCAGAAACTGCTCGTCATCGTGATGACGGCGCTGACCGCGCTCCCGATGGTGTTCGCCGGCGGCTTCCTCCCGGCTCAGCAGTCGCTGACGCTCGGCGGGTTCACCTTCGACAGCACGCAGGTCCAGATGCTGATGTTCCTCCAGATCTTCGCTGGCGGTATCCTCATCTTGTACATGGACGAGGTCGTCAGCAAGTGGGGGGTCGGCAGCGGGATCGGGCTGTTCATCATCGCCGGCGTGAGCCAGCGACTGGTGACCGGGTTAATCCAGCCCACGGAAGGTGGGTTCTTCTACGACTGGTACCGGATTATCTTCGGTGACGTCGAGATCGGCTCGCTCGTCGCCGGTGACGGGCTAAACACGCTGCTGCTCGGCGAGGGGCACATCATCGCCCTGTTGACGACGGTCCTGATCTTCGCGATCGTCGTCTACGCCGAGTCCGTGCGCGTCGAGATCCCACTCAGTCACGCCCGGGTCAAGGGTGCTCGCGGTCGCTTCCCCGTGAAGCTCATCTACGCGAGCGTCCTGCCGATGATCCTCGTTCGGGCGCTCCAGGCGAACGTCCAGTTCATGGGCCAGATCCTGAACCGAACGTGGGACGGCATGCCCGCCGCACTCGGGCAGTACAACGCTCAGGGAGAACCCGTCAGCGGGTTCTTCTACTACACCGCACCGATCTACTCACCCGCCGACTGGATGTGGTGGACCGGTGAGGTCGCCCAGGCGACCTGGATGGTGCTGATCCGCATCTCCATCGACCTGACGTTCATGGTCGTCGGCGGTGCGGTCTTCGCCATCTTCTGGGTCGAAACCACCGACATGGGTCCGGAGGCGACGGCCCAGCAGATCCAGAATTCCGGGATGCAGATCCCCGGCTTCAGACAGAACGTCGGCGTCATCGAGAAGGTCATGGAGCGGTACATTCCGCAGGTGACCGTCATCGGTGGCGCACTCGTCGGGCTGCTCGCCGTCTGGGCGAACATGCTCGGCACCATCGGCGCAGTCACCGGAACCGGGCTGCTGCTCGCGGTCTCCATCACGTACAAGCTGTACGAGGAGATCGCCGAGGAGCAGATGATGGAGATGCACCCGATGATGCGCCAGATGTTCGGCGACGAATAGCGGCACACGCTCCTCTTTCCGTTCTTTCACCGACTCGAGAGAGACATCGCTTCCCTCTCGAAGGTCGTCCTCGAGTTGGCTCGATCGCTGGCTATCGCTTACTCGTTCCGTCGTCGTCGAACTCTGGATTACGCGGAGCCCAGCCGGCGCGTGAGAACGTTCAACAGCACCGGGGACTTTCTCCGGAGAACACGAAGAGGCTCGTTCTTGCCGCTCGAGCGCCGCTGTGGACGCGAGGATCACTCGTTGTCCATACTCGACGAACTCGGTGGACCCGGAGCGACGGCTCCACCGGGCGCGTTCTCGAGGGTGGATTGCCCTATCGGCGGTGAGAATCAGTTGTCAACGTCCACAGCGGGTTCACAGTAGGTGTTCCATCCAACAGTTAGCGTCGATCCGGTCCCGAGTCCAGCGCCGTTTCCGGGTTTCCCTCGCACCTCGCCTCGAGCGAGTACCGCGGACGACTCGTTCCCGTCGCCGTCGGCATGGAGTTCGTCACGCTGACAGAGACCGATATGCCACGCGCTAACTGAACAGGATCTCTCTCGGCCGAGAGCAACAGAGGGGAGCCAGCAGCGCCTCGGGAGGCATCGATGATCCACGGACGATCAGTCGACCGGTGAAACGGACCCGTCTACCTGACCGGTCGCCGGGTTCGTCGAATAGGAGATAGCCGAGAACGGAAGAGATCGGTTCGAGGAGAAAATCCGAGACGCGCTTACTGGATGGAGTAGCCCGCCGCGATGGTCAGCAGAAAGACCATGAACACGGCGACGGCCATCATGTACGAGATGGCGCGCGGCTCTTCGATCAGGTGTTGGTAGAAGCCGGCAATCAGCAGCGACTTGGTGATCGCGAGTATGATCGTCCCACCCATGGCCATCGTGTAAGTGAACGTCTCGTCGAAGTGGAAGAACACGAACTTCCCGGTTCCCAGCACCAGCAGTACGACGTAAATGAGGGTGTACAGTCGAACGTCGGCCATTGGTGAGCAATGTGTGTGTGGAGCACTTATACCTTCCTCATGCGGTCGACGAGCGCCAGAAACGCAATACGGTAATCGAGGTTTGGGATCGCGCACGAGCCGTAAACCGTCAGTTGATCGGCGCCGAAGAGACACGTTCGCTCTCACAATCCACAGCTCGTGCTCACCGACGGGATCGTCGCGGTGACACGGTCGCCTCGAGGACCAGCGCGCCGACGGCACACAGTTCGACGCGACGCTCCTCTACGATCTGTGCGGCCTCGATCCCTCGACGTCCTCGACGGGACTGGCGCAGATCCCGCGTCTGCCATCTGGATTCGTAACGACGGCAGTATCTCACGTGTCGTTCTGCGCGGACAGTCGTGGTTCTAACGTGCCGTCGTCCGTGTTCGGTTGTGTGGCTCGAGGTTGACCGGGAGCGTCTCGAGCGGTCCAAAGCCTTGCTCGTCGATCAGCGGGATCCCCGTTCAGTGAAGCCGGACGATCAATACGGAAACGACGACGAGTGCGAAGCAACCGGCTGGATCGAGTCGAGTCCAAAAGAAACGCGTCGGAAACGGTGTAGCGGCCGTCCGCTACATCAGGTAGAACAGCGGGAAGAGGATGACCCACACGATGTCGACGAAGTGCCAGTAGAGGCCGAAGAACTCCACCGGCCGGTGGTCCTCGAGGTAGGCGTCGATCGACCAGACGCGGTAGATCATGAAGATAGCGATCAGCAGCCCGAGGATCACGTGAAGCGCGTGCAGCCCGGTAGTCACGTAGTAGATCGAGTACTCGATGCTGTACCACCAGTAGTGGTCCTCGGCGAACTTCACGCTGTACTCGAAGGCCTTGACCCCCATGAACGTCAGGCCGAGCAGCAGGGTCGCGCCGAGCGTCGCGAGCAGCCCTCGCTTGTTCTGGCGTTCGGCCATCACGAGCGCGAGAATGACCGTGAAACTCGAGGTCAGCAGGACGTAGGTGTTGATGAGGCCGGCCTCGGTCATGGCGTCGAACTCCCACGCGAACCATCCCATGTGAATGCGCATGAAGATGTACGCCCCGATGGCGGCGCCGAAGACGACGACGTCCGAGGCGAGGAACACCCAGACGCCAAACTTCGTGTTGCCGACGCCCTCGAACGGCCAGCGCTCGGCGATGGCCATCTCGGGCGCGTCGAACTGTTCGCGGCCGAAGTTAAACAGCGTGTACGCGAGGATCGCCACGCCGAGCGCGGTTATCACCGGGTAGACGAGACTCGGTTCGGCGGCAGTTCCCGTGAGACTCTCGGGTGCGACACCGGTTCCTTCGGCGAAGTTGATGACGTACGGCGTCAGCCCCGAGAGACCGAGGAAGAACGTGAACGTGCCAATCCCGATCCCGAGCGGCCAGATACTGGCGTGATCGGCGTGTTCCTCCGTGTGAGTGGTGGTTTCGGTAGTCGCTTCCCCTCCGTGCGCGACGCCACCGTCGGTTGCGGCCGCCGAGTCGTCGACGAACTCGAGTTGACCGCTGGCGTAGCTGGGACGACCGTCCCAGTTTTCGAGCGGCGGGGGCGAGGGAATCGCCCACTCCGCCGTGCGCGAGAACTCCCACGGATTGTCGGGCGCTCGCGGCCCCGCGACGAGGCTGTGAGCGAACGTCGCGAACATGATCACGAACGAGAAGCCGAGGATGAACGCCCCGACGGTCGCGACCTGGTGGTAGATCTCCAGTCCCTCGCCGAAGTGGAAGACGCGCCGCGGCGTCTCCCAGGCGAGGAACATCGGGAAGTACAGCAGGTTGAAGCCGATGAAGTAGACCGCGAAGTTGAGTTTGCCCAGCGTCTCGGAGTACATCTTGCCGGTGATCTTCGGCCACCAGTAGTAGAGACCGGCGATCAGGGCGGTGACTCCGGAGACCATCACATAGTGGAAGTGGGCGACGACCCAGTAGGTGCCCCGGAACTCGTAGTCGAGCACGACGGCGCCGAGGAACACCCCGGTGATGCCCCCCAGGATGAACAGCACGAGTGCGCCGAGGCTGAACAGGAACGGCGTCGTGAATCGGACGCGTCCCTTGACCATCGTGTAGATCAGCGAGAAGACCATCAGGTCGAACGGTAACGAGATCCCGATGGTCGTCGCCATCATCAGCGTCTTGATCTCGAGGTTGATGGTCGTCAGGAACATGTGGTGCATCCAGACCAAAAAGGACTGGACGGCCACCAGCACCATCGCGATGATGACCCACTTCCGGCCGACGAGTCGACGCCCCGTAAACGTCTGGAACGTCTCGAACATGATCCCCAGCGCGGGGAAGAAGACGATGTACACCTCCGGATGGCCGAAGAACCAGAATATGTGTGCCCACAACAGACTCGAGCCCTGCTCCGTCGCGAAGTACTGAGTCAGGAAGATTCGATCTGCACTCTGTAACAGCAGCGCGGCCAGCAGCGCGGCGAACGCGAACAGCATCATCCAGACCGTCAGCAGCCACGACCAGGTGAAAAGCGGCATGTTCCACAGGCCGAGCCCCTCCGCTCGCGAACGGTGAATCGTCGTGAGAAAGTTCACCGACCCCAGCGTGATCGAGAACACGAACAGCATCAGCGCGAGAACCGATGCGTTGCTACCGGTGGTCGCCTCCAGTGCGGGCGTGTACATCGGCACGTTCAGCGGCGCGTACATCGTCCACCCGCCGGCGTAGGAGCCACCCTGGAAGAACGAAATGGCGAACAGGACGCCCGAGAGCAGGTAGAACCAGTAACTCAGGGCGTTCAGCCGGGGGAACGCGAGGTCCTTCGCCCCGATCTGGAGGGGGACGAAGTAGTTCGCGAAACCGGCCGCGAACGGCGAGAGGAACCAGAACACCATCAGCAGTCCGTGCGTGGACACCGCCTGGTTGAACTGGTTGTTCGTGAGCAGACCGGTGCCGCCGGCCTCCCACAGGTGGGCGCGGAACGCGAGCGCCATGAGACCGCCCAGCACCAGGAAGAACAGCGCAGTCCCGAGATAGAGGATGCCGACGTCCTTGTGGTTGGTCGTCACCAGCCAGCGTTTGACCGAGCGCATCGGGGGAAGATCACCCATCAGTCGTCACCTCCGTCTTCGGTGTCGTTGGCTTCTTCGGTGTCGTTCGTTTCATTCTCGCCGTTTTCGTCGTCACCGTTTTCTTCGTTACCACCGTTTTCGTCGTCCGTTTCATTCCCGCCGTTTTCGTCACCGTTCTCCTCGTCGGCCTCCTCGTCATCACCGTTCTCCTCATCGTCTGGTGCTTCATCTTCGAGGAACTGTTCGTACTCTTCTTCACTCACGACCTCGACGGTACCGGTCATCTGCGTGTGGCCGTCACCGCAGAGTTCGAAGCACTCGATCTCGTGAGTGTCTCCGGCCTCGCCGGTCATGAACCACGTTCGGTCGGTCTCACCGGGGATCGCGTCCGCCTTCACGCGTAAGTCCGTTATCCCGAAGTTGTGCCAGACGTCGCCACCCGTCACGTTGATCCACACCGCCGTGTCCTCCGGAACGGTCATCGTGTTCGTCGAGGACGCCCCGTTCTCGTACTCGAAGAACCAGGCGAACCCGTCACCCACGACGTCGACCTCGATGGAGTCCTCGTCCGGAATCTCGTCGCTGGGGTCCTCGACGTACAGCAGCATTCCGTACGTCCAGATAATGAGCGAGATAACGACGATCGCGCTCAGACCGAACGATAGGAACAGTTTCTTGCCACCCTCTCCTCCTGTCGGTAACTCCCCGAGTGTAGGCCGCGCCTTGTCCGATGTCTCGTCGCCGCCATCACGATACTTGTACGCGTTGTACAGCGTATACGCGATTACGACGACACCAACGAGCGTCCCGAGTCCCAGAAAGACCAGGAAGATTTGCTCGAAGATATCGACGCGCGTTCGAACCTGCATGGGGATCATAGCTGCGCTGAAGATTGTATTCACCTCGGTTGAAGTCCGCTTATATGTCGGTCGATGGTTGCCGTGGGCACTTATCTATTTGGAAACGCCCCGGATAGATCCGCACAACGACGTGCTGTCGAGCGGGTTTCGCCGCCGTCGGCTGGACTCGAGTACCCACGTCTCGATTCATCATCAGCCAGTTAGAGCCAGAGACCTTTTTTCTATCGTTCGTGCTGCCGTCGAGTGACCAGCCAGCCAGCCGTTACCGGAAACATTCTCCTCAACGTCGAACCTGTTCGGGTCGAAAAAGACGGTCCGGTAACCGGTTCAACGAGTTACTCGTCCTTCGGTGATCGGGAGCCGGTCGCGCGCTGACCGTGATGAAGTGGCGGTTACGTGTAGAGTTCGAGTCTCCGGAAGGCTTCGCCCACGAGTACCGCAACCGGGATGATCTCGAGGCGGCCGATCCACACAGGCTGCAGACCACCACTATTGTACGCTCTCGCCGCGCGAACCGTCTGCTCGTAGCGTGCGGTCCTGATCTGGCTTTCGTCATCGATCGATTTTCGTCTGCTTATCCGCCCTGAGTTTGGTCGAGCGAGGAAGTGACCACCGACCGGCGAACAAAAAACAGGATCCTTCACACCCGTAGTCGTACGTACGCGCATGAGTATTCGCCTCGACGACGTGAACAAACGCATCATCCACGCGTTAATGGGGGACGCTCGGAATACGTCCGCACCGATGATCGCCGAGGAAGTGGGCGTCTCTCCCGCAACGATTCGAAACCGGATCAACCAGCTTGAGGACGCCGGGATCATCAGAGGATATCACGCGAACGTCGATTTCGATTCTGCCGACGACATGCTCACGACCCTGTACGTGGCGACGGCGCCGGTCGGAGAACGTGCACGACTCGCCCAGCAAGCGCGGACGATTACCGGCGTCGTCAACGTTCGAGAGTTCATGGCAGGAGGGGAAAACCTCCACGTTCTCGCCGTCGGAGGCGATGTCGAAGGGGTAAACGACGTCGCACGAGAGCTGACGGCGCTCGGTCTCGACATCGACGACGAAAAACTCGTCCGGACCGAGCAGTTTCAGTCGTACCACCCCTTCGGTCCCGCCGAAACCCGCCAGCAGTTCTCGGATTACATCAGTCTCGCCGGCGGCAACAAGGTCGTTCAACTCACTGTTGAGGACGACGCACCGATCGCCGACACAACCCTCGAGCGAGCTGGAACCGAGGGGCTGCTCGAGGAAGGATTGCTCGTCGTCTCGATCGAACGGGAGGATTCCGTACTGACGCCGACGGGCGACAGCGAAATACGAGCTGGTGACCTGCTCACGGTTCTCTCCAGGGATGGAATTACGGATCGCATGCTCGACGCGTTCGAAGCGAAAGACGACTAGCGAGTCGATACTGGAACGTCAACACACTTATTCTGGAGGACTGAATCAACACGATGTATATGAACTCTGTTTCGGAATCAAAAACCGCTTCCAGAAGACCGGTCCGTTCATCCCGGCCCGGCAGCCGACGGGGTGAGACCGGGAATGGCTGATCAGGAACTCGCCCGAGACCTCGGATTCCTCGAGGCGTACACCCTCGGGCTCGGAACGATGATCGGTGCGGGGATCTTCGTCCTGCCAGGGATCGTCGCCGAGAGCGCCGGTCCCGCGAGCATGATCTCGTTTATAATTGGTGGCATCGTCGCCCTGCTCGCGGCCCTCTCGCTTTCGGAGCTGGCAACCGGGATGCCGAAAGCCGGCGGGAGCTACTACTACGTCAATCACGCGCTCGGGAGCTTCTTTGGAACGATCGTCGGCTGGGGGATGTGGGCCGGATTGATGTTCGCGACCGCGTTCTACATGCTCGGCTTCGGGCAGTATCTGCTCAATCAGCCGTCAGACGCCCTCACTGTCATCCTCGCCGGACTGGTGATGGCTTCGCTCCTCGTGGGGATCAACTACCGCGGGGTCAAGGAAACGGGATCGTTACAGAACATCATCGTGATCCTACTCGTCGGCCTCATCACCCTCTTTATCGCCGTCGGACTCACGAACATCGACACGAGCCTGCTCGACCCGTTCGTCCGAGAGGGTGAAGGATGGCCGGTTGTCGCGGCAACGGCGGGGACCGTGTTCGTCACGTTCATCGGCTTCGAAGTGATCGCGACCAGCGCCGAAGAGATCAAAGACCCCGGTCGAAACCTCCCGCTCTCGATGATCGCCGCGGTCGTCACGCCGACGATCCTCTACGTTCTCGTGATGCTCGTCAGCACGGGCACGCTTCCGGTGCCGGAACTGGCCGCATCGGACGTGCCGGTTGCCGACGTCGCCGCCGAAGCGGCCGGGCAGTTCGGAGAGATCGCCATCGGCGAGTACACCCTCGAGCTCGCCACGATCGGCTCGCTCGTGATGATCACCGGCGCGATTCTGGCGACTATCTCCTCGGCGAACGCGTCGATTCTCTCGGCTGCGCGAGTCAACTTCGCCATGGGCCGCGATCAGATCCTTACCAACTGGCTCAACGTGATTCACGATCGGTACCGGACGCCCTATCGAGCGATCCTCGCGACGGGTGCCGTTATCCTCGTACTTATCGCCAGTCCGCTACCGATCGATACGCTCGCCGACGTCGCGAGCTTCATGTTCCTTATCACGTACGCGCTCGTTCACGCGGCGGTCATCGTCTTGCGGCGTGCGGATCCGGACGAGTACGATCCGGATTTCCGGATCCCGTCCGCGTTGTACCCGATCGTTCCGATCCTCGGCTTTCTGACCTGTCTCGGCGTCATGGGCCAGATGCAGTGGCAGGTACAGGGGATCGGCCTCCTGATCGTCCTCGTCGGGATCGGCTGGTACGCGTTCTACTCGAAGGAGAAGGCAATTTCGACGACGCTTATCGGTGAAGCCGTCGCTCCCACCGGCGAGACGCACGAGGACGAAGACGTCTATCGTGTCGTCGTCCCGGTCTCGAATCCCCAGACGGAACGTCCGCTGATCAAGTACGCCGCGGCGAGCGCGGCCGCCGAGGAGGAGCGCGCCGAACTCGTCGCCGTCAACGTTATTGAGGTCCCGCCGCAGATGTCTCCCGCCCAGATCGAGTTCGAAGAGGAGCGCGTCGAGAATCAGCGCGCACTCCTCGAGAACGCCCGCGATATCGCTACGGATCTGGACATCCCGGTCAGAACGCGCGCAATTGTCGGTCGAAACGCCGGCGACTCGATCCTATCGGTGCTCGAGGAAGAACGCGCAGATCACGTGCTACTGGGCTGGTCCGGGGAACGACGCCGTCGTGACGTCCTCTTTGGCACGACGATCGATCCGCTGCTCGAGCGGGCGCCGTGCGAGGTGACGCTGGTCAAGGATCCAACCGTCACTCCCGATCGGATCGTCACGCTCGCCGGCGAAGGTCCACACGCCATTGCGTCAGCGAAACGCGCCGGCGAGATACAACGTACGTTCTCCGGAACGACGCTGACCTTACTGAACGTCCAGCCTGAACCGGACGATGGTGAGTCCGAAATCGATCCGTCCGCCGTCGGCCACGAAACGATCACGGACGTCGCGACCGGAGCGGGACTCGAGGAGGACGAGTACGACCCACGCGTGATCGTCAGCGACGACGTCCGAGAGACGCTCATCGACGCAGTGACGGAGTACGATACGATCTGCATCGGTGCAACGGGCACGAGTACGGTGGCACAGGCACTTTACGGTTCCATCCCACAGACGATCGTTCAAGAGAGTCGCGGTACAGTCGTGATGGCCCGCGGCGAGAACAGGGCTCCACGAACGTTCCGACAGGCGCTCGTCCAGCGATTGAGCGGATAGCCGAACTCGCTCCGAAGCGCACGCTTTCGACCAACGGACGGCGAGCGGGAAACACGCGCCGGCTGCCGATCGTCAGGCTACTTCTGAGGGACAGTCCTCGGGATTTCCCAGTGAGGGGTTCGATCGTCCCCGCCTATCCCCAGCGAAGGACAGGGTCTCTCACGTCCGTCAGTGAAGTCGGTAGCAACCACTCGCCGGGCGATAGCCTCGCGGTTCGACCGAAGTGAGGTCCACGCGAGGAGTACCGGTCGTCGCGTTCGAGCGTGGATCGATCGTCCAGAGCGGGGTGTCGACCGAAGAGTCCCGGATCAGGACTTCCAGTACGCTGGCAGCAACAGCACGAGCACGGGGATGATCTCGATCCGTCCGATCCACATCATGATCACCATGACCGCACGAGTGGTGACGGGGAACCCGGCGTAGTTGTCCATCGGGCCGGCCATGCCGAACGCGGGGCCGATATTGAGGAAGATCGACGCGGCGGCCCCCAGCGCCTCGAACTCGGTGACGCCCGTCCCGGCTCGAGCGGCATCGACGACGATGAGAATCGTCAGGAAAAAGAAGATGACGATCGCGAGCATCACGTAGGAGAAGATGTCGTTGATCGTCTCCTCGTCGACGACGCCGTCACCCAGCCGGACCGGCTGAACTGCCGTCGGGTGAATCGACGTGAAGAAGTTGCGGTACAGTCCCTTTAGGATCACGAGCCAGCGGAGCGTCTTGATGGAACAGGTCGTACTGCCGGCCATCCCGCCGAGGAACATACACAGAAAGAGAACGTGTTTGGCGCCCGGCGTCCAGAGGTCGAAGTTGGTCGAGGCGTACCCCGTCGTCGTTACCAGCGAGACGACGTTGAAAAAGCCGTGTCTGATCGTCTCCTCGAGCCCCCTGTTGATCTCGGGATCGAGTCCGATGATGAACGAGACGATCACGCTGAAGAACGCGATGACGCCGAGATAGAAGCGGAACTCTTCGGATTCGAACGGCCGGCTGAAGTCGCCCTGGGTGATGTAGTACAGCAACACGAAATTAGTCGCTCCGAGGATCATGAAGGGTATGACAGCCCACTGAACGATGGGCTCGAACGCGCCGATGCTCTGGGGCTCGGGGGAAAACCCGGCGGTCGAGACGCTCGTGAGCGCGTGGGCGGCGGCGTTGAAGAGATCCATGTTGGGGGCGAGACCGACGAGGTGAAGCAAGTAGAACGTCGCTGCCGCGAGCAGGGTGAGACCGACGTACAGTCCCCAGATGAGTCGGGCGGTGCTCTCGATCTGCGGGGTCAGCTTGGTCACGTTCCTGGTCTGCGTTTCTGTCTCCATCAGCTGTGCACCACCGACCATCAGATTCGACAGCAACCCGATCGCGACGATCAGGATGCCGAGTCCGCCGAGCCACTGCAGTAGCTGCCGCCAGAGCAGGATCGCTCGTGACTGGTTCTCGAAGTCCCACTCGTTCATCACCGTCGCACCCGTCGTCGTGAGTCCGCTCATGCCCTCGAACAGCGCGTTGATGAGGCTGTAAAACGCGGAGCTGGGACCGGCAGCGAGGCCAGCCAGGTAGAACGGGATCGCACCGATGACGGCGACGCTGAGCCAGGTCAGCGCGACCATCAGGAACCCCTCGCGCTGGCCGAGTTCGCGGTCGTCGCTCAGCAACTCGAGTGCGCCCCCCAGTACGGCCGTGATGACGACCGCGACGGCGAACGGGATGATAGCGTCGCCGTCGAACACGGCCAGGACGAGCGGGACGGCGAGCGGCACCGCGAGCCACTTCAGAACCGTTCCCGTCAGGCTACAGCTCGAGCGCCAGTCGACGCGGATCCTCATCGAGTGCTCCGAGGTGTGCCGTCCGGGAAGATAATCGGTTCGGAACTGATCCCGCCGATGCTCGCGACTCTCCGATTCTCGTCACGCGCTGGCGATCCATCGCTCGCCCCGCCCGAGTCGCGTGGCGTTCGCCTTCGAGCCGACACGGGAAACGCAGCGAACGTCTCAACGGACTACTCGGCGTTCTGTAACCCGATCAGCCGTTCTCGGAGCGACCGGCTGGTCGGTCGTTCCGCCAGAAGGACGGAACACTCGACGTCGTTAATGACGTCGTAGGCGAGCGAGCCGCGGACGAGCCGCGAGAGGAGACCCCGTTCGGTCGCGCCGATGATGACCAGCGAGTGGTCCCGCGCGGCGGTTGCGATCGCGCCCTCGACGTCGCCGGACGTGTCGATCCGGATCGCCGCGTCCTCGAGGCCGTGATCCGCGGCCCACTCGGTCAGGAACCTCTCGCCTTCGGCCTCCTCCGTCGGGTCGTCGACCGCGTGCAGGAGCGTGACCTCGGAACCGAGCTGGTCGCGGAGGTACGTGGCGATCTCGGCGCTCAGATCGGAGTCGGGACCGCCGGCCGTCGGGACCAGCACGCGATCGGTCTCCAGCCCCCGGTCCTTGAGAACGAGGAAGTCACAGGGGAGGTCGTGGGTCAGCTCCTCGAGCGGACGCTCCGCGCGGCCGGCGGACCACGGTCTGTCCGCCCCCCAGCCCATGACGACCTTGTCGGCTTCCTCGCGGCGGGCCACGTCGAACACTTCCTCGAACGAGCGGTGGGAGACGATCGTTCTGACGTCGACGGGGACGTCCATCGTCTCCGTGCTCTCGCGGACGTTTTCCATCAGCTGCTGGGACTCCTCGTCGATTCGTCGGACGTGTTCCGATCCCTCCGAGAGCGGCGTCTGATCGGGGACTTCGACGATGTGGACGGCCTGAACGCGGCCGTCGTTGGCCTTCGCGAACACGCTCGCCAGCGAGAGGAGAGTGGATTCGGTCCGGGGGTTCGATACCGGCACCAGTACCGTGTACTCGCTGCCGCCGGACGGACGCGCGACCGTCGCCGCCGAAACTGCGGCGTCGGGCATCTCCTCGGACCGCGAGAGGATGTAGTGGCTCAGTACGCCTTCCCGCTCGGTCTCGTGGCGAGCGTAGACGCCGTACCAGATAATTGCACCCGCGACGAACAGCATGCCCAGCGCGATCTCGATCCGCTCCATGAACCCGATCAACCCGAGCGAGAGGACGACCCCGAGCATGGGCGTGATCGGATACAACGGGACGGTGAAGTCGGGGTCGTATTCGGGGACGTCCGCCTCCCGGAAGACGATCAGCGCCGCGTTGATCAGCGCGTAGACAACGAGGTGAAGGACGCTAGCTGCCTTTGCCAGTACTTCGATGTCGCCCCCGAGAACGGCGATGAAGACGATGATCATCAGCCCGGTGACGGCGATCGACCGGTACGGCGTGGCGAACCGCGGGTGGATCTCGTTCAGCCAGTCGGTGACGATCTTGTCCCGACCCATCGCGAAGTTGATCCGCGCGGAGGCGAGGATCGACGCGTTGGCGCTCGAGGCGGTCGCCAGAAGTGCCGCGAGCGTGATCGACGTCACACCGATTACGCCGAGGTTCCCCTCGAAGATGACGTTCGCGACGTCGGACATGGGCGTGCTCTCGCTGATCGAGTCGTACGGGATGATCCCGACCATCAGGCCGACGAGGATCGAGTAGATGACCATTACGATGGCGACGCTGCCGATGATGGCTATCGGAAGGTTCCGGCCCGGATTCTTGAGTTCCTCGCCGATGGTCGCGATCTTCGCATATCCCAGGTACGAGACGAACACGAGCGCGGCACCGGGGAGGATCGCCCCGGTCCCCTCAGGCGTGAGTCCGTCGGTCGTGACCGTTCCCCAGTCGAACGAGAAGAATCCGACGATGGCGAAGACCGTAAGAATTCCCAGGAGGATCGTGACGATGACCGTCTGGACGCCGCCGGTCTCTTTCGCACCGATGTAGTTGACGCCGACGAATACGATGCCCGCCAGCAACGCGCCAATCTGGATATCGGAGAGAATGAACGGGCCGAGAACGATCGTCGGGAGCAGTTCTATCGAGCCGAGCAGCGGGATCGTAACGACGACACCGCCGAGTAGCGTCGCGAGGTAGCCGCCGAAGCCGATGCAGTAGAAGGCGCTTGCGAACGCGAGTCCCATCCAGTCCCCCATGCCAGAGATCGAACCGAAGAGAGGACCGAGTCCCCGATTGATGTAGTAGTACGCGCCACCTGCTTTCGGCATCGCAGTCCCGAGTTCGCTCACCGAGAGCGCGTTGACCATCGCGATACTTCCGCCGATGATGAACGACACTACGACTGCGGGCCCCGCTTCGGCCGCGGCGACGCCGGGGAGAACGAAGATCCCGGCGCCGATCATCGTCCCAATCCCGACTGCGAGCGCCGAAACCAGGCCCAGGTCCTTGGCGAGTTCCTCGTCACTCATCCGTCGTCCCTCCCCGGCCGTCGCCGAGTGGCGCGTCTCGCACGGCGAACCGATGCCCTCGCCGCTCGGTCCACCCGCGCGAAATCGACGTCAATCGCGGTGCGTCTTTGGTCAGAGCGATCGAACCGTCCAGTGTTTTTCCTGCCCCCAAATCCCTCTTCATCATCCGTCACCAGCGGTATACCAGGAGACGGTTCGAGTCCGGTTCCGTAGAGAAAGTTGCCACTGCGTGAGAAAACCGTCGTTCATACCCGTGCAAAGAGAGACTCACTCCTTAACTGATTCGATTACTCGTCTCGATGCGGGAGGGACACGACCGGAACAACGGGATCGGTGACGAGTTTCGACGTCGTATCGCCGGCGAGGAGTTGCACGATCCGGCTGCCGCCGCGTGCGCGGATCGCGACCGCGTCCGCTTTCGCGTCGGTTGCCGCGTCGAACAGCGCGTCGGCGACGTCCGTCCCGTAGACGGTTCGGGTGTCGACCGAGACCCGATCGCCGAGTTCCGAGTCCACGACCGCGATGAACTCGGCGGCGTCTTCCTGGCGTTTCCCCAGTGGCGCCTTGTCCATCGCGCCGGCGGCTTTTTCGATCACGTGGACTGCGGTGACCCGCTCTACGTCCTCGAGATACGGCTCGAGTGCGGCACACGTCGCTCGAGCGTCCTCCTCGGTCGCGACCGGAACGAGGAGGTGGGTGAGTAACGATTTGCTCATACCGTACGTTTCTGACCGACGCACTTAAGATTCGATACCGGACCGTGGGCCGGCGGGGAGGCTGGACTGCGAAGGAGCGTTCTCAGAGAGCGGCCGTGACTTCGTCTAAGAGTTGCGTCTCGGTAAACAACACGACGTGATCGCCCGGCTGGATCACGGTTTTTCCGCGCGGGATTACGAGTTCTCCCGCTCGAGAAATCGCTCCGATCACGACGCAATCCGGAAAATCGTCTATGGCGTCGACGATTTCGCGTCCGGCCAGCGCGCTATCGCGGCTGATTTCGATCTCCAGGACCTCCGCTCGGTCGTGTTCGAGCATTGCGATCTTCTCCATCTGGTCGGCGCGGGTAAACCGGATGATTTCCTCCGCCGTCTCTTCCCGGGGGCTGATCGCTACGCTGACACCGACGGTTTCGAATAGCTCAGCGTATTCGACGGTTTCGATCACCGCGACGGTCCGTTCGACGCCGATTTCGCGGGCCAGCATCGAGACCAGGAGGTTTCGCTCGTCGCTATCGAGTGCCGCGATCACCATGTCCGCTTCGTCGACGTGCTCGCGTTGGAGAAAGTCCGTATCGGTAGCGTCACTCTCCCAGACGGACGTGTTCGGGAGGTCTTCGGCGAGTTCACGCGCTCGGTCGTGGTCCCGCTCGATCAGGTTCGGGTGGTAGCCGTGCTCTTCGAATACGCGTGCGGTCTGGAATCCAATTTCGCTGCCCCCAATAATGACGACGTCGTCGATCTTGTTATTTTCGTGAATTACGATATCGTTCGCAAACTGCTCGACCGAGCTGGAGCTTCCGATGACGACCACGCGGTCGGTTAGTTTGATAACGGTATCCCCACGCGGGATGATCAGTTCGTCGTCCCGGAAGAGCGCGGCGAACGTCAGTGAGTCGTATCGGTCGGCTTCCTGGACGGTCTGGTTCGCGACCGGACTCTCCGGACCGATTTCGAACTCAGCCATCCGAACGAGACCGCCAGTGAACGTATTGACGTCGTGGGCGCCGGGGAACCCGGAAATACGGAAGATCGCCTCCGCCGTCAGGAGGTCCGAACTCACCATGAAATCGACGCCGTAGGCCCCGCTAGATCCTTGCCAGGTCGTGAGGAGCTTCTGCTGTTTGACTCGGGCGATAGTGAACACGTCACCGGTGGTCTTCGCGGTTCCACACGTGACGATGTTCGTCTCGTCGATGTCGGTGGACGCGATCAGCAACTCCGCCTTCTCGATTCCGGCCTCCCGAAGGGAGTCGAGATCGGTGCCGTCACCCTGAATCACCATCGCGTCCAGCGAATAGGTGAGGTCCTCTACAATCTCCTCGTCTTGCTCGATGACGACCACGTCGTGGGTCTCGACGAGATCCCTGGCGATCGATCGCCCGACCTCGCCCGCTCCGACGATGATTACGCGCATCCGAATCCCTCTCGTTCCATTCTGACGAGAGTTGCGGACGAACCGCGAAATGTGTTACGGAGACCTCCGGCACCTCCGTCCAAATCTGGTTTCTTCATCGTTGCATCCTTTTCGGTGATTTCTTATCAGGTGGCCGTTTGCGCATTTCTATGGACAGTACGTGGTGTCTCGATCCATGAGATGGCGGGTTGACTGGCGGGCAGGTGTCAGCCTCGTCGGGACCGTCATTAAATATCTCGCCCTGACGATGTTCGTTCCACTAACTGTCGCCGTCATCTACTGGGAAGACGTCTGGGTTTTCGTCGCGTCTATCCTGATCGCGGTTGCTATCGGTCTGTCTCTCGAGCGTCTCGACCCGGACCCGGACCTCGGACCGGAGGAGGCGTTGCTCCTGGTTTCGCTGTCGTGGTTCGCCGCCGCGCTCATCGGGATGATTCCGTTCATGCTCGCCGGGTACGGGACTGGGTCGACGCTTGCACACCCGGTCAATGCCCTCTTCGAGTCGATGAGCGGCTTTACCACGACCGGGGCGACTGTCATGGGCGAGATCAGTTTCGAGCGCCACTCGCACGCGCTGTTGATGTGGCGCCAGCTCACGCAGTGGCTCGGCGGGATGGGGATTATTGTCCTGATGATAGCCATCCTTCCCGAACTCGCAGTCAACGGTGCGCAGTTGATGCAGACGGAGGCCCCCGGTCCCGAGCTACAGAAGCTCACGCCAAAAATCGCGGAAACGGCGCGAGCGCTCTGGCTCGTCTACTTCGGGTTCACGGTGGTGTATATCTGTCTGCTGTACGGCCTTCACCTGGCCGGGTTTGCGCCGAATATGGACTTCTACAACGCCGTCGCACACGGCTTTACGACCTTACCGACCGGCGGCTTCTCTCCACAGGCCGACAGTATCGCCGCGTTCTCGGCTGCGGTTCAGTGGGTCGTCATCCCGTTCATGGTGATCGCCGGCGTGAACTTCGCCCTGTTCTGGCACGCGTTCCGGGGCGAGTTCCGCGAACTCACCCACGACACGGAGTTCCGGGCCTACACCGGTGCGATAGCGGTTTTGATCGCGATACTGTCGGTGCTGCTGGCCCGTGGCGCAGCGCCCGTCCTCGAGATCGGTGGCGCGACCGAGGGGCTGACCGAAAACACGATCCGCCAAGCTGCGTTCCAGATCGGCGCGTTGCTGAATTCGACCGGATACGCGACGAGTGACTTCGCGCAGTGGAGCACGAACGCACAGATGGTCCTCCTGTTCGCGATGTTTATCGGCGGGTCAGCCGGATCGACCGGTGGCGGAATCAAGGTCATCCGATGGCTGGTGGTTCTCAAGGCGATTCGACGGGAACTCTTCGTGTCTGCACATCCGGAGGCAGTCCGACCGGTACGTCTCGCTGGCCACGTCATCGACGAGGATGCCATTCGCGGGATCTTCGCGTTCACCCTCCTCTACCTGCTGCTGTTCGCGGGATCCGCCGTGTTTATCGCCGTCGACTCGGCGCGGATCGGGTACGACTTGAGCGCGCTCGAGGCGATCAGTGCATCGCTGGCGACCATCGGGAACATCGGACCTGGCTTCGGGTCACTCGGCCCGTTCGGAAGCTATCTCGAGTTCTCCAATACGTCCAAACTGCTCATGACATTCCTGATGTGGGTTGGCCGGCTCGAGATCGTCCCGGTCCTCGCCCTGTTCATCAGCGGCCTGGACCGGTCCTGACTCGAGGTTCTGTTTCTGGAAACGGTCGTCACCGGCCCGGGTCGCCGGGATGCCGTCCTCTCTGGTTCCGAGAGGTCGAGCGATTACCGCTGGTTTTGTGTGGCTCGTTCGACGGATTGTTTGAGCGTATTCTGTACTGCCCACGCCGCCCAGAGAAAGACGAGGGCCGTGAATACGACCATCTCGATTCGGACGATCGAGCCGTGCCAGATGGTGAGAACGATTGCGGCGAGCGTGACTGAGAGTGTGATGACACTGAATATATCGTAGAACGACCGCGGGTTCCGGACACTGGGAAGCCGTACGCGCACGTGATACCAGTACGGTTGAAACACATATATAACACCGGTAGCACCGCACCGGAACGCGTTCCGTCTCTGGTACGGAGCGTACCACAGCACGACCCAACAGGGGAAGTTCACGGACGACACGGTAACAGTTGTCGACGTACAATCGAAGACGGGCAAGCAATATCGAAAACCGAGATGCCTTTCTATCACACATCGTTCCGAGCCGTTGCAGTCCGCGTCTGATGGTGTCTCGTTATCGTACACCTGTCAATCGTACAATCCGGCGCGCACCATGGCCCCGCGAAGGAGAACCAGCACGGGAATGATCTCGAGCCGCCCGATCCACATGTTGAGGAGGAACACGACCTTCGCGGCGACAGGCATATCCGGGCCGGTGATCCCGGCGGAGAGGCCGACCGTGCTCTGTGCGCTCATGACCTCGAAGAGCGCGTACTCGGTCGGAATCTCCGTCGGAAGCGTCGCGAGGAGGACGGTCAGTCCCACCGCGAGGAAGATCAGCCAGAGGAGCAACACGATCGCCGCCTCCTCGAGTTCTCTGCTCGCCTGATCTTCGTCGAGCGATCGATCCCCGATTCGGAGCCGTCGCACTGCGGAACTCGGGGTGAACACGCCGGCGATACGCCACCGGGAACCTTTCACGAGCGTGATCGCGCGGATGAGTTTGATTCCACCGACCGTCGACCCGGCGGCGGCACCGGTGAGCATTCCTGCACAGACGATCAGCGTCGCGTCGGCGGTCCAGACCTGTTCCGTCCCGTTTCCGATCGCCGTCGTGCCGAACCCAGCGTTCGACGTCCCGGAGACGAACTGGAAGAGTCCGTATCGAAACGCGTCCTCGAAGCTATCGTACGTGCCACGGAGGTAGAGAGTCCCCGTCAGGACGATCGAGCCGATACTGAACCAGATGAAGACCCACCGGGTCTGAACGTCCGCATAGAGGTTCCTGATCTCGCCTTTGAATAGCAGGTAGTGGACGGGGAAGGCGATGCTGCCCGCGACCATCACCGGGATGACCGCGTACTCGATGAGCGGACTGCCGTAGTGACCGATCGAGTCGGCGTGAATCGAGAATCCGCCGGTCGAAATACCGGTCATCGCGTGATTGATTGCCCCCCACAGCGGCATCCCGGCCGCGAGGAACAACCCGATAGCCCCGATCGTGAGGACGAGGTAAATCTTCCAGATTTCGTGCACTGTCGAGACGATACTGGGATGGATCTTCGTCGATCGGGCCTCGCTCTCGTACAGCGTGAGCGACCCACTCCCCGGTCGTGCGAGGACGGCGACCGTCAGCACGATGACCCCGACGCCGCCGATCCACTCAGTGAACGACCGCCACCACTGCATCGTTGCGGTGAGTTCCTCTTCCGTGTTCGCCATCGTCAGCCCCGTCGAGGTGAATCCGCTGAGACTCTCGAAAACGCCGTTCAGCGGATCCTGGAACTCGGCGGTCGTCTCGTTGAGCGGTGGCGTGTTCGCCCACGTCGGGAACGGGTCGATAGCGATCGTCCACGCGACGAGAAGCAAGGGGAGCGCGCCGAGGACGCCGACGGCCGCCCACGCGGCCGCTGCGGTAAGCATCCCGTGGAGTTTGTCCGAGTCCGGCGCGTCGGCGAACCAGCGAGAGAGGCTCCCGCCGACTGCGAGCATCACGAAGCCCGACCCCACGAGCGCCGGGATCGCGTAGTACTCACGATGTAGTATCGCCACGGGAATCGAGACGAACGCCATGAGGGAGACGATCTGGACGATCCCTCCGACGTCCCGTCCCACCGTTCGAAACTGGACCCTCATTCGTGATTCCCGGTAAACGCCATCACGGCATCGTCCAGCGTAGCATCGTCGGTAAACACCGTTACCTGGTCGCCCGCGTGAACCGTCGTCTCTCCTCTCGGCGCTCGAATCTCCCCGTCGCGCTCGAGTGCGACGACGAGACAGCCGTCTGGAAGCGCTCCCGACTCTTTTGCCGTCGCGAGCAGTTGTCCGTTCATCCGCGCGTCCTCGGTGACGGTCAGTTCCACCAGTTCGGTCTGATCGTCGAGATCGATGAAGTCACTGACGTTCGGATACCGGACGGAGTGATAGAGATAGTCCGCGATCAGTCGCTGCGGATTCTCGATCATGTTGACGCCGATCTTCTCGAAGACGGGGAGGTTTTCGGGCTCGTGGACGACGCTGACCAGGTTCGGGACGTCGTGTTCCTGGGCGAGTAACATCACCATGATGTTGACCGCGTCGACGTCAGTGGTCGAAATGACGGCGTCCGCACGGTCGATCTCCGCGTCTCTGAGCGTCCCGTGGTTCGTCGCGTCGTCGTTGAGGACGAGACAGTCATGCTCCGTCGAGACCTCGTTCGCTCGTTCCTCGTCAGTCTCGATGACGACGACGTCGTTGCCGCCGTTCACTGCGAGGTCGATCAGATTCGAACCGATGCTTCCCGCGCCGATGATTACGAGGTACATGTATTAGTTCACCAGTCTACGAATCGCATTCGTTACATCGAGAGCGTATCGATGGGCTACTGTTTTCCTAGTAAGCGATTGGATACGTCCGTATAAAAGAGTCGGTTCGGGAAATCGCCCGACTGAGTCCCGATTCAGCGTCGAATTCCTCTGGCTTGGCGATGCCAGGAACAGTTGTGGAACACACCTATTGGTCCAGTCATCCTCTATGGGAGTAGAAAGACTATGTCGTCAAACGTACTCGTTCCGATCAGCCTGCCGGATCCGGAATCAGTCCCGGCGTCACTCGTCGAGTTGCTTTCCTCCACGAGCGTCTTCGTCCTCGGGGTATACGACGTTCCCGACCAGACCGCACTCGAACTGGCTCGCGATACCGACCGGGGAGAAAACGAGAAGCGGATCAACACGGCCGTGGATCAGTTCAGCGAGGTCGGCGCCGAGGTCACGTCGAAAATCGTCTTCACTCACGATCGCCGTGAGACGATCGATCGTGTGGCCACGGAGGAAGACTGCAACGTCATTCTCGTGCCGAATCACGCCGGTCGGATGGAGTGGGTTTTGGTCCCCCTTCGCGGTGACGCGAACCTCGAGCGGATCACCGACTTCGTGGACGACTTAACCACCGACGTGTTGCAGAAGGTGAGTCTGGTCCACGTGGCAGAATCGGAAACGGACCGAGAGGAAGGGAAAGCGCTCATCGAGAACGGGCGCCAGAAACTGGTCGAAGCGGGAATAGACGATCGGTTGATCGACACCGATCTCGTCGTGTCCGATGACGTGGTCGGAACGGTTACCGAACGAGCAAAGGATTACGATACGATCGTCATGGGGGGAACCGAACCGTCCCTCCTGGACCGTATCTTCGGTGATATTCCACACCGAATCAGTCAGGAGACCGGGTGTCCCGTCTTCGTCATTCCTCCTGAAATGTAGATGGAATCAGCAGTCGAGTTGCGCGCTGTCGCTCGATGCGCCTCAAAACACTACGAGAAACGGTAGAGAGACCGACTGACGTCATCGAATATCCGATCAGCATACGCTGATCATCGAGCGAACGTCGGTTTGGCTCATCAGCACGTATGCGTTCTACGATCGGCTCTACTGGAGACGGCCAGTAGAACGCGATCGGTGTACGAGTCGTGTTAACCGAACGAATACCGCGTCAGTGAACGTAGGCGATGAACTGGTTGACCGTTTCGTCACTGCCCGCGACGATGAGCGTATCGTCTTCCCGAACGGTGAACTCCGGACCCATGTCCGTCGAGAGCTGTTCCCCACGCTCGACCGCAACGACGGTACACCCCGTTCGCGAACGGACGTCGGCCTCGCCGAGCGTTCGGCCGACGATGGCCGGTGCAGCCGTCCGGACGATTTCGAACTGCGTCTCCGGCGTCAGTACCTCTTCGTCCTCGAGTAACACCGAGGGGAGCATCCGGCGAAGCCGGCCGTCGTCAGCGACTCGATGACGGTCTGGACCGACTGCACGAGCGTCAGTTGCACCCCCTCGTACGTCGCCATCGCCCACTGGTAGACGAACGCGTAGACGAGAATGATGCCGAGGACTGCCACGAGCGAGAAAACGACCCGTCGCCACCACGTATTCGTTCGGCACACGAACGGTGAGGGTACGGAAATCGGACGGTCCGTTAGTGACCGCGCTGTCGTCTCGAAACTCGCCCGTGATCCACCGGCTGTCACCGCGACCCCCAGCTTGAATCGACGATCGAAGCATGCAGATAAAACGACTTTGTCGGACGAGGCCCTACGTCGACCATGGATGTCCTCGTCGCCGTAGACGACTCGGAAGAAGCCCGGCAGGCGCTCGAACACGCGCTCGAGACGTTTCCCGACGCCGCGATACGAGTCGTCACCGTCCTCGAGGTAGAGCTCTCGGATATGCCGGGCAGCTCCGACGCATCGGCGGAAGACGCGGCCCGCGAAGACGCCGAGGAAATCCTCTCCGACGCGGTGGCGATCGCCGAGGAGTACGGCCAGACCGTCGAGACGGACGTCGTTACCGGCCACCCTGCGAAGGCGACGGTCTCGTTCGCCGACGAACGAGACGTCGATCACATCGTCATCGGGAGTCGCGGGAAGGGCGGCGTGAAACGGGTCCTGCTCGGGAGCGTCGCCGAGACGGTCGTCCGCCGGGCGGACTGTCCCGTGACGGTCGTCCGGTGATTCGTCACTCGTTTTCGCTGTAATCGACGGCGTCACTCGTACGATCGGCCTCGCCTTCCTCCCTGCGCTCGGTCCCGTCCACGGTGTCCGCCTCGAGTCGTGACCCCATTCGCTCCGCAATTCCGAGCTGGTCTTCCGGCAATTCGGACTCCTTGCCGGGTCTGGCAGGAACGTAGGCGCGCCCGGCGAGCCCGCCGATAAACCACTCCCGCACCGTCAGCTGTCGTTCGGCTCCGTCCTGGCGAGCGGCCTCGAGACGGCGTTCGGTCGTCTGGAAGTAGTTGACGACCGTCACGAGCAGGACGCCGCCGATGGTGTTGCCGAGCAGGACCGGCAGGACGAACTGGCTCATCCCCGCGTAGAGCGCGATTCGTCCGTTGAACACGAGGTACATCACCTCGGTGATGGAGACGACGACGTGGAACAGATCCGCAAACGGGATCATGAGAAACGCCATGTAGACGAGGAAGAACCGGGTGATAGTGTCGCGGGACGCGAAGTCGAGCCAGACGACGCCGGCGACGATCAGTCCGGCGAACGCGGCCTTGAAGAACAGGTCCCAGAAGGGCGTCTCCATTCCTTTCATGGCGATCTCGGTGGCCGCGATGGACGCGTCGTGGGAGAAGACGCCGGTGAACGCGAGCACGAGCGCGCCGAACGTTCCGCCGACGAAGTTTCCGATCAGGACCACCGTCCAGACGCGAAAGAGTGCCGGGAGACTCGCCAGCCGCTCGAGGACGAGCGCGACCGGCGGCAGGGTGTTCTCCGTGTAGAGCTGATAGCCGCCCAGGATGATGTAGATGAAGCCGATCGGATAGAGGAACCCGCTCAGAACCGGATCTCCGTCGTATTTGGCGTACATCGAGGCGTATATCAGGAACGTCAGCGTGATCGCGAATCCGGCGGCGAGAGCACTGAAGAACAGCTCGCGGAGCCCGGTGTCGATCTCGTCGTCCGCCGCGGCGATAATCCGCTGGAAGACCTCGTTGCTCTCGAAGCGATCCCGGACGACCGCACCGACCGCCGGTGCGCCGTGGCGCGACTGTTCGACGCTCTTTCGAAGCGAGTCGTCGGGATCGTCTTCGCTCATTATGCCGCCTTCCGGGCTCACCGGTGAAAACGCCTGTCATCTGCGTGTCAGCGGTCTCCGGAGTCTACACTGGCAGCACGTTCCCGTTCCGGCCAGCTTCGACACTGCTCGAGTCGCCGGATCGGACTCGTAGCCGGCGGATACCGCGGGACCTGCTTCCTGTGCATCGTCACGATGCGCACAGTGACCGCTCGCCACCGGCGATAGACTCTCTATCCTGGCCATTGTACAGATCAGTATGCCAGAAGAAGTACTCTTCAAGTTCGAACGCTCGATGGAGCGCGCAGAGATCGCGGACTACCTCCGAACGGTCGCAGATTCGGTCGAGAGCGGCGACGTGACGCTCGACGCCGGCGACGAATCCGTCACCATGTCACCGCCGGCGCGTCCGACCTTCGAGATCAAGGCCGAACGGGAAACCTCGAGTTCCGGCGGGCCGGCCGAACTCAGCGTCGAGTTCGAACTCGAGTGGGACGAGGGCGACGAGGGCGACGAGAGCGGTGACGGCGAACTTCGGATACAGTAGCTAGAGATCGACGAGCCAGACCCGGTACTCCTCGGGGAGGCCGTAGGCGCGTCGGAACACCGCGTCGAGAAACTGCCCGATCCGGTTCGGGTCCGCCTTCGCGCTGATTCGAACGTTGACGCCGTCGGCCTCCTCGGGCCGATTCAGTTCGTCTATTTTGAACACCGGATACTCCGAGAGCAGTCCCTTGAGTTCCTCGAGTTCCGCATCGGTACAGTCGAGGTTGATCGTTCCGTCGGCGAACTGGATCCACGGGGTTCCCAGATCGGGATCGGTTCCCTTCGCCTGCGCGAGCGATTCCTCGTCGGCTTCGAACGTCACGAACCCGCTTCCGCGTTCTCGGTGGGCCTGGATTCCCTCGGCGTACAGCTTTCGCCGGTCCGTCGGATCGACGGCATCGAATCGAGTCATACCCGTAGAGATGTGCCCGATTCTTTAAGCCTTTATGTGGTGCTGGCGAACGGGGAGATATGGCACAGCCACGAATCCTGATTCTGGGGGCGCCCGGAGCGGGAAAAGGAACCCAGAGCGCAAAGATCGCGGAGGAGTTCGACGTCGAGCACGTCACGACCGGCGACGCACTTCGTGCGAACAAGGGCATGGACATCTCCGACATGGACACGGAGTACGACACGCCACGTGAGTACATGGACCAGGGCGAGCTCGTGCCCGACGAGGTCGTCAACGCCATCGTCGACGAGGCCCTCTCCCAGGCCGACGGCTTCGTCCTCGACGGCTACCCGCGCAACTTAGAGCAGGCCGAAGAACTCGAGGACATGACCGACCTCGACGTCGTCCTCTACCTCGACGTCGGCGAGGACGAACTCGTCCACCGCCTGACCGGCCGTCGGATGGACCCCGAGACGGGCGATATCTACCACATCGAGTACAACCCGCCGGAGGACCCCGAGGTCGAAGAGCGACTCGAGCAGCGGGACGACGACACCGAGGACACGGTCAAAGAACGGCTGCGCGTCTACCGAGAGAACACCGAGCCGGTGATCGAACATTACGAGGACGAGGGCGTGCTCGAGCGCGTCGACGGCGCGCAGGCGCCGGACGAGGTCTGGGAGGACGTGAAGGCGACGATAGACCAGTCGGCCTAATTTAATAACGAGCTATTTATTCGTCACTTTCACGTCGTAGTGGGCCACATTTACATACGTCAATTGTGGTGGAGGTACGTATCCGTCCGGATATGCGGTAAGATTCGCATCTTGAAGGCTATCGTCGTACTCTATATCTTGGGCATTAGCCTGGAAGTGCACAGAATGGGCAATGATCGATCCGGTAAATTTGGGATTTGAAAGGAGACAAACCTGATGGCCAGAACAATGCTTATTATCTATTACTTTGTTTTCTCCCTCAAAGTAGTCTGTTGGTGTAAAAATAGTTCCTACGTAAGTGCCGCCGGTGATTCCAACAGAGGTGTCTGGCGTGCCAAACAATTGTAACTGCTCGGCCTGGCGTTCGCCGTCTATTTCTTCGGGCTTAACATCTCCACCACTCATCTCAAAATTACCCGTCGTGTATATTTTTAGTGAGTTATTTGGGCTATTTTCGTTCTCCCAATCTCTGACAGAGAGACCTTCGTCATTTAGATCGACATCACCGTCGACAAGAATCGTCGCGTTTCCATCTGAGAGGTTAACGACGAGTTCATCGTTGAGGGATACCTCTCCTGCCAAGTGCGTCCCATTCTCTATTTGCTCACTTCCGTCAATGACCCCCTGTTCTTCGATGTCATCCCCCTCTTCACCGAACTCATTATTTTCAGCGTCTTCGATCATCTCGTGAATCGTATTATTGAGATCACCGAACGATCCCGGATTGAGTTCGATTTCTTCTTCGACGCTATCACTACCACTTCCCTGCTCGCTCCAGCTTTCAGAATAGGTCACTCCCTCTTCGAACGCATCTTCCATCTCGAGGTGTCCAAGCGTAACGGTCAGAATCGCTGAATCCCCTTCTGCGGGTTCGATGTTCCGGACGACCGCATTACTGGCCTGCTGTTCGAAATACGTCGCCCATCCACGCCAGTATTCACTTTTGATTATAAGATCAACGCTCTCGTCTTCGACAACGTTCGTTTCGGCGTACGCTGTTGTCTCATTGTGAGACATGGATATATCGCCGGTACCGAGCTGTTCGTCACCAGAAACGGTGATAACAGGGAGCGTCAACGTCTCACTGTGAAAATCATAATAGATCGGAGGGGAGGATACCACGCGCGTTTCTTCCCCCGTTTCACGGAACACTGCACCTGATTCGTAGGCGATCTTCGTTCCACTATCGCTCTCGTATTCGATCGTTCCGAACGTAAGATTGAGATCTTGTTTTAAGCCATCTGATTCAACTCGCATATATCCGGTTTCGTCCCGGGCGATGGCTCCGTCTTCACCGGCATCAAGATTGATCGTGTTCGCAGTATCAGAGTTAAACGACGTTTCTGATAGGGACTGGCTCATTTTTACGAACGACAGTTCAACCCGTTCTTCCTCCGTCTGATGCTCGGTCGTGGTCAGGAGGTCACCTCCGACCACGAGGATTCCGGCGCTGGCGACGGCGACCATTCCGATCAGTATCACGAACCCGATTAATGCCGCCTGACCGCGCTCCGTCGAAATGGTTGCTCCGTCGCCAACATCACTCATATGTTCCTAGAGGAATGGTGGCGATAATAAAACTCTCGGCTGATAGAATCATTCGCCGCCGTTTATTCCACCCGTTCTCCGGAGGACGGAAAGGAAACTCGAGCAGCGAACGAACGACGGCCGTGAGCGACGCAGAGAGCCCCGAACAGTTCGGTTATCGAATCTTCTCCGCCGCGAGGGAGCGAAACCCGGCATCCCCGAAGATAAACACTTGTATATCGGACGTACCCTAGCCTTCGTCAGATGACGCGTACAGCCGAGAAGATCAACGCCCTCGTCCGCGAGGATTCCTCGATGACGGATGCCCTCGAGGCCATCCGCGAGGAGGCCGACAGGAACGGTGGCGAGGTCCAGTGGGGCGATGTCAACGACGACCTGACCAGCGGGCAGTGGGGTCGACTGATCGAAAAAGGCGTGCTGGTCGACGGCGACCAGGGGTTCGAAATCGCCGACCGCGAGGCCTACGACGAGGCGCTCGACGGAGACGGTGAGACCGACGGCGTTCCGGACGTCGATATCGACGAAGAGGAGGCGAGCTGGTCGCAGTGGGACAAGATGGCCGGCGCCGGTTCGGTGCTGTTGATGGTCGGCTACTGGTTTAACTCAGTGCGGGATACGGTCGGGAGTACGATCAACATGGCGCTCGGGCCGCTCGATGCAGCGCTGCCGTTCTACGCCGTGATCCTCTCCGTCGCGCTGCTGACCGGTCTCTACTCGACGCTCCTGCAAGCGAACCTGATGAACCCCGACCGCATCGGGAAGTACCAGGAGCGGATGAAGGCGATGCAAGAGAAACAGAAGGACGTCCGCGAGCGCAAAGAAGAGGCCGAAGAGCGCGGCGCGAGCGAGGCCGAGATCGAACGCCTTGAGAACGAGATGGAGCGCGCCCGCGAAGAGCAGATGGAGGCCATGGCCGACAACATCGGGATGTTCAAAGAGCAGTTCAGACCGATGGTCTGGATCATGCTGTTTACGATCCCGCTGTTCCTTTGGATGTACTGGAAGATCCAGAGCGCGGGCATCGCCGACGCCGAGGCGACGATCATCATGCCGATCGTCGGCGAGACCGGCTGGAACGAGGGCCTACTCGGTCCGATGCAGGCATGGATCGTCTGGTACTTCCTGTGCTCGATGGGCTTTACGCAACTGCTTCGCAAGTCCCTGAACATCGACATGACGCCGTCGAGCGCCTGAATCCGGCGCCGACCCCTTCTCTGCAGTTACCGCCCTCGTCGCGATCGTCGCGGCGTGGTCCCCCGTCACACGCTCACGGGCGTGTTTCGTCGGTGGATTCAAAACCCATTTTACCCGTCCCGTCGCAGTTTGGATATGTTACTCACCGTCTCCGGCCCGCCGGGAAGCGGGAAGAGTACGACTGCGGAGTTGCTCGCCGACGCATTCGATCTCGACCACGTCAGCGGCGGCGACATCTTCCGTGAGCTAGCCGACGAGCGCGGCTACACCCCTCTCGAGTTCAACAAACTCGCGGAGGAGAACGAGTCGATCGACCGCGACCTCGATCGTCGGCTGCGCGAAATCGCCATCGAAGAGGACGACCTCGTGCTCGAGTCGCGCCTGGCCGGCTGGCTCGCCGGCGATCACGCCGACTTCCGATTCTGGCTCGACGCGCCGGCGGGAGTCCGCGGCTATCGGATCGCCGAACGGGAGGAGAAGGATCCCGAACGGGCGACCGAGGAGACGAAGGCGCGCGAGGCGAGCGAGGCCCAGCGGTACCAGGAGTACTACGGGATCGACATCCGGGATCTGACGATCTACGATCTCTCCGTGAACACCGCTCGCTGGGAGCCCGACGCCGTCCTCGACATGCTCGTGACCGCCGTCGACGAGTACGAGCCAAACGGTGACGAAGGAAAGGCGACCGTCACCGGCGTCGACTACGACTTCTAATGGCACTTCGTGGCCCACCCGAGGAGCGATCGCCCGCCGACCTCCTGACCTTCGGCGTCGTCAACCTCGACAAACCGCCCGGACCGTCCTCCCACCAGGTGAGCGGCTGGCTCCGGGATACCGTTGCGGACACGCTGGCCGAACGCGACGCGGGGACGATCGACCAGGCGGCTCACGCCGGCACCCTCGATCCGAAGGTGACCGGCTGCCTCCCGATCATGCTCGGCGACGCGACGCGACTCGCACAGACGTTCCTCGAGGGCGCGAAGGAGTACGTCGCCGTCCTCGAGTGCCACGGCCCCGTTCCGGCCGACGTCGAGTCGATCGCCGTCGAGTTCGAGGGCCCGATCTATCAGAAGCCGCCGCGAAAGAGCGCCGTCTCGCGTCGCCTTCGCGTGCGCGAAATTTACGACCTCGAGGTGCTCGAGGCCGACGATCGACAGGCGCTCGTGCGAATTCGGTGTGAGAGCGGGACCTACGTCCGAAAACTCTGTCACGATCTCGGCCTCGCGCTGGGGACGGGCGGTCATATGGGACACCTCCGGCGGACGGCGACGACGCCGTTCGACGACTCGACGCTGCACACCGCCCAGGAGTTCTACGACGCGCTCGCCTTCTGGCTCGAGGACGACGATCCGGAGCCGCTGTTCGAGGTCGTCGAGCCGGCCGAGCGGATTCTCGAGCACATTCCGAGCGTGATGATCGCCGAGAGCGCGGCCCAGCAGGTCGCGACGGGCGCGCCGGTCTACGCGCCGGGCGTACTCGAGGCGGACGACGCCGACCGCGGCTCCCTCGTCGCCTGCTATACGCCGAACGGGGCGGCGGTGTGTCTCGGCGAACTGGTCGGCGAGCCGGACGCCGAGAGCGGCGCCGTCGTCGATCTCGAGCGCGTGTTGGTGTGATACCGGCGACCAACTCACCTCTCACGGGGTTCTCGAATACCGAGGCCGAGAGCAGCGAGGTGCGTCGACGGGCCGCTCTTTGGTACCGTCCTATACGAGTGGCTCGAGGACGTTCTCTCTTCGGAACAGGGCGGGCTCGCGCCGTATCTCCGGGAAACGCTTCCGGAAGGGGTGTTGACAACCGACGTCGCCGGCGTGACGTTCCTCGACGTGATCAACGCGGTCGTCGACGGCCGCAGCCAGCTGTACCTCGGAATCGTCTTCGTGCTGTTCGTGCTGTTCGTCCCGAACGGGCTGCTCGGTTCGATCCGGGACCGTCTCGGCGGCACCGTCGCGAAACGGCTTCCGGCGCATCTGGAGCGGTACCGTCGCTGACGGCCGCCGTGGTGCGCTCGCGTTCTCTTTTGCGGGGGTATCGTCCCTCGACTCGAGCCGGACTGGATTCGAGTCGTGTCGTTTCTCTCGAGGTGGCTCGCTGCTTCCAAAACGACACGCTTAAACGATAGACGGCCATCGATCTACGTACGGGACCGTGGGGTAGTGGTATCCTCTGCGGATGGGGTCCGTAGGACCCGAGTTCAATTCTCGGCGGTCCCATATTCCGTCGCGAACAAACTCGTGAGCGACAGCACTCTGGAACGAGCCGAGAATTGAGCACGCAAGTCGCAGCGTCCGAGCGAAGCGAGGACGACCGTCTTGCATCTGTTCAATTCTCGGCGGTCCCATTTTCACGACGCAACGAACGAGGGAGCGTAGCGACCGTTGTGACGCGAGGAGTGGAAATGGGAGCAGGGAGCAGCTTCGCTGCGACCGTGCTGGACGCGCTCGTCGCAAATGTGTTCTCCGGCGGGTCGATCAACACGAAACACTACGCCCCGTCGTTTGCACTGAACCACCGCGGCGAAGACGCTCACGTTCTCGATGCGCTCGATCTGGTCGGCGTCGACTATCGGATCGTCGACGACCGTCACGAGCGGGCCGATGAAGTCTGGCCGACCGAAGACGGAACTGTTCTCGGGCGGGTATTGGCTGTTCTCGGTGCGCCTGTTGGACAAGAGCGGAACAGCGTCTGGAACTCCCGGTGTATCTCGACGACGCGCCTACCGACGTTCGGGAAACGTTCGTCGTTTGCTATCTCGAGAACCGAGCGACAGAGCCCCGCGGCGGTGTCACTACGTTTCGAGAAGAACGCAACGAATCGTATCTGCTCGCATTTGCAAACTGATCGAAGACGTGAGTGACGGACCAGTGCGGGTTTCCGAAAAGAACGTATTTTATCGCAGGAAGCGACGCAGAACCTTGGCGTCGTTCGGTGAACGGGTAGATTACCCGTTCAATCCGATTCGAGGTCGTCGGCATCCAACTCTCCAACCAAGTACGCCTGACCTCGGCCGGTAATCTCGTAGAGTCCCTCGTCGACGCGATTAACGAGCCCCGCCTCGTGAAGTTTCCCGAGGCGGGTACTCAGATAGTGGCGCGAGTAGTCCAGGTTGACCGATAGTACTCGAGGCGAGAGAACGAGAGCACTATCCGCGAGAGTCTCGAGGAGACGATCGTCCGCTTGCGTCATCCACGAGACGCTCGGCCTTCGCATACTGGTACGTCATCGGCTGGCATTTTATCAATACTGGTTGGTTCGCTCGACAGCAACAGATGTTGTGCTCTGTCGTAACGAGCGGTCGGTTGAGTGGGGTGAGCGGAACGGTTCGGTGTCGGTGAACGGAAGCCGGACAGACCCGACGGTCGCCGGTCGGGTTCTCGTCAGAAACGCGAACCCGGTATTCGAGGCACCGGCCCGTCTGGTTCCCGTGAGGGAGACGGAACGCGACAGCGAACGATCCCGCTCGAGTAGATCCGTCGACCGGCCGACCGCCCGCGCCTTCGACGGCGATCAGCGGCTTTATCGGGATTCACTCCCGATCAATCGGCTATGACGGTCGTTCTCGCCGGTGTCGGTGCGGACAGCACGAACCTCGGTGCGCTGGGGCCGCTGTACGACGACGGCGGCTTCGAGTACGTGCCGATCCCCGAGAAAACTCGCGAGACGGACGAAACCGAAACGCTCGGCTCGTGGTCGCTCCGGGGAGACGACGGGGTTGCAGCCGATCTGACGACCCGGATCGAACCCCAGCCGGTCCGCGGCGGACTCGAGGCCGTCTCCGGCGGCGACCTCGCGTCCTGGCCGTTCCACCGCGATCCGAACTTCGAGGCGCTGACCTACGGCGAGCACCGGACCAGCGGCTACGTCTCGCGGCTGCGCGCCCTCGAGCCCGGTGACATCGTCGGCTTCTACGCGGGACTGCGGCGTCCGGGCGGTGACCGGGCCCACCGGTACCTGATCGGATACTTCACGGTCGACGACGTCGCGGTCGTCGCACCCGAGATGCCACTCGAGGAGCGGCGAGCGATCCTCGAGGCACACCCGAACAACGCCCACGCCAAGCGGGCGCGGGACGGCGACCTCTACCTCGAGAAGCCGGTCGTCGTCGTCGACGGCCGAGAGCCGGGCGGACTGTTCGATCGAGACCCGATTCGCCTCAGCGACTACTACGTGCGGGACGGAAACGTCCGGGCGCAGTACTACCTGCGCGAGGAGATCGAGTCCGCGTGGGACGTCCGCGCCGGCGGCGCGAACATGATGTTCAAGCCGGCCTACCGCTGTGGACTCTCCGGCGAGCGCTTCCGCGAACTGGTCGGAGTCCCCGGCGAGCGAGAGGGCGCGCACGCGGTCGTCGGCGACGGCTGATCGGCCGCTCACCCCTGCGGACCGCTCGAGGGGTGGCGAATCGATCGGTTTCATGTGGTGACAGATCGAACGATCCTCGCAGTGACCGACGACACGACCTCGAGACACGACCGCGTTCGCTCGCACCCGACCCGCGGAGCGCGCAATTCGCTCGCTCACTGGACCCGCGCTCGGCACCCGCTACGGGTCGCGATCAACTACGTGGTCGTCTGGCTCGTCCGCGTTTCGCCGAGCCTTCGGCTCAAGCGCTGGCTGCTGCGCCGGATCGGCGTCGCGGTCGGCGAGGGTGTCTCCTGGGGGCTCGAGGCGACGCCGGACGTGTTCTGGCCCGACCTGGTCACCGTCCACGACCACGCGATCGTCGGCTACGACGCGACGATCCTCTGTCACGAGTTTCTGCAGGACGAGTACCGGACCGGGGAGGTCGTCGTCGGCGAGCGGGCAATGATCGGTGCGGGCGCGATCGTCCTCCCCGGCGTCGAGATCGGGGCGGAAGCGAGCGTCGCGGCTAACTCGCTCGTGACCCGGGACGTCGAACCCGGTACCACGGTGGCCGGAGTGCCGGCCCGGCCGATGAACGGTGAGGCGCTCGAGGAGGGAGGCTCGAGCGCGGACGGGTAACCGTACGACGCGGTAAAACGGAGTGCGGGCGAAACGGCGGAACGGCGACTACAGCGAGGACCAGGACTTACGAGCCCGGTTCCAGGAGGTGATGTCGGCGATCCAGCGCGCGGCGATGAGCTTCTTCAGATTCTTCGCGGGTACGCCGCCGAACGTGTCGACGGGAAGCGAGAGTCCGAGCGCCGGCTTGACGCCGTGGGCGACGGCCTCCTCGCCGACGGAGACGACGGTTCCCTTGTCCTCGAACTCCCAGGTCTTCAGCGGGCGGTTCTCGATGGCGCGGCTGATGTTCTCGCCGGCGACCTCGGCGGCCTGCCAGGCGGCCTGTGCGGTCGGCGGCGCGGGCTGGTCGCCCTGATCGACGATCGCCGAGTCGCCGATCGCGAACACGTTCTCGGCTGACGTCTGGAAGTTCGCGCCGGCGTTGACGCGGTTGTGTTCCTTCTCGAGGTCGGCGCTGTCGAGCGCGTCGCGACCCGTGATCCCGCCGGTCCAGACGAGCACGTCGTGTCCGAGTGGGTCGCCCTCGTCGAAGTGGATGACGTCGTCGTCGGCTTCCGTGATCGGGTCGTCCGTGTGAATCTGGACGCCGGCGTCCTGGAGCAGGTCGCGAAGCGCCTGCTGGATCTCCGGATCGTTACCGGGGAAGATCTCGTCGAGTGCCTCGACGAGGTGGATCTCGAGGGGTGCACGGTGCTTGTCGCGGAACTCCGCGATTTCGCCGGCGGTCTGGATGCCGGACAGGCCGGCGCCGCCGATCACGATCTGTGCCGGATCGCCGCGCGTGGCGTCGCGACTCGCCTGCTTGACCGCCTCGTGAATCTCGACTGCGTCGTCGAGGCTCTTGAGCGTCAGCGAGTGGTCCTCGAGACCGGGAATGCCGTAGTAGGCGGTCTGGCTGCCGAGTCCGACGAGGACGTAGTCGTAGTCGACGTCGTCCCCGTCGGCGAGTTCGACGACCTGCTCGTCGGTGTCGAGCCCCGTAACCTCGTCCTGAATGAACTGGGTCGACGGCTCCGCGATATCGTCGACCGGGATCGTGATGTCCGAACGGACGTTCGGGTCGCGGATCACGCGGTGAGACTCGTGGAGAACCAGGTGATAGTCGACGTCCGCGATCCAGGTTAGCCGCGCGTTACCCTCGAGCTCCGATTGGAGCTTTGTGACCGCACCAGCACCGGCGTATCCGGCACCGAGCACGACGACGTTCTCTGCCATACCACACACTCTGAAACACTCCGATACAAAGGTGTTGAAACAGGAACCCGCGTGCGTGACGTTACCACGGTCAGAACCGGCTGCGTTCGCTTGGCGGCGCGTCGCGAGCTATAATAACCACTGAAAGTCGGTGCACGATTGCACGACGGCTGTGCGATCGGTGTGGAAACCGTTTCAGTTGGTACTATCGAGGATGCGCTTTCCGAACGCACTCGCCGTGAGTTCGGCCGCGAGCGTCGCCGTCTCGTTTCGTTCGTCGAGGATCGGATTCACCTCGACGACGTCCATCGATCGAAGGACGTCCTCCCGGTCGTGGCGGACCGAAACGGTCTCGAGCGCCGAGTGGGCCTCGCGGTAGGTGACGCCGCCGCGGACGGGCGTGCCGACGCCGGGTGCGGTCTTCGGGTCGAGCCAGTCGAGGTCGAGACTGACGTGAATGCCGTCGGTTCCGCTCGTCGCGACGTCGAGTGCTTCCTCGACCACACTCGTGATCCCGCGCTGGTCGATGTCGGACATCGTGAAGGCCGTCATCTCGCTCTCGCGAACGAACTCGCGCTCGCGCTCGTCGATACTTCGCAGGCCGACGTAGACGATCGACTCCTCGCGGACGGCCGGCGCGTGCGCCCACTCCATTTCGCCGAACGATCCGCGGCCGAGCGCCGCGGCGAGTGGCATCCCGTGGACGTTACCGCTGGGCGAGATCTCGGGCGTGTTGAGGTCCGCGTGCGCGTCGAACCAGATAACGCCCAGTTCTCCCGTCCGGGACGCCCCGCCCATCGAACCGATCGCGACCGAGTGATCGCCGCCGAGGACAAGGGGGAACTCGCCGTCGGCGATCGTCTCCGCGACCCGGTCCGACAGGCGCGAACAGACGTCCCCCACCTCCCGGAGGAACTTCGCGTTCCCCTCACTGGGCTGTGATGCGTCCGGGTCCCGCTCCTCCGCGCGCGGAATGAGCAGGTCGCCCGAGTCGACCGACTCCACGCCCGCACCCTCCAGTTTGTCGGCCAGTCCCGCGTACCTGATCGCTGACGGTCCCATGTCGACGCCACGGCGGTTCGCCCCGTAGTCCATCGGTGCACCGATAATCCGGACTGTCTGTCCCATACGTTACCATCCACGGGAACCGTTTTGGTCGTGCTGATTCGCTCGCGGAATCGACGCCGATAGATTTAGGGTTAGACGGTTCTAAATCCGACCGAAATGATGCTGAGCGACGTGATGGAAGACTACCTCAAAGCCATCTATCAGCTCCAGCAGGGCACCGACGACCGGATCAAGACCTCAGCGATCGCCGACGAACTGGACGTCACGTCGCCGACGGTCACCAGCATGCTCGAGAAGCTCGAGGATCGCGGGTTCGTCGACCGCAAGAAGTACCGCGGCGTTACCCTCACCGACGAGGGCGAGACGGTCGCCCTCGAGGTGATCCGCCACCACCGTCTCCTCGAGTCCTACCTGACCGAGCACCTGGACTACGACTGGTCCGAGGTACACGAGGAGGCGGACCGCCTCGAGCACCACATCAGCGAGGACTTCGAGGCACGCGTCGCGGCCGCTCTCGGCGAACCGGAGGTCGACCCCCACGGCTCGCCGATTCCGGGCGCCGACCTCGAGCCACCCCAGCGGCCCGACGGCGAATCCGTCACCGAGTTCAGCGAGGGCGACATCGTCGTCGTCGAAGAGGTTGCGGATCGCGACCCGGAAATCCTCTCCTACCTCGCCGAACACGGCGTCGAACCCGGTGTCGAGCTCGAGATCGTCGAAGTTGCACCGTTCGGAATGGTGACGGCCCGATCGAGTACGGGCGAGGAACCGGTATCGCTCCCGGAAACTGTCGCCCATCACGTCCGAGTCGCGCGTCCGGTCGATATCGAACACTGACTCGAGCGGAATTGTTCCGGCGGCGAGCGGAACTCCGACGAACGATATTAGATTAGTCTTAGTCGAACGGTGTATGAGAAAGATATATAATTAGATGCGTCTAATGATGGGCAATGAGTCAGCAACGCGAATCGGTCGGGGTGTCACGCGGTGACCGATGAGTTGCCGATACACGAACAGGTACCCCAGTGGGTTCTCGCCGTCGCGCCGCTCGGCGTTTTGGCCCTCGTGATCGGACTCCTCGTCATCACCTCTCCGTTCGGCGACATCGACTCGATGGCGGACGCCGGTACCGTCGATATCCTCTGGATGCTCACGATCATCGGCTTTCTGGCCGGTGTCGTGCCGGTCGCGATCGGGATGCTCTGGTTCCCGTTTATCCGTGCACTGGATTACCGGCTCATCCACGCGTTTCTCGCGCTCTCCGCCGGTGTTCTCGTCTTCATCGCCTTCGAAATGACCGGGGAGGTCATCGACTACGGCGGCGAACTCGAGAGTGCATCGCTCGGAGTGGCCGCTGCAGTCGGGGGGGTTGGCGCCACGTTCGGCATCATGTACCTGCTCAGCAAGTGGCGCCAGCGGACGATGGTGACGGGGGCCGAAAAGAGCGGCCTTCACGTCGCGTACCTGGTCGCCATCGCTCTCGGCCTTCACAGCATCGGCGAGGGGCTCGCGATCGGGACCGCGTTCGTCCTCGGTCGGGGCGAACTCGTCATGCTTCTGGTGATCGGGTTCGTCATGCACAATATCATGGAGGGGCCGACCGTCGTCGCGGCGGTCGCTCGAGACAGGACGAGTCCGCCGCTTCGACACTTCGCGGTCATGGGCCTGCTCGCCGGCGGCCCGGTCATTCTGGGCGGCTGGCTCGGTAGCCTCGCCAGTTCGGCGCTGCTCGCGGTGGTCTTTTATGCCGTCGCAATCGGAGCGATCTTACAGGTACTGGTCGAACTCGTCGAACTCATCCGATTCGACGCCGAAGCCATCGTCACGCGCCTCAACGCGATCACCTTCTTCGTCGGGGTCGTGCTCATGTTCATCCTGGAAGACGTCGTCGTCGAGGGGTGGGTGCTCCCGGGTTGAGCTGGTTTCGGTCACATACCAGCTTCGAAGAAAGCGGGAATGGAAACTGATTACCGTGTCGGGCGGCCAAACCCTAATCGAGCGAATGTCCCGGCCTACCCGTCGGGTTTAAGG
Source organism: Natronococcus sp. CG52 (assembly GCF_023913515.1). Taxonomy (NCBI): domain Archaea; kingdom Methanobacteriati; phylum Methanobacteriota; class Halobacteria; order Halobacteriales; family Natrialbaceae; genus Natronococcus; species Natronococcus zhouii. The sequence goes on from NZ_CP099391.1 coordinate 1,977,597, forward strand.
AAATCAATTACGAAGAATACAGCATGTCATCAATTGAACTCACCCCCAGTCAGAAGAAGATCCTCCGCGCATTGACGAACCTCCACAAGAAATCGGAGGACGCAATCAAGGGGGAAGATATCGCCGAACAGGTAGATCGTAACCCAGGGACCATCCGCAACCAGATGCAGAGTCTCAAAGCGCTCCAACTGGTCGAGGGTGTACCCGGACCGAAAGGTGGCTACAAGCCGACCGCCGCCGCCTTCGAGGCCCTCGAGATCCAGCAGATGGACGACCCTGCCTCGGTCCCTATCGAGCACGAGGGCGAACCCGTCGAGGGCGTCATCGTCGAGGAGATCGACCTCTCGAGCGTCCATCATCCCGAACTCTGCCGCGCCGAGATCCACATGCAGGGAACGGTCGACATTCAGGAGGGTGATTCCGTCACCGTCGGTCCGACGCCGCTCTCGAAACTCGTCATCGAGGGGACCCTCGACGGCAGAGACGACACGAACAACATTCTCATTCTTCGGATCGACGACATGGCCGCGCCGGCCGAGGAGCCGAACCACTGACTGGCGGGCTTCAGCGACCGATTCTCCTCTCGAATCGAGAAATAGACGACGAACGCGCGATCAGTTCGATTCGACGGTCTCGTTCTCGTCGGCCACGGAGGCCGCCGGTAGCACGTCGACGCTAGCGACGGCGTCGCCGTCTTCGACGTCCATCACGATCACGCCCATCGTGTTGCGGCCGACCGACGAAACCTCGTCGGCGCGCGTGCGAACGATCTGCCCGCGTTCGCTCATCAACACGAGATGGTCGTCCGCGTCGACCGCCTTCACGGCCGTCACGGGGCCGTTTCGACCGTCCGTCTTGATGTCGATCAGTCCCTTTCCGTACCGGGACTGGGTGCGATACTCCGAGAGCGGCGTTCGCTTGCCGTAGCCGTTCCGGGTGACGGTCAGCAGCGCCTGTTCGTCGCCCTCGTCGGTCGCGACCAGTCCGGCGACCGCGTCGTCGTCCGAGAGTTTGATCCCGTTGACGCCGCGGGCATTGCGTCCCATGGTGCGAACCTCGGCCTCGTCGAAGCGGATCGTCATCCCGCCCTCGGTCGCGATCACGAGATCCTGAGAGCCATCGGTTACCTCGACGTCGACGAGTTCGTCGCCCTCCTCTAGGTCGGCGGCGATGATACCCGTCGAGCGGATGTTATCGAAGTCCTCGCCGGCGGTTCGCTTGACGTAGCCGTTCCGGGTGGCCATCGTCACGCACTCGTCGTCGCCGAACGCGTCGGTGTCGACGATCGCCGTGATATCCTCGCCGGCCTCGAGATCGAGAATGTTGACTGCGGACTTGCCGCGAGCGGTACGACCCATCTCCGGGATCTCGTAGGTCTTCAGCTGATAGACCTTGCCGTGGTTCGTAAAGCACAGCAGGTAGTCGTGGGTGTTCGCCCGGAACACGGAGGCGACGCGGTCGCCTTCCTTGACGTCCGCGCCGATGATCCCCTTGCCGCCTCGACCCTGGGGGTCGAACCCGTCGATCGGCATCCGCTTGACGTAGTCGTCTTCGGTCATCACGACGACGACCTCCTCCTCCGGGATGAGGTCCTCGTGGGTGACCGTCCCCTGGTCCTCGATGATCGAGGTCCGGCGGTCGTCGCCGTACTCGCCTTTGATCTCGCGGAGTTCGTCCTTGATGACCTCCAGCAGTTCCGACTCGCTCTCTAAGATCTCCGTCAGCCGTTCGATCTCCGCCTGGACCTCCTCGTACTCCTCGTCGATCTCGGCGGCCTCCATCGAGGTGAGGCTCCCGAGTTGCATCCGGACGATGTGTTCGGCCTGGTCCTCGGAGAAGCCGAACTCCTCGCGCAATCCGGCTCTGGCGGCCGACCGGTCCTCGCTGTTGCGGATCAGTTCGACGACGACCTCGGCGTTCTCGACGGCCTTCAGCCGCCCCTCGAGGATGTGTGCGCGATCCTCGGCCTCGGCGAGGTCGTACTCGCTGCGCCGACGGACGACCTCGCGTCGGTGGCTGACGTACTCCGACAGAGTCTCCTTGAGCGAGAGCACCCGGGGCTGGTCGTCGACCAGCGCGAGGTTGATGATGCCGAACGTCTTCTCGAGGTGGCTCTCGAGCAGTTTGTTCTTGACGACCTCGACGTTCGCGCCGCGTTTGAGTTCGATGACGACCCGAACGCCGTTGCGGTCGGACTCGTCGCGAAGGTCGGTGATTCCCTCGAGTTCGCCCTCGTTGACGTCCTCGGCGATGCGCTCGACGAGGCGGGCCTTGTTCGCCTGGTAGGGGAGTTCGGTGACGACGATTCGCTCGCGGCCCGACTTCCACTCCTCGACCTCGAACTCGGCGCGGACGCGGACCCGTCCGCGGCCGGTCTTGTACGCCGAGTAGATGGCGTCGCGACCGACGATGTTCGCACCCGTCGGGAAGTCCGGCCCCTTGACGTGGTCCATCAGGTCCTCGACCGTGGCGTCGGGGTTGTCGATCAACTCGATCGTCGCGTCGATCACCTCGCCTAAGTTGTGCGGCGGGATGTTCGTCGACATCCCGACCGCGATTCCCGAGGAGCCGTTCACGAGGAGATTCGGGAACGCCGCCGGCAGTACGTCGGGTTCCTGCAGTCGATCGTCGTAGTTCGCCGAGAAGTCGACGGTATCCTTGTCGATGTCCTCGAGCAGCTCCTCGGAGACGGAGGCCATCCGGGCCTCCGTATATCGGGGCGCTGCGGCCGGATCGCCGTCCATCGAGCCGAAGTTCCCCTGGCCGTCCACGAGGGGATAGCGCATCGAGAAATCCTGGGCCATCCGGACCAGGGTGTCGTAAATCGCGCTGTCGCCGTGGGGGTGGTAGTCACCCATCGTCTCCCCGACGATCGAGGAGGATTTGCGGTGGCTCGAGCCCGAACTCACGCCCATCTCGTGCATCGCGTAGAGGATGCGTCGGTGGACGGGTTTCAGGCCGTCCCGGACGTCCGGGAGGGCGCGGCCGGCGATGACGCTCATCGCGTAGTCGATGTAGCTCTGCTCCATCTCGTCCTCGATCCGGACGGACTCGATCGATGCCGCCTCGATGTCCGTCGGATCGGGTACTTCCGAACTCATGTGTTCACTGTGTTTCGTGGTTGGTTGGCAAGTGTTGCATCCGTGAGCGAGTTCGCGACGCGAACTCGCGAGCGGGCCGACGACCGACCCGAAGGGAGGGATGAGGCTTTTCATCGACGTTTTGCCGAGGGTGCGCCTTGGCGCACCCGCAGAGCAAAAGGTCGATCGTTAGATGTCGATCCACTCTGCCTCGGGTGCGTGGTCCTTGATGAACTGCTTTCGCGGTTCGACCGCGTCGCCCATCAGCACGGAGAACATCTTGTCCGCCGCGGCCGCGTCCTCGACGGTGATCTGCTTCAAGATTCGGTTGTCCGGGTTCATCGTCGTCTCCCAGAGCTGTTCGGGGTTCATCTCGCCGAGTCCCTTGAACCGCTGGACCTGGGTCGGGTTGCCGTCGCACTTCTCCTCGACGATCCGATCACGCTCCGCGTCGGTCATCGCGTCGTAGGTCTCGCCGCGGTAGCGGATGCGGTACAGCGGGGGCTGGGTCGCGTAGACGTAGCCGCCCTCGAGCAGCGGCCGCATGTGCCGGTAGAAGAACGTCAGCATGAGGGTCCGGATGTGGGCCCCGTCGACGTCGGCGTCGGTCGCCATGATGATCTTCTTGTACCGGACGTCGTCGATGTCGAACTCGTCGCCGATCCCCGCGCCGATTCCGGTGATCATGCTCCGGATCTCGTCGTTCTCGAGGATGCGATCGAGTCGGTGTTTCTCGACGTTCAGGATCTTCCCCTTGATCGGAAGCACCGCCTGGAACTCCGGATTCCGGGCCTGTTTTGCGCTGCCACCCGCGGAGTCACCCTCCGCGATGAACAGTTCGGCCTCCTCGGGATCTTTCGTCTGGCAGTCCGCGAGTTTGCCCGGCAGCGAGGTGGACTCGAGTGCCGACTTCCGGCGCGTGAGCTCCTCCGCTTTCTGTGCGGCCTTGCGGGCCTTGGCGGCCTCGACGGCTTTCATTACGATCGCCTGAGCCGTATCCGGCTGTTCCTCGAAGTAGGTGCCGAGGCGCTCGTGCATCGCGCTCTCGACGATTCCTCGAACTTCGGAGTTGCCGAGTTTGGTCTTCGTCTGGCCCTCGAACTGCGGGTCGGGGTGTTTGACCGAGATCACCGCGGTGAGCCCCTCGCGGATGTCCTCTCCCTTGAGATTCTCCTCGATGTCGCCGAGCAGGTTGTGCTCGTTGGCGTAGTCGTTGACGACCCGGGTCAGGGCGGTCTTGAATCCGGTGAGGTGGGTCCCACCCTCGCGCGTATTGATATTGTTTGCGAAGGCGTGGATCGACCCCTGCAGGTCTTCGGTCGCCTGCATCGCTACCTCGACCTGGATGCTCTGATCCTGGTCTTCGAAGTAGATGACGTCGTCGTGCATCACCGAACGCGTCTCGTTCAAGTACTCGACGAATTCGCGGATGCCGCCCTCGTACTCGTAGGTCTCCTCGACGTACGTGCCGTCTTCCGTCTCCTGTCGCTCGTCGCGGAGGTTGATACGGACGCCCGAGTTGAGGAAGGCCAGTTCGCGCAGTCGGTTCGAGAGCGTCGAGAACGAGAAGTCGATGGACTCGAAGATGCCCTCGTCAGGCCAGAACTGGATCTGCGTTCCGGTCTCTTCGTCCGGCTCCATATCGCGAACCCGCTCCATGTCGCCGACGGGTTCGCCGGCTTCGAACTCGTGGCGGAAGACGCCGCCGTCGCGTTTGACTTCGGCCTCGAGTCGCTGTGAGAGGGCGTTCACGACGGAGACGCCGACACCGTGGAGTCCACCGGAGACCTGGTAGGACTTGTTGTCGAACTTGCCACCGGCGTGAAGGACGGTGAGAATCACCTCGAGTGCGGGTCGATCGTACTCGTCGTGCATATCGACGGGGATTCCGCGGCCGTCGTCCGCGACGGTCACCGAACCATCGGCGTTGATGGCGACGGTGATGTCGTCACAGTGACCGGCGAGGGCCTCGTCGATCGAGTTGTCCACCACTTCGTAGACGAGGTGATGGAGCCCTCGAGTATCGGTAGAACCGACATACATCGCTGGGCGTTTTCGGACAGCTTCCAGCCCCTCCAGGACCTGGATCTGTCCGGCGCCGTACTCGCTTTCCTGGGACATGAGAAACCTGCTTTCGGATAGCGCCTGGCTATTTATAAAACTTCGCGTACGCGCGCGAGCGCGCCAAAACGCGACCGAACGTATCGGGACTGAGTACGTTCACGTCGAATTAACACTCCCTTTCAATATAATTTTCTCGGAAACATACGACATCTCAAGCTCTCCGCTCAAACAGGTCCGCGTCGTTCGTTCTGGTAGATTCGCTACAGCAATCTACAACAACCGTTCGCCGGTCGATCGTCGCCAATTTCGGACGGCTACGCCGCGTCCGGAAGCGGACTCGAGTCGGACGATCCGGTCTCGGCACGGTTTCGGAGATTACGCACCCATGGAAGAAACCAGCTCTGTTGCGGACGTTCCGTTTAGTAAAGCGAAGGGAATGGTCCACCAGTACGGACTCGGGCTCCTGTTTGCAGCGAACATCTTCGGGGCGGGATCCGTATACATTCTGACCGAGGCAGGCGTTGTGTTCGGGTTCGGCCTGCTCTGGGTGTTACCCCTCGGACTCGGCGTCGGACTCGTCATGCACGAGATGTCCGCTCGACTGGCGGCCAAAGATCTGCCGCTGATGGACTACATCAGAGACGTCATCGGGCCGACGGCTGCGAAGCCGTTCGCGCTCGGTATCGCGTTCATCATGCAGTTCTGGAGCGTCGCGAACTACGCACTCGCGGGCGCCGCGTTCGTCTACCTCACGCCGCTGACGAACCTCTACGTCGGCATTATCCTTTCCGCAGCACTCGGGATCTCGCTCGTCGAACTCCGAGTCTACAGTCGCATCGAAGGCGTCATCGCGGCGCTCGTGCTCGCGATCTTCGCCTCGTACGTCGTCATCGTCGCGAACCTGGAGCCCTCGCTCGGCGCGGTTGCGACGGGGTTCGTTCCCGGCGTCGTCCGGGAAATCGAGTACATGACGATGATCATCGCCCTACTCGGGACGACCGTCTACTATCCCAACTTCTTCATCCAGACGAGCATGAACGGCGAGAAGGACTGGGATCTCGTCTCCCGATACCGTCGCGATCATACCGTCGGCCTGACCGCGGTAATCGCGCTCAGCGTGGCCGTGATCGTCGCCGCCGCGATGACCGTTCCCGAGGTGGCGCTCACACTTACGGCGCCGGCCGAGCCGCTTGTCGAACTGATCGGGCCGTGGGTACTCGGCGTCTTCGTCCTCGCGGTGGGTGCAGCCTCGTTCACCAGCGCAACCGGGACGCTGTTCGCGGCCGGGTTCATGGTTCCGCAAGCCTACGAGATTTCCACGCAGTTCGGTGACCTTCACTTCCGACGAACCGTCCACTTTCTGATCGGACTGTCCGTCGTCCTCGCGATCCCGATCCTCGCGTTTACCGACTTCACACCGGTCAGACTCGCGCTTCTGATGCCCGCCGTCAACGGCGTCGTCGGGCTGCCGATCACCGCACTTGCGCTGTACGCGGCAGTCAATCGCTACTTCGAGCCGACCCTCTCGGAACAGGCGCTCTTTCTCACGGCGGTCGTCCTGATGTTCCTCACGTCGATCGTGACCGGGCAATCGCTCGTACACTCGATCCTCGAGTTGATATAACCAATGACCGACAGCGGACGACCACGGTCGTGGACGACTCGACCGCTCTCGAGCGACAAACAACAGCGTTAGGGGTTCCGAAACGCACATCCGGATCACGCAGGTACCAAATCAGATGCTGAATATCCCCTTCGGGCCCTCGCTCGCACTGTTACTCGTCTGCATCGCCTTCTTCTCCGGCGTCGGAATCACGACGATCGGACCCGGCGGCATCTTCGTGACGATCGCTCTCTACTCGCTCACGACGCTGCCCTCGAGTCAGGTCGCCGGAACGGCTCACGCGACGTTCATCGCCACGGGGCTCGTCGGCAGCGTCGCGTACCTCTACTCGGGGGAGATGCGGACCGGCGAGGGCCGTGCGATCGCGATCGTTCTCAGCCTCTCGAGCATCGCCGGCGCGCTCGCCGGCGCCTACCTGAACACGTACGTCCCGCGTGCGGTCTTCGGAGCGCTCCTCGGCGGCGTCTCGATGGCCGTCGGCGGGATCATCCTCTACCGGGAGCGACGCGGGTTCACGCCGCTCGCCGATCTCGAGGCGCTGACGCGATCCGGACAGTTCGCGCTCGCCGGCCTCGGGTTCGTCCTCGGCGTCTGCAGCGGCCTGCTGGGAATCGGCGGCCCCGTTCTCGCGGTCCCGGCGCTCGTGCTCGTCGGCGTCCCGATGTTGCTCGCCGTCGCGGTCGCCCAGGTACAGTCGATCTTCATCGCGACGTTCGCGACGGCCGGATACGCCCTCCAGGGAAACGTCCTGCTTCCGGTCGCGATCGTCGTCGGCGCGCCGTTGCTGCTCGGCGTCGTCGCCGGCTGGAAGATCGCACACGTCGTCGATCCCGCGCGACTGAAGGTCACGCTCGGGGTCGTCCTTCTGGGCGTCGGACCGTACCTCGCGCTGTGAGTGGGAACGAGTCGGGCGACGATCCCTTCGACTGCCCCGCGTTGCCGTTCAGGTACCAGACTGAAGGAGGGGTGGACCGTTACGGTCAGTTATGACACGGCGCATCCTCGTCCCGTTCGACGGCTCGGACCCCGCTCGGGAGGCGCTCGAGTACGCGCTCGAACTGTTTCCCGACGACGAGTTCCTCGCGCTGACCGTCGTCGACACCTCCGCCGCGCCGTTTATCCCGAACACCGCCTCGCCCGAGACCAACGACGAGTTGCAAGCGATGTTACGGGAGGCCGACGAGGAACTGACCGAAGCGCGGCGGATCGCCGACGACGCCGACGTGGACCTCGAATCGCTGACGCGGGTCGGTTCACCCGCCCAAGAGATCGTCGACTGCACCGAGAGCGAGTCGATCGACCACGTCGTCATGGGCAGTCGCGGCCGCTCGGGCGTCACGCGGATCCTGCTCGGTAGCGTCGCGGAGGTCGTCGTCAGGCACTCGTCGGCGCCCGTGACCGTCGTTCGGTGACGTCGACTCGAGATCCCAGGCTCCTCGGAGGAACGTCCTCGAGCCGTCGTCCGGAACCGGTGCGCGGAGGCCGACGCTCGAGCGACGGCGACGTACGATCGAACGGGGCAGTGATCGGCCGCTCCGCCGACCCGCCCGTCGGTCGCCGTCGTTTCACTCGTCGAGAAAGTGGATATTGCCGGCCCAATTCACTTCCACCCGCGTTCCGCTA